>NZ_CP070368.1:1391666-2087500 GCF_016919705.1 Paracoccus methylovorus
CATGGATAATGCAATTTATGCCGCTTTGACCCGACAATCGGGCCTGATGCGAGAAATGCGCGTCGTCGCCAATAATATCGCCAACGCCAATACCACTGGCTTCCGGCGAGAGGGCGTGGTGTTCTCGGAGTATATGGTCCCGCTCGACGGACGCGGCGAAACGCTTGCCATGGCCAATGGCCGCGGCCGCAGGATCGATCTTGGGCCCGGCGGCATGACCCAGACCAACGGCCAGTATGACCTCGCGATTGACGGCGAGGGATTCTTGATGGTTCAGACGCCGCAGGGCAGTCGCCTGACCCGCGCCGGCGCCTTTATGACCAACGCCGAAGGCGAGTTGGTCAACCCCGACGGCTATCAACTGCTTGATGACGGGCAGGCGCCGATCATCATCCCGGCCGGGGTGGGCAATGTTGGGATTGGCACGGATGGTACGATTTCCGCCGACGACAACCCCGTCGGGCGTATCGGCGTTTTTACCAGCCCCGATCCCGCAAACTTGCAACACGAGGCCGGCACACTTTTTGATCCCGGCGGCGCTGTTGAACCCATTGAAGAGGCGGTACTGCGCCAAGGTTTCCTTGAGGATTCAAACGTCGACCCGGTGCTGGAGATTGCGCGTATGATCGAAGTTCAGCGCGCATATCAGCTGGGCCAAAGTTTTCTTGACCAAGAAGACCAGCGCATTCGCCAGACCATCACCTCACTGACCCGGTGAAAGGATAAATCATGAGAGCCCTTCAAATTGCAGCATCCGGAATGAGCGCGCAGCAGATGCGTGTCGATGTCATCTCTAACAACCTCGCCAACATGTCCACCACGGGCTACAACCCCCGGCGTGCGGAATTCGCCGACCTCCAATATCAGCAGGTCACCCGGCCCGGCACATTGACGGCCACTAATGGCACCATGGTTCCGGCGGGTGTGCAGCTTGGTTTAGGCGTGCGCCCCGCCAGCGTGACAGTCATGCTGGCACAGGGAACACCGATCCAGACCAACGGTGATCTGGATATCGCAATCGACGGGAACGGTTATCTCGAGGTCACGCTACCCTCGGGCATCTCGGCTTATACACGTGACGGCAGCCTGAAACGCTCGGCCGAAGGGCAGGTCGTCACATCTGAAGGTTATCCACTGGTTCCCGACATCACCATCCCAGAGGACGCCCGCAGCATTGCCATCAACGCAGATGGCGAAGTCTTTGCCTATTTCGATGATCGCGTCGAGCCGGAAAATCTGGGCCAGATCACTCTGGCCAATTTTGTAAACGAAAAGGGACTCGAGGCAATCGGTTCGAACATGTTCCTGGAAACTATCGCATCCGGCGCACCACAAGTCGCCAACCCCGGTCAAGAGGGGTTGGGCACGATCCGCGCCGGTTTTCTTGAAGAAAGCTCTGTCGATCCGGTGCGCGAAATCGCCGAACTGATCAAGGCGCAACGCGGCTATGAGCTGAATTCCAAAGTGATCACCGCCGCAGACCAGATGCTCGGCACAACCGTACAGGTGCGCTAATGCGGGGGCTGATCTTCCTGCTCCTGATGCTGCCGCAACCGATGCTCGCCGGATCGGTAGTCGCTAATCGGACGCTGCCGGCCGGAACGGTAATCTCGGCAGGGGACGTTTCTCTGGTCGATAATCAGCAGGAAGGTGGTGAAATCCTCGAGAAAATATTGGGCCAGCAGTTGCGGGTCATGGTTTATCAAGGGCGGCGCATCGACCCTTCGACCCTGACTCCCCCCACGCTGGTCGGGCGCAATCAGATCGTCACCATCGCATATGAAAGAGACGCTCTTCGGATCGAGGCTGAAGGCCGGGCGCTTTCGGCTGGAAGTGCGGGGCAAATCATCCGCGTCATGAATAACGCTTCGCGCGTGACCGTCTCGGGCCGCGTTGCCCCAGGCGGAACGATCGTCGTCCAACAGAACTGAAGGTTGTTTTGATGCTCAAGCACACACCACTCAGCCGCGCCATTCTGTCCGGCGCCATCACTTTGACCTTCTCGCTTGCCGCTTGTGGCCGGGTTTCCCAGATCGGACAGGTCCCCAACATGACCTCACCGGAAAGCAGTGTCGAATTTCAAGCCATGACCTCATCGGGTCACGGCCTGCAGGAGTTGCCCAACCGGCTCGACAGCACGGCCTCGCTCTGGACCGTATCGCAAAACTCGCTGGTTGCAGACCGGCGAGCCTCGAATCGAGGTGACATCCTGACCGTGGTTATCGAGATCGACGACCGTGCAGAAATCCAAAACAGCTCTGGGCGTAGTCGGAGTTCGACCGACAAGGTCAGCATCCCTTCCATGATGGGTTTGCCGCAGCGCATCGACGAGACACTGCCGGAAGGTGCCAGTATGGACGAATTGGTCGAAGCCAAGGCGTCTTCCAGTTTCAAGGGAAGCGGCAATATTTCGCGCCGCGACAAGCTGACGCTCCGTGTTGCAGCTACGGTTGTTGATCGCCTGCCCAATGGAGTGTTGCGTATTCAGGGCACGCAGGAGGTGCGAGTAAATTACGAAGTACGCGAACTGACTGTCAGCGGCTTCGTACGTCCTTCCGATATCGGGCGGCGTAACGAGATCGCCTATGACCGGATAGCGGGTGCGCGCATTTCCTATGGCGGGAGGGGGCAGATCAGCGATGTTCAGCAACCACGTTACGGCCAGCAGATCGCCGATATCATCCTGCCTTACTGAAGAAAGGGCGCTTCGTGAAAAAGATCACGCCTCTCTTGATTATCTTGCTGGCATTTCTTGCGGGGACCGTCGGCGGCGACATACTTGGCCACAATAAGACCCTTGAGCAAACCGATCAAGTCATCGACTCCATAGCACAGGAAGGCCAAGAGACCTCAGATATTCCCACCAACCCGGCAGATATCAATGGTGACCTAGGCAAGGGTTCGGACATCGAAGCAAATCTGGACTGGTTCACATTTCCAAATCAATTTTTCGTACCGGTTCTGCGCAATGGCACGCCTTTTGCAGTCATGATCTTATCACTGAGTATCGAGATGCCTGCATCTGCCCGCGCCGATATTGAGGCAAAAAAGCATAGACTACGGGACGCCTTGCTGAATGCTCTGTTGGTCGAGGCGAATACTGGGGCGTTTGACGGCAATTTCACAGCAGAACCCACCCTGCAACGCCTACGCACGACCCTGCTTGCTGCCGGCCAGAAGGCTGCAGGACCAGATATACGACGCATTCTGATCGAGGATATTAACAGACAGGTTCAATGAAAGCGCCCACGAGGTCATAGGCACCGCCCCCCTTCTAAGCGATAGATTGGCCGTGGACCCTGTCGGTCCCCGTCCGGCGGGATTGTTGCGCCCCATCGGGCATGGGCTTTGTTCGTGCAGCACCCATAAAACTCGGTGGGTAATGCTGCCGAATGGGGACGCGTCGAACCCGTCGCCTTGGCTCTCTGGTCCAGCTTGATTGCAAAGTTGGAACGGCCCCGAAACCCCGCCGCTGGCACCATGCGGCGCGCATCCCGCCTCGAAATGCTTCTGAACCCAGCCCCTCGAGATGGAGAAAACCGACTTTTTCATCTGACCCACAGCCGATCAGGATGGATAATACTCGCACCGCCTGCAATCCCTCACAATTTCGGCTTCATGCAAATGCTCTAACTTAGCTGTTACTGTCAGAGGGGGCTGGCCCGGTCCCGGCCCCACCGCGCTTGAGTGTAGTGTCTCCGGCTCCATTGGCGCGGACCAGAATTTCGGCATGACTCCGACCAAGGTGACCACGAAAGGCGTCAGCCACTGCCAAGCGAATCAGCTGGCGGCATATGCGTCGATCATTTGGGGGCAAGAGACGCCCCTTGCTCAGCCATTTCGGCAACATCAAGGTCATCAGCGGGAGGAAAAATAACCGCCCTGCAACTCGACGATAGACGAACCAAGCGTTGCGATGCAGATAATATACTTTCCAAAGCGGTCGCGGCATTGCCCCAACCGTCTGAGTTTCGCAATCATGTTCAAAACCCAGATCCTGGGCAAAAAGCAACCGTCCACCGGCCTGCGTCAACCCTAGGGAATAAAGTACGTCATCGCCATAGATGAACAACCGGCCGTCGGGATAGCCGGCGCGGGCCACCCCTGCCCGCGACACAAAGAAGCCCACAAAAGAGGTGCCGTCCAACCGCCGTGGGACTTGCGCATCATAATCACCGTCAGGGATGTGAAAGGCCGCACGCCCGCCCCCTGCCAATACTCGCAAGAAAACCGATAGTTTGCTGAACGGGTTGACCCAAGGTCGGTTCATCTCGCAGATTCGGCCGTCGGGAAAACGAACTGCCGCCGCCAGCGCCTCGGCGCCACGCCAACGACCCGCCACCAATCCTTGGCGAAACCGGACGATCGCGCCGACAGCCGGGCGGGCATCGTCATCCATCAACACCAGCCAGTCGGGATCAAGTCGCAGGCCGGTCTCGCGCATCCCGACCTCGAATCCCAAGGCGCCACCACCATTACCGGGCATTTCAATGACAAGAAGCCGCGGATCGCTTTGACCGGCAAGCCAGTCGCGCGTGCCATCGGTCGAGCCATTCTCGACCACCACGACATGATCCAATGGCTCGGACAACAGGCGCGCCAAGGTTTTCTGCAGATGCGACAACCGGTTGAAGGTTACGACGACGGCCGCGATGACCGGAGAGTTGGATTGGCTCAAATGGGGCTCACGGGATTGGCTGGCAGACGGGACGCAAAACCGATGGGTTCTTACAAAAGCCTCTTAACAGGCTAGGCGCACGGGATAAAGCAGCACCCCCGGTCTTGGGCGGAATGGTGCATCGGCAAACCCAGACACAAGCTTATCCGGCGCGATCACCGGTCCGGCGTGACTGCGTATAGACGCCAAGCGAAGTGAAAGCTGATTTCGCCCTTCATCGCGGCAACGAAGGCAGCTATTCCGTCTCACCCAAAAGTTGCAGCAGATAGCGGCCATAGGCGTTTTTCGAGAATTTCCCTGCCGTTGCTCGCAATTCATCAGCGCCGATCCATTTTTTTTCGAAAGCGATTTCTTCTGGTGATCCTGTTTGCTGTCCCTGGCGTTCCTCGAGGGTGCGCACGAAGTTTCCGGCATCCAGCAGGCTCGCGTGGGTTCCGGTGTCCAGCCAGGCGAAACCGCGGCCCATCTTCTCGACGCTCAGCAGCCCTTCGGCGAGATAGCTTTCCAGAAGCGTGGTGATCTCCAGCTCGCCCCGCTCGGACGGACGGACCTCGGCCGCGCGGCGCGGCGCCGTGCCGTCCAGGAAGTAAAGCCCGGTGACCGCGAAGTTCGACGGCGGCCGGGCCGGTTTTTCGATGATCGCCCGCGCCCGGCCCGCCGCGTCGAAATCGACCACGCCGTATCGCTCGGGGTCGGACACCCGGTATCCGAACACCGTTCCGCCGATCTCGCGGCGATCGGCCGCCTCGAGCAGCAGCGGCAGGCCATGCCCGAAGAAGATATTGTCGCCCAGCACCATGGCCGAAGGCGCGCCGCCCAGAAAATCCTCGGCCAGAAGATAGGCCTGCGCCAGCCCGTCGGGCGAGGGCTGCACCAGATATTCGAAGTCGAGGCCCCATTGGCTGCCATCGCCCAGCAGCCGGCGGAACTGCTCCTGGTCCTCGGGCGTGGTGATGATGGCGATCTCGCGGATGCCCGACAGCATCAGCACGGTGATCGGGTAATAGATCATCGGCTTGTCATAGATCGGCAGAAGCTGCTTGGAGACCCCCATGGTGATCGGGTAAAGCCGCGTGCCCGAGCCGCCGGCCAGGATGATGCCCTTGCGGCTGCGGGGTTCTTCAACGGATCGGGTCATGGCTTCAGCTCCTGCAAGACCTGGGCGAGACCGGCACGCCAGTCGGGGCGACTGATGCCGAAGTCCCGCAGAATGGCGGCGCAGTTCAGACGCGAATTCGCCGGGCGCCGGGCTGGGGTGGGGTAATCGGTGGTGGGAATGTCGGTGATGCGGCAGGACAGGCCCGCCTGCGCCATGATCTCGCGCGCGAAACCGGCCCAGCTGGTGTCGGGCGCACCCGAGAAATGGTAAAGCCCGCCCAGCCCGCCATCGGCACGCATCGCCCCCAGCATGGCAAGGCCGGCGGCGGCGATCCCGGCCGCCGGGGTCGGGCCGCCGTGCTGGTCGGCGACGACGCGCAACGCCTCGCGTCCCGCGCCAAGCCGCAGCATGGTCCGGACGAAATTCGCGCCATGCGCCGAAAACACCCAGGAGGTCCGCAGAACCGCCCATTGCCCACCGGCCGCGGCGATGCCCCGCTCTCCGGCCAGTTTGGTGGCGCCATAAACGCCCAGCGGGCCGGTCGGATCGCCCTCGGCCCAGGGCCGTTCACCCGAGCCGTCAAAGACATAGTCGGTCGAGACATGCAGGAAGGGCACGCCCAGTTCCGCCGCGGCCCGGGCCATGGCGGCCGGCGCCTCGGCATTGACGACCCGCGCCAGGTCGGGGTCGGTTTCGGCGCGGTCCACGGCGGTATAGGCGGCGGCGTTCAGCACCGCCTTGCAACCCGATGCGCGGATCGCCGCGGCGCAGGCGGCGGGATCGGACAGATCGGCCTGATCCCGGCCGAGAAACCGCGCCTCGGGCGCCAGCCGCCCAAGCTCGGTCGCCACCTGTCCCGTGCGGCCAAAGACCAAAAGGCCCTTCATGCCTTGCCGAGCCTTTCGCCCACGCCCTGCCGCGCCAGAAGCGGCCGCCACCAGTCCTCGTTCTCCAGATACCATTCGACGGTGCGCCGCAGCCCCTCCTCCACCGTGACCGAGGGGCGCCAGCCCAGCTCATTGCGCACCCGGCCCGGGTCGATGGCATAGCGGCGATCATGGCCGGGCCGGTCGGTGACAAAGCTGATCAGCCGGTCATGCGGTGCGGCATCGGGGCGCAGCCGGTCCATATGGCCGCAGATGCTGCGCACCAGGTCGATGTTTGTCGCCTCGTTCTCGCCGCCGATATTATAGCTGCGGCCGATGCGGCCCTTTTCCAGCACCAGCAGCAGCGCGTCGGCGTGATCCTCGACATAGAGCCAGTCGCGGATATTGCCGCCGTCGCCGTAAACCGGGATCGGACGGCCGTGCAGCGCGTTCAGGATCACCACCGGCACCAGCTTTTCCGGAAAGTGGAAAGGTCCGTAATTGTTCGAGCAGTTGGTCAGCACGACCGGCAGGCCATAGGTCTCGTGCCAGGCGCGCACCAGATGGTCCGAGGCCGCCTTGCTGGCCGAATAGGGGCTGCGCGGGTCATAGGGCGTGGCTTCGGTAAACTGGCCGGTCTCGCCCAGCGAACCGAACACCTCGTCGGTCGAGATGTGGTGAAAGCGGAACCCCGCGGGCCGGCCGCGCGCGTTCCAATACGCCCGCGCCGCCTCGAGCAGGTTATAGGTGCCGGTGACATTGGTGTCGATGAAACTGCCCGGCCCGTCGATCGAGCGGTCCACATGGCTTTCTGCGGCCAGATGCATGATCGCATCGGGCTGATGCCCTGCCAGCACCCGATCCAGCGCCGCGCGGTCGCGGATATCGGCCTGCTCAAAGGCGTAAAGCGGACTGCCCGAGACCGCGGCGACGTTTTCCAGATTGGCGGCATAGGTCAGCGAATCGAGGTTCACCACCCCGTGCCCCCGCGCCACCGCCAGCCGCACCACCGCCGAGCCGATGAACCCCGCGCCGCCCGTAACCAGAATCTTCATAATCCCGCCTCGTAACCAAAGGGCCCCTCATAGGTGAAAGGGCTGTCGAACTCGTTCCATGACGGGGCCTGCGCGTCCTTGGCCGACAGGATCGGCTGGCCGGCGACGCCCCAGTCGATGCCGATACTGTCCCAGGCCACCGCCCCATCGCAATCGGGCGCGTAATAATCCGTGCATTTGTAAAGAATTTCCGTATCCGGCTCTCGCGTGACGAAGCCATGCAGAAAGCCGGGCGGGATCCAAAGCTGGCGGCCGTTCTCAAAGGAAAGCTCGACCCCGGTCCATTGGCCATAGCTGGGGCTGCCTTTGCGGATATCGACCGCCACGTCGAAAAGCCGCCCCCGCCCGCAGCGCACCAGCTTGCCCTGGGCATGGGGCGGCGCCTGGAAATGCAAGCCCCGCAAAGTCCCCGCCGCCGCCGATAACGAATGGTTATCCTGAACGAATTCCGGAAGATCGAGCCCAGCATCCAGAAGCGTCCGGCCGCTCCAGCTCTCGCAAAAAAAACCCCGCACATCCCCAAACCGACGGGGAACAAGCACCAATACACCACCAAGAAATGTCGGTTCAATCTGCATCTGTCTCTACCAGATTTGCTTTACGCAGAGATGCGTATGGAGGAACTCCCAAATGCACGCAAGCGGTGCGTCCTGCGCCGAACCTATGCCTGTGGATATTAAAATGCACGGGGAATTATGCGTGACTTCAGGGGCGGTTAGACACCTTGTTGGGACATCACCCTGACCTTCACGAACGAACCTCGCGATGCGCTATCGTCACGTTGCAACCTATATCGGCTCACAGGCACCCTTTGTGACCAATATCGCGCACCTGCAGACCTATGCGGGGCCGGAGGGCTGCGCGCTTTACAGCATCACCCATGTCGGCGGGGGCATCGCCGCCTATCGGATCACCTCGGCCGACAAGCCGATCGAAATGACCGCCACCCGCCCCCATGCCGCTTCGCTTGGCTATGCCGGGACCCCGAACGCCAGCATCGTCACGCTGGGCGACGCCCCGGTGCTGTTCGGCACAGGGCTGCGCAACGCGCTCAGTTCTGGCATCCGTCTGGATGATGAGGGCGGGTTTCGCGATGGCGTGCGACTGACGGGTCCGGGTGCGCTGCCCGCCGATGTGATCCGGCTGGGCCAGTTTCAAACGGCACAGGGCGATTTCCTTTATTCGGCACGCAATGGACAGACCGCTTTTGACATCTGGCGGTTGGCAGACGACGGCACGGTCCGGCACGTCACGCGGGCGGTGCTGCCGCTGGGCTCGGGCACCCAGGGGACAGAGATCGACGACACGCTGGTCGCCACACTGGGGGACCGCAGCTTTATCGTTTCGGCCTCTGGCACGGGAAATTACGTCGCCGTGCAGATGATCCATGCCGATGGTTCGGTGGGCGCGGCGCAGATGCTGTGGTCGGATCGAGGTCTTGGCATGGATCAGCCCAGCCATTTGGGCACGGTCACCGTCAGCGGCGTGACCTATCTGGTGGTTGCCGCAAGTCAAAGCTCGTCGCTGACCACCATGCGGCTGACCTATGCGGGCGAGCTTTTGCCCGCCGATCATGTCATCGACGAACGCAGCACGCGCTTTGCCGGCGCCACCGCGCTGGAAACCGTGGAGGTGGACGGCCGGGCCTATGTTTTTGTCGGTGGTGGCGATGACGGCATCAGCGTCTTTACCGTGCTGCCGGAAGGGCGGCTTATGCATGTGGCCACCCTCGCCGATACCAACGACCGGACCCTTGCCGATGTCTCGGCACTTTCCGCCATGGTGATCGACGGCAGGATCGCGCTTTTCGTCGCGTCCCGGACGGAGCGCGGCATCACGCAATTCGTCTTTGAGCCGGGAGTGATCGGCCGTACGGGCGTCGTCGGCGCGGGCTGGCAGAGCGGCACCGAGGGCAGCGACATGATGCAGGCCAGCGCCGGGACAACCGTGCTGAATGGCGGGGCGGGCGACGACATCCTGATCGCCACAAGCAAGCCGGTGCAGATGACCGGCGGTGCGGGAACCGACGTCTTTGTGCCGATGGAGGTCAACGGCCAGATCACCATCACCGATTTCGAGCCGGGGGTGGACCGGCTGGACCTGTCCTTCCTGGGGATGATCCGCAGCACGGCACAACTGCGCTTCAACCCACAATCCAATGGAATCAAGATATTTTATGGGAATTCGGTTATCTGGGTCATGACACGCGACAACACGATGCTCCAGGCGAGCGCATTCGACAATTCGCTTTTCCCCATCGCCCATTACGCGCCACCGCAGATGCGCACCAAGGTGGTCGGGACGTCCCGCAACGATACGCTGACAGCGTCGCGCTATGGCTCGGACATCCACGGCCAAGCTGGAAATGACCTGCTTTTGGGTGGTGCGGGTAATGATAGCCTTTATGGCCAGGCCGGCAACGACACGCTGAACGGGGCCAACGGCAATGACCGGCTGTTCGGGGGGCCCGGCAACGACAGCCTCGTCGGCGGAGCAGGTGCAGATACCCTCCAAGGCGATGCGGGCAACGACACGCTGAAAGGAGGAAACGGAAACGACCGGCTGTTCGGCGGTACCGGAAACGATCGGCTGTTCGGGGGTAGCGGCAATGACAGTCTTGTCGGTGGAGCGGGCGCAGATACCCTGTGGGGCGACGCCGGCAACGATACGCTGACCGGAGACGGCGGCAACGACCGGCTATTCGGGGGCGCAGGCAACGACAGGTTGCTTGGTGGCGTCGGCGATGACAGCCTCGTCGGTGGGGCCGGCGCAGATACCCTGCGGGGTGACGGCGGCAACGACACGCTGACCGGCGAGGCCGGCAATGACCGGCTGTTCGGCGGCGCGGGCAACGACCGGCTGTTGGGGGGCAGCGGTAATGACAGCCTTGTCGGCGGAGCGGGCGCAGACACCCTGCAAGGCGACGCCGGCAACGACACGCTGTTTGGCGACGCCGGCAACGACCGGCTGTTCGGCGGCTCGGGCAATGACCGGCTGTTGGGGGGCACCGGAAATGACAGCCTCGTCGGCGGAACAGGCGCCGACACCCTGCAAGGCGATGCGGGGAACGACACCTTGGAAGGCGGCACTGGCAACGACAACCTGTCCGGGGGCGCAGGGAACGACCTGCTGCGGGGTGGCGACGGCGCCGACACGATAAGCGGCGGCAGCGGCCACGACACGCTTTACGGCCACGCAGGCGCGGATGTGCTGCAGGACGACGAGGGCCACGACCTATTATATGGCGGCGCTGGCAACGACAGGCTTTACGGGGGGGCCGACAACGACACGCTATATGGCCAGGCTGGCAACGATTCGCTTTCCGGCGGGGCGGGCAATGATATGTTGTTCGGTGACATCGGCAACGACACGCTGCATGGCGATGACGGCCACGACCTGATCCATGGCGGCACAGGGAACGACGTGCTGGACGGCGGTGCTGGCCATGACACCCTGCTCGGCAATGCCGGCAACGACCGGCTTCACGGAGGCGTAGGCCATGACCTGATCGAGGGTGGCGATGGCTACGACACGCTGGCCGGCGGTCGCGGCGCCGACACGCTGATCGGAGGGTTGGGGGCGGACGTGTTCGTGTTCTCGGGCGACGATCTGGACGGCAGCACCGATGTCATCGTGGATTTCCAGGCGGGCGAGGATAGGATCGACTTCTCGGACCTCGACCTGACCTTTATCGGCACCAAGGGTTTCTCCGGGCCGGGGCAGGTCCGCGCCGACTGGTCCCAAAAGGGTGCTCATCGGCTGCTGATCGATCTGGACGGCGATGGCAGAGCCGAGTTGACGATCGAACTGGGCGATCTGAAAAACCTGTCCGCATCCGATTTTCTTCTTTAACGTTCGAGCATTTTTTTATGGTATTTTTTGAGGAGAGCGAGACCTGCGAGGAGGAGGGCGAGGGCGATGGTGACGACATATGTCCGGCTGACATATGTCGCCTCGTATGTGGGGTAGAAGCCGCTGCGCATCAGGCCGACGCAATGGATCAGCGGGTTGTACCACAGCAGGTCCTGGGCCCTGGCGGGCATCTGGTCGTAGAGAAAGAACACCCCCGAGATCAGGAACAGCGGCCGGGTCAGGATATGCCAGACCCGCTCCCAGATCGGGAAGGCGGTCATCAGATAGCAGTTCAGCGTCCCCACCCCGGTGGCCAGCAGCGCCACCAGCAGCAGCGCCTCGAAGACCAGGGCCATGTCGACCGGACCGGGCAGCTGGAAGGCGACGAAAATGCCGCCGATCACGATGGCGATGACCGCGATATGGGTCAGCACGTTCAGAATCACCCGCGCCAGCAGCGCATCGATAAAGGTCACGCTGGGATAGGCCAGGAACGGCCGCGAGTAGCGGATCGAACTGGCGACCTTGTTGGTCAGGTTGTTGAACATGGCAAAGGGCAGGTAGCCGGTGGCATAGAACAGCGGAAAGTTCGACCCCAGCGCCGGGCTGCGCAGCGCCAGGCTGAACAACACCGTCAACAGCGCCACGCCCAGCACCGGCTCGAGCACCGCCCAGATATAGCCGCCGGCCGAGCGGCCATAAGTGGTGGCCATCTCGCGCAGCATCAGCGCCATCACGGTGCGCGGCATCCGCATCCGGGGGCCATTGCGGGCCGGCCGCAGCGGTGGGCGGATTTCAGGGGCGGTAATTTCAGGGGCGGTATCGGACATGTGAACGCAAACACTGGTCGGGACGGCTGGCAATATGTAACAACTGCGCCCGAAAGGTAAACCAGCGAAAGCGCACCTGCCCGTGAACACTCCCTCCACACCGGTCGGCGGCAAGGCCGGCCAGCCGGCCCAGCCGGTCGGCGGGCAGCAAAGCCAAGCCGCCCCGACATCCGACGCAACCCCCGCCCCCGCCCCGCAGGCGGCTGCTAGCGCATCGAAGCCGCAGGCTGCCGCGCCGCAAGCCGCGCCGGCCGCAGCACAAGCAACCCCTACGGCGTCCCCGCAGCCACCCGCCGGCGCGCAGCGCCCGTTCCAGGGCCAGCAGGGACTGGGCGCCAGGCCGCCCGCGGCCGGGCAGGAAAAACCCCCGGAGCCGCAGCAGGCCCCCCAGAAAGATCCGTTGCCGAAAGACCCGCCGAAAGACCCGCTGCCGCAAGGCCCCGGGCCGCAAGACCCCGGGCCGCAGGACGCGCAGCCGGATCAGGCCGCGCCCCCGCCCCGCCCGGCGGACAGCGCCAAGCCGCCGGCGCTGCGCCCGCAGGGCCAGCCGATCCCGGTCCGGCCCCTGAGCCCGCCCGCAATAAAACCCGCGGCAAAACCCACGGCGAAAGCCGTAGCGAAGCCGGCGGCAAAAGCCGGCGGCAAGGCGCTGGCCCGTCCCCGGGTCGTCCCCGCCCAGCCGCTGCGCCCGCCCGCCGCCATCGCCGAGCCAAAGCCCCGGCACTGGCTGATCCTGGGCTCTTTCCTGGTCCTGGTGATGCTGCCCAGCCTGATCTGGGCCGGCTACCTGTGGCTGCGCGCCAGCGACCAATATGTCTCGAGCGTCGGCTTTTCGGTGCGCCAGGAACAATCCACCCCCTCGATCGACCTTCTGGGCGGGCTGTCGCCGCTGACCGGCGGCGGCGGGGCATCGGACACCGATATCCTTTATGAATACATCCGCAGCCAGGACATGGTCGAAAAGATCGACGACCGGCTGGACCTGCGCACGCGCTTTTCGCGCGACTGGCCGCATGACTTCGTCTTTGCCTTCAACCCCGAGGCCCATATCGAGGACCTGACCGATTACTGGCAGCGCCAGGTCAAGGTGCTTTACGACAGCACCACCCAGCTGATCACGCTGAAGGTCAGCGCCTTTACCCCCCAGGACGCCCAGGCCATCGCCGCCGCCGTGTTCCAGGAAAGCTCGGACAAGATCAATGAGCTGTCGACCATCGCCCAGGGCGATGCCACGCGGCTGGCCAAGGGCGAGCTGGACAAGGCCCGCACCGAACTGACCGAGACGCGCCAGGCCATGACCGCATTCCGCATGCGCTCGCAGATCGTCGACCCGCAGGCGGACCTTGCCGGGCAGATGGGGGTGCTGAGCGGGTTGCAGGCGCAGCTGGCCGAGGTGCTGGTCGCCCACGACCTACTTTTGGACAACGCCCAGCCCACCGACCACCGCGTGACCCAGTCCCAGCAAAAGATCGACGCGCTGCGCCGGCTGATCGACGCCGAGCGCTCCAAGTTCGGCGCCGAGGGCCAGGGGCCGGCGGGCGAAAGCTATGCCCAGTTGATGGCGGAATACGAAAAGCTGGCCGTGGACCGCGAATTCGCCGAGGGCGCCTATCGCTCGGCCCGCATCGCCTATGAAACGGCGCTGGCCGATGCGCAGCGCCAGGCGCGCTATCTGGCCGCCCATATCGAGCCCAAGGTGGCGCAAAGCGCGACCCAGCCGAATCGGGCCTGGCTGTGGGCGATGATCACCGGCATGCTGCTGGCGGGCTGGTCGATCATGGTGCTGATCTATTACAGCGTCCGCGACCGCCGCTAGATCCATGATCGTGCTGGAAAACCTGACCAAGGTCTATCGGCTGAAGGGGCGCGAGACGCGGGTGGCGGACCGCATCGACGCGGTGTTCCCGACCGGCGCCTCGGTCGGGCTTCTGGGCCGCAACGGCGCGGGGAAATCGACGCTCTTGCGGATGATCGCCGGCACCGTCTCGCCGACCTCGGGGCGGGTGCTCTCGGATGGCACCATCTCCTGGCCCGTGGGCTTCGCCGGCAGTTTCCATGGCGAGCTGACCGGGGCGCAGAACGTGCGTTTCGTGGCGCGCATCTATGGCGTCGATACCGCCGAGCTGGTCGATTACGTCGAGGACTTCGCCGAGCTTGGCCAGCATTACCACCAGCCCTTCGGCAGCTATTCCTCGGGGATGCGATCCCGGCTGGCGATGGGCACCTCCATGGGCATCCATTTCGACACCTATCTGGTCGACGAGGTGACCAGCGTCGGCGACGCCAATTTCCGCGCCAAGTCGCAGCGCGTCTTTGCCGAGCGCATGGCCCGCTCCAGCGCCGTCGTCGTCAGCCACTCGATGGGAATGATCCGCAAAATGTGCAACATGGGCGCCGTCCTCGACCGCGGAAACCTCTACACATTCGAAAACATCGAAGACGCAATCAAAATGCACGAATATATCCTTAAAGTCCCAGAAGGGGGGGCATCCCAGGCCGACGGCCCGGTCGAGGGGGAGCAGCAGGCTTTGTCCACGTCATAGAATGGCAAGAATGCGTCAGGTTCGAGGCACGGTCGCGCCCTCCGCCAAAGGGCCGAGGTGACGCGGTCCCCGGCACGCGCTAGACGGAGCCAAACAAGGAGGTTTCCGATGGAAAGCAAAGCCCTGATCGCCGCCTATTACGACGCATTCAACGACGGTCGCACCGACGAGATGCTGAACTATCTGCATGACGAAGTCGAGCATCACGTCAACGAAGGCGGCATCCGGCGCGGCAAGCAGACATTCGCCGAGTTCAACGCCCATATGACCCACTGCTACAAGGAAGAGCTGACCGATATGGTGATCTTCGCCAATGATGCGGGGGACCGGGCGGCGGCGGAATTCGTGGTGAACGGCAGCTATCTGGAGACCGATGAGGGCCTGCCGGAAGCGAAGGGCCAGAAATATGTCCTGCCCGCCGGCGCCTTTTTCACCATCAGGGACGGCAAGATCGCCCGCGTGACCACCTATTACAACCTTGCCGACTGGATGCGGCAGGTTTCTGCGTGATCCGCACCGAAAGCCTGACCGGGACTGCCGTGGCCGCCGTGCTGGACGATCTGGCACGGTTGCGCATCGCGGTATTCCGCGACTGGCCCTATCTCTATGACGGCGATCTGGAATACGAACGCGATTATCTGCGGGCCTATCAATCGCCCGGCGCGGTGGTGGTCGCGGCCTGGGACGGCGACCGTATGGTCGGCGCCGCGACCGGGGCCCCGATGGAGGACCACGCCGACGACTTCGCCGCAGCCTTCGCAGACCGGCCCGAGCGTCTGGGTGAGATATTTTACTGCGCGGAATCGGTGCTTTTGCCGGAATATCGCGGCCACGGCCTTGGCCACGTCTTTTTCGACGGGCGCGAGGCACAGGGCCGCTTGCTTGGTCGCCGCTACAGCGTCTTTTGCAGCGTGATCCGCCCCCAAACGCACCCTATGCGGCCTAGCGATTACCGTCCGCTGGACGGGTTCTGGCGTAAGCGCGGCTATGCGCCCTTGCCCGGTGTTACTGCCGAATTCGACTGGAAAGACATCGGTGCAACCGCGTCCACCCGCAAACCGCTGCAATTCTGGATGAAAGAACTGTGACCCGAATCGTCAAGATCGCCGCCGCCGCCTATCCCTTTGATTGGCTTTCGGATTTCGCGGCCTATCGCACCAAGATCACCCGCTGGGTGGAAGAGGCCGCCGATTGCGACCTGTTGGTCTTTCCCGAATATGGCGCGATGGAACTGGCCTCGCTGGGCGGGCCACAAGTGGCGGGCGATCTGGAGGCATCACTGCACGAGGTCGCCCGGCATGAACCAGCCCGCGACGCACTGCATGCGGAACTGGCGGCGCGGCACGGGCTGCATATCCTTGCCGCCTCGGGGCCGTTTTTCGACGGAACCCGCCCGGTCAACCGTGCCGTATTGTTCGGACCGCAGGGACGGATCGGTCATCAGGACAAGCAGATCATGACCCGGTTCGAGCGCGAGGATTGGGATATTGTCGCCGCGCCCGGTCTGCGGATTTTCGACACTCCGGTGGGCCGGTTGGGCGTGCTGATCTGTTATGACTGCGAATTCCCCCTGCTGGGCCGCGTGCTGGCCGAGGCTGGGGTCGAAATCGTCCTGACCCCCTCCTGCACGGACACGGTGGCGGGGTTCAACCGGGTCAGGATCGGCGCCATGGCGCGGGCGCTGGAGGGCCAATGCGTCGTCGTGCAGGCACCCACCGTCGGCGATGTGGATTGGAGCCCGGCCATTGACGAGAACCGCGGCGCGGCAGCGATCTATGCGCCTTCGGACGGGTTCTGGCCGGAAAGCGGCATCGTGGCCGAGGGGCTGATGGACGTGCCCGGCTGGGTCAAGGCCGAGGTCGTTCTGGATCTGGTCGCGCAAAGCCGCCGGGACGGACGCGTGCTGCCCTTTGCGCATTGGCCGGAAAGCGCGGCGGCGCGGCTGGTGGATTAGACAGGCGACACGCAACGCTTGGACTCATTAACCGACTCTTGTCAATTTCTGTTGAAGGATCACTGGGCGGCACAAGGGGCGCTCTGGCAAGAACATGATCCCCCCGGAAGTGTGCCGAACAGCATTCGACGCTTATCTCTGCAAGGATACGCCGATCCGATTGTCCCTGAAACGGGGGCTATTCATGGGACGGCTATTATATCGGTATCCTGGGGCTGTTTTTATGCTCGATGGTCAAGGAAACCCGTTCCTGCCCCCTGCGAATGGCGGAACTTCGATAATCCGGCGCTGAAAAACCGCGAATGTTTCACGTCACCCTGCCAAGAACTCAGATATTGGAGGCCGACCGCCGCATCCGACGCAGGGGAGGCAGCCGAGGATCGCCCAACTGCCCAATAACCCTTAGGGCCGCAGCCCGCTACTGTGCCGCTGGCTCGTCAGGCACCACCCCCTCGGGGGTCTCGGCACCTTCGGGGGCCTCGCCTTCGGAAGGCACGGCCAGCCGGTTGTCCTCCCACTCGCCCGAGGCGACCTGGCCGGTGGCATAGCGCATCACCCCTGCGCCCTGACGTTTGCCCATGACGAAGTGGCCGGTATAAACGTCACCGTTGGCATAGGTCGCCACGCCTTCGCCGTCGATCTCGCCCTCTTTCCAGCTTCCCTCATAGCGAAAGCCGTCGGGCGCGATCAGCCGGCCCTTGCCATGGCGCAACCCATTCACGAACGAGCCGTCATAGGTCGTGCCGTCGGCATAGGTCGCCTGCCCCTGTCCGTGGCGCTGGCCATCGCGCCAGGCGCCGTTATAGACATAGCCGTCGGGATAGGTCATGCGGCCCTGCCCCTCGTTACGACCGCGTTTGAAGCCGCCCTCATAGACCAACCCGTTGGCATATCGGGCGACGCCCTGCCCCTCGATCACGCCGGCCAGCCATTCGCCGTCATAGCTGGCGCCGTCGGGATAGGTGATCAGACCGCGCCCATGCGGCAGGTCGGCCTCAAGCGCGCCTTCATAGACCGAGCCGTCGGGATATGTGATGCGACCCAGCCCCTCCATCCGGCCCTCGACCCAGTCGCCGGTATAGATATAGCCGTCGGTCCCGGTAAAGACGCCGGCACCCCAACGCTTGTCGGCGCGGAAATCGCCCTCATAGCGGTCGCCGTTGGTATAGGTGGCAATCCCCTTGCCCTCTCGCTTGCCATTGGCAAAGCGTCCCTCATAGGCGTCGCCCGACGGCTGGGTCAGTTTGCCTTCCCCGGCCATCTGCCCGGCCGACCAGCCGCCCTGATAAACCAGCCCGTCCGACATGGTGAGTTTGCCCTGACCAGAGCGCTGGTTCGCCCGCATCTCGCCTTCATAGCTGGCGCCGTCGGGATAGGTGATCTTGCCGATGCCCTCTTTGACGCCCTGCTTCCAGTCGCCTTCATACCGATAACCATTGGGCTGGGTCAGCACGCCCTTGCCATGATGCAGCGCGTTCTGGAACCCGCCCTCATAGACCGAGCCGTTGGCGTAATTCGCCACGCCTTGCCCGGTGATCTGGCCGTCCAGCCAGTCGCCCTCATAGGTGCCACCATCTGCATAGGTGATCTTACCCTTGCCCTGCGGCTTGCCGCCGGCGAAAGCGCCCTCATAGACCGAGCCGTTGGGAAATCTGGCCGTACCTTGGCCCAGAATCTCGCCCTCGACCCAATCGCCGGTATATTCGTAGCCCGAGGGCAGCTTATAGGTGCCGCGCCCATGCTGTTTGCCGTTGCGGAACGTGCCTTCATAGACGCCGCCATCGTCGTAATGTTTGCTGATGACCGCCTGCGCGCTGGCCATGCCCGCGCCGGCAAGAATTACCGCGCAAGCGACAAGGGCTGCCTTCATGGGTGCTGCACTCCGCCTCATTGCTGCTTTTGCCATCGGTTTATCGCAATGGACCTGCAGGCGCAAAGCCCGACTTTTCCTTTGCCGCGCCCTCGCCTATCAACGGGTGCAAGATACGGTAAGGAAGCGCCATGACCGACACGTTCCGCATCACCCTTGGACAGCTGAACCCGACCGTGGGCGATCTGCCCGGAAACGCCGCCATGGCCCGCGAGGCTTGGGAAAAGGCCCGTGAGGCCGGAGCCGATATGCTGGCCCTGCCAGAGATGTTCATCACCGGCTACCAGACGCAGGACCTGGTGCTGAAGGCCGGCTTTACGCAAGACGCCATGGCCCGGATCATCGAACTGGCGCGCGACTGCGCGGACGGCCCAACCATCGGCATCGGCGGCCCCTATGCAGAAGAGGACCGGCTTTACAACGCCTATTGGATCCTGCGGGGCGGCAAGGTGGTCGCGCGGGTGCCCAAGCACGAATTGCCGCATAAGCAGCTTTTCGACGAATGGCGGCTGTTCAACGTCGGGCCGATCTCGGGACCTTACAGCTTGAACGGGCTGCGGATCGGCAGCCCGATCTGCGAGGACGCATGGTGGCCCGAGGTCTGCGAAACGCTGGCCGAAACCGGGGCCGAGGTTCTGCTGGTTCCGAACGGCAGCCCCTATCACCGCAACAAGCTGGACCTGCGCATGGGTCATATGGTTGCCCGCGTGGTCGAAACCGGCCTGCCGCTGATCTATCTGAACTCGGTCGGCGGGCAGGACGACCAGATCTATGACGGTGCCAGTTTCGTGCTGAACCCCGGTGAGGACGGCGGCGCGGTCAAGGTCATGCAGCTTGCCCCCTTTGACCAGATGCTGGTGCATGTGGATTTCCAGCGCACCCCGGCCGGTTGGCGCGCGGTGCCGGGCCGGATGGATCACCAGCCCGACGAATGGGAACAGGACTATCGCGCGATGACCGAAGGCTTGCGCGATTACATGCGCAAATCGGGCTTTCGCAAGGTCGTGCTGGGTCTTTCGGGCGGGATCGATTCGGCGCTGGTCGCGACCATCGCCAGCGACGCCATCAGCCCGCAGAATGTGCGCTGCGTCATGCTGCCCAGCGAATACACCTCGCAGGCCAGCCTGGACGATGCGGCCGATTGCGCGGCCCGGCTGGGCGTGCGGCTGGACACGGTTCATATCGAGGGTGCCCGAGACGCGGTTACACAGGCGCTTGCCCATCTGATGGAGGGCACAAACCCCGACACGACCGAGGAAAACATCCAGTCCCGCCTGCGCGGGGTGATGCTGATGGCGCTGTCGAACAAGTTTGGCGAGTTGCTGCTGACCACCGGCAACAAATCCGAGGTCGCGGTCGGTTACGCCACGATCTATGGCGATATGGCCGGCGGCTATAACCCGATCAAGGATCTCTACAAGACGCGGGTTTTCGAAACCTGCCGCTGGCGCAACAGCAATCACCGCCCGTGGATGCTGGCCCCGGCGGGTGAGATCGTGCCGCCGCAGATCATCACCAAGCCCCCCTCGGCCGAGTTACGCCCGAACCAGAAGGATCAGGACAGCCTGCCCCCCTATGAGGTGCTGGACGCGATTCTCGAGGGGCTGATCGAAAAGGATCTGGCGCTCAAGGATCTGGTCGCCCAAGGCTTCGAGCCCGAGACGGTCAAGAAGGTCGAGACGCTGCTTTATGGTAGCGAATGGAAACGCTATCAGGCCGCGCCGGGGCCGCGCATCTCGACCAAGGCCTTTTGGCTTGATCGCCGCTATCCGCTGGTGAACCGCTGGCGCGACCGGCTGTAAAAGGAAAGTGACCTTACGTCACAATCATATCGCACCCGGTTATCCCCACCCCGGCAGCGGTATGCAAGTATCTGAAATAATCTGATACTATTTTGCGGCTGCGAAAAAACTTGTCCATTTGGACAAGTTAATCGGCGGCGATTTATTTACTAGCAAGGAAGTGAGGGGCGGGAATTTGTTTGTCCGCTTCTCGTCCATGTTTCGGTCCGTGTTGCCGGTCCGGCATGGCGCTGTGGTTAAATGTTTCCTTTGTGCCCCCATGTGCGGGGGTTCGTTAACGATTAGGGGCTGCCATGCCGATAACACTCAATTTCATTTTTATAAGCAATTACAATCTGTTCGATCTTGATCCGAATGAAGCCGTAGATGGCGCCGAAAACGCGGGTTTTCTGATCGGCCAAACCTTCGGCGATGCTGACAATCCGCTTGTAGATCGGATCGACCAAGTAGATCTGCACGACGGCAACGGCAACCATCAGATCGCGCTTGACGGCCCTGAGGGGGGACCTGCTGAGGAATATGTAACCTACCAAGGTTATAATTATTACTTGGATAGCTGCATTATCTATACCGGCACCGTCACCTATGCAGATGGAACAACGGATGAGGGTGTCACCCTACGCATAGTCCAGGCAATAGATAGCGAGGGCAGGCGTACACTGACGGTCGCCCCGCCGCGGCCCGGGATCGACCAGTATGCCATCGACCCCGACGCAGCCAATCCGATCCAATCGATCACCATTACCGGACTGGTTGACGACACCCTCACCTATTTTGACTTTGAAGCGTATGTAGATCCCACCTGCTTCCGAAACGGCACGTTGATCCTGACCGAGCGCGGCGATGTCGCGGTTGAGGATCTGCGCGTAGGCGATATGGTCATCACCCGCGACCACGGGCCACAGCCCTTGCGCTGGATCGGCGGCAAGCAGCTTGGCACCGAGCTGCTGGGGCTTTTCGACAAGCTGCGGCCGGTCCGCATCCGCGCGGGCGCGTTGGGTCACGGCCTGCCCCGGCGCGACCTTTATGTCTCGCAACAGCACCGCATCCTCGTCAGTTCAAAGATCGCCGAGCGCATGTTCGGCGCGCCCGAGGTATTGGTGGCCGCCAAGCACCTGACCGAGATCGAGGGAATTGAAATCGACGACAGCGTCCAGCCGCTGACCTATTACCACCTGCTTTTCGACCGCCACGAAATCGTCTGCTCGGAAGGGGCACAGACGGAATCGCTGTTCACCGGGACCGAGGCGCTGAAAACGCTGGATCCGGCCGCACGGGCGGAAATCATGGCGCTTTTCCCCGAACTCGTGGCCGAGGGCCACATGCCCCAGCCCGCGCGGCGGATTGGCAACGGGCGCGAAGGCCGCCGCCTTGCCCAACGCCACTCGGCCAACCGCCGCGAACTGCAGCAGGCGCTGATAGGCTGACGGGGCGCGGACTGCCCTTACGCAAGGCGGGGTTTGTTCCGCCCTGCGTCGGCGTGTCAGACGGTGACCGCCATTCGGTGCTGCGGGCCGACGCCGAAGACGCGCTTGTAACGCTCGATCTCATCCTGGGGGCCGGTGGCTTTTTCAG
This sequence comes from Paracoccus methylovorus, assembly GCF_016919705.1. NCBI lineage: Bacteria > Pseudomonadati > Pseudomonadota > Alphaproteobacteria > Rhodobacterales > Paracoccaceae > Paracoccus > Paracoccus methylovorus. The sequence continues at coordinate 1,413,791 of NZ_CP070368.1, forward strand.
GGTTGTCGGAAAGCTTGACGGTCGGCCGACCCTCGGCCGCCACCGCCTTGCAGACCAGCGAAAACGGCGCCAACCCGTCCCCCGGCACCAGCCCGCGGAAGTCATTGGTCAACAGCGTGCCCCAGCCAAAGCTGATCTTGACCCGGCCGTGGAACCGCTGGAACAGATCCTTGATCTTGTCCACGTCCAGCCCGTCCGAAAAGATGATCAGCTTTTCACGCGGATCCTCGCCCCGGCTTTGCCACCAGCGAATCGCAGCCTCGGCGCCCTCGGCCGGATCACCGCTGTCGACGCGGATGCCAGTCCAGCTTGCCAGCCAATCCGGCGCATGTTCCAGAAAACCTTGGGTGCCATAGGTGTCGGGTAGGATGATGCGCAGCATCCCGTCATGTTCCTCGTGCCAGTCGGCCAGCACGCGATAGGGGGCCTGGCGCAACTCATCATCGCTGTCGGCCAGCGCGGCAAGGACCATGGGCAGTTCATGGGCGTTGGTGCCGATGGCCTCGATATCGCGGCGCATGGCGATCAGGCAATTCGAGGTGCCGATGAACCGCTCGTCCCCCAGTCCCTCGACCATGGCCTGCACGCACCAGTCCTGCCACAGAAAGCTGTGCCGCCGCCGGGTGCCAAAATCGGCGATGCGCAGGTCTGGGCCAAGCTTGCGCAATTCCTCGATCTTTTCCCAAAGCCGGGCCATGGCGCGGGCATAGAGCACCTGCAACTCGAACCGGCCCATGTCCTTGAGCACGGCGCGACTGCGCAATTCCATGATAATGGCCAGCGCCGGGATTTCCCACAGCATGACCTCGGGCCATTTGCCCTCGAAAACCAGCTCATACTGGCCGTCGCGCTTTTCCAGATGATAGGCCGGCAAACGCAGGTTCTCGAGAAACTCCATGAAATCCGGGCGGAACATCTGGCGCTTGCCATAAAACGTGTTGCCACGCAGCCAGGTGCTTTCTCCCCGCGTCAGCGACAGGCCGCGCACGTGGTCCAACTGTTCGCGCAACTCGCCCTCGTCGATCCACTCGGCCAAGCGGATACGGCTGGTGCGGTTGATCAGGCTGAAGGTGACATCCGTGTCGGGCCGGTTGCGAAACACCGATTGGCACATCAGAAGCTTGTAGAAGTCGTCGTCGATCAGCGAGCGGACAATCGGGTCGATCTTCCATTTATGGTTATAGACGCGGGTCGCGATATCGACCGTCGGGATCATCATGCCGGTGTCACCCCTGCCTTGCGCATGTCCTCGCGCGCTGCCTCGCGCGAACCGTTCAGGTCGATGGCGCGGGTGGCACCTTCGATCACGGTGGCGCGGAAACCCAGTTTCACAGCGTCGATGGCGGACCACGCAACGCAAAAATCATAAGCCAGACCGACAAAGCTAAGATCGGTCAGCCCGCGTTCGCGCAGATAGCCGGCCAGCCCGGTGGGTGTGCGGCGGTCGTTTTCGAAAAATGCCGAATAGCTGTCGATCTGCGGCCGAAAGCCCTTGCGGATCACCAGATCGGCGCAATCCGCGGCCAGCGTAGGGTGAAAACCTGCACCCTCGCTGCCGATCACGCAATGTGCCGGCCACAGGACCTGCGGCCCATAGGGCATGTCGATAACCGAAAAAGCCGCCGCGCCGGGATGATTGTCGGCAAAGCTGGTGTGGTCGCGCGGGTGCCAGTCCTGCGTCAGCACCACGGCGTCGAAATCGGCCATCAGGTCGTTGATCGGCGCGATAATCTCGTCCCCGCCGGCGACGGCAAGCCGGCCGCCCGGGCAGAAATCCAACTGGATGTCGATGACGATCAGGGCTTTTGTCATCCTGCCCCCCTTGCTTATTCACAAAACTGGTAGGCGGCGGCGGCGGGGTCGTCAATGCCGCAACTTGATCCGGCAGGGCCACGGCGCTATTGCCAGCCCATGCTGACCGTAGCCGCACTGTATCATTTCACCCGCTTTTCCGACCCCGAGGCGCTGAAGGCGCCCCTGGCGAAATGCGCCTGCTCACATGGCGTCAGGGGCACGCTGTTGCTGGCACGCGAAGGGATCAACGGCACCATCGCCGGCACACGGGCGGGCATCGACGCCGTGCTGGCGCATATCCGCGCCCTGCCCGGCTGCGCGGATCTGGAATGGAAGGAAAGCCCCGCGCAGACCATGCCCTTTGGCCGCATGAAGGTGCGCCTGAAGCGCGAGATCGTCACTATGGGCCAGCCCGACGTCGATCCGACCGCCGCAGTCGGCCGCTATGTCGAGCCGGGCGACTGGAACGCCCTCATCAGCGCCCCGGACGTGGCAGTCATCGACACGCGCAACGATTACGAGGTCGAGATCGGCACTTTCACCGGAGCCGTGGATCCGGGCACGAAAAGCTTTCGCGACTTTCCCGCCTGGTGGCGCGAAAATGCGCATCGTTTTCACAACAAGCGCATCGCCATGTTCTGCACCGGCGGCATCCGTTGCGAAAAATCGACCAATTTCCTGCTGGGCGAGGGTATGCCCGAGGTTTTTCATCTCAAGGGCGGTATCCTGAAGTATCTGGAAGAGGTCCCGGAAGAGGAAAGCCTGTGGCATGGCGAATGCTTTGTTTTTGACAAGCGGGTCAGCCTGGGCCACGGGCTGCGACAGGGGCGCTATGATCTTTGCCACGCCTGCCGCCGACCTTTGGCACCCGAGGACCGCACACGCCCGGAATACGAACAAGGCGTCTGCTGCCATCGCTGCATAGGCGAATATACTGACGCAGACCGCGCCCGTTTCCGCGAACGCCAGCGGCAGGCCGAACAGGGCGAATGCTTTGACGACAGCCCTGCGCCGCAAGGCCGGACAAGCGTCGCTTAAAACTGAATATTTATAATATTCAATTAGTTGCCGGAATTTTCAACCGCAATATCACGGCCCCTCACGCCGCCTTGATCTCCAACCCCCTGTCTGGGCGGGGTTATTGCATCACCCAGCGCGGGCGCTGTTAACGAGTTCTCACTTGTCCGTGCCGCGCGTCCGCAAAACCTTTCATTCCGGGGCCCGGGTGTTAGGCATGCGGTCCGAGTTAAATGGAGAACTCATCATGAAGATAGTCGGATACGCAGCTTTGGTTTCGCTTGTTGCCGGTGGCGCCTATGCAGGTGGCTATGTCGCCCCCGTGGTCGAACAGCCGGTCATCGCGCCGGCGCCCGTAACGACCGTTTCGGACAGCGACTGGACCGGATTCTATGCCGGTCTGCAATACGGCAAGGGCAGCGGCGATCTTTCCAATCGCGGTGCGCTGGCCGATTTTGGCGATTTTGACGGATATGGCCTGCATGCGGGCTATCAGCGCGATCTCGGCAGGTTCGTCCTGGGCGGCGAACTGGATTACAACCGCGTCTCGCCGGACGAGAATTACGATGACGGCAACCTGACCCGGCTGCGACTGCGGGCTGGTGCGGACATGGGCCGGTTCCTGCCCTATGTCACGCTGGGCGCAGCCAAGCTTTCGGTCGATGATTTTTCGGAAAACGGGATGACCTATGGGATCGGCGCCGACTTCAAGGTGACCGAGCGTTTCACCGTCGGTGCGGAATACAGCCGCAACGATTTCAACGACGTGCTGGACAATGAAACCGGCGTAAGCGGCCGCGATCTGGACACCGATCTGGTGCAGTTGCGCGCCTCGTTCCGGTTCTGATCGCAAGGCAACAAGACAAGCGCCCCCGCATTAAGGGGGCGCTTTTTCGTTTCGGAGCAGGGCTTACTTGACCTGCCCCAGCCTGCCTGCCGCGATGGCGGCCATGTTCAGGATGTCGCTGACCGTGGAACTGGTCGAACAGATCTGGATCGGCTGCGGCACGCCGGTCAAGATCGGACCGACAACAGTCGCCCCTGCCATCTCTTGCAGCAACTTGACCGAGATCGAGGCCGAGTGCCGCGCCGGCACCACCAGCACGTTGGCCGGCCCCGTCAGCCGCGAGAACGGGTATTTCGCCGCCTGCGTCGGGTTGAGCGCCACGTCCACGGTCATCTCGCCCTCGTATTCGAAATCGACCTTGCGCGCGTCCAACACCTCGGTCGCGTGGGCCATCTTGACCGCCCGCTCGCTGATCGGATAGCCGAAGTTCGAGAATGACAGGAAGGCGATCCGTGGGTCCAGCCCCAGCCCCCGCGCGACATGCGCGCCACGGGTGGCGATATCGGCAAGATCCTCGGCCTCGGGCCACTCATGGACCAACGTATCGCCCATCAGGACAATCCGGCCGTTGTGCAGCACGGCGGTAATGCCAACAGCTCCATCCGCCGGGGTGACGTCGAAAACCATGCCGATCTGGGCCAGAACATGGGCATTCTTGCGCGTGGTCCCGGTAACCAGCCCATCGCCATGGCCGTGCGCCAGCATCAGCGAGGCAAAGACATGGCGGTCGCGGTTGGCCAGCTTGACCGCATCCTCGCGGTCATAGCCCTGACGCTGCAACCGGGTGTAAAGCGTTTCGTGATACTGTTCGAGATAGCGAGAATTCCCGGCGTTGACGACGGTGATTTCGCGCGCGGCATCGCCCAGCCCCGCGGCCTCAAGCTTATCCTTGACGTCGCTTTCACGACCAACAACCAGCGCCTGCCCCATCCCGCCGCGCTGCCAGGCCACGGCGGCGCGCAACACGCGCGGATCGTCGCCTTCGGCAAAGATCATCCGGGCCTGAGCCTGACGGGCCCGCGCGTGAATGCCCTGCAAGATCGCCGCGGTCGGGTCCATGCGCGCTTTCAGCGACTGGACATAGCCCTCCATGTCGATGATCGGGCGACGGGCGACGCCGGTATCCATGCCGGCTTTGGCCACCGCAGGCGGCACGACATGGATCAGCCGCGGGTCAAAGGGCGTCGGGATGATATAGTCACGGCCGAACTGCAGCTTGCGACCATAGGCGACGGCGACCTCGTCGGGCACATCCTCGCGCGCCAGTTCGGCCAGCGCCCGGGCGCAGGCGATCTTCATCTCGTCGTTGATGGCGCGGGCGTGAATGTCCAGCGCGCCCCGGAACAGATAGGGAAAGCCCAGAACGTTGTTCACCTGATTGGGGTAATCCGAACGCCCGGTGGCGACGATGGCATCGGCACGGACGGCATGCGCCTCTTCCGGGGTGATTTCGGGATCGGGGTTGGCCATCGCAAAGATGACCGGGTTTTCGGCCATGCCCTGCACCATTTCCGGTGTCACGGCACCCTTGGCCGAAACCCCCAGGAACACATCGGCGCCCCTCATCGCCTCTTCCAGCGTGCGGGCCTCGGTCACGACGGCATGGGCCGATTTCCACTGGTTCATACCCTCGGTGCGGCCTTGGTAGATGACCCCCTTGGTGTCGCACATGATGCAGTTTTCGTGACGCGCACCCATGCGTTTCACCAGTTCGAGGCAGGCGATACCGGCGGCTCCGGCACCATTCAGCACGATCCGCACGTCCTCGATTTTTTTGCCGGACAGTTCCAGCGCGTTGATCAGCCCTGCCGCGCAGATCACCGCCGTGCCGTGCTGATCGTCATGAAAGACCGGAATATCCATCAGTTCCTTGAGCCGTTGCTCAATGATGAAACATTCCGGCGCCTTGATATCCTCAAGGTTGATGCCGCCGAAGGTCGGGCCCATCAGGCGGACGGCATTGATGATCTCGTCCGGGTCTTCGGTATCCAGTTCGATGTCGATGGCGTTCACGTCGGCAAAGCGCTTGAACAGCACCGCCTTGCCCTCCATCACCGGTTTCGAGGCCAGCGCGCCCAGATTGCCCAAGCCAAGGATCGAAGTCCCGTTCGAGATCACCGCGACCATGTTGCCCTTGACGGTATAGTCATAGGCAGTCTCGGGGCGCTCGGCGATCGCCTGCACGGGCACGGCAACACCGGGAGAGTAAGCCAGCGACAGATCGCGCTGCGTCGCCATGGGGGTCGAGGCCACGATGTCGTATTTGCCCGGACGGGGCTCAAGGTGATAGGCCAGAGCCTCTTCCCGCGTGATGCGGGACTTGCGCGGGGTGTTGTCGTCGCTCATCCGGTCCTCCTCGTGACGTGGTGCAGCAATAGCGTCAGGAGACGCGGAACCGAAGGGGTAAAATGCCGCCTGACAACGCCTTAGGGCGACATGGCGGCCACCACCGCGCCGTAATGTCCGCTAAGCGCGGCCCCCGCCGCAACCACGGCGATCATCCCCGCGATCAGGTCATGGCGCGGGTCCCACGCGCCATGGCGACGCGCCAGCCAGACCGTCACCGGATAACACAGGACTTGCGACAGCGCCTGCCCGATCAGCAGACCCGGCAGGCCGTGCAGCAACGCCCCCACGACGACCAGCGTGAAATAGATCCCGGCTCGCGAGGATTGCATGATAAAGAAGCCGCGCGAATCCCCGGCCGCCAGAGCCGCATATTCATAGCTGATCGGAATGACCTGCAACATCTGAATGCAGGCGATGGCGACCAGAATACCGCCCGCCGCCACATAGCGCGGGTCATACAGCAGTTCGACCAGCGGCGGACCAACCCAGGCCAGCACCGCCGCCGCCGCCAGCAACAGTGCGGACAGACCAGCGCGGGTGCGCGCCAGAATCCGGATGTTCTGGGCACTTTCGGCCGGCGGATGCTGGCGATACATCGGGATGAACAACCGTCCGGAGATCGCGGAACCCAGCATGGTCGGCACGGTCGCCAGGAACAGGCCGATGTTGTAGATGCCCAGCTGGTTCAGCGTCAGCACCCGCCCCAGAATGATGCGGTCGCCCTGAAACAGCAGGAAGCCGCAGATGGTGCTGAAAAAGATCCATTTGCCGAATTTCATCACCTCGGCGCGGGCCTCGGGCTCCATCCGCAGGCGGTTGCGATGTCCGGGCAGGAAAAACCGGAACATCAGAATCTGGGCAAAGGCGCCCAGCACATTGCCCCAGACCAAGGCCCAGACCGATTGCAGGATCAGCGCGGCAGCGATGGTCAGCAGCACGCCGATAAGCTGGTTGCACAGCTCGATCACCGTCAGCCGGCCCAGTTGCAGGTGACGGGCGGCCGTGTCGATCCGGGTGGGCAGGAAGCCCCCAACGATCATCGAGCTGGCCGCCACCGGGAACACCCAGCCGAACAGCGGCGCGTCGTAAAAGACCGCCAGCGGCCATGCCATGGCAATCGCGGCAAGGAAGATCAAAAAGCCCCGGATGATCTTGAGCGTCCAGATTGTGTCAAGGAAGTCCGGGTCATCGCCGCGCTTGCTTTGCATGATCGAGGGACCGAAGCCCATGTCGCTGAACATGGTCAGGCCGATCAGAAAGCTGGTCACCAGCGCCATCAGACCGAAATCGTCGGGGCTGAGGATCCGGGTCAGGATAAGGTTCGACGCCAGCCGCATAATCTGGCCGATGCCGAAATTGGCCATGGTCCATGCACCGCTGCCCAAGGCGCGTGAGGCAAAACTCTTGCCCGGCGGCGCGGCGCCGGTGGTTTCCGTCCCCCCCTGCTGAGCCATCAGCCCAGCCCGTCGGTCGGCATGCTGACGACGCCGGGCGAAGGCAGGCCCGGAATCCTGCCGATCAGCCACAAGGCGACAAAGGCGCCCACAACCAAAAGCACGATCATATAGATATTGCGCTGCCGGCGATGGCGCAGATCAGCCGCCGTCAGCCGATAGGGCAGCGACATCACCGGACGGGTTCCGGTGGCGCGGGCGAACTGCTCGGTGCGCCGCAGGACCGGGTTCAGCAGCTCCAATACAAAGGCCACGGCAAAAGCCAAGCCCATGCTGCCACCCACGCCCATCACCGCACTTTTCTTGCGGTTCGACATAGCGGGATATTCAGGCGGCAGGGCGCGTTCCAGCAGGACGAACCGCTCGGTCTGGTCGTTTTCCATCAGCATCTGCTGGGTTTCGACCTGGGCCAATTGGCGGGAAATCTCGTTATAGCGGTCCTGCATCCGGCGTTGCTGGCGGGTCATCGCCTCAAGCTCGCGCGTGACTTCGGGCGAGCGGGCGCGCGCGGCGTCGATCTCGGTCCGGCGCAATCCGATCCCGGCCTTCTGCTCGTTCAGCTTGGTCAGTTGGGCTTCGATCAGTTCGGCCTGCCGGCGGATCACGTCCGAGCCGCCGCTGCCGCCGCCGCTGTTCAGCCGCTCCAAAGCCTCTTCCAGCCGTTTGATCTCGGGGTGGTCGGCAGACAGCGTCCGGCGCGCCTGCGCAAGCTCCACCTCGGCCGAGCGGATCTGCTGCACCAGCGAAGCCGAGGGCCGGGTTTCGGCCGCCACACCGCCCGCCTCCAGCGAAAGACGCTCGCGTTGCAAGGTCATGATGTCGCGATCCAGCGCCGTCTCCATCTCGTTCAACTGGGCCATCTCGGTTTGCAGGAACTCCTGCGAGCTGGGCAGCGAATCCTCGTTGCGGGCGCTGTATTCGACCACTTTCCGTTCCTGTTCGGAAAGCTGCTCGTTCAAACGGCGTTCTTCGTTGCGCAGATATTCCTGCGATTCAAGAATACGCACCTGGCGGTTTTCACGGTCGCGGTTGACGACGCTGTTGGCAAAGTCATTGGCAATGGCTGCGGCCGTAACCGGCGTCTCGGCCTGAGAGGTGATGACGATTGCCGCCAGCGACATGCGGGAATCGACCGAAACACCCGGGGCGGTGATGCTTTCGATCCGGGTGGAACTGCGCAGCGCCACCAGCTTTTCAGACTCGCTAAGCGGAGTATCCGTGAACAGGTCGAGCCGGTCGATCACCTCGCGCAGACTGGCCCGAGCCATCAGGCGCTGTTCGATCAACTGCACCCGGCGAGAGGCCGGCAGCGAACTGTCGGTGCCCTGATCTATGGCCGCCGGCATGTCCAGCTGGATGACCGCCGCTGCCTGATAGACGCGAGGCGAAGAAACGATCAGATAAAAGGAAATCAGCACGCCCAGAACGATGATCGTCAGCATTAGCGGCAAGCGCCGCCAGATCATCGAGATCACGTCTTGCAAGGATTGTATCGGTCCCAAATCTTGAACCCTGTCTCTCTTTAATCAGTCTTCCGACTTGTTCAGGACCACGCCCATCACCGGCGGCATGCCGACAAGGAACCGTTCACATTCCGCCATATCGGCAGCGGTGCCCCGGCGACCGTCGGCAACCAGCAACAGCGCATCGGCCAGCGGCAGGGCCGCCAGCGCCGCATCCTCGCCCAACAAGGCGGCTGTGTCGATGACGGCGATCTCGGCCGGGTGGCTGTCGTGCAGCCGCCGCATGGCCTTGGCCAGCGCCTCATCCTGCAACAGTTCGGCCGCGCCTGCCTCGGCCCGCTCCGGCGCCAGCACCGACAGGTTCGGCGCCTCTTCCACCCGCGAAACAAGTGCGTCCAGATCGCCGCCGGCCCGCAACGCTGTGGCAACGGATGCACAGCCCGGAATGCCAAGCTGACCGGCAACGCCGGGACTGCCCAGGTCCAGGTCGATAAGCGCCACCTGCGTATGCGGCTGCCGGGCCAATGCCAACGCCAGGTTCACCGCAACGAAGGTGCCGCCAGCGCCCGGTGTGACCGGAACCACGGCCAGCCTGCTCCAACCACGGTTGCGCATCTCGCGCAGGATACGGGTGCGCAGCAGCGAAAAACGCTGCGCGCTGATCTTGGCATGTTTCGCATCCGAGGCGGTCAGCGCCGCCTCGCGCCGGATGAACTTGCTGGACACATGACCGCGCGCCGCATCGGGCGCAGCCTGTCCTGCCGGCGTCCTGTCCGGGTCGTTCCCTTTCGCAGGAGTCAAACCTGTGGCTCCTCTGCCTCTGATGAACGGCGCCATCCCCCGGACAGCGGCCTGCCGATGACTTTCCCGGCAGCGGCATGGTAGCGTCCCGGCCATGAACGCGACAACCGAAAACACGCAAGATCACGACAATGCGCCGTATTTCCTGACGTCGCGTGACCGATTCCCCATGGTGCGGCAAACAGAGCCTGATATGCGACCCTTGGCACACCGCCAGCAAATCGCGAAATCCGGCGGAGGCCGTCAAGAAAGCCCGGTTTTCACCCCATGACGCCCTGCACGATCATCCTGCCCGCCCATGACGAGGCCGGCTATATAGACACCTGCCTGCATCACGTTCTGGCCCAGGACCACGTCGGCTCGGTCCAACTTATCCTTGTGGCCAACGGTTGCAGCGATGATACCGCCGCCCGGGCACGCTCTCATGAGCCGGGCTTTGCCGCGCGTGGCTGGCGGCTGCAGGTCGAGGAACTGACGCAGGGCGGCAAGATCGGCGCACTGAACCACGGCGATGCCTTCGCGGGGCCCGGCGTGCGACTGTATCTGGACGCCGACATCCGCATGGGGCCGCGGCTTCTGGCGGGCATCATGCGCGTGCTGAACGTGCCCGAGCCCCGCTATGCCGGAGGACGGCTGGTGGTTGCCCCGTCCCGCAGCGCCGTATCTCGCGCCTATGCCCGGTTCTGGCAAAAACTGCCCTTCGTGGCGCAAGGTGTCACCGGCGCGGGGCTTTTCGCAGTCAATGAGGCCGGGCGCGCACGCTGGGGGAGCTTTCCGCAGATCATCTCGGATGATACCTTCACCCGGCTGCAATTTGCGGAATCCGAGCGGTTTCTTGTGGATGAGCCCTATGAATGGCCGCTGGTCGAGGGATTTTCAACGCTGGTGCGCGTGCGCCGTCGCCAAGATATGGGCGTGGCCGAGATCGCCCGGCTGTTCCCGGAACTGCCGCCGAGACAGGGCCATGTTCGACCTGGCAGGGCAGAGCTCGCCCGCCTTGCGCTTGCCGATCCTTTGGGCTTTTCCGCCTATGTGGCAGTCGCGTTGGCCGTGCGGCTGGGGCGCAACCGGCAGGGTTGGGCGCGGGGACGCTAGCTGAGGTCAAAGGCCCACACGGACCCGCCAACCCGCCGGGTCCGTCCCGGTCAACGCCGCTGAAATCCACCACCCTCGGTCGGGCGGATCGCCACAGGGAAAAGCAGCCATTCGCACCCGCTGTCGCCCTGCAGACAGTACGTGATCCCATTGCTCTTCTGGCAAAGCTTTATTTATGAACTGCATCTTGGCCGGCGCACCCAGTATCAACTGCGATCAATTTAGAATGCCGTGAGGATTTCAATTAAAAATTGTATATTTCCGCGGATATTAACAACCCGTGATTGTGAATTATCATACTCAAATTGACGCTAAGTCACTTCAAAATCCCCATAACTCAACCAATGGTTGCGAATTTAAATATGGATCAACCGAATTTCTTGCGTCGCCTGTCTGATCAGCGGTTTTCTCCATTAAGGTTACCCGCGAAAACACCATTTCCCCTAACCCAGAACTTTCTATAAGCTATTGTTTTCAAACAAACCTATACTTTTCGTCAGTGTCAACTTTCGTTCTAGTTTTATTCAAATGCAAAGCTATACTGCCGTGGTGTGGTTAGGGGGTAGGTTTCAAAATGCGGCATACGACGGATTTCGATATCGAGACGATTGACTCGGTGTTGCATTCTCACCCGGACGAAATCAGCAGTGAGCCTGTCGGGGTCCAATCTTTTTACGCCCGATATATCAAGCGCCCGATGGACATCGCATTCGTCGTGCTGGCCGCACCGATCATCCTGCCCGTAGTGTTGATTCTTGCACTCATCATCTACTTCCACGGAGACAGGCCCTTCTACACCCAACAGCGGGTCGGGCGCTCGGGGCGCAGCTTCCGGTTGTGGAAACTGCGCACGATGGTCGAAGATGCCGATATCCGGCTGAAAGAGTATCTGGACGCCAATCCCGAGGCCAAGGCTGAATGGGAACTGACGCAGAAACTGAAAAATGATCCGCGCATCACCTCGACCGGACACTTTATGCGCAAGACCTCGTTGGACGAATTGCCGCAGCTATGGAACGTGCTGCGCGGCGACATGAGCATGGTGGGTCCGCGGCCGATGATGCTGGAACAAGCGCAGCTTTATCCGGGGGCCGATTACTATCACCTGCGGCCGGGCGTGACGGGTCTGTGGCAGATCTCGGATCGCAACGACAGCACCTTTGCCGCCCGCGCCACCTTCGACGCGCAATATGTGGCCGGGCTGAGCTTCAAGGGCGACATCAGCATCATCGCCAAGACCGTCGGCGTCGTCCTGCGCTGCACCGGTTACTGAGCAGCGCCACCGCGCCGGGTTTGCACCTCATGCCGCTCGATACATCTGAAGCGCCGCAATGCAACAAAAAGCGTGGCGGCTGTTCCGCTGACGACATAGATCAGCAGCGCGGCCCAGAACGACAGATCAAAGGCGACAACCCCGATCAATACGCTGGCCAACGCGACTGCGACACCAATGGTCAGGATGCCAGTCAGAGGCTTTCTCCTCAAATGCACAAGCTTCAGATCAATAGTGCCAAATAAATTTAAAATCGCTAGACAAACTTTAGTGCGTTAATCCGTGATACTGGATATCCGCCCATTGTTAAGCGAAATCGGCGCCAACCGGCCGACATGGCGGGGCGAAATCACGGCGCATCGGCTTTTTTTCTGGATGGGGACCCATCGCCTTGCGAATCGGTTATTTGATCAATACATATCCGCGCCCCTCGCACAGCTTCATCCGGCGCGAAATCGCGGCGCTTGAGAGTGAAGGTCTCGAAATCCACCGATTCGCCATGCGCGGGGACCGGGATGCCCTGACCGATCCTGCCGATCTGGCCGAGCACACCCGGACCGAGCGCATTCTTGAAGCGGGGGCTGGCGCACTGCTGAAGGGCCTTTTCCGACAGTCCCTTGCAAAACCTGCCCAATTCGCCACCGCCTTGCGGTTGGCGCACCGCCGGGCGCAAGCCGGAGAATCCAGCCTGATGCGGCAGATAATTTATCTGGCCGAGGGCGCGCGCGTCGCTGCCCGCGCACAGGACTTGGGGCTGACACATATTCACGCGCATTTCGGCACGAACTCGGCGCGGGTCGCCGCTTATGCCCGCTTGCTGGGTGGCCCCACCTTCAGTTTTACGGTCCACGGCCCAGAGGAATTTGACAATATCCTGGCGCTGGATCTGGGCGGAAAGCTGGCGCTGGCCGAGTTCTGCGTGGCTGTCAGCAGCTATGGCCGCTCGCAAATTTGTCGCTGGGCCGCAGCCGCGGATTGGGAAAAGATTCAGGTCGTCCATTGCGGGCTGGATCTGAGCCGCTGGGCCGGGCCCTTGCCTTTGCCTCAGGGCCCTTTTCACATGGTCTCTGTCGGTCGTTTTGCCGAGCAAAAGGGCTTTGGCCTGCTGATCCGCGCTTTTGCGCTGGCTTGGCGACACAACCCACGGCTGCATCTGTCGCTGGTCGGCGACGGCGAGCTGCGCGCCCAGATCGAGGCGCTGATTGAGGCAGAGGGCATGGGTGATGCCGTCCGACTGCTGGGTTGGCAGGATGAGGCCGGTGTCCGTGCGGCCATGGAGGCTGCCCATGCACTGGTCACGCCCAGTTTCGCCGAGGGCCTGCCGGTGGTCATCATGGAGGCCATGGCCTGCGCCCGGCCGGTCATCGCCACCTATATCGCCGGTATCCCCGAACTCGTCCGGCCGGAACAAGAAGGCTGGCTGGTTCCCGCAGGCGACCCCAAGGCGCTGGCCGAGTGCATGCTGCAAGCCGCCGACACCGCACCCGAGACATTGGCCGCAATGGGCGCGTCAGCCCGCGCCCGCGTCATCGCCCGCCACGACATCCGCGCATCGGCCCGCAGATTGGCCGCGCTGTTCAGCCGCGCCACAGGCTGATCGCCAGCCAACATTCTGCCGCCTGCCCCCAGCGACCGCCAATCAACCGGTCCCCCATGCAAGCACGAAACCGTGTCGGGCCGATTACGGCGGGAACCTCGCGAAAGTCCAGCATCCGTCCGGTCAGCGGATATTGCGCCTTGAACATCGCCTCTTTGGCACAAAAAGGCAGCAAGGGCGCGAAGGGGGAGCCGTTCAGGCGAAAGGGCATCACGGCCTCGGCCAACCCCTCGGGAAGCGAGCGGGCGCAGGGCTCCAGATCGATACCCACGCTTGCTCCGCCTGGCGGCGCGGCAATGGCGATGCAGTAATCGCCGCTATGTGACAGGCTGGCACGGATACCCTGCGGCAAGTCGGGCTGACGATCCGGCCGCGCCACGATGGGCAGATCGGCGGGCAGGTCATGCCCCGCCGCACGGATCGCCGCCCGCAATGCCATGCGCCCCAAGGCAAACTCGCGCCGTCGTTTCGGGACGGCACGGGTGACGGCCTCAGCCTCCTCGGGCCGAAGCGGCGCGGGCTCCGCCGTCAGCGGCAGCACCGCGCAGCCATAGCCGGACGGCAGCAGGCGTCGCGCCAGCGCATCAAGCGCGGCGACTCCGCTCACCGCCCGCCGCGCAATTGTGCCCGCAAGGCCCGACGCCGGGCCATGGCATCATCACCGGCTTCGGCTGGCTCGGGTGGCGCCACGGGCGCGACTGGGCTCGGTGCAACGGCAGCCGGGGCAGCGCTGTTCGCCGGCATCAGCGAGGCGACGTGCTTCAGGAAATCCGCCATTACCGGAAAACGGAAAATATCCGTCACGCCCAGACGCGGCAGCGATAGCCGGTCACGGATCGTCCGATGCAGTTGGATCGCCAGCAGCGAATGCCCGCCCAAGGCAAAGAAATTGTCGCGCGGGCCGATCTGCGGCACCCCCAGAACCTCGGACCACAGCGCCTGCACCGACTGTGCCAGATCCTCGGTCGGCGCAGCGACCGATGCGGCGGAGGTGGTCTCGATGACCGCCGACGGCGCAGCCCCGACCCGAACCGGCGCGGCACTGCCCGGCACCGGCAGGTGCTTGCGGTCGATCTTGCGGTTCGGGGTCAGCGGCATCTTGTCCAAACGCACGATCCGCCCCGGCACCATGTGAGAGGGCAGATTCGCCACCAACGCCTCGCGCAGCGGCTTCTCGGACAGATCATCGGCCCCGGTGACATAGGCAACCAGCCGTTTGTCGCCGGGCGTATCCTCGCGCACCAGCACCACCGCTTCGCGCACGCCGGGCAGCGCAGCCAAGGCCGCCTCTATCTCGCCCAACTCGATGCGGAACCCACGCAGCTTGATCTGGTGATCGGCCCGGCCGATATAGTCCAGCCCGCCCTCTTCACGCCAGCGGACCAGATCGCCGGTGCGATACATGCGCGCGCCCCAAGGCGCCGCACGTTCCGCAGGCACGAACGGATCCGGGCGGAAGGCCGCCTCCGTCAGATCATCGCGTTGCCAATAGCCGCGCGTCACACCATGACCGCCGATCCACAACTCGCCCTGCGCCCCCGGAGGCACCGGCACGCCATCGCCGTCCAGCACGTAGACCTGAGTATTGGCGATCGGTCGGCCCAGCGTCACCTCGCCGCCACCGGTCAGGTCGGCCACCGTAGACCAGATCGTCGTTTCGGTGGGGCCATACATATTCAGCACCCGCGCGCGGGTGACCGATCTGATCTCGGCCAGCAGCGACGGCGGCAGCGCCTCGCCACCCACCATCACGCATTTCAGGCCGGCCATCGCCCCAGCGACCTGCGGGTCCGAAACCAGAATCCGCGCCATGCTGGGGGTGCATTGCAGATGCGTCACCTTCCAGCGACGTATCTGCGCCGCGATCGAGAAATCGCCGTCCTCTGGCGCTTCGGCCTGCGGGTTCACCGCAGCTCGCAACTGCGCCAGCAACGGAAAGCCGGCCACGACCTGCTCGGGCGCGATGCCATAGTCGATCAGGCAGGCCACCTCGTTCACGCCGATCTTCTTCAGTTGCTCGATGCGGGCGATGCCGTCCTCAAGCGAGCCGAACAGGCCCGAATCGTCGAAATAGCGCAGGAAGGCGAATTCCAGGATGCCGTCCACCTCCTCGGCAGACAGCGAATCAAGGTCGATGGCCATCGGGCTGGTCATGCCGGCCGGGCGCCGGAAGGCCGGGAAATCCCAGGCGCATTGCTTGACCAGCGCGGTGGCGCTGGCCAGGTAATTCTTCATCGGCTGGCGGGCGATCTCGCGCGCCGTCTCGCGATCCTCGGCCAGATAGGTGTGCAGCATCAGCGTGACGGTAAAATCCGCCGGATCATACCCGGCCGCGCGCAGCGCCGCGTGATAGTCCTTGATGCGGCTTTCCACCGTGTCGATGCTCTGGCCCAGCAGGTGGGTCAGCACGTTCATGCCCAGCCGGCCGGCCTCGACCCAAGTCTCGGGATTGCCGGCGACAGTCATCCACAGCGGCAGTTCGTTCTGCACCGGACGCGGCTGTGTGACCACGCCAAAGCTGCGACCGTTGGCATGAGGGAAATCGACTTTTTCGCCGCGCCATAGCCGACGCAACTGATCCACACCGTCGGCCAGCGCTTTCTTGTTGTTCGGCGGCGCATTCTCGGGACGCAGCACGAAATCATCGGGTTGCCAGCCAGAGGCGATGGCCAAGCCGACTCGCCCGGCGGTCAGGTTGTCGATCATCGCCCATTCCTCGGCGACACGGGCGGGATGGTGCAGCGGCAGCACTACGCTGCCGGCGCGCACCGACAGGTTCTTCGTCACCGCCGCCACGGCAGCGCCCGAAACCGAGGGGTTCGGATAGGGTCCGCCGAAGGCATGGAAATGCCGCTCGGGCGTATAGACCGCAACAAAGCCGTTCTGGTCGGCAAAGCGCGCACCATCCAGCAGCAACTGGTATTTCTTCGGGCCGGGACCGTCGTCGTTGCCCCAATAGAACAGGCTGAAATCCATCCCGCCCTGCACCTCGCGGCGCGGCTGTGCAGGCGCGCTGGACACCGCCAGCCGCGATTCCTCGCCCGCGATCACCAGCCGCAGACCGCGCGCCAGCGACCAGAAAATCTCCAGCACCGAGATGTCAAAGGAAAGGCTGGTCACCGCCAGCCAGGCATCGCCCGGGGCATGGGGAATGGCCGCATCCATACCGGCAAAGAAATTCGCCACATTGCGATGCTCGACCATCACGCCCTTCGGCCGCCCGGTCGAACCCGATGTATAAATCAGGTAGGCTAGGTTTTCCGGCTGGACCTGAGTGACAGGCGCCGCCACCATGCCCTGCGGCAGAGTATTGGGGATGGTCACCACCTGCGCATTATTTTGCGGCAGCCTGTCGGCAAGACCGTCCTGAACCAGCACCACCGCAGCGCCGCTATCCTGGATATAAAGCTCGATACGGTCGGCGGGGTAATCCGGGTCAAGCGGCACATAGGCCCCGCCCGCCTTCCAGATCGCCAGCGCCCCTATCACCAGTTCAGGCGAGCGTTTTGCAAACAATCCGACCGGCTGGTCCGGGCCGACGCCCAGTTGCACCAGTTTTGCCGCCAACACATTGGCCGCGCGGTCAAGCTGGCCACGGGTCAGTGTTCGGTCCTCGAATGCCAGCGCCACCGCATCGGGGTCGGCGGCCGCCGTCTCGGTAATCAGGTCATGGATGCAGGCAAGCCGCACATCAAGCTGCGTGGCGTTGCGGGCGATCAGCAGGTCGTCGCGCTCGGCCGCATCCATCAGGGGGATATCGCGCAGCATAACCGTTCCGGGCAGCGCGAGACCCGCATCCAGCGCACGGGCCAGCCGTTGCGCCTGCGCGGAGGACACACGGGCGGGATCATGGTCCAGCCGGGCCACGGCTTCGGTCAGCGTCACCGTCAGCGCCGCGCCCTGAACCGGGCCGCTTTCGGACAGGTTGAGCGCCAGATCCGGCGTCGCCATATCGCGCAACTCGGGCGCGCGGTGCAACAGATCGGCCATGAAGAAGCCTCGCTTGGCCTGCTCGCCGATTTGCGAGGCCAGCGCCTGCCCCAGATCGGCCAGCCTGCGGTCCCCCTGCACCTCGACAGCCAAAGGCTGCCAATCCGCCACGATCCCGGCGGCCTCCGGCTGACCTGCGGGTCGCAGCGCCAGATCGAACGCGGTCTGCCCAGCCAGCCGCGCCAGCAGCGAGGCCGCAAGCGCGATCCGTTCAGGCGAAGCACCGGGCATCAGTTGCACAGACTGGGTTGCGCCGGACCCCTCGCCCGGCAGCACCGCCGGATTCATCCGGGCCAACCGCGCGCGCCACCAAGCGTCATGTTTGGCCGCCTGCTGGCCAAACGTCGTCAACCGCGCGGTCTCGTCAGGGAAAAGCGGCGGGATCACCGTTCCGACCGAAGGCGATTCACCGGCAAATCGCAGCTTAACCGCAGCCTTGGCGGTCGCGATGGTCGCGATCGAGCCCTCTTGCGCCAGTACGGTGCCGGGGGGTGCATTGGTGGGCTCTGTCCCTTCGAAAGCCGCGACCAGCAATACGCGGTCAGCCAGCCGCACCTTGGGCAG
The DNA here is from genome assembly GCF_016919705.1 of Paracoccus methylovorus. Lineage (NCBI taxonomy): Bacteria > Pseudomonadati > Pseudomonadota > Alphaproteobacteria > Rhodobacterales > Paracoccaceae > Paracoccus > Paracoccus methylovorus. The sequence goes on from NZ_CP070368.1 coordinate 1,432,035, forward strand.
GGCCAGCGGATTCCAGTAGTCGCCATGGTCGAGGCCGCGCACAAGCGCACAGATCCGGGCGGCGGGCAGCGAGAAATCCAGCACGGCGGCCGCATCCGGACGCTTGTCCTTGCCGACATAGCTGCGCTGCGACAGATCCTGCCGCACCCGCTGCGGGCCACCTGACTCAAGCTGCGCCACCACGTCGGCAAAGCTTTCGGCACCGCGGGCAAAGCAGCGCGCATTCAGCGTCAACGCCGTATCGTCGCGGCCGATCTCGAACCGGCGCTGGGTCAGGATGTCACCTTCATCCACGCCACCCTCGATCATGTGCCAGGTGACGCCATGCTCGGGCTCGCCGCCGATGATCGCCCAGACCGGCGCGTTCAGGCCGGCCAGCTTCGGCAGGGGGCCATCATGAAAGTTGATCGCGCCAAGGCGCCCGCGCGCCAGCATCTCGGGGCGCAGGATGGACAGGTTGGACACACTGAAAAGCCAGTCGGCGGACATGGCATCCGGGGGCACCGGCGCGTCCTGATCCTCGACCGCCAGCCCCGCCTCTTGCGCCCAATCGCGCAAGTCGGGATTGCGTGTCACCACCGCGGTTATGTCATGCCCGCGCGCCAGCAGCGTTTCGGCCGCATGGCGCAACAGAGATTCGTTACCCACCAGAATCGCGGAAAAATGCGTCATGGTTTACCCTTTTTAACATGAACGGGCTTTGGTTGCGAACGAAAGGCGTGACGCATCAACTGGATCAGGTGGCCCTGCGGACCATCCGGCTTGCGCCCCGTCAAAAGGCAGCGCAGGCGAAATACCCCTGCACCGCCCAAATGCGCGACTGTGGCCCAAAGCGCGCCCAGACGCCCATGATGTTTTTCGAAATAACGCCGCCGCGAATCGTACCAGTAATCCGGCGCGCGCTTCCATTCCCTCATCCCAGTGCTGACTGAACCAATATGCAGAACCAAACTTTCAACGACGTAATGGGTTTGCCAGCCTGCCTGCGCGGCACGGCGGCACAGGTCGGTTTCTTCGTAGTAGAGGAAGAATCCCTCGTCGAAGAGACCGATTCGATCCAGCACATCCATGCGGATCATCATTGACGCTCCGGCCGACCAGTCCACGCGACCAGATGTCTCGGGCTGCGGCAGCGCCACAATCTTGCGCCGCAACAGGCGCGAGATCGGTCCGGTGCGGCTCATCGCCTCGAACTCGCTGGCGGCGCTGGGAAAGCGGAACGCCGTCGGATGGGGCACGTCATCGGTGCCGCGCAGGCGCGAACAGGCAATCGCGGCCTTGGGATGCGCCACCAGATAATCGACCAGCGCCCGGATCGAGCCCGGCTGCGGGATGGCGTCCGAGTTCAGCAGATAGACCAGATCGGCCCGGCGCCCATCCGGCAGCCCTTGGCGGATGCCATGGTTATTGCCCGCACCATAGCCGCCGTTCCAGCCCGATTGCACCACCGCAACCCGGCCGGAACTCAGCCAGCCGCGCGCCTCGGCCTCGGCCAGCATCTTGTCGAAACTGCCATCGCCGGAATCGTTGTCCACGATGGTCAGCCCGCCGTCGATACCCTGCATTTCGCGTAACGCGGCCGCTGCGGCATCCAAGGACATCTCTGGCGTGCGCCAATTCAGCACGATGACGTGAAGGCTGGGCGTGTTTGCGCTTTGCTGCATGGTTACTCTGCCGCCTTGATCGCCGCCGAAGTGTCCACATCGGCTTCACGCAGGGTTTCACGCAGGACCGAGGCCAAGCGGCGCACGTTCGGCTCCAGCACCATGGAATCATGGTCGCCCGGCACCTCGATCACACGCAGGTTCGGCATCCACGGTGTCCAGCCGTTATCCTCGGTCACATAATCGCGGCCCGAGTTGATCCAGAGGCCACCCGTGACTTTCCAACGCCGATCAAGCGGCGGCCGGAACATTGCCACCGGCCCGTCCCAGACCGAAAGCTGCATCTTCGGCAGCGCCGCAAGGAACGCGGCCTCGATAGCCAGATCGTGGAAGGTCCCCGTGGCCTCGGTCGCGACTTCCGCCTCAACCGCCTTGGCCTTGCTGCGACGTTGGAACTCATACGAGATACGGTCTCGCAGCCATTTCCAGACAAAGCCCGCGCCACCTTCGCGCAACTCGCCCAAGCGGATCATCAGCCGGTCCTGCCGGCTGACCGGCTCGCGCGACGGCAGCGGCGTGTCGAGCATGACCAGCATCGCCACCTCTTCGCCCGCCGCGCGAAGCTGGCGCGCCATCTCATAGGCTGTCAGCCCGCCGCCTGAAAAACCACCCAGCAGATAGGGCCCCTCGGGCTGCACCTGACGCAGTTCCTGAATATAATCCCGGGCAGCTTCGGCAAAGGTTTCATGCGGCTTGTCGTCGCCCAACAGCCCACGCGCCTGAACGCCGTAAAAGCGGCGATCCGATCCCAGCCGTTGCGCCAGTTGCCGCAGGTTCATGATATTGCCGAACATGCCGGCGACCATGAAGAAGGGCGTGCCCTCGCCCCGCCCGCCCATATCGACGAGGAAGCGATATTTGGGCCGGGCCGAAACCGGCAACTCGCGGACATTGTCCGGCGAGACCAGTTCGCGCGGGCCGGTGCGTTCCTCGATCAGCGCGGCAAGCGCGGCAATGGTCGGCGCCTCGAACAGGGTCGAGATCGGCAGATCCACTCCGAATGCCTTGCGCAACTGCCCGAACATGCGCACCGCGATCAGCGAATGGCCGCCAAGGTCAAAGAAACTGTCCGCCGCACCGACCTGGGCAATGCCCAGCAGTTCGGACCAGATCGCAGCCAGTTCCGCCTGAATGCCCGGTGCCGGTTCAACGAAATCGCTATCGAGGTCGGGGCGCTCGAACCCGCCCTCGGCGGGCGCCGCATCCTCGGTCACGCCAGCCTCGGCGATCAGCGCGTTCAGGTCCAGCGATGAGACATAGACCTGCGACAGGCCGGTCGAGATGGCACGGCTGAGCATTGCGGGACCGATCGCCGCCGGAATGCCCTGGCTGATGTTGTGCTGCAGGCGACGCTCGGCCGCGGACAGGCTGCGCGCGGGCTGCGCCCGTGTTTGCGGTGTGGCCGAAATGGCCGCCGCCAGCTTGCGCAGCGCAAAGCCCCGGATCTCGGCGCAGACCGTCCCGTCCGGCGCGGCCAGCGTGATGTCGAATTGCGCCATGCCCTGCGCATCCAAATTCTCGCCCGAATTGCGGATCCTACTGATCACCTGCGCCGGCAGCGGCCGGTAAAGCCGGATGGAACGATAGCCCATCGGCACCCACAGGTTCTCGGGCGTCCAGCCCTTGATCAACTGCATCGCCCAGCCGGTAGCAATGTCCAGCAGGGCCGGATGCGCCAGCCAGCCTTGCTCCAGATCGCCGGTGAATTCGGGCGAAAGCGACAGTTCCGCCACCCCCTCATCACCAGTGATGCGGAAACGGCGCAGCACCTTCCAGCGCGGGCCAAAGGCCATCTGGCGTTCCTGAGCCGAGGGGATCGGCACGCCCTGCCCGTCCTGATCCCAGTGGCCGCCCTGCACCGACAGCGCCTCGGGCGTGGGTTCCTGAACCGGGCTGACCAGAGCCGACACGTTCGGCTCGCCCTGCGGATCCTCAAGGATCTCGATGCGCATGGCATCGCCTTCGGGCAAGACGCGAGTGCTGACCAGCGCGGTATCCAGAACCAGCAACGGACGGCGGAATTCCAGATCGCGGATCGCCAGCGGCAGGCTCAGCCCGCATTCCTGCGCCGCCTCGGCAATCAGCTCGATCCAGCCGGTGCCGGGCATCAGCGCCTGACCGGCGGTGGTCTTGTGACCGCCGATGATCCAGTCGTCCAGCTTCAAAGCGGTGCGGAACTCTCGCCCGCCGGGCAGCGGCAGGCTTTTGTCCAGCAGCGGCCGCCCTTGCGGCGCGACAACGGCCGAGGCGGTGTCCAGTCCCATGGCCCGCGCGGCCATGCCGGTATCTGCCCAAACGCCCCAGTTGACCGCCACCACGCGACCCAGCGCCGCCGGTGTCGAACGGGCCACCGCGTTCAGATATTCGTTGGCGGCGACGTAATCCGCCTGACCCACCGAGGCGATCACCGACGAGGTCGAGGAAAACAGCACCGTCAGCTTGGCCGGATCGGCCGAAAGCGCCTGAACCAGCGCACGCGTGCCCAGCAGTTTTGGGGCCAGCACGTCCCAGGCCTCGTCATCGGTCTTGGCCGCGATCAGCCCGTCGCGGATCACGCCGGCCGCATGCAGCACCACATCAAGACTGCCGAAGCGCGCCTTGGTTTCGGCGACGGCGCGGGCCATGTCCTCGGGGCTGGTCACATCGGCGCGGATCGCCAGAACCTCGGCACCCAGCGCCTGCAACTGACGGACCAAGGCGGTGACGGCGGGCGAATCCACCCTGCCGCGCGTGGTCAGGGCCAGCTTCGCCCCACCCCGCTGCGCAAGTTCGCGCGCGATGGTCTGACCAAGGCCGCCGAAACCGCCGGTGATCAGGCAGGTCGCACCTTGCGCAATCGCGGCCATGCCATCATCGGCCAGAGCCACGCGTTCAAGGCTTTGCTCAAAGCGGCGCCCGTCGCGCCAAGCCGCCACAGCCGCACCCGAGGGGGCCAGCGCCTCTTCCAGCAGGTTCGTGGCCAGCGCATCCAGACCACCCTTGGCCGGCACGCGGATATCCACCAGCCGGGCCGAGACACCCGGCATCTCGTTCGGCATGACCCGGATCGGCCCGGCAGCCGTTGCCTTTTCGGGCGCGGGCACCTGCTCATCCGCCACGCGCAGCGCGTCGTTGCAGACCGCGATCACCTCCAGTTTCGTCTCGGGCAGTTCCACGCCAATGGCCTGCGCCAGATGCAAAAGACCGAAGAAGCCACGCTCCAACTGGCTGTTGAGCAAGCTGGAGCCGGGCCGGAATTTCGCCCCTTGCGTCACCGACCACAGATGCAGGATGCGGTCCGGCGCCATATCCTGCCCGACCAGCGCGGCCAGCAGCATCTCATAGCCCTCGCGGTCGGATTCGACCGGCAAGGTAAAGCGGCCCTCTCCCTTGTCGGCAAAGGTATCGCCCACCTGGACCACTGCGACACGTTGACCCCGCGCCCGCAAGCCGCCCACCACGCGGTCGGCAAGGCCAAGATCGTCGGCAAAGATCAACCAGTTCTGCACATCCTGTGCCACCGGCCCTTGCGGTCCGATTTCGATGGCGGGCGAGGCCAGCTTCCACGCCGGCCGCCAGCCCCAGTCCGCGGGCTCGTCAATCCGGGCCAATTCCGCCACCGCTTCGGTCGAGGTATTTGCAGCGCGTTCGATGAAATAACGTTTGCGTTGAAAAGCATAGCCGGGCAACGACAGGCGCTGACGCCGCGCGCCACCCCAGATCTGATCCCAGTCGATCTGCCCGCCGCAGGCCCAGAACCGCGCCAGCGCGCCCATGAAATAGCTGTCGTCGCTGGTCGTATGATCGCGATGGCGCAGGGTCGAGATGACCTGATTGGCGGCGACGGCCGGATGCGCCTTGGCCATGGCCTGCATGGCGCGACCCGGACCCACCTCGAGGAAAACCCGCCCCGGCACCTGCGCCAGATGCGAGATCCCGTCGGCAAAGCGCACGGTGCCGCGCAGATGCGCCACCCAATAATCGGGGCTGGTCGCCTCGGCCACCGTCAGCGGTTGGCCGCTGCGGTTCGAGATGATCGGGATTTGCGGCGGGTTCAGCGCAATGCCGGCCAGATAGGCGCGGAATTCCGCCAAAATCCCGTCCAGCATCCGCGAATGCGCGGCGATGGAGATGGCAATGCGCTGGCATTCCACCTCGCGCGCCGCCATCTTTTCGGCAAAGCGGTCCAGCATCGCGTCCGGCCCGGACACGACCGACAGGCCCGGCGCATTCACCGCAGCCAGATCCAATCCCAGTTCCGCCAGTTCGGCCGCAAAGTCCTCGGGCGCGAGGGGCACCGACAGCATGCCGCCGGCGGGGACACGGTCGAACAACTGCCCGCGCAGGCGCACCAGACCGATGCAATCCTCGAACGACATTACCCCGGCGATGCAGGCGGCGGTATTTTCGCCCATCGAATGGCCGATCAGCGCCGTGGGACGCACCCCCCAGCTGATCCACAGTTGCGCCAGCGCATATTCGATGATCATCAGCAGTGGCAGTTGCAACGAGGGCTGCAAAAGGCGGCGGTCCGCCTCGGCCTCGGCGCCCGGTTCGGGCAACCACAGGGCGCGCAGATCGGCGCCATGCGCGTTCGTCATGTGGTCCAGGCCCCGGTCCATCCATTCGCGGAACACCGGTTCGGTTTCGTAAATTCCCCGGGCCATGCCGGCATATTGCACCCCGCCGCCGGGCAGCATGAACACAGGCTCTGCCGGATCGCCCACCGCCTGATGGTCGAAAACCAGCAGCGGATCGGGATTGGCCAGCAGCGCCGCCGCCTCGGCCGCGTCCCGCGCGACCAGCACGCGGCGGCGGTCGAACTGCCGCCGGCCTTGGGTCAGGGTAAAGGACAGGTCGGCCATGTCCACGTCTTGATTGGCGCTCAGCCAGTCCGCCAACCTCGTCGTATTCGCATCCAGCCCCGCCTTGCCGCGGCCCGAAACCGCAATGATGTGGAATGGCCAGTCGGACTCGCCCGAAACCTCGGCCACAGGCGGCTCTTGCACGATGACATGGGCGTTGGTGCCGCCGACGCCCAGTGAGTTCACACCGGCGCGGCGCGGACCCGGGACCGGCCAGTCGGAGAGCCGGTCATTGACCTGAAACGGCCCGCTTTCAAAGTCGATGGCAGGGTTGGGCGCCTCATAGCCAAGCGTGGCGGGGATCTGGCCGTGATGCACCGCCAGCGCCGATTTGATAAGCCCGGCGCTGCCCGCCGCCGTATCGAGATGGCCGATATTGGTCTTGACCGAGCCGATGCGGCACGGCCCCTGCCGCGTCCCTTCGGAAACCCGTTCATAAGCCTGGGTCAGCGCCGCGACCTCGATCGGATCGCCCAGCGCTGTGCCGGTTCCGTGGCATTCGACATAGCCGATGCTGTCCGAGGAAACCCCGGCCATGACCAGCGCCTCGGCCACGGCCTGTGCCTGACCCTCGACACTAGGGGCCAGATAGCCTGCCTTGGCCGCGCCGTCGTTATTGATGGCCGAGCCCTTGACGACCGCCCAGATATGATCGCCATCCGCAATCGCATCCTTCAGCCGCCGCAGCGCCACCACTGCCGCACCGCTGCCGAAGACGGTACCCTGCGCGCGATGGTCGAATGCGTGGCAATGGCCGTCGGGCGACAGGATTTCGTTTTCCTTGTACAGATACCCCAATCCATGCGGCAGCTCGATGGTCACGCCGCCGGCCAGCGCCATGTCGCATTCACCCGACTGCAGCGCCTGGCAGGCCATGTGGATCGCCACCAGAGAGCTCGAGCAGGCGGTCTGCACGCTGATGCTGGGCCCCTTGAGGTCGAAAATATGGCTGACGCGCGTGGACAGGAAATCCTTGTCGTTGCCGGTGTGGCGCAGCAGGAAATGCCCCACCCCATCCACCAGATCGCGGTTCGAGCACACGTTCCAATAAAAATAGCTGCCCATGCCGCAGCCCGCCCAGACGCCGATATTGCCGGCGAAGTTCTCGGGCATATGCGCGGCATCCTCCAGCGCATGCCAGCAGGTTTCCAGAAACTTGCGGTGCTGGGGATCCATGATTGCCGCTTCCTTGGGCGAAAGCCCGAAGAACTCGGCATCGAATTCGTCGAAATGTTCCAATATGGCGGCAGTGGGGACGTAGTTCGGATCCGACATCCGCACCCGCGATTCCCCCCGCGCGATCAGATCGGCTTCGGACCAGCGGCGGATCGATTCGACCCCGCGGCAAAGATTGTCCCAGTACTCCGCCACTCCGGCAGCGCCCGGTAATTGGGCGGCCATGCCGACGATTGCGATATCACTGTCCTCAACGGCGGTCTTATCAAAGGCCATATGGTGCCTCATGTAACTCGTGGAATGCCCTTGCGGGCGGTAATGACTTAACAACTGACGCGCGTGTCCGGCATAGCGAATCCAGCGCGCCGCACCAACCTTTAAAACCATCCGGATGCCTGCCTTTTTAGGCAGAATCCGCTTGCCAACCGACAAATCCGAAATAAGCGATATTGACGTCGCACCGGGGATCAGGTCCAGCATGTTCGTCGGCCGCACCCGCGGAAACACCCCTGCCCGCCCCATAAGGCGAAGGGCGTTGCAATCCCGCCCCCGCCAACTCATCTTGCGCTTAACTCCGGCCGGACCGAGGCTTATCATGCATTTCAGCTTTCCCGACGGCAAAGCCGTCCGCATAAATTGCCGGGATTCTTCCGCTTTGCTTGCCACGGTGGGGCAGCGGCTGGCCGAGGGGCGCGGTTTTGCCCTTGCCACGATCAACGTCGATCACCTGCAAAGGCTGGGCGAAGATACGGGTTTTCGCCAGGCATACGCCGCGCATGATCTGGTCTGCGCCGACGGCAACCCCATCGTCTGGCTATCGCGGATCGCCGGCCGGCCAGTGGCGCTGGCGCCGGGTTCGGATCTGGTGCTGCCGCTGGCGGCCCGCGCAGCGCAAGCCGGCCTGCCCGTGGCGCTGATCGGCAGCAGCGACGAATCGCTGACGCTTGCCGCACAAAGCATGCAGGCAGCCGTGCCGGGACTGCGGGTCGCGCTGACCCATGCGCCGGGGTTTCCCTTTGATCCCATTGGCGAGGAAGGGGCCGAAATCATCGCCCGCATCCGCGAATCGGGCGCGCGGCTGTGCTTTCTGGCGCTTGGCGCGCCACGGCAAGAAATTTTCGCCATCCGCGCCCGCGATGCGCTTGGCGACGTGGGCTTCGCCTCGATCGGGGCCGGGCTGGACTTTCTGTCCGGCCATCAGCGCCGCGCCCCGCAACTGGTGCGGCGGTTGAAGCTGGAGTGGTTGTGGCGCATGCTGTCCAACCCGCGCCGGCTGTTTTTGCGCTATGCCAAGGGCTTTGCCATCCTGCCCGGACATCTGCGTCAGGCGCTGGCCATCCGCACCCAGGGTGACAGGACGCAGGAATAGAACAGGCCGGTCGGATACGCCCTAGGCGGTCAGCACCAGCCAACCCGCCTGTTGTGCGGCAAGATGCACCTGCGCGCCGGGGGCCGGCAGTTCAGTGCCCGGTTCGTTGAAACGGTCCAGCACCACCTCTTGTCCCGCCGCCCGCGCCCTGAGCCGCTGGACCGAGCCCAGAAACTCGGCACCGGTAATCTCGGCCGGGATGCCCTCGGGGGCGATGCGCAAGCTTTCCGGTCGTGCGGCCAAAATGATGCGGCCGGCGGGCAAGGGACGATCCAGCGCGATCTGCGCCCCTTCGACCCGGACAAGTCCGCGCGCCGCGTCCAGCACTTCGGCATCAAAGCGGTTCAGCGTACCGACGAAGCCGGCGACGAATTCGGTGGCGGGTTGGTTGTAGATCTGCGCCGGCGTGCCGGTCTGGTCGGCAATGCCCTTGTGCATGACCACGATGCGATCAGAGATCGACAGTGCTTCTTCCTGATCGTGGGTGACGAAGATGGTGGTGATGCCCAGTTGCTGCTGGATCTCGCGGATCTGGTTGCGGAGGGACACCCGGATCTTGGCGTCCAGCGCCGAAAGCGGCTCGTCCAGCAGCAGCACCCGTGGCCGAGGCGCAAGCGCGCGGGCCAGCGCCACCCGCTGTTGCTGGCCACCCGACAATTGCCAGGGATAGCGCGCGCCCAGATCGGGCAGCCCGATCAGCTCCAGCATCTGGGTCACCCGACCGCTGCGCTCAGCCCGCGCAACTCCGGCGACGCGCAGGCCGAAGCCGACATTTTCAGCCACGGTAAGGTTGGGGAACAGCGCATAGGACTGGAACACCATACCGATCTGGCGCTGGTTCGGACGCGCCCTTGTCACATCTTGCCCGTCAATGACGATACGGCCCGCGGTCGGCGTCTCGAACCCCGCGACCATGCGCAGCACTGTCGTCTTGCCGCATCCCGACGGGCCAAGGAACGAAACGAACTCGCCCTTTGCGATGGCCAGGTCGAAATCATGCACCACCTTGGTCACGCCAAAGGATTTCTGCAAATGGTCCAGGGTCAGAAAGCTCATTTCGCAGGTATCCTTGTGCCGAACAGGCGAGACAGCAGTTGCATCAGCCCCATGCAGCCCCAGGTGACGGCAAAGGCGATCACCGCCAGTGCCGCCGGCTCATAGGCGCGATTGGCGCCCAGAAGCTGCATGTAAGGACCGAAGGCCGGGCGGTTCAGCAGCGCCGCCATGGTGAATTCGCCAATGACGATGGCAAAGGACAGGAAAGCGCCCGACATCACTGCCCCCATCACATTGGGCAGGATCAGCCGGCCGATGATCCGCACCCAGCCGGCGCCCAGCGATTGCGCCGCCTCGGTCAGGCTGCGCACGTCCAGCGTGGAAAGCCCGGTGTCGACGGCGCGATACATGTAAGGCAGCGCCAGCGTGGCATAGCCGCAAAGCAGCAGCAGGTTGGTGCCCGAAGCGGTGCCGGTCAGCGGCAGGATCGACGAGGTGTTGAAAAGCCGGATATAGCCGAAAACGATGACGATGGCAGGGATGACCAGCGGCAGCAGGGTGATGAACTCGATCACCGGGCGCAGGCGCGGCAGGCGCAGGCGCACCCAATAGGCGGTCGGCACCACGATCAGCACGCCCAGCGCGATGGTCAGCAGCGCCATCACCACAGAATAGCTGAAGGTGGCGCGGAAATTCGGATCCGCCAGCACCGAACGATAGGCGTCCAGCGAATACTCCCCCCGCCGCATGCGCAACGAGAACTCGACCGTGCCGATCAGCGGCAGCAGGAAATACAGGCTGCCGACGATCAGCGCGGCCCAGGACCAGAACCGCTTCATCGCATCCACCTTTCGGCGCGGGTGCGCATGATGACATAGGCCAGGTTCGCAAGCCCGGTGACGACGATCATGCCGAAGGCCATGGCATAGCCCAGATGCGGGTCCTGCAACACATCGCCCCGGATCTGCGCGAACAACATGATCGGCACGATAGACAGCGACGACCCGGTCAGCGCATAGGCCGTGGCAACCGCGCCGAAACTGTTGGCGAACAGCAGCGCAAACGTGCCCAGAAGCGAGGGGAACAGGATCGGCAGCGCCACCATACGCCAATACTGGCCGGTGCTGGCGCCCAACACCTCGGCCGCCTCGCGCCATTCGCGCTTCAACCCATCCAGCGCCGGGGTGATAATCAGGATCATCAGCGGGATCTGAAAGAACAGATAGGTCAGCGTCAGGCCCCAGAAGCTCAGCAGATTGAAGCCCATGGCATAGATGTTGATGCCGAACCACTGCCGCAGCAGCAAGGTGACCAGACCCACCCGCCCCAGCGTGGCGATAAAGGCAAAGGCCAGCGGCACGCCGGCAAAGTTCGAGGCGACACCGGAAAATGTCATCAGGGGACCGCGGATCCAGCGCGGCACCCCGCCCATGACCACCGCAGCCGCCATGGCAAAGCCGATCAGGCAGCCCAAAACCGCCGAGGCCAGCGAAATCTTGATCGAGATGACAAAGCTCGACACGATGCGTGGCGAGGCCAGGCCGGCCAGATTGGCCAGGGTGAATTCGCCCTGAGGGTTCTGGAAGGCGCCGATGACGATGTTCATCGTCGGAAGCACGAGGAACAGGGCCGCAAAGGCAAAGAAGGGCACGACACCCAGCCAGTTCCAGCCGATATTTCTCATTCCGCCTCGCCTGCTGTCAAAGCGGCCCCGCCGGTTCAGGCGGGGCCGTTGCGTTTTATTCCTGGACGGCCGCGCCGACTGCGCTGTCCCAGCCCTCGGTCACGACCTTCTTGTTCGCCTCTTGCTGCTCGAGCGTCGGGAAGATCGCCTTTTCATAGGCTGCGGCAGGCGGCAGCGCATCCAGCAGTTCCTGCGAAACCTTGCCGTTCTGGACCAGATCGTTGAAGCGGATCGGGTGGCAGTATCCCTTGAGCCAGGCAAGCTGCCCCTCATCCGAATACAGGTATTCCATCCACAGCTTGGCGGCGTTCGGATGCGGCGCATAGGCCGAGATGGCCTGAACATAAACGCCCGCAACTACGCCATCTTCGGGAATGATAACCTCGACCGGCGGGTTGCCGTTCAGGCTGTCGCGCCATGAAAGCAGGTTATAGTCCCAGGCGGTGACGATCGGCGTCGCGCCCTGCGCGATGGTGGCGGACTTGCCGATGACGGGAACGAAATTGCCGGCCTTGTGGACCTCGGCCATCAGTTCCATGCCCTTCTGGCCGGATGCCTCGCCCGGCTCACCACCGTTCGCAAGCCCCGCGGCCATGACCGAGATGATCGCTTGGGCCGAGGCGCGCGGATCGCCCGCCAGCGCAAATGCGTTCGCATATTCCGGCTTGCTGAGATCCTTCCAGCTTGTCGGGGCCTCGTCGATCAGGTCGGTGTTCACGCCAAAGGCCATCACGCCGTAATAGTCGCCATACCAATAGCCCTCGGCGTCCTTGGCGTCGTCCGGGATCGTATCCCAGGCGGCGACCTTATAGGGCTGGATAAGCCCCTCGGCCTTGGCTTGCGGGCCAAAGGACAGGCCCACGTCGATCACGTCGGGCGCCTGCGGGCCCTTGTTGTCCTTGTTGGCGCGGATCGCCTCCAGCTCATCGGCCGATCCCGCGTCGGGGTTCAGCTCATTGACCTTGATCTCTGGGTATTTGGTCTTGAAGCCCTCGATCACGCCGCCATAGTTGCACCAGTCATGCGGCAAGGCGATGGTGGTCAGCATACCCTCGGCCTTGGCGGCCTCTTCCAGCGCGGCAAGATCCTGAGCCAAGGCCGCCCCCGAACTCGCCAACAGGGTCAGCGCGGCCAGCCCTGCCGCGGTCGATTGAATGGTCATTCGTCAACTCCGTTCCAGAACACGCCACATCGGCGGTTGGATGCCACCTAGCGGCCCCCCATCACAGTCTTGCGACACAAGACCCATGTTGGCAAAGCTTTTTTCCGCAACTGTCGAAAAGGCCAAGCCCGATCCCGCGCAGGCCAACGGGGACCGATCAGGGCACCAGTACCAGCCCCACCTTCATGGACTTGCGGCCAATGCGATAGTCGGCCTCGACCCGGTGGCCGGGCAATGCGGGGTGCAGCGTGCCCAGCGACCCCAGCGAGATCACCGAACCGGGCTTCAACTCATATCCGCCCTGTCCGACCAGCCACAGCACGACGTCCAGCGGATGGCCCAGCAGCATCTCGCCCGAGCCCGAGCCGATGCTCTTGCCGTCAAGCTTCAGGTTCACCGTCAGCGCCGCCAGATCGGCGACCGGATCGTCCAGTTCCGACATCGGGACGCCGCGTCCCAGCACCCCGCGCCAGGGCGTCACGCCATAGGCCACCATCAGCGGCCCGGTCGGCTCCACATCCTTTTGCAGCGCCAGATCGGGCAGCTCAATAAAGGGCCGGACATCCTTGAGCGCCGCCGCCACCTCTTCGCGGGTGCGGGCGTGCATGATGGCAGAGCTGCCCACGGTCACGACCAGATCGGCCTCGAAAAACGGCGTGCGGCTGCCGGCAAGGCTAAGGCGCGTCCCGTCCGGCAGCAACATCGGCGCAAACAGCGCCCCGGCAGCCGGCTCGGTCACGCCAAACCGCTCTTGCACCGGTTTCGAGGTGAAGCCGACCTTCACCCCCACCGGCGCGCCCAGTTCCGTCTCAAGCACACCACGGAAGCTGGCATAGGCGCAGGCCCCCTCTTCGACCGTGCGCACCAGCGGGTCGGGCAGGCGCTGGCCGGCCATCCAGCCGCGCGCCGCGTTCTGCATCAATGAGACGTCCGGACAGGCCGCGACGGCGACACCCGCCAGCGGCAGCATGACTGCGCCCAGAATCAACGATCTCATCACCCTTGCCCCACGACTGTATTCCCGCAAACGATGCCGCAACAAAAGGCGGCTGTCACCGGGATTTTTCACGCCACCCCCGTAACTTGCCCGCATCCTGTTTGCATCGGCCCTTGCATCCCCTAGAAGAACGGGGACCGCAGGCGACAAGGCAGGACATGAGCGATCAACCCACCCCGATGATGGTGCAGTATCTGGCGATCCGCGAGGCCAACCCCGGCGCGCTGCTGTTTTATCGCATGGGCGATTTCTACGAGATGTTCTTTGACGACGCAGTGGCCGCCGCCGCCGCGCTGGACATCGCGCTGACCAAGCGCGGCACGCATCAGGGACAGCCGATCCCAATGTGCGGTGTGCCGGTCCATGCCGCCGAAAGCTATCTGCTGGCGCTGATCCGCAAGGGGTTCCGCGTCGCCATCGCCGAGCAGATGGAGGACCCGGCCGAGGCCAGGAAACGCGGCTCGAAATCCGTGGTCGCCCGCGACGTGGTGCGCCTTGTCACCCCCGGCACGCTGACCGAGGAATCGCTGCTCGAGGCCCGGCGCCACAACTTTCTGGCCAGTTTCGCCAATGTGCGCGAAGAGTCGGCGCTGGCTTGGGTCGATATCTCGACCGGCGCCTTTCGCGTCATGCCCTGCCCCCCCGCACGTCTGGCGCCGGAACTGGCACGGCATGCCCCACGCGAGCTTTTGGCCGCCGAAGGCTCGCGCCTTGACGAATTCGCGGCCGAGGCGGGGGCGGCACTGACCGAACTGCCGGCGGGCAGTTTCGACAGCGGCGCGGCCACGCGCCGGCTTTGCGCGATGTTCGGGGTTGAAACGCTGGACGGGTTCGGCAACTTTTCCCGTGCCGAGCTGGCCGCCATGGGCGCCATCGCCGATTATCTGGAACTGACGCAAAAGGGCCGGATGCCGCTGATCCGCCCCCCGGTGCGCGAGGCCCTTGGCGGCGCAATGCAGATAGATGCGGCAACCCGGCGCAACCTAGAACTGACGCAGGCGTTGTCAGGCGGGCGCGAAGGGTCGCTGCTGGCCGCCATCGACCGCACCGTGACGGCGGGCGGGGCGCGGCTGCTGGAACGGCGCATCAGCGCACCCTCGCGCGATCTGGAGGAAATCCACGCCCGGCAGGCGGCAGTGGCGCATCTGGCCGCTGACCCGCGCCTGACCGCCGATCTGCGCGAGGCGCTGTCGCGCGCACCCGACATGGACCGTGCCCTGTCGCGTCTGGCGCTGGAGCGGGGCGGTCCGCGCGATCTGGCCGCGATCCGCGCCGGACTGACACAAGGCACTGCGATCGCCGCCATGCTGGGCGACGACGACATCGCCGTGCTTGCCCAGGCCGCCCGCGACCTGACCGGCCATGACGAACTGATCGATCTGCTGGACGAGGCGCTGGTGGCCGAGCCACCGCTGCTGGCCCGCGACGGCGGCTTTGTCGCACCGGGCTTCGACGACGATCTGGACGAGACCCGCCGCCTGCGCGACGAGGGCCGCGGCGTGATCGCCCGCATGCAGGCCGATTACATCGCCGAGGCCGGGGTGCCGAGCCTGAAGATCAAGCACAACAACGTGCTGGGTTATTTCATCGAGACCACCTCGACCCATGCCGAAAAGATGCTGGCGCCGCCGCTCAATCAGCGGTTCATCCACCGCCAGACCACCGCCAACCAGATCCGCTTTACCACGGTCGAGCTTTCCGAGCTGGAAACCCGCATCCTCAACGCCCGCGACCGCGCGCTGGAGATCGAGCGCGGGATATTTGCCCGGCTGACCCGCGCCATATTGGACCGCGCCGGTCCCATCGGGCAGGCGGCGCGGGCGCTGGCGGAAATCGACCTGACCGCCGGCTTTGCCGACCTCGCATCGGGCGAGGGCTGGGTGCGCCCCGAAGTGGACGACAGCCGCGCCTTCGTGATCGAGGGGGGGCGGCATCCGGTCGTGGAACGTGCGCTCAGGCGCAAGGGCGAAGCTTTCGTCGCCAACGACTGCGAACTGACGCAGGGCGAAACCCCGGCCATCTGGCTGCTGACCGGCCCGAACATGGCCGGTAAGTCGACATTCCTGCGCCAGAACGCGCTGATTTCGATCCTAGCGCAGGCCGGGGCGTTCGTGCCCGCACGCCGCGCCCATGTCGGGCTGGTCAGCCAGTTGTTCAGCCGCGTGGGTGCCGCGGACGATCTGGCGCGGGGCCGGTCGACCTTCATGGTCGAGATGGTCGAGACGGCGGCGATCCTGAATCAGGCCGACGATCATGCGCTGGTGATCCTGGACGAGATCGGGCGCGGCACCGCCACCTGGGACGGGCTGTCGATCGCCTGGGCGGTGATGGAGCATCTGCACGCCACGAACCGCTGCCGCGCGCTGTTTGCCACGCATTATCACGAGATGACCTCGCTTTCCGCACGGCTGGAGGGCGTCGAGAACGCCACTGTCGCCGTTCGCGAATGGGAAGGCGAGGTGATCTTTCTGCACGAAGTCAGGAAAGGCGCTGCCGACCGCTCCTATGGGGTGCAGGTGGCGCGGCTTGCGGGCCTGCCGCCCTCGGTCGTGGAACGCGCGCGCGACATCCTTCACCAGTTGGAAAGCGGCGAACGGCAGGGCACCGGCAAGCCGCAGGCGCTGCTGGACGACTTGCCGTTGTTTCGCACGGTCCCCACGCCCGCGCCGACAGCCAAGCCGAAGCCCTCGCAGGTCGAGGAGCGGCTGCGGACCCTCAACCCCGATACGATCAGCGCACGCGAGGCGCTGGATCTGGTCTATGAACTGCGGGGAATGCTGGGGTCAGAGGGCTGAAGGCCGGCACGCGCACCCGCTGACCGAAACGCCGACCGCGCGGAAACCCAAGGCCGCTGGCCGTCGCGGCCTAGATCTTTACGTTGACAAAGCTGTCGCGTAACGCGGCGGACCATGCGGCCGACATGGCCATGAAGCCCGGGTCGCCCTCAAGGATGCGGCGGTGGTGGGCGACCTTGCAATCGTCCTTGCGGATCACTGCCAGATCCAGCGGCATACCCACCGACAGATTCGAGCGCAGGGTGGAATCCATCGACAACAACACCGCTTTTTGCGCATCGGCCAGCGAAGTGTCTGGCCGCACCACCCGGTCAAGGATCGGCTTGCCGTATTTATGTTCGCCGATTTGCAGAAAAGGCGTGTCTTCGGTCGCCTCGATGAAATTGCCCTCGGGATAGATCAGGAACAGCCGCATCTCACCGCCCCGGCGTTGGCCGCCCACGATCATGCTGGCGCTGGCCTGCGGGCTCAGGTCCTGGCACTGCCCCACGATCTCGCGCCGTATCTGGCTGAGCGTGTGGCCGATCAGCGTCGCCACCTGCAGCATGGTCGGGGCGCACATGATCGAGCTGTTCTCATCGGCGTCAGGGTGTTCGATGGCCTCTTGCAGCCGGCCAAGGGCGGTCTGGGTCACGGACAGGCTTCCGGCGGTCATGATGGCAATGACCCGCTCGCCCGGCTGTTCAAAGAAGAACATCTTTCGATAGGTCGAGATATGATCCATGCCGGCGTTGGTTCGGGTGTCCGAAAGCAGCACCAACCCTTCGTTGAGCTTCAGGCCGACGCAGTAGGTCATGATTGTTCCATGCTGGAGATCGCCTTTCGAGAATACGCCGGCCTTGTCGCCCCCGCAATCGGCCGAAGTTATTGCCCCATCTCCTCGACCTGCACGCGCACGTCCAGGCTTTCTTCGCCCAGCCCAAAGGTCGTGCCGCTTACCGGCGCCGCATCCTGCGCATCCAATCCCGAGCCCAGCCGCACATAGCGGTCGTCCGGGCAACAGGCATTGGCGGCATCGAACCCGACCCAGCCCAGCGTGCCCACGTGGATCTCGGCCCAGGCATGGGCGGCGTCATGCGGCTCGCCCCCGGCATTGGAATGCAGATAGCCCGAGACATAGCGCGCCGGCAGGCCGCATTCGCGGGCGCAGGCGATCAGCGCATGGGCATGATCCTGACAGACGCCCTGCCCCAAGGCCAGCGCTTCGGCGGCCGAGGTATGCGACCCGGTCGCGCCCGGCACGAAGGCGATGGCCTGCGAAACCGCTGCGGCCAGTCGGTGCGACAACTCCAGCGCATCCTCGCCCCGCCCGGAATGGGCCAGTTCGCGCAGCCCGCTATCCGGGGCGGTCGCCAGCGTCTGGCGCAGATAGACCAGCGGGTTCACCGTCTCGCGGTGACCGCGCAGGACGCCTGCGGTGTCGCGGGTTTCGACCTGACCCGAGATCGACACCACGACCTCATGCACAGGGCCGCGCACCGTCCACCCCTCGATCCAGTCGCCCGCGCCATCGCGAAATGCCGCCCCGCGTTGCCCACCCGACACCGTAATGGCCCAGTCCGTAACCCGCTGCCCTTCGTGGACCGAGGGGGTCAGCCGCAGGCTCTGCACCAGCCCCTGTGCCGGGGGATCATATACATAGCTGGTTTCATGGGTGATTTTCAGCCGCATATCCGCCCCCTACATCCGTCCGCTCAGGTAATCGTCATGCACGGCGACCGAGATATTGGCCACCTCATGGATGAACCAGGACAGGAATTCATGCAGCCCCTCGTCAAAGATCGCCTCGACATCGCGTGCCATCAGCGAATTCAGCGTCGCATGCGCCCGAACCGAGGCGCTGGCCGGTGCGTCGCTACCATAGCGGCGCAGCAAGCCGTCCAGATGCCAGACGGCCTCGTACAGTGAACTCAGCAGCGAACGCGGGCTTTCGCCGTTCAGGATCAGGAAATCCGCAACCTTGCTTGCCGTCACCTCGCCGCCATAGGCCCAGTGAAACGCCCGATGCGCCGACAGCGCGCGCAGGATCACCTGCCATTGGTAATTGTCCAGACCCGAGCCCACGAACTCTACCCGCGGCAGCAGCACGAAATATTTTACGTCCAGCAGCCGTGCAGTGGCGTCCGCACGTTCCAGAGAATAGCCCAGATGGATGAAGTGCCAGCCGTCGTTACGCAATTGCGTCGCATTGATGGCACCGCGCACAGTCGAACTGTGCCGCGTGGTGAAATCGGTCAGCATCGCGGTGTCAAGCCGGCTGCGCGGCTGGCGCTCCAGCACCCGCAACTCCTGATAGGCCATGTTCAGCGCGTCCCAGACCTGACTGGTCAGCGCCGTGCGCACGATCCGCCCGCCCTCGCGCGCCTTTTCGATGCAGGAAACCACCGAAGACGGGTTGGTCCGGTCGAAGAACAGCCAGCCCTCGATATTCTCCTGCGTAATGTCGTCGCCGTAATGCTCGGCAAAAGCGGCCTGAGCCCCCGAAGCACGCAGCAGCGATTCCCATTCGTTGCGATAACCCTCGGCGGTGTTCGGCAGCAGGGTGATGCGCGCGCCCACATCCAGCAGGCGTGCGGCGGTTTCGGCGCGCTCAAGATTGCGGCCCATCCAGAACAGGTTGGCGGCGGTGCGGCTGAGCATGGCTGACCCTTTCCTATTCCGACAGAACCCAGGTGTCCTTGACCCCGCCGCCCTGCGACGAGTTCACCACCAGCGAACCCTCGCGCAGCGCAACGCGGGTCAGCCCGCCCGGCACCAGCTCGATCCGGTCGCCACACAGGCAAAAGGGGCGCAGATCGACATGCCGGGGCGCCACCCCCTCATCGACAAAGGTGGGGCTGGTGGACAGCGCCAGGGTCGGCTGGGCGATGTAATTGCCGGGATTGGCCTTGATGCATTGGGCGAATGCCTCGATCTCGGCCTTGCTCGCACAGGGGCCGATCAGCATGCCGTAACCGCCCGAGCCATGCACCTCTTTGACCACCAGATCCTTGAGGTTGGCCATGACGTATCGGTAATCCTCGTCCTTCCACAGCGACCATGTCTGAACGTTGCGCAGGATCGGCTCCTCGCCCAGATAAAAGCGCACCATCTCGGGCACGAAGGTATAGACCGCCTTGTCATCGGCCACGCCCGCACCCGGGGCCGAGGCGATCGAAACCCCGCCTGAACGCCAGACATCCATCAGCCCCGGCACGCCCAGCATGGAATCGCGGCGAAAACACAGGGGATCCAGGAACTGGTCGTCGATGCGGCGATAGATCACGTCCACGCGCTTTGGTCCCTGCGTCGTGCGCATATAGACAAAGCCGGCATCGACGAACAGATCGCTGCCCTCAACCAGTTCCACGCCCATCAGGTTGGCGAGGAAGCTGTGTTCGTAATAGGCGCTGTTGTAATGGCCCGGCGTCAGGATCACGACAGTCGGCGTGCCCTCGCATTTCGCAGGTGCGACCGAGGCCAGCGTGCGGCGCAGCAGTTCGGGATACTGGTCCACCGGCTCAATACGGTTGTTGCGAAACAGGCCGGGAAACATGCGCATCATGATCTCGCGGTTTTCCAGCATGTAGCTGACCCCCGAGGGCGTGCGGCAGTTATCCTCGAGTACATAGAATTCGTCCCGCCCGGTGCGCACGATGTCGACACCGATGATATGGGAAAATATGCCGCGCGGTGGCACGAAGCCCACGACCGCCTTTTCATAGGCCGCATTCTGATAGACCAGCCGCGCCGGGATGCGGCCGGCGCGCACGATCTCTCCCCTGCTATAGACGTCACGCAGAAAGGCGTTCAGCGCCCGTGCGCGTTGCTTGATACCGCGTTCAAGCCGACGCCATTCGCTTTGCAGGAACACCCTTGGCATCATGTCAAAGGGGATCAGCCGGTCCGGGTCGCCGCCTTCGCCATAGACCGCAAATGTGATGCCGATACGGCGAAACAGCGCCTCTGCCTCGGCCTGCTTCATCTGGCGGATCTCGGCAGGCATGGCCTCGATCCAGTCCGAGAGCATGGCATAAGGCTCGCGGACCGACCCGCCGTCGACCATTTCGTTGTAGCACATCGTCATCGCCACCACCCCTTACCTCTGTCCACGATCTTCGCACCTGCGCCGGCACTGTCCACAGCGGGACTACCTGCAGCCCAGGCGAAATCTGGATTTGACAAGGGTTGGGCCTTCGCTGCCGGAATAAAAGGCAGAACGCAAAGCCCCGGTTCCGGCAGGGCCGGGAAAAAGCGCAAAAGCGCCCTTCCCACCTTGCCGGTTTTACAGGCAGCGCCTTAGATGACGATCAGATCGTCCTGCAACGCAGCAATATTGGCAAAGCCGTTCAGGGTCAGCACATTCCCGTTGCCAAAGTCGAAAACGGTATTGCCGCCCGAGACATGGGCAAATTTCAGAACCTCTGCCACGCTAAGCCGACTGCCGCCCCAAAGCGCATCGTCAATATGCAAGGTGTCCTGATTGTCCTTGAAATCACGCACGACGTCCCGCCCGCGATGAAAGACGAAATGATCGGCACCGGCCCCACCGTGCATGGTGTCGTTGCCACTCCCGCCGATCAGCATATCGGCCCCGACACCGCCCTCCAGCCAGTCATGGCCATTGCCGCCGTTCAGCGTGTCGTTGCCCTGACGACCCAACAGCGTGTCATTGCCCTGAAAGCCATCCAGACGATTGGCATGGGCGTTGCCGGTCAAGCGGTTTGCCAGCGCATTCCCGCCGCCGTCCTGCGCCTTGTTCGAAACCAGCACCAGATTTTCCAGATTGGCGCCCAGCTTCAGCGTGACCGAGGATCGCACCGTATCGATACCCTGCCCCGCAGCCTCGACGATCTGGTCACGACCGTCGGTGACATAGGTGTCGTTGCCCCGGCCGCCAACCAGCCTGTCGGCGCCGGCGCCGCCGTCCAGCCAGTCATGGCCATTGCCACCATTCAGCGTGTCATTGCCGTTGTTGCCCCGCAGCGTGTCATCGCCCTGAAAGCCGTCCAGACGATTGGCATGGGCGTTGCCGGTCAGGCGGTTCGCCAGCGCATTCCCGCTGCCGTCCTGCGCCTTATTCGAAACCAGCACCAGATTTTCCAGATTGGCGCCCAGCTTCAGCGTGACCGAGGATCGCACCGTATCGATCCCCTGACCGGCGGCCTCGACGATCTGGTCGCGCCCGTCGGTGACGTAAGTGTCATTGCCCGAGCCGCCGACCAGGCTGTCGGCCCCGGCGCCCCCCTCCAGCCGGTCATGACCGTTGCCGCCGATCAGCGTATCGTTGCCGTTGTTGCCGCGCAGCGTGTCGTTGCCACCCCCGCCGCGCAGGATATTGTTGGCTCCGTTGCCGACGACCAGATCATGGCCACGCCCGGCCTGCATGTTCTCGATAAGCGTGCCTTGCGCGATCGAGATATTGCCGACCAGCCCATAGGCGTCCGACACGGTCCCCGGCGCCAGCGAGATGCGCTGGTTATGTGTATCGGTTCCCAAGTTCAGCGTATCCACGCCGCCCTGATCGAAAATGGTAAAGGTGATATCGTCGCGCATCTGCGGGTCGCGCAGCATGCCGGCGATGGTGGCATAGCTTGGGCCGGCGTTGGTAGTCTCGCCATAGGTGTTGTTGCCGGTGCGGATCGAGGTCGGGCCATAAAGCTGCTGTATCGCCAGGATGTCCGCCATCATGGCCGAGGTGGCAAAGGCAAAACTGGCATCGACCGCGTAATTCTGCTGCTGGTCGAAATAGGACATGACCGAAGCCTGCCAACTGTCGTTCCTGTAGTGGTTGTCCAGACCATAAAAGCCGCTGCCGTTGTAGTTCCCGGCATGGCCCAACCCCAGAGCATGACCGATCTCGTGGATATAGCTATGATAGCTGTAGCTGTTGTAGCCGGTGCCATAACTCATCAGCCAGTCCAGCCCGACATTCACACGCGAACTGACGATCCGGTCACCGCTGGTTACCGATGACGACCAGGCCCCCCAGTCGCTATCGTCAAAGGTTATATGGACCGTCGCATTCGACCCCGGATTGCGGTTGAAAGTAATCCCCGTCACCTGCTCCCAGACCGACAGCGCCATGCTGGCCAATTGCCGCCCCTGCGCGGTCAGCCCAGACAGGTCCACGTTCAACACATCGCCCTGTCCGACATCGAAGGCGCGGCGGGACTGGCCGTCGGCCTCCCAAAAGCCGTCGGTCAACTGATGGGCGATCTGGGCCATGGTAAACTGGGGACGCGGGGCAAGCGCGGTAAGTTGAAGGCTGTAGGCGCCCCAATCAAAAAAGCCGTAACTGCCCGCCTCGAGGTAATAGGTTCCGGGCTGGGTCACGTTCAGCACCAGACGAGAGTTCAGCCCGTCCCCATCGTCATTCTGGGCGATCTCCATGCCATACTCGTTCATCACCCGCAAATAAGGGTCGGAAACCCCCGACGCCCCCCGCGAATCCAACGAGATGACATAGCTGCCCGGCTGCAGCTGCACGCGCACCCAGTCCGCGTCGCCCCAGTCCAGGGTGCCGTTGAAGGTGTCGCCCACGGTCATGGTGTAGCGGGTCGAGGTTCCGGCAGGCGCGTCCCCGACCTCGGTGCGGATCGCACGGGTGATTTCCGCCGCTTCGGTCAGAGTCGCGCCTGCCGCCTTGGAAAATTCCATGTTCCTGCCGATCAACGTCATGAAAATCGTCCTTGTTACAGAATTAGTTACCGGAAATTTGGGGAAGCGCGGCTTTCAGCAGCAACCGAGCAAAATCCCGGATCTCGCTATCGGGAATTACGGGACGGTCCATTACCGACAGAACCATCTCGTCGCCCTGATGCCGGCCAGCGGCACTCTCGACGGTCAGGCGCGCGCGAAGGGTGTCGGGACGCGGGCTTTGCGCCTCGAGTATCAAACGAATGCTGGACGCAGCCTGGGGCAGAGTTTCACCGCCGGATTGACGCATCTCCTCCTCCAGCGCGGCACACAGACGCGCCACTTCCGCATCGTCCGTCTTGGGACAGGTCAGGCTGGCAGAGGTCGCCGCTGCGCTGTTCACGAAACAGGCCACCAGCAGGGCTGCCGCCAGCAGAGAAGGGCGCATTGGGTCATCTTTCGTACATGTGCATGAACCATCGAATTGATCACTAGCCCGCGCTGCGGCAGCGGATCAACTATGCGTTGCGTCCGCCTTTTGAGGATTATCATGTTCGGTCAAAAATTTCCTGAAAATCCAATGGAATTACCCCTCCTGAAGGGACAAAAAGCCGCACCCCCACTTACAAAACGGTAACTATTCCACCTTTAGAATGCGATAACACCGAAACAGCGAGACCGAAAATGCAACTGACATTGCTACCGCAGCCAGACGGGCTGATAATCCGTGTCGATGAAAAACGCCTCGATGCCGCCATTGCCACAGCATTCAAGGACCGGGTGCGCAGTATGATCGCCGGTGGCGGGCCACAGATCACGCTGGATCTGGGCGGGGTGGAATTCATGGACAGTTCGGGCCTTGGCGCGGTGATCGCGATCTATAAGGCAATCCCCGCCGGGCTCCGACTGACGCTGACCGGGCTGACCCCGAATGTCGAGCGGGTGTTTCGCCTGACCCGGATGGACACCGTATTGAACATCCGCAAGACCGGCGCACCCCCCGGCCAGAAGGAGGGCCCGGAAAGATGAGCACATCGCCCCAGCCGGCAGAAAAGCGGCTGCGCCAGCCCCCGCCCGGACGCCAGCCGATGTATCACCGCATCTTCCGCGCCGACCCTCTGACCGTGCGAACCGCGCTGCAGTTCTTGCGGGAGCGGTTCGACGGAAGCGCCGGGAACGAAGTGATCGGCAAGCTGGAACTGGCGCTGGCCGAAGTTCTGAACAATATCTGCGAACACGGCATCCGGCACGAGGCGGTGCGGCTGAACGGACGGCCCCATGCACCCTTGATCCATCTTTGCGTCGCACGCCATGTCGGGGGCATTGCCTGCGCGATAACCGACGACGGCCAGCCCTTGCCGGCATCATGCCTGGAAATGCGCAGCCTGCCGTGGTCAGATCCAGCACCTCGCGACCCCGCAAAGCTCATCTCGCTGCCCGAGCGCGGTTTCGGCTGGTTTCTGATCCAGGAGCTGTCCGCCTCACTCAGCTATTTCCGCGAGGGGCGGCGGAACTTTCTGGCTTTCATCATTCCGGTGACGGAACCGCTGCTGCAAGGCGGCCCCGCCCCCCGCACGCCGGAGGGCAGGCAGGGTCAGTTCAGCCCGAACTGCAACGGATAGCGGCCGTCCTGAAATTCACCAAACATCTCGGTCACCTCGGGATGTTCCAGCGGCTCGCCCGAATAATCCGGCACCAGGTTTTGCTCGGAAACATACGCGACGTAATAGGTCGCCTCGGTTTCGGCATAAAGATGATAAAATGGTTGGTTGCGGGACGGCCGTGATTCCTCGGGAATGGATTCATACCATTCCTCGGTATTGGCGAATTCCGGATCCACGTCAAAAACTACGCCACGAAACGGATGTTCGCGGTGACGCACCACTTGGCCCAGATTGTATTTCGCGGTCTTGGACGCAATCCGCATAACTTCATTCCTGTTTGGCGCGGCTCTTACAGCCCCCAGCCGCCACTGTCCACCTGTAGGGTGCAAACCGTCAGCCTGACACAAGGCTTTATGCGGTCGCCCGCACCGATTATCCCGCATCCATCGGCGCGGCACCCCGGACCTCGCCGCGGCAGGCCGCGCAGGCTTATTGAGCCGGCAACTCTTCGCCCGGTCCCAGCGCCACGGTCGAGACCGACATCTTGGCCGAGCCTTCGTTCACCTGATTGGCATGGGCAAGATAGATCAGAACCTGATTGTCTTCGTCATAGATCCGCTTGACGCGCAGCGACTTGAAAATCAACGAACGCGAGGCGCTGAACACGTCCTCGCCCTTGGGTCCGCGCCGGATGTCACCGATGCTGATCGGCCCGGTCCGCGTGCACTCGATAGCCGAGTTCGAAGGGTCCTCGAACCAGTTGCCCTGACTTAGCCGGTCGATCACCGAGCGGTCGAAATAGGCCAGATGGCAGACCACGCCCTGCACCTCGGGATCGGCGATGGCCTCGACGATGATATCGTTGCCGACCCAGTCCACGCCGACCTTGCCAACCACCTCGGCCGAGGCGGGCGCGGCGATCAGCGCCAAAGTGGCAATCCATGCTTTCATCTTAACCTCCGGGCAGCGCAACCGGGTGGAAGATGGCAAGCCCGCCGCGTCGCTGCAAGCCTTTTGCCAACGCTACGACAGGTCATGCCCGCGGGATAAGTGCCGCGCAAGGACCACAGCGGCCGGTCGGGCCAATGCGGTAGCGCCCCCACCTTTTTCGCGCAGCCTATCGGCCACGGACAGCTAGCCAGTTTTCAACCGGCTTTCGATCAACAGATCCGCCTCATCCAGAATCGGATGGGCGACCGAGACGATATGCGCGTTCACCCGCTTCAGGTCGCGCAGAATGTCCAGATGCAGCGACGAGGTCTGCTGGCTGTCCGCCCGCCCCTCGCGCAGCCGCATCAGGTGGCGCTGCGCCGACATACGCTCCAACCGGCGGATCTCGACCTTTTCTTCCATCAGTTGGCGCGCCAGATCACGGTCGCGGGTCATGAATACGGTCTGGGCAAGCCGCAGGTTTTCGATGGTCATCAGGAACAGCCCGTCGAGTTCCCCGTAGCCCTCTTCGGAAAAGCGCAGCGACAGCGCCGCTTTCTTGCGGATCTCGGGGGCGAGCCCCTTGTCGATGATATCGCCGACATGTTCGAGGTTGATCACGTAGTCCAGAATGGTGATGGCTTGGCGCCGTTGATCCTCGCCCGCGTCGCGACCAAGACGAGACAGAAAGCTTTTGATCTCTTGCTGCATGCGGTCCACGCGCTCTTCCAGAACCGCAACCTCGGCCAGAGGCGCGTCGTCACCGCGCGCGAATGCGGTGCGGGCCTGATGCAGCATCCTTTCGATGGCATCGCCGATGGCCAGCGCCGCACGGCTAGCCCGGGCCAGTGCCACGGCGGGAGTATCCAGCGCGTTGCCATCAAGAAGCTGCGCCTCGATCGGCGGCGTGGGCTCATCCTCGCGCAGGATCACGCCGGTCAGGCGTGTGACGAGTCCCGAGAAGGGCCAGATCACCGCAGCCAGCGCCAAGTTGAAGGTCAGATGCGCCTCGACCGCCAGCCCGGTTTCCGGCAAGGGCACCAAGGTCAGAAGCTGCGCCGCCTGCCCGGCCAGGGGCAGTGCGACAAGGCAGCCGATGCCGCGCACGATCAGGTTGCCCAAGGCGACGCGACGGGCGGCGATACCCTGCCCCGCCGTCGCCAACACGGGGGGTATCGCCCCGCCCAGATTGGCGCCAAGCACCAGCACGACCGTCAAAGCCGGGTCCATGCCCAGCGACAGCACAAGCATCACCACCGCAAGCGAAGACGAGCAGATAACCGCAAGCCCTGCAGCGATGGCCAATGCCACCGGCCAGGCATTGCCCAGCATCGCCAGGAACGCCGCCATGGCAGCAGATTCCCGCAGCGGCTCGGTCGCCAGGCTCAGCAGCGTCAGCGACAATAGCATCAGCGCAATGCCGATCAGCGCCAGCCCCGCCCCCGACCAGCCCTTGCGATCCTGCCGGCGCAAAATATAGCCGATCAGCAACAGCACCGGCACCAGCGCCTCGATCCCCGAAGCGACGATCCACGCCGTCAGCGCCGTGCCCAGATTGGCGCCCAGCAACACGATTTGCGCCATGCGGGGCCGGATCATGCCGCGATCGACAAAGGACGCCGTCATCAGCGCCGTGGCGGTCGAGCTTTGCAGCCCCAGCGTCGCCACCAGACCAGAGACAAACGCCCGCAATCCGTTGCGCGTCCCCCGCCCCAGCACCATCTTGAGCCTGACGCCAAAGGCACGCACCATCCCGTCGCGGACCAATCCAAGCCCGAAAAGCAGCAGCGCCACAGCGCCGGCAAGCTGAAAGATGACGGAAACGGACTGCACGGCGCTTCACCTCCTGGCGCCGCGAAGGGCGCATACCTTCGGTGATATTTGGCCTCTATTGTCCCCGGGTCAATGGATGCCGGGGATTTGAGGCATTTCCCGCCGGTTGATGGCAGCCATGCCACATGGCCCGACTCAGGGCGCGGTAATCGGCTCGCGGCCCGCCTCGGTCAGCAGATGCAACCCGGTTTCATCAAAGACCACCACGCTCAGCGGCCCGCCATAGGCCGCGCCGGTATCGATGGCCAGACGGTTGCCAAAATGCGTCACCCGCTGAACCGGGCTGTGGCCATGCACCACGAGAATGCCGTGATCGGTGATATCATTCAGGAAGCCCTTACGGATCCAGACCAGGTCATGTTCGGTCTGCCGCGACAGATCGACGCCCGGACGAATTCCTGCATGGACGAACAGCGCCTGCGGAATCAGATGCCATAGCGGCAACCCGGCAAGCCAGCGCAGATGCGCCTCGGGCACCGCGCGCAGCGTATCGGCGCGGGTTCGGTCGTGGTCACGGATCTCGACACCATAGGAGGCCAGCGTCTCGGGCGCACCGAGCGAGTCATGGTCCAGCCAGTGCCGCCCCGACGCCAGCCCCGGATCGATCCATTCTGGCTGCACGGCAAAGCGCGGCAGGAAACGGTCGTGATTGCCGCAAAGGACGACCCACGGCCTTCCCTCGGATTGGCCGCGCATCAGGTAATCCACCACGCCGCGCGAATTCGGACCCCGATCCAGCAGATCGCCTACATGGACCAGCGTGCCGCCCCCACCCCGCGCCGCATCGTCGCGGGCGATCAGATTATGCGCCGCCTTGAGCAGTTCCAGATGGCCGTGAATATCGCCGATGGCATAGGTCCGCATGCCGCCCCCGCAAATGAAAACCCCCGGACCGTAATCCGGGGGCTGGGAAGGTTAAACCTCGAATTGCAGCGGACGCACCTGCAGGAACTTGCCGGTGGCACGCAGTGCCTCCAGCGCCTCTGGCTTCAACGGTTCATCCAGATACAGGATGGCGATGGCATCATCCCCGGACTTGGTCCGGCCCAGCGTAAAGTTGGCGATGTTCACCCCCAGATCGCCCAGCGTCATGCCCAATGCCCCAATGACGCCCGGGACGTCCCTGTTGCGGGTGTACAGCATGTGCTCGCCGATCTCGGCATCGACGTTGATGCCGCGGATCTGGATAAAGCGCGGCTTGCCGTCGCTGAACACGGCGCCCGCAATCGAACGCTCGCGCGTATCGGTCACGACGGTTGCCTTGATATAGCCGTCATAAACGCCCGACTTGCCTTGCGTTGTCGTCGCCACCTGCACGCCGCGCTCGGCCGCCATCACCGGCGCCGAAACCATGTTCACGTCGGGGTTGGTGGCCTTCATCACGCCCGAAATCACTGCGGCGTTCAGCGCCTTGAGGTTCATCTCCGAGGCAAGCCCGTCGTAAAGCACGTTGATGGCCTTGATCGGCTCGTCGGTCATCTGGCCGATGAAGGCACCCAGATGACCAGCCAGTTTCAGCCACGGCCCCATCACCGCCGCCTCTTCGGCCGTGACCGAGGGCATGTTCAGCGCATTCTGCACCGCCCCGGTCAGCAGGTAATCCGACATCTGCTCGGCCACTTGCAGGGCAACGTTCTCTTGCGCCTCGGTCGTCGCGGCGCCCAGATGCGGCGTGACCACCACGTTCGGCAGACCGAACAGCGGGCTTTCCGTGGCCGGCTCGGTGGCAAAGACGTCCAGGGCAGCACCAGCGACATGGCCCGATTTCAGCAGCTCTGCCAGCGCCTCCTCATCGATCAAGCCGCCGCGCGCGGCATTGACGATGCGCACGCCCTTCTTGGTCTTGGCCAGGTTTTCACGCGACAGGATATTGCGGGTCTTGTCGGTCAGCGGCACATGCAGGGTGATGAAATCTGCCTTGGCCAGCAACTCGTCCAGCTCGACCTTCTTCACGCCCAGTTCCTTGGCACGGTCCTCCGACAGGAAGGGATCGTACGCCAGAACCTTCATGTGCAAGCCCAACGCCCGGTCGATCACGATCGAGCCGATATTGCCGGCCCCGATGATGCCCAGGGTCTTGTTGAACAGCTCGACCCCCATGAAGCGGTTCTTCTCCCACTTGCCGGCATGGGTCGAGACGCTGGCCTCGGGCAGTTGCCGCGCCACGGCGAACATCAGCGCGATGGCATGTTCGGCGGTGGTGACGCTGTTGCCGAAAGGCGTGTTCATCACGATCACGCCCTTTTTCGAGGCCGCCGGAATATCGACGTTATCGACCCCGATCCCGGCGCGGCCGATCACCTTCAGGTTGGTTGCACCTTCCAAAAGCTTCGCCGTCACCTTGGTGGCAGACCGAATGGCCAGACCATCGTATTGGCCGATGATCTCAGCCAGCTTTTCCTTGTCCTTGCCGACATCCGGCAGGTAATCGACATCGACGCCGCGATCGCGAAAGATCTGAACGGCGGTTTCCGAAAGCTTGTCCGAAACAAGAACCTTGGGCATTTCTCTATCCTCTGGATATACGGGGCCGGTGCGGGAACCTGACGCCCCCGCATCTCATCTTCTTTCGTGAATAAATATCCCGGGGGTCCGGGGGCAGCGCCCCCGGTCCGGCAGACCGTTCAGGCGATTTCCGCCTGCGCCTCGATCTCGGCTTCGAACGCATGCTCGATCCACGGCATCAGCGCCGCGACATCCGAGGTCTCGACCGTCGACCCGCACCAGATCCGCAGACCCGCCGGCGCATCGCGATAGGCGCCAGCGTCCAGCGCCACGCCTTCCTTCTCCAGCCGCTTGGCGACGGCCTTGGCAAAGGCGGCGCCATCCTTGATGCGGGGATCGGTGAATTTCAGGCAAACGCTCGTGGTCGAGGCCGTGGCCGGATCCTCGGCCAGATCGGCGATCCAGTCACGGCCCGCGATAAAGTCGCGCACGGCTTTTGCATTCGCCTCGGCGCGGCCGATCAGCGCCTTGCGGCCACCCAGCCCCTTGGCCCATTTCAGCGCGACGATATAATCCTCGACGCACAGCATCGAAGGCGTATTGATGGTCTCGCCCTTGAAGATGCCTTCGATCAGCTTGCCGCCCTTGGTCATGCGGAAAATCTTCGGCAGCGGCCATGCGGGGGTATGGGTTTCCAGCCGCTCGACGGCGCGCGGGGACAGGATCAGCACGCCATGCGCGCCTTCGCCGCCCAGAACCTTCTGCCAGCTGAAGGTCACGACATCCAGCTTGTCAAAGGGCAGATCCATGGCGAATGCCGCCGAGGTAGCATCGCAGATGGTCAGGCCGGCACGATCGGCCGGGATCGCGTCGCCATTGGGAACCCGCACGCCCGAAGTGGTGCCGTTCCAGGTAAAGACCACGTCATTGTTGAAATCGACCTGCGTGAAATCGACGATCTGGCCATAGGGTGCCTTGCGCACCACGGCATCCAGCTTGAGTTGCTTGACCACATCGGTGACCCAGCCCTCGCCAAAGCTCTCCCAAGCCAGCATCTCGACCTTGCGCGCACCCAGAAGCGACCACAGCGCCATCTCGACGGCGCCAGTATCCGAGGCGGGAACGATGCCGATGCGATAGCCTTCGGGAACGTCCAGCACCTCGCGGGTCAGGTTGATGGCCTCGGCCAGCTTGGCCTTGCCGACAGCGGCACGATGCGAGCGGCCCAGCGGCGCGTCTGCAAGCATGTCCAGCGAGAAATTGGGGATCTTGGCACAGGGGCCCGAAGAAAAGCGCGGATTTGCCGGCCGCGCGGCCGGAGCAGTCTTGCTCATGATGTTAGCCTTCCAGCTATAAGCGCCGCGTTGGGGCGGCGTGTCCCGCTGACGGCCTTAGCGCCGTCGAAAGATTCCCGCAAGGAAAAATTCGACGGCTGCGGCAGATTGAAGCCGCCCCCCGCTTTGGGCTAGTGCTGCGCCATCCCAACCGGCCCGGAGTGTCCATGTTCACCGTCACCCTACTCGCCGCGCCCAGCCGCGCGGATCTGCCCGCCTCTCTGGTCGACGACCTGCGCAGCGCGTGGAATGGCGGCCATGTGATCTGGCTGGCGCAGGGCATCGCCGCCGAATTCCCGCTGGCCGCGGAACCCGCGGATTTCTGGCAGGTCTGGGAACGGCTGCAGGCCGAGGGCTTCGATCTTGCGATCCAGCCCACCCGGGGCCGGCGCAAGGCGGTGCTGCTGGCGGATATGGATTCGACCATGATCCAACAGGAATGTATCGACGAACTGGCCGATTTCGCAGGTGTGGGCCAGCGAGTCGCCACCATCACCGCACAGGCGATGAACGGAGAACTGAATTTCCACGAAGCCCTGCTTGCCCGCGTCAACCTGCTGGCCGGCCTGCCCGAAACCGCCATCGGGGCGGTTCTGGACAGCCGCATCACGCTTGCCCCCGGCGGGCGGGAACTGGTTGCCACGATGCGCGCGCAAGGAGCCTATACGGCGCTGGTATCGGGGGGCTTCACCGTCTTTACCGGTCCGGTCTCTCAGGCGCTCGGGTTTCAGGAACATCGCGCCAATACCCTTCTTGCCGAAGACGGGGTGCTGACCGGCCATGTCGCCCTGCCGATCCTGGGCCGCGAGGCCAAGGTTCAGGCACTGCGCGAAATCACCGCCGAGCGCGGGCTTTCGCCCGTGGATGTGCTGGCGGTGGGCGACGGCGCGAACGATCTCGACATGCTCAAACTCGCCGGCATGGGTGTCGCATTGCATGCCAAACCAGTGGTCGCAGCGCAGGTGGATCTGCGAATCAATCACGGCGACCTGACCGCGCTGCTCTATCTTCAGGGCTATGCGGCCGAGGAGTTCGCGGCATAGGCATCTGCGCATCACGCTGCGGCAAAGCGTCCGCCGTCCGTCTACACGAACTTGCGATCATGACCGTTCGGTGACAGAAGCAAGGGATGAATCGGCGCATGAAAGCCCTGTCCGTGCATCTGCTGACCGCGACCGGAGCGGTGCTGTCGATGCTTGCCCTGCTGGCTGCGGCAAGGGCCGAATGGTCGCAGATGTTTTTCTGGCTGGTCATCGCGCTGATCGTCGACGGCATCGACGGTCCCCTTGCGCGGCGCTATCACGTCAAGACCAACTGGCCGACCTATGACGGCGTGTTGATGGACCTGATCATCGACTACCTGACCTATGTCTTCATCCCGGCCTATGCGCTGTTCATGTCGGGGCTTTTGCCCGGCTGGACAGGCTGGATCGCGATCATCGCCATCACCTATGGCAGCGTGATATATTTCGCCGACACGCGCATGAAAACCAAGGATAATTCCTTTGCGGGCTTCCCGGCCTGCTGGAACATGGTGGTGCTGGTGCTGTTTGCCACCAAGCCGAATTTCTGGCTGACCCTCATCATCGTCGTGGCATTGGCCATCACCATGTTCACCAATGTCAAATTCATCCACCCCGTCAGGACCGAACGCTGGCGGCTGATCTCGCTGCCTGTCACGGTCGCTTGGGTGGGCTTTTCTGTCTGGGCGGTGCTGGTCGATTTTCACCCCGAAAGCTTTGCCCGCTGGGGACTCTTGCTCAGTTCGCTATGGCTGATGTTCGCGGGCCTCGCCCAGCAATTGACCGAGCGACGGGGTTGATCGCCGGGCATTTTACCCGGAATGTGCGCCAAGGGATCAGCCCATAAGGGGGACAGGGATGTTTGCACGATTCATGCAGGCGGCTGCGATGGCCACGGTACTGGCCACGCCGGCGCTGGCGGCGCCGGATTCGATCACGCTGGCCATGGTGCTCGAGCCGCCGAACCTGGACCCGACCGGAGGCGCCGCGGCCGCCATCGACGAAGTGGTCTACGCCAATGTCTTCGAAGGGCTGACCCGCATCGGCCCGGACGGCAGCGTGCAACCCGGCTTGGCCGAAAGCTGGCAGGCCGAGGACGGCGGCAAGTCCTATGTCTTCCACCTGCACCCCGGCGTAACCTTCCACGACGGCAGCGCCTTCGACGCGCAAGACGTAATCTTCTCGCTGGATCGCGCGCGGGCGCCCGACAGCACCAACGCCCAGAAAGCCCTGTTCGAAGGCATCGAGACGGTCGAGGCCGTCGATCCCACCACCGTCCGCGTCACGCTGAAAGCCCCCGATGGCGGCTTCCCCTTCAAGATGGCATGGGGCGACGCGGTGATGGTTGATGAGGCCAGCATCCAGAACATCGCTACCAAGCCGGTCGGCACCGGCCCCTTCCGTTTCGGCGAATGGCGGCAGGGCGATCATATCCGACTCGACGCTTTCGACGATTACTGGGGCGGGAAACCGGCGCTGAAAACCGCCACCTTCCGCTTCATCTCCGACCCCAGCGCCGCTTTCGCGGCCATGATGGCGGGCGACATCGACGCCTTCCCAATCTACCCCGCGCCCGAAACCCTGTCCCAGCTTCAGGCCGATCCACGCTTCAAGGTGCTGGTCGGCACGACCGAGGGCGAAACCATCCTGGCCATGAACCACAAGAACCCTGCCCTTGCGGATATCCGGGTGCGTCAGGCCATCGCGCATGCCATCAACCGCCAGGAAATCATCGATGGGGCAATGTTCGGCTATGGCACGCCCATCGGCACGCATTTCGCGCCGCACCACCCCGATTACGTCGATCTGACCGGAAAATCGCAACACGACCCCGAGCAATCCAGAAAACTTCTGGCCGAGGCAGGCGCCGAAAACCTGACCCTGCGCCTGGCCCTGCCGCCCACCCCTTACGCGAGGCGCGGCGGCGAGATCATCGCGGCCGAATTGCGCGCCGTGGGCATCCAGACCCAGATCACCAACATGGAATGGGCGCAATGGCTGGAACAGGTGTTCAAGAACGCCGATTACGACCTGACCATCATCAGCCATGTCGAGCCGATGGACATAGATATCTACGGCCGCAAGGATTATTACTTCAACTATCGCAACCCGGCCTTCGACGAGGTGATGACCCTACTCAACGCCGCCACCGAACCGGCCGACCGCTCGACGCTGCTGAAACAGGCGCAGGAAATCCTTGCCGGTGATTACGCCAACGCCTTCCTGTTCCAACTGGCCAAAACCGGCGTCGCCAAGGCCGAGATCAAGGGGCTTTGGGAGAACACCCCCATGCCAGCCAACGACCTGACCGCCGTATATTGGAAGGAATAAGACAAGGGATCAGGGGCACCTCGCCCGCTCTTCTCTGTTGCCCAAATACCCAAAAAACAGTGCTACCGGCGCGGCGCTCTCAGTTCTTTAGCACCAGACAGCGCCCACCAAGACTGCGCAGCCGGTTGCAGAACGAATGGGCCTCGGTCTTCGAAGAATAGCCGATCTGCGCGGTATACAGCTTTCGCGGCCCGCCCGAGACCTTGCGATGCACATAGCTGACGCGCTTGCCGCCCAGGATCGGTCGCAACTGCCGGTTCAGCCGTGCGACCTGCTGGTTGACCCCGGACTGGCTGGGATGCGTGGCCACGATCACGCCCCAGGGCCAGGGGTGCTCGGGGGTCTGGAACTCGCGCAGTTTGCGCTTGCCGGCCAGATCGATGCAGGCTTGCCGGAACGGCTGTTCCTTGTCCAACCGCACGTCCAGCCTGGCCGGGGGGTTGTCGCGCCAGATCCAGGCCGTCTGGCCGGTAATCGCCTGGACATAGTCCTGCGTCTCCCACGGCAGGCTTCCGTTTTGCGAAACAAAGCGCGCCGCCCGGTTCTCGCCACCGTTATAGGCGACCGCGGCAAGTCCGACATTGCCAAAGCTGGTGCTCAGCGTCGCCAGATAGCGCGCAGAGGCCTCGATGGCTTTGGCCGGGTTGAAAGGATCGTCCAGCCCGACC
The DNA here is from genome assembly GCF_016919705.1 of Paracoccus methylovorus. NCBI lineage: Bacteria > Pseudomonadati > Pseudomonadota > Alphaproteobacteria > Rhodobacterales > Paracoccaceae > Paracoccus > Paracoccus methylovorus. The sequence continues at coordinate 1,467,507 of NZ_CP070368.1, forward strand.
ATCTCGGCCGTGCCGGGCATGAATTGCGCAATGCCCATGGCGCCGACCGGACTGATCGCGCCGGGCTCGAACAGGCTTTCCTTCCACAGCAGGCGGGCAAAGAAATGCGGGTCCAGCCCATTTTGCCCTGCCGCCCGCTCGATCGCCAGGCAAACGTCGGGCACATAGGTCGCGACCGAGATGCAATAACGTCCATCGTCGGTGCAGCGCAGCTTGTCCGACGGCCGGGGCGCGCGCAAGCCAAGCAGCGCATCCACGGCTTCATAGGCGGGGGCAGCGCTTGCGGCCAGCACGGCGGCAAGGATCAGGACCAGACGACGCATGCGAGACTCGGACAATGGAACGGGTTTCAGATAGCAGCCAAGGCGCGGCTTGAAAACCGCGCCCTTGCTCAATCGGCCTTTCTGCCCTTGCCGGCCTTGTCCTTACCGGTGGTCTTGGCCGGCTTCGGATCGGCCTGCGCAGTCTTGGCGGCCTTGCGCTCAGCCTTGGCAGCATCTCTCGCAGCTTGTTTCGCAGCCTTGCGCTCGGCTTTTTCAGCTTCTTTCACGCGCTTTTTCTCGGCCTTCTCGGCCTCTTTGATCCGCTTTCGCTCGGTCTTGTCGGGTTTACGGCCAAGCGAATGCAGGGGTTTTGCCTTCCCCGCCGGCACGGGTGCCGGTTCTGCGGCTAACTCTGCAAACGGCGCTGGCGTTGCCGCGGCCTCCGGTGCCTGCTCGCCCTGTGCCTTGCGATGGCGCCTTTCGGCACCGGCACGGCGCAGCGCCAGACCCAGTGCCTTGCGCACTGCATCGTCCTGCTCGCTTTCCTTCATGGCGCGCAGATCGCGCTGCAACGCTTCCAGCGCGCTTTGATCCAACAGGCGCAGCGCGGCAGTTTGGGTCTGTTCGACAAGCGCATCCAGATCGCGCGAGGCGACGGCGGACTGATCGTCGGGCTTGGCCATGGGCTTTCTCCTCTGGGCTCGGGCGCTATGCAGGCAGAACCTGCCATGTGCCGCCGATGCTGACCAGAAAAGAATGCCCCGGCCTTGGTCGGGCCGGGGCATGGAAAGCGTGCAAATCGTAAGAGGTTACTGCGCCGCCGCGGTCTGCACTTCATCGGCCGAGGCCAGATAACCGTTGGGCAGTTGGACCTGCGGCCCTTCCAGTGCCAGGCTTTCGGCCTGCGTTCGGACCTTGACAGCGGTGCCGCTGGGAATCTCGTTGAACAGATCCATGATGTCCTGGTTGAACAGACGGATACAGCCGGCCGAAGTCGCCTTGCCGACCGAGGACGGGTCCATGGTGCCATGAATGCGATACATGGTGTCGCGGCCGCCGTTATAAAGATAAAGCGCACGCGACCCCAGCGGGTTGTCCACACCGCCCTTCAACCCGCCCTTCAGCGGACCGTAAAGCTCAGGCTGGGTGCGAACCATGTTGGCGGTGGGCGTCCAGCTGGGCCACGCATGCTTGCGGCCGATCGTCGCCCTGCCCTGAAAATTCTTGCCCGCCTGACCGACCGCGACGCCATAGCGCATCGCCTCGCCATTCCCCAGCACGTGATAAAGAAAGCGCGCATAGGGATCGACGACGATGGTGCCCGCCGCCTCGGGGCCGTGATAGGCCACGCGCTGGCGGCGGTTACGCTCAGTCAGGTAGGCGGGGCGGACAGAGTGAATCTCGATCGGCTCGCCATTCGGGCCGGTATCGACCCGCGCACCATAGACGCCCTGATCGGGCGGCGTGGTCGGGGTCTGCGGGGTCGGAGCGCAGGCGGCAAGGCCAAGGCCCATTGCCAGCATAAGCGGAGCAAGGCGCATCGGTATTTCCCTTCGTAACGCGCCGCGCCCCAGGGGACGCGGCCGTGGCAGCAGTGATATTGCATCGAATGATGTGCCCATCCCGAGCAAAGGGTGGGCATGATTTCCACCTATGTATCAGCCTTCCCCGTGCTGCGGCGTCAAGCCTCGGACCCTGCGGATATGCGCAATCGTTACCAAACTGTTGCCCAAACGCGCGATTTTCCGCGCGCGTTTGGGCAAAATCGGTCCTGCAAGGCGTTGGAACTCCTAGCGCGCGGGAATCGTTACGCTGTCAGACCGGTCCTCCGGCCGAACCATGAAAAGGACGCGCTTCATGACCCTGACCGCCTTGCTCATCACTCTTATCATCGGTGCGATCGCTGGCTGGCTGGCCGGGCAGATCGTCAAAGGCCATGGCGAGGGCCTGCTGATGAACATCGTTATCGGCATCGTCGGCGCCATAATCGCGGGCTGGCTGTTTCCCATGCTTGGCCTTGGGCTTGGTGCCACGGCCCCGATCCTTGGAACGATCGTCTTTGCAACGATCGGCGCAGTGATCCTGCTGGTGATTCTGCAGCTTATCAAGCGGGCCTGACCTCGGTCCAAACGCGAAAAAGGGGACCTTTGGGTCCCCTTTTTTTGTTTGTGGTGATGTCTAGGCGTTGACGGGCTGCAACTTGGGCCGGGCGGCGGCCTTTGTCCCACGCAGATAGCGGGCATAGCCCAGGTCCTCGGCTGCGATGTCGGGATTGCGACCCGAGATCAGATCGGCGATCAGCCGCCCCGAGCCCGCCGACATGGTCCAGCCCAGTGTGCCATGACCCGTGTTCAGATAAAGGTTCGGGATCGGCGTCGCACCGACGATGGGCGTGCCATCCGGCGTCATCGGCCGAAGCCCGGTCCAGAACAGCGCCTTTTCCGCATCACCGGCACCGCCGAACAATTCGCCCACCGATTTCGCCAAAGTCTCGTGCCGGCGCCGGTTCAGGCTCAGGTCATAGCCGGCAATCTCGGCCAGGCCGCCGACGCGGATACGGTCGCCAAGCCGGGTGATCGCAACCTTGTAGGTCTCATCCATGACGGTCGAGACGGGCGCGCGCGATTCGTCCTGAATGTCGATGGTCAGCGAATAGCCCTTGAGCGGATAGATCGGCAGCTTCAGTCCCAGATGCCGCACCATCCGCGGCGAATAAGAGCCCATGGCCAGAACATAGCGGTCGGCGGTCAGCCGGCCCTTGTCGGTGCGCACCGCGGCAACGCGGCCGCTCTCGGCCTCCAGCCCATCGATGGTGACGCCCCAGCGGAAGGTGACGCCCGCTGCAACCGCCATTTCGGCCAAGCGGTTGGTAAAGATAAAGCAGTCACCGGTTTCATCCCCCGGCAAGCGCAGCCCGCCGACCAGCAATTCGCGAGAGTTCGCCAGCCCCGGCTCGGCGGCGACGCAGCCGTCGCGGTCCAGCAGCTCGAACGGCACGCCATCGGCCTTGAGCACTTCGATATCCTTGCCTGCCGCCTCCAGCTGCTGCTGCTTGCGGAACACCTGCAAGGTGCCCTGAGTGCGCTCGTCATATTGGATGCCGGTTTCTGCCCGCAGTTCGCTCAGACAGTCGCGGCTGTATTCGGCCAGCCGGACCATGCGGCTTTTGTTGACGGCATAGGCAGAGGAGGTGCAGTTGGCCAGCATCCGCGCCATCCACGACACCCGTTGCCAGTCAAGCTTGGGCTGCAAAACCAGTGGCGCATGGCGCTGGAACATCCATTTCAGCGCCTTGAGCGGAACACCGGGCGCCGCCCAAGGCGATGAATAGCCGGGCGAGATCTCACCAGCATTGGCAAAGCTGGTCTCCAGCGCCGGGCCGTCCTGCCGGTCGATCACCGTCACTTCATGTCCCGCCTTGGCCAGATACCAGGCCGAAGTGACACCCAGGACACCTGCCCCCAGAATGATGACCTTCATGTTCGCGCACCCCCCGAAATTCGAACTGAGGGCAAGAATACCAATCGGTTCAGAAATGAAATCCGAATTTCATCGTCAAACTGGCAGTAATACACAATTATCCATCGTATATTATTGTTTTATTCGAATAATGTTCGAGTATATGTGTAAATCATGAAAGAATACCCCCTCTGGAAAGAATCGGCCATCGCGATTGCAGGCGGAGGTGGCCTTGCCTAAGGTTGACGCATTGCGCCCTAGGTTTAACGGATTATGCCAGCCCCTGCCCGCAAGAGCCCTTTTGCCCCATTGCGCCACCCTGACTTCCGCCTGCTCTGGTCGGCGACACTGATCTCGAATTTCGGGGGACTGGTGCAGGCGGTAGGCGCGGCATGGATGATGACGCAGCTGACCAGTTCGGCAACGCTGATCGCGCTGGTGCAGGCATCGAATACGCTGCCGATCATGCTGTTTGCGCTGCTTTCGGGCGCGATGGCCGACATCTTTGATCGCCGCACGCTGCTTTTGGGCGCGCAGATATTCATGGCCATAGTCTCGATCCTGCTGGCGGTGCTGACGTGGCAGGGCTTGATGACGCCCTTGCTGCTTTTGTCGCTGACGTTTCTGATCGGTGTCGGGCAGGCGATCTACAACCCGCCCTGGCAGGCCAGCATGCAGGATCTGGTGCCGCGCGACGATCTGCCGGCGGCGGTCTCGCTGAATTCGGTGGGTTTCAACCTGATGCGCAGCGTCGGCCCGGCGGTGGGCGGCATCATCACCGCAGCCTTCGGCGCGGCGGCAGCGTTTGCCGTCAATGCCCTCAGTTATATTCCCCTGCTTGGCACATTGGCGCGTTGGCATCCGGTAACCCCGCCCCGCACCACCACGCCCGAACCCTTTGTCGCCGCCGTGGGCGCGGGGCTGCGTTACGTGGCCCTGTCGCCGAACCTTATGCGAGTGCTGTCGCGCGGAGCTTTGTTCGGCTTCTCGGCCATCGTCATCCTGTCGCTGCTGCCGCTGGTCGCCAAGCAGAATCCGGTGGGCGGTTCACTGCTGTTCGGCCTGCTTCTGGGTTGCTTTGGGCTGGGCGCCATCTTCGGTGCTCTGATCAACCCGCTGGTGCGCGAGCGGCTGGACAATGAAAACGTGGTCCGCGTGGCCTTTGCCGCCTTCGGGGCCTCGGCCCTGATGCTGGCCTTGACCGAAAGCACTTGGCTGCATGCACTGGCCATGCTGCCTGCCGGGGCAAGCTGGGTGCTGGCGCTGTCGCTGTTCAACGTGACGGTGCAGCTTTCGACGCCGCGCTGGGTGGTGGCGCGTGCGCTAGCGCTTTACCAAACGGCGGTCTTTGGCGGCATGGCGGCGGGCAGTTGGACATGGGGTTCGGTCGCCAACAGTTACGATCTGGACACGGCGCTGATCGCGGCTGCGGTACCCCTGTTTCTGGGCGCGATTCTGGGTCACTGGCTGCGCATCCCGGAATTTGGCACGCTGGACCTCGATCCCGTGAACCGCTTTCGCGAACCCGAGCTGGCGCTGGACCTGCGGGGCCGCTCGGGGCCGGTCATGATCATGATCGATTACGAAATCGACCAGTTAGACGTGCCCGAGTTCCTGCGCCTCATGGCGTTGCGCCGCAATATCCGACGCCGTGACGGGGCGCGCAATTGGGCGCTGCTACGCGATCTGGAACACCCCGAGCGTTGGACCGAAAGCTATCACATCGCCACCTGGGACGAATATATCCGCCACAACCTGCGCCGCACCAAGGCCGACTTCGAAACGTATCAGGATCTCAACAAGCTGCACCGCAGTTCCGAGCCGCCCCTTGTCCACCGCATGATCGAACGCCACACCGTCAGTCTGGACGACGATGTGCCCCTGATCGGCAAGCTGGAAGTGCCCTGATCGCGAAGGCGGCTTTACCGGCGCGCAAACCCACACTAGCGTTCCCCCATGTTGCGCTATGTGTCCCGCCGCCTGATCTCGCTTGGCCTGAGCCTGCTCGTGGCCTCGGCGCTGATTTTTTCGGTGGTCGAGCTGGTGCCGGGCGACCCGGCCAGCTTCATGCTGGGCACCGGCGCGCAGCCCGAGACCGTTGCCGCGCTGCGCCAGCAGATGGGCTTGGACCTGCCGCTGCCGCTGCGTTACCTGCACTGGCTGGGCGGGGTGCTCAGCGGCGATCTGGGGCACAGCTTTACCTATAAGACGCCGGTGGCGGGGATGATCCTTGACCGGATGCAGGTTTCGCTGCCGTTGGCGCTGATGGCGCTGGCGCTGGCCGTGACCATCGCCCTGCCCATCGGCATGTATGCCGCCGCAAGACGCGGACGGGGGGGCGATACGGTGGTGATGGGGGCGATGCAGGTCGGCATCGCGCTGCCGAATTTCTGGTTCGCCATGCTGCTCGTCCTGCTGTTCGCGGTCAGGCTGCGCTGGCTGCCGGCGGGCGGCTTTCCGGGCTGGGACCATCCCGGTGCCGCCCTGAAATCGCTGATCCTGCCCGCTTTCGCACTGGCCCTGCCGCAAGCGGCGATTCTGGCGCGCGTGCTGCGCTCGGCCCTGGTCGAGACGCTGGGGCAGGACTATATCCGCACCGCCCGCGCCAAGGGGCTGAGCGCCGGGCAGGTGCTGTCGCGCCATGCCTTGCGCAACGCGCTGATCCCGGTGCTGACTATTCTTGGCATGCAGTTTTCCTTTCTGCTGGCCGGGGCCATCATCATCGAAAACGTATTCTACCTGCCGGGCCTTGGCCGGCTGATCTTTCAGGCCATCACTCAACGCGACCTGATCGTGGTGCAAAGCGCGGTGCTGGTGCTGGTTGCTGCGGTCATCCTGATCACCTTTCTTGTGGACCTGTCCTATGCGCTGGTCGATCCAAGGCTGCGCAGATGAGATGGTCGCTGATCCTTGGCGGATTGCTTTCCGGACTGGCGCTGGTCGCGGCGCTGGTGTCGTTCTTCTGGACGCCCGCCGACGTGACCCAGCTTGCCATCGCGCAAAAGCTGCTGCCGCCCTCGACCGAGCATTGGCTGGGCACCGATCATTTCGGCCGCGACATGCTGTCCATGATCATGGTGGGCGCGCGCACCTCGATCGCCGTTGCGCTGGTGGCGGTCGGGATCGGCATGGGCTTTGGCGTGCCGCTGGGTCTGCTGGCCGCCGCCCGCAGCGGCAGTTGGCTGGATGAAATCGTCATGCGCGGCAACGATCTGGTCTTTGCCTTTCCCAGCCTCGTCATCGCCATCCTCATCACGGCGGCGCTGGGGCCCTCGGCGGTGAATGCGATCATCGCCATCGGCATCTTCAACATCCCGGTCTTTGCCCGCGTCACCCGGGGCGGCGCGCTGCCGATCTGGACGTTGGACTATATCCGCGCAGCACAGGTGGCGGGCAAGGGCGCGACCCGCATCAGCTTGCAGCACATCCTGCCCAATATCGCCAACCTGCTGATCGTGCAGGGCACCATCCAGTTCAGCCTGGGGATTCTGGCCGAGGCGGGCCTTAGCTATGTCGGGCTGGGCGCGCAGCCGCCAACGCCAAGCTGGGGCCGGATGCTGGCCGAGGCACAGACCATGGTATCGCTGGCCCCACACGTGGCCATCATCCCCGGGCTTGCCATCGTCGTGACGGTGCTGGGCCTGAACCTGCTGGGCGACGGATTGCGCGATGCGCTTGACCCCAGATTGCGCAGGTCGCCATGATCGAGACCAGCAAGCTGACCGTCAGCATCGGCACGCATGAGATCCTGCGCGGCATCGACCTGGCGTTGCCGCCCGGCCAGATCACCGGGCTGGTCGGCGAAAGCGGCTCGGGCAAGTCCATGGCGGCGCTGGCGATCATGGGCCTGCTGCCCGAGGGCATGCACGCCGAGGGACGGGTGGATCTGGACGGCCGCAACCTGCTGGACCTGCCCGAACAAGCGCTGTGCCGCATCCGCGGCAAACGCATCGGCATGATCTTTCAAGAGCCGATGACGGCGCTGAACCCGCTGATGAATATCGGCGATCAGGTTGCCGAGGTGCTGCGCATCCACCAGCGCCTTAACCGCAAGACCGCGCTGGCACGCGCCCGCGACCGGCTGGACCGCGTCGGTCTGACCGCGCCGCGCTTTCCGCTGACGCTTTACCCGCATGAGCTGTCGGGTGGCCAGCGCCAGCGCGTCGCCATCGCTCTGGCCATTGCCGAACGCCCCGACCTGCTGATCGCGGACGAGCCGACCACCGCGCTGGACGTGACCACGCAGGCCAAGATCCTCGACCTGCTGAAAGAGCTGGTGCGCGACGAAGGCATGGCGCTGTTGCTGATCACCCACGACCTTGCCGTCGTCGCAGGGATCGCTGATCGCGTCGCAGTCATGCAGCGCGGGATCATCGTCGAAGAGGGCACGACCCAAGAAGTTTTCACCCGACAGTCCCATCCCTATACCCGCGCACTTTTCGCGGCCTCGACCCATCAACCACGGCTGGTGCTGCCCTCGGCCCGGCCACGCCCGCTTTTGCAGGTTCAGGGGGCGGTGCGCGACTATCCCCTGCCCCGCCGCAGCCTGACCGCGCCGCGCGGCACCCTGCGCGCGGTCGATAACGTCAGCTTTGATATCGAGGCCGGGGAATCCGTCGGACTGGTCGGCGAATCCGGTTGCGGGAAATCGACGCTGACGCGGGCAATCCTTGGCCTGGACCGATTGCAAGGGGGCCGGGTCCTGCTGGATGGGCAAGAAATCCATGCCGGCCGCGCCATGGCACCGGAACTGCGCGCCAAGATGCAGGTGGTGTTTCAGGACCCGTTCGGCAGCTTTGATCCCCACTGGCGGGTCGAGCGGCTGGTGGCCGAGCCCTTTCACCTGACCGGCCTGCCCCGCGACTGGCGGGAACAAGTGGCCGAGGCGCTTTTTGATGTAGGCATCACCGGCGATGCCCTGCGCCGGCATATCCACGAATTTTCGGGCGGGCAGCGTCAGCGCATCGCCATCGCCCGCGCGCTGATCATCAAACCCCGTCTGATCGTGCTGGACGAGGCGGTCAGCGCGCTGGACGTGCAGGTGCGGGCACAGGTGTTGGACCTGCTGGCACGGCTGCGGGTCAGCCACGGTCTGTCCTATCTGTTCATCAGCCATGACCTGTCGGTCGTGCGCCAGATCACCGACCGGGTGATGATTATGGAAAAGGGCCGCGTCGTCGAGACCGGCCGCACCCATGCCGTGATGGACGCGCCGCAGCATCCCTATACGCAAAGCCTGATGGCGGCGACGCCGCGCATTCCCGTGGAATGGCAGGTTCACGAACCTATCAGCAGGGTTGCACTCGTCACCCCGGCACCATAGGTGCTGCGGGCTCGTTTCAAAGGCGAAGTGAAAATGGCACGCGCAGATCAAGACAGGCACCCTGCCCGCCCGCAGGCGGAACGACCCGGCAACCGCGACCTTGTCGGTGGCTTGCTGCCTGCCATGCCCGAATCACCGATTCCCGACTGGGCGCCGCGCAACCGGACACCCGATCCGCTTGCCCCGCGCCCTGCCTGCCGCGAAACCTGCGATTCCGATGCCTAGGCCGCGACGAAAAGCCACGCGCGCGCGCCAAAAGATTGCCTTAAACTAAGGCCAGCAAAGCATAGGAATTACGGAAGATTTTTCGGCCGTCTGAAGGGGTTGGCTCAAACAACAACAGGCCCCGCGGGTGGCAGGGCCTGTTGCTCCTCCCCTGAAATGGCGGCCAGCCTCCCCGCATAGCCGCCCAGGTATTCGCAGTCAGAAATCCGGTTCTGCTCAGGCGCTGATCAATTCGGCCTGGCGCACGATCACTTGTGCCTGACGGATGGACGCTATGTCAACCAGTCTACCTTTGTATACCGTCGCGCCGGCACCCGTCCGCTTGGCTTCCTCCATCGCGGCAAGGATCTCGTGCGCTTCGGCCACGGCGGTTTCGCTGGGCGAAAACACCTCGTTTGCCAAGGCCACCTGCTTGGGGTGGATCGCCCATTTCCCGACCATGCCCAAGGTGGCCGAGCGACGGGCCTGCGCCCGGAAACCCTCATCATCGCTGAAATCGCCAAAGGGGCCATCGACCGGCAGCACGCCATGGGTCCGGCACGCGGCGACGATGGCCGTCTGCACCCAGTGCCACGGGTCCGACCAGTATTTCGCCCCCTCGTGCAGCATGTAGTAGTTTTCCTGCGTGCCGCCGATGCCCGTCGTCGCCATGCCCATGCTGGCGGCAAAATCCGCCGCACCCAGACTCATCGCCTGCAACCGGGGGCTCGCCGCGGCGATCTCTTCGACATGGGTGATGCCGGCGGCGGATTCGATGATCACCTCGAACCCGATGCGCTTGCTGCGACCCTTGGCCGCCTCGACGGCGGTAACCAGCGCGTCCACGGCATAGATGTCGGCGGCATTGCCGACCTTTGGGATCATGATCTGGTCCAGCCGCTCGCCCGCCTGTTCCAGCAGGTCCACGACGTCGCGATACCAGTAAGGCGTGTCCAGCCCGTTGATCCGCACCGACAGGGTCTTGGTGCCCCAATCGATATCGCCGATCGCCTGGATGATGTTGCGCCGCGCCCGTTCCTTGTCGTCGGGCGCCACCGAATCCTCAAGATCAAGGTTGATGACATCGGCAGCCGAACCCGCCATCTTTTCGAACAACGACTCGCGCGAACCCGGGCCGAAAAGCTGGCAGCGGTTCAGGCGTGCAGGTGCAGGAGGTTGCGTGCGGAAGGACATGTCTTGCCTTTCAGGTAAGTATGTTTCAAACGGCGTCGCAAAAGTGATAGATAATTGCTGCGCCTGCATCAAGTTGATTTTGCACCTGCGGAAAATCGGGCATCTTGACGCCCTGCCGCTTTCGGCGCAGGACCGCGCGGCAAGCCGCTTGGGACAACGCGGCGCCGACGCTTGGGATAGGAGAATGACATGACCCGCACCGTCTATCTGAATGGCGACTATCTGCCGGAAACCGAAGCCAGGGTCTCGATCTTCGACCGCGGCTTCGTGATGGGCGACGGCGTCTATGAGGTGACCAGCGTGCTTGATGGCAAGCTGCTGGATTTCGCCGGCCATATGAAGCGCCTGACCCGCTCGTTGGCCGAGCTGGAAATGGGTAATCCGCTCAGCGACGACGAATGGCTGGAGGCGCACCGCAAGCTGCTGGAGTTGAACGACGTCACCGAGGGCATGATCTATTTGCAGGTGACGCGCGGCAATCCGGGCGACCGCGATTTCGCCTATCCGCCCGAGGACACACCGCAAACGGTGGTCATGTTCACCCAATCCAAGCCGGGTCTGGCCGATAATCCGCAGGCGAAAACCGGCATCCGGGTGATCTCGATCCCCGATTTGCGCTGGCATCGCCGCGACATCAAGACGGTGCAGTTGCTCTATCCCTCGATGGCCAAGATGGAGGCCAAGCATCGCGGCGTCGACGACGCATGGTTCACCGAAGATGGTTTCGTGACCGAGGGCACCTCGAACAACACCTATATCGTCAAGGGCGGGCGGATCATCACCCGTCAATTGTCCAACGACATCCTGCACGGCATCACCCGCGCTTCGCTTCTGCGCTTTGCGGCCGAGGCGCAGATGCAGATCGAGGAACGCCCCTTTACCATCGAAGAGGCGCAGGCGGCGGACGAGGCATTCTTTACCTCGGCCTCGGCTTTCGTGCTGCCGGTGGTCGAGGTTGACGGCGTAAAACTGGGCAGCGGCCAACCCGGCCCGGTGGCCGCCCGCCTGCGTGAACTTTACTTGGAAGAATCGCGCAAAACCGCCGTCTGATTCCGGCCCGTAGAAGTCAGGGCGCGCAGGGCAACCCGCGCGCCTTTTTCATTCCGCAAAACCTCGGATCAGTTTCCCAAGGTCTCGCGCACCACGTTGATCGTGTTCACGTCGCGCGTCAGCGTATCGCGCAAAATGGCGATGTCTTCGCCATCCAGCACCACGCGCACATCATCGCCGTCCTGCACCAGCTCATGTTCCTCGACGCCCGCATAGTCCTGCGCCAGGGTGATGGTGATTTCGTCGCCCCGGTCATAGACAATGTCGGCCGCCCCACCCGCATCGCTGCGCAGCACAAGAAGATCGGCGCCTTCGCCACCGTCGACGATATCGCCAGCGCCGGCGTGGATCGTATCATTGCCCGCACCACCCAGCAGCGTGTCAGGCCGATCAGGGTCCGAGGCGTCGGGCGACAGGATCAGGTCATCGCCATCTTCACCGTCGATAAAGACGGCACCGCCGTGATCCTCGATCCGGTCGTCGCCATTGCCGCCGGTGATCGAGTGATTGCCCAGATTGGTGATGATCGTATCGTCGCCGGTGCCGCCGTCGATGGTGTCGTTGCCCTCGTCCGCGCCCAGATCATATGCGCCGTAAAGGTCGTCGTCGCCGCCCAAGGCGATCTCATCATCGCCCGGACCGGCCAGGACCGTATCTTCGCCAAAGCCGGCGCTGATCAGGTCGTCGCCGGCCCCGCCGTCGATCAGGTCGTTCCCGTTCAGCCCCTGAATGCCGTCATCGCCATCGGTGCCGGTCAGGACGTCGTCCTCTTCGGTTCCAGAGATCAGCGCATCTCCATGCAACCTGGGATCGTCGGCAGGCCCTTCGGGCGCATGATCGTCATCGTTGCTCGACACGACCGAGCCGATACCGACAAGGCCCAACAGGCCCAGCATCAGGAAAATGGTCTGGTTCATCATAAGTTCTCCGAAACGGTCGGCGGCAGGATAGACCGGCCCCGCCCCGCCCGGCAACCGCCCGCAAGCTTGCCGCCTATACCCATGGGGTAAATTTACCGCAGAGCGCCGCCCGCCCGCAGCACGGATGGGCAATCATGGCACTGGCCGGCCACTGCGTGAACCGCTTATATCGGCGACCACGATTCATTGTCAGCATTTCTGGCAACGGAAAGAGCACCTGAGCGGTCTACGTCAGTGCTGCAATGCGCCTTAAGAGATTATTTTGGATATGGTGATGGGGAGAACCGGCGAGCGGGAGACGAAGAAACGGAGAACTACACCTACGCTATAGCCCTCCAAAATGACACATGAAAGCCACCAATGGTCGACAGGCGAGGCACGGGTTGGCATTATGTTGTCCGTGCCCAACCGCAGGAGCGACACAACGGCAATCCGCGCGGACCGGGAAGGAGCAGAACCATGGTAGCCGTGATGTTGATGAGCGTGGCGCTAGTCGCCGTCCTTTGCGTCGTGGCCTATAAGCTCGCAGTCTATGCTCTGCCCTTCATGCTCGGATTGACTGCTGCGCAATTCGCCTATCAGACCGGCTCCGGCGTGATAGGTGCCGGGCTGGTCGGCCTCGTTGCCGCTGGCGTGGCGTTTGGCATCCTCGCTCTGCTGTTTGAGACGCTGCTCACTCCCATCCTTCGCTTGATCGTGGCGCTGATCTTTGCCGCACCCGCCGCCGTCGCGGGCTATGCGCTGGTCTATGGCGTCACCAAAGAGGCGGTGCCCTCTGAAATCTGGCGGCAAATCTTCTATCTTGTCGGCGGTGGTTTCGTCGGCGTGTCGGCTTTGATGCGACTGGCCGCACCGTTGCCCTCCAGCCCCGCGCTTGCCCGTTGACATGAAGGTATGAAATGCGGTCCCGGCGCAAGAGCGCCGGGGCTTTTTCATAGCGGCCCTCCAGCTCTCTACAGCGCAATTTGGAAGCGCGTTCGCCTCCGGGCCGGCGCGGCTATCGCCGCGCCGCAGTGGCCTACTTTGCCGACAGGGATCGAACGAAGGCGAGTGCGGCATCGACCGGCTTCCGCCTTCGCGTCGTCTCCGAAAGCCGATGGCCCTGCGCGCACCATCTGTTTCCAGCGCCAGAAACCTAACAATGACGCCGCGAAGCAGCGACTGACTGATTAGTTTTACTAAGGGCGTTGCCCTCGCGCCAGCAAGGTAAGTGGAACCGTCCGGGACGGTATCCCCAGCCTTCCGCGCTTCGCTTGTGCAGGCCGGGTGATTCCCCTCCATCCCGGCCGCCCTTGCTCGTTGCTACCCCAGTCTCGGCGACGGCCAGAAGGTCAGGCGCGGCGTTCCGCTTCGCTGACCTTCAGACCCGAGGATCAGAGACATGACCAACGTATCCCACAGCACCCCCCGCATCTATGTTGCCTGTCTTGCAGCTTACAATAGCGGCTATCTGCATGGGGCTTGGATCGACGCGGATCAGGACACCGACCAGATCAGGGACGAGATTGCCGCGATGCTTGCCCGTTCCCCCGTCGAGGATGCGGAGGAATACGCCATTCACGACTATGAGGGCTTCGAGGGCGTCAGCATCTCCGAATATGCCGGCATCGACAGCGTGGCGCGGATGGCCGCGTTCGTCGCAGAGCATGGCGCACTCGGCGCAGGCCTGCTGGAGCAGTTCAGCGCCGACATGGACCAAGCGGAATCCACCTTGGAGGACTGCTATCATGGTAAGTTCGCCAGCCTTGCCGACTATATGGAGGAACTGACCGCCGAAAGCGTCACGATCCCCGAGGCGCTGCGCTACTATGTCGATTGGGACGCGATGGCGCGCGACGCCGAGATGGGCGGCGACCTGTTCACCATCGGGACGGCGCACGGCGAGGTGCATGTGTTTTCCAACAGGTGAAAACATGGTCGCCTGTCCGCACTTGCGGGCGGGCGACTAGCCAGACGGCGACGATAGTGTTAAGAAGAAAATAACCAATAATGATCAGGTTAGTCGCTCAACGTATCTGATTTGAACGGTTCCTAATACTTCAAACAATACTTGAATCTCTCTGGTCCGGGCGTTGCCTCGCACGCCCCGGCTTTGGGAGGTGACGCCATGCTTGGCATCGACTGGCGTTTGCCGGCGGCATACAGGCACGTGAAGCACATTCCGGCCGCCGGTTTCGCTTGGGAATACCTGCGCCGCAACGACGAATATCGTCAGGACTTCCAGACCATCGAATCGACCGGGCAGCCGACCGGGCGCGACCTTGAAGCGTTCGCGCATCGCTGGGGCTTGCGATTTCCCGTGCGATCCCGACGCGCCGCATGACCAGCAATCCCCGATCTGGACGCCGAGCCTTCAACCGCAAGCGATGATGCTGCCGCCGGTCAGTCACAAGGACGGCGACACCGAACCGATATTGACGCTTGCGCATCTCGACGGCCTCGACCTGCGCCGCGCAGCCGATGGTTGGCACGGCATCTGGCAGGTCGATGGCGTCGCACATCAATTCTGGCTTCCCGAGGCGGTGCCGGACGCCGCCGCCTTCTATGCCATCACCCTACCGATGGATTCCTTTCTGGAGCTGCGCGCTCACGCCGCCCGCCGTCTATTGCGATCCCTCAACGGCCGTGCGCCCGGTCCCGACTTCCGGGCCGTTCCCGCCCAGCTCCGGCAATGGCATATTCTGTCCCTGCGCGCGCTTGACGCGCGGTTGCGCGGCGAAAGCTATCGCACCATCGCCGAAGTCCTGCTCGGCTTTCGCGGCACCAAGGAGGATTTCGAGACCGATCCGCGCAAGAACAAGGCCCGCCGGCTGGTCGCGCACGGTATCAAGATGATGCGCGGCGGCTATCGCCTGCTGCTCCACTATCCGATCAAGCCCGATAAGCGGTGATGGGCCTTCGCGATTATATGCGAGAGGCGGGGCGCTTATGGCCGCGATAGCAAAAGACGGATACCGGCATATCCGAAGATCGCGGCGAGTAAGCCTTCAATCCAACGCCGGGATTTCTGATATGCTCGCCCCATCAACATCGTTGAGAAAACCAACGCATAACCGACGTTAATAAGAAGCCCGAGAACAGCACACCCCACTATGATGGCCTGAAAGGTGTATGAGGGAGCATCAGGCCGCAATCCAAGCGACATAATCGCGATCCATCCGAGAATTGCCTTTGGATTTGATAGATGAAGCAGGACACCCCTGCGGTAGAGCGTCGCCTTATTCGCAAGAGGGGTAGCTTTCGCCTGCCGGGCGTCGCTCGACAGGGCCGATTTTGCAGATTTGTAGGCGAGACACAGCAGGTAGAGACCACCAGCGATTTTGATCGCAAAGATAGCTTCGGCGTAGGCGGTCAGAACAGTGGAAAGGCCGGTTGCGGCTAATATCGCCCAAAACATGCTGCCAGTCACGACACCTAGAGCCAATGCCACGGCCGCCGCGCGTCCTTGGTGCATGGCAGCTCCCATGATAGCCATGGTGCTAGGGGCCGGGGCTGGCGACTGCGATCACATATGCAGCATAGACAAGCAGAAGGTGTTGAAAATTTTCCAAGAGCATGTCGTTTTCCCGCTTCTGTATTGATCGCAAAAATCTCGGAACCGGCGACAGGAAGCAAGCTGAAATCCTCGCTTAGACAACACCGATCTTCACGCCTTGTTGGCTGCCGCCTGCTCCAGTATCTTCCGATAGCCCTCACGCGAAAGCCATTGTGCGCGTTCGAGGTGACTTTGCCAGCAGCGATAGGTCCGAAGTTCCTCGGCCACCGGATCGCGGTGCAGCACGATCCGCGCGACTTCCTTCCAGTCCGCGCCCTCGGCCTTGGCATCGAGAAGCCGCAGATAGGTCACGAAATGCCGTTCGTCGTAGGCGGTTATGGCATCGCCTGTTGGTGCTTCGTCATCCACATCGGGATCGAGTTCAACGGGCACTTTCATAGTCATTCCCCGTATCCGAGAGGCTTTGTCTGCGGTGCGTCCCCGCAAACGATTCTCTCTGACTCTTGGTGATCGGGGAGTTCGAAACCGCTGTTACACGGCCCCATGGCCTTTAGCTCGGAAAGCCTGTTGTATACGCCACAGGCTCCCCGACCATAAGGTCAAGGAGTTTGATGCCGTCACGGCCGGCACCAACCGGTAACAGAGGGGTTTCGACGCCCCAGAGCAGCGCGTCTGCTCCACCCACAACCTTCGCCGAGCCGCGCGTGAATGTCTTTGCCTTTTCGGCGCGGCAGGCAATGAGCCGCTGAAATCCCTCAACTATTAGCCACGCGGCACACCCTCCCAGGGGGTGCCGCCAGCGCATAGGCGCAAATGCGGCACGCTACACGCCGCCGATCACTTCCCATGGTTCGCCATAGCGCGCCGCCGTCTCCGGCAGCCGCATCAACCTGACGAACCGGAGGTGATCTCATGGTCGAGCGCCCCAACACGGAAATGCCACCGCGCATGCTGCGCACTCAGGAAGCTGCACGTTTCCTCGGTATTTCTCTTCGCACGCTGGAAAAACACTGGACTTACGGGACCGGTCCGACCTATCGCAAAATCGGCGGCCGCGTCCTCTATACCGTCGAGGATCTCCAGTCCTGGGCCGACATCGGCACGCGCAAATCCACCAGTGACAAGGACGCCGGCACGGTCTTTCCAGCGCGCCCCCTGACGCCTGAAGAGCGGAGTAAGCTCTGAATGCGGCGTGTCGATCACCATGCCCGTTTCCTCGACCTGCGCCATGAACCGGCAGAGCCGAGGCGGCAGTTCGAGCGAACGCTGCGCCTGCGCAGGCGCGGCAAGCTGGAGAAGACGGGGCTTGCGGCCGAGCACGCGCCCGCCGTTTGGGAATTGAGCAAGGATATGGAGCCGGCCCTGCGCGAGCTTGGCGAGCGTGGCGACATTATCCGCACCATGCAGAAGGCGCTCGGCCCGCAGGGCGGCGAACGCGATCCCATGAGCTTCCAAATCCATGACGGAGCGCCCGAGACGGCTATCGTCGGGCGCGTTGTGGACAAGCACCTGTCCGACGAGATGGGGGAGAACCTGACCGTTGTGGTGGACGGGATCGACGGCCGCACCCACCACATCGCCGGCATCGCGCCCGAGCGGCTGGAGGACGCCCGCATTGGTAGCGTCGTCCAGATGGGCCCGGCCGAGGCGACGGCCCGGCCGTCCGACCGCGCCATCACGGCCATTGCCGAGGACGGCATCTATCGGCCGAGCCGCCATCTGGAGCAGGCGAAGTTCGAGGGCCGCGTTCCGGGCGGCGACTATGAGGGCTATCTCGATGCCCATGTGCGGCGGCTGGAGGCGCTGCGCCGGGCCGGGATCGTCGAGCGGATCGACGCCGACCAATGGCGTATCCCCGGCGATCTGGTCAGCCGCGCCGCCGCCTATGATGCAGGCCGCGACCGGCAGGCCAGCGTTCGCGTCCTGTCCCCCGTCGATGTGAACAAGCAGATCGGCGCGAACGGTGCGACCTGGCTCGACCGGCGGCTGATCCATGGCGAGACGGCCGATCTTGCACCGGCCGGCTTCGGGCAGCAGGTGCGCGAGGCCATGGACAAGCGCCGCGAGCATCATATCGAACAGGGCGACGCCACCCGAGCGCGGGACGGCCGCATCTTCTACCGGCGCAGCCTTATCGCCACGCTGCGCGAGCGGGAGGTTGCCCGCGTCGGCGCGGAGATGGCCGAGAGCAAGGCGCTGCCGTTCCGCGCTGCCGTGGACGGCGAGAACGTCAGCGGCAAGTTTACCGGGACCGTGCAGCTATCCAGCGGCAAGTTTGCCGTTGTGGAAAAGAGCCACGAGTTCACCCTTGTCCCGTGGCGGCCAGTCATCGACCGCCAGCTCGGCCGCGAGGTAATGGGTGTCGTGCAGGGTGGCTCAGTGTCGTGGCAATTGGGCAGGCAGGCCTCGTAGGCCTGGCGCAGCGTCTTGTTGGTGACGGCGGCGAGGATCTCGGGGAAGTCGGACGTCGAATGCAGTGCCCGCGTCGCCACCTCGTCGCGCGACAGGCCTCGCGTGTTCACCCCGGCATTGCCGAGGCTTCCGCGGGCGAGTTCCAGCAGCGTCATGCCGCGATACTGACGCGCAGCGTCTTCCAGCTGGAACAGCGTCGGGCTGTAGCGATGCAGGAGCGCGTTCGCCACCGCGTCGCGGCGGGTGATCCGCCCGTCGCGGCCTCCGAGCGGGATCGATACCTGGCCGAAGGTCCGAGTCTCGCCCGATTTCGTGGCGACCTGATCGAGGATCAGGCGGCGGGCCTCGTCGACGCTGGTGCCGCGCTTGACCAGATCCTCGGCGAAGCTGCGCTCAAGGTTCAGCCGCCCGGCCAAATCGTAGATGGTGGAGACGCGGTCGCGCTCGGCCTCGCGGGCACGGGTCGCGATAGCTTCGGTGTCGGGCGTGCCGGGGGCGTCGAACGTCAGCTGGCTGCGGGTCGACGCCTTCATCGCCGCCAAGTTCGAGATCGACGCGATGCTGGAACACCTCGCCGCCCTCAGCTCGGAGCATTTCGAGACCAGCCCCGACGAGATCCACTGGGGCCATGTCGGCACCCTGAACCACTACCGCGACAAGCTGCGGGAGATCACCGACATGGTATTCCGCGAAGGCGAACATGCCGAGTAGCGCCAGCCTCTCCGAAGCCTGCCCGCCGCGAGGCGGGCTTGGGGTCGTAGAAGGGCCGCGATGGGCGCGGCCCCGACCATGGAGACGACCCCGATGACCCAGCTTTCCGATACTCAAGCCGTGATTCTCAGCGCTGCTGCTCAGCGCGACGACGGCAACGTCCTGCCGCTGCCCGGTTCCCTGCGCGGAGGCGCCGCCGTCAAGGTGGTGGGCGCGCTTCTCTCCCGCGGACTGGTCGCCGAGACGCTGACCGACAGCCAGACGAAGGCCGACGCCGCGCTCAACCGCATCTGGCGCAACGACGAGGACGGTCGCGCCATCCTCCTGCACATCACCTCCGCCGGTCTCGCCGCCATCGGCATCGAGCCGGAGGGGCCCGAGACCGCGCTCACGGGCGCCAACGAAACGCCGAGCGCGGAGGCCTCGGAGGACACCCCGCGTGAGAGCGATCCCGCGCCCAAGGCGCGCACGCCGCGCGAGGGCACCAAGCAGGCAACCCTGATCGCCATGCTGCGCGCGCCGGAAAGCGCCGCCAGTTGGTCGAATTCGCCGAGGCGGCCGGCAAGATGGGCATTGCCTTTGATATCTCGGCCGAGGCTGCCGGGCAGGCGATGGCGACATGGCGGTCACAGTTGGGGCTGACCCAGGCTGAAACCATGAAGTTGGGCGATGCCGTCAACCACCTGTCGAACAACATGAACGCAAACGCTGCCGATGTGACCAGCATTATCGGGCGTGTGGGGGCAAACGCCATGACGGCGGGCCTGAACACCACCGAGGTCGCCGCTCTGGCCACGGCTTTCCGCACTGCTGCCCCGTCGGCCGAAATCGCCGCCACTGCGATGAAGAACTTCACCAACGTTCTGTCGATGGGCGAAGGCACAACCAAGCGGCAATCCGATATGATGGCAAAGCTGGGCTTCGACGCTACCGAACTGGCCAAGCGAATGCAGGTCGATGCCCAAGGCGCGATCATTGATGTCATGGAAGCCCTTGAACGGCTTCCTGATTATGAGCGCAACGCGACACTGAACATGTTGGTCGGCACCGAAGCCGCGCCGGCCGTCTCGGGCCTTCTTACCAATCTCGACAACCTGCGCCAGTCCTTCGAATTGGTCGGCGACGAAGCTTTATATGCAGGGGCCATGCAGGCCGAATATGGTGGCGTGGCAGAAACCACTGCCGCAAAGCTGGTGGTGTTCCGTAACTATCTGACCCGGATTTCGGTCTCATTGATGCCGTTGCTGTCGGTCATCAAGGACTTGACCGAAGCGTTGCAGCCGATGTTGCAGCGTATGGCGGAGTGGATGCAGGCCAACCCGGAAATCGTCAAAATGATCGGGATCGGGGTTGCTTCGCTCTTTGCCCTCAAGGTGGGAGTGCTGGGCATCCAGATCGTGTTCCAGTCGTTGACCGGGGCTTTCTGGTTGTTCAATGGTGTTCTGGCTGTCGGCATCCGGGCCTATGGCATTGCCCTTCGTGGGATTGCGGGTTTGTTGCGGGTGTTCGTCGCGTTGCGCACTGCACTGCCGCTGGTAGCGCGCGGTATCGCCATGATCGCGCGCGCCCTGCTCGCGAACCCCATCGGCTTGGCTGTCGCCGCCATCGCCGGTGCCGCCTATCTGATCTATCGCAATTGGGAGCCGGTCAGCGCATGGTTCCGGCGGCTCTGGGACAACGTGCGCAACATTTTCGGTGGTTTCGGCCAGTTCGTCACCGGGATATTCACCGGCGACCTGTCTGGCGCGGTGGACGGTCTGCAACGGATTTGGGACGGTCTGAAGGGCTACTACCAAACCCTCTGGAACGGCATTGAGGGCATCTTTAAGGCCGCGTGGGAAAGCGGCATCAAGCCGATCACCGACGCCCTAGGTGTGACGGATACCATCGTTGCCAGCTGGAACATGGCCAAGGACGCCCTGGGCGCGGCGCTTGATTGGATTTCGAGCAAGTTTTCCGAGGCATGGGCCATCATCTCGCCGGTGATTGACGGGCTGAAATGGGTCAACGAGAAAGGTGCCGCAGCGGTCAACTCGGTCACCGGCGCACATAAGGGGCCGATCAGCAGCGGCCATACCGGCACCGCCAGCAATAATGGCCTTCCTATCCTACCGCCCGCCGCCATGCCGGGCATCAGCGTCCCGACCGTCACCGCGCGCGCCCAAGGCGGCACCTTCACCCCCGGCATGCTGCTGGTCGGCGAGCGTGGCCCGGAACTGCGCTATGAGAGCCGGGGCGGCTTCATCGCCCATAACAACGCCCTGCGCGGGCTGGTCGATCTGTCGCAACGCGCCCGGTCCCTGGCCGGTTTGGTCATGGCCGGCGATGCTGGGCCGGACTTCGGCGGAACGCCGGTTCCCGCGCCGGTCGCCGCCCCCGCCGCCCGCAACCGCCAGATCACTTATTCCCCACACTACAATATTGCGATCAACGGCAGCGGTCTGGACGCCGCCCAATTGCGCGCGGCGATCCGCGCCGAAATGGGCGCGGCAGACCGCCGTGCCCGCGCAGACCTGCGGCGGCTGCTGCATGACTAAGGTGATGATGATCCTCGGGCCGTATCCATTCATGCTGCACACCGCCGCACCGCAGGCGGTTGCGCGGCGGTCGGAATATCGTTGGGAACAGCAGGATCGTATCGGCCGCAAGCCTGCCCGCCAGTTCCTCGGGGCCGGTTCGGACGAAATCACCATGTCGGGCGAAATCCTGCCGCATTTCGCGGGCGGTTACCGGCAGCTTGACGCCATGCGGCTGCTGGCCGGGCGCGGAAGGCCGCTCCTGCTGGTCAGCGGGCGCGGCGATGTTCTGGGCGATTGGGTGATCACCGGCATCGAGGACGAAGGCAGCGAGTTCTTTGCGGATGGTGCTCCTGGTGTCATCGCCTTCACCATGACCATTGCCGAATATGGTGGCGACCGGGGCGGCATCAGTGCCCTGATGTCCGCAATATCGGCCATCCAGACCATTGCGAGGCTGCTATGAAATACCGCACCAAGGATGGCGATGTCGTCGATCTGATCTGCCGCCGTTATTATGATGGCGACCCGCACAGCGTCGAGGCAGTCTATGACACAAATCCCGGCCTGGCTGCATACGGCCCCGTCCTGCCTGCCGGCATTGTGATCGACCTGCCGGCCGCCCAGCCGGTCGAGCCGCAGACCATTCGGCTGTGGGACTGACATGACGCCGGACTTCAAGATCATCGCCGCCGGGGTCAACATCACGCCCCAGATCAAGGACCGGCTGCTGGGCCTGACCATCACGGATGAGGCCGGCACCAAGGCCGACACCGTCGAAATCGTTCTGGATGACCGCGACGGACTGATCGAGCTGCCAGCGTCAGGCGCACCGTTGCTGGTCTTTCTGGGCTACCGCGAAACCGGCCTGATCCCCATGGGGCTGTTTACCTCTGATGAGGTGATGGTGACATCACCCCCGGCTACCCTGACCATCCGGGCCAAGGCCGCTGAACTGAGTGGCAGTATCAAGGATCAGAAGACCCGCAGTTGGGACAAGATCACCCTTGGCGATATCGTCATCACAATCGCGGGCGAACATGGGCTGACCCCGAAGGTCGCCGAGCGGTTCGGCGCAGTCATGGTCGAGCACATCGACCAGACCGAGGAAAGCGATATCAGCTTTCTGGACCGCATGGCGCGCGAGCACGACGCGCTGCTCAGCATCAAGGGCGGAGCACTTCTGTTCATGGGCAAGGGAGAGGGCCGCACGGTCAGCGGCCTGCCTATCCCGCCCCGCCCGGTGCTTGAGCGTAACGCGATCACCTGGACGCTGACCCTGACCACCCGCGAGGCTTATAAATCCGTCATGGCGATCTGGCAGGATACCATGCAGGCAAAGCGGCAAGAGGTTGCGGCCGGCGAGGGGTCGCCCGCCCTGAAGCTGCGCCACATCCACAAGACCGAGGACGAGGCCAAAGCCGCTGCCAATGCAAAGTTGCGAGAGATCACCCGGGGCAACGACACCTTCGAGGCCAGCTTCCCGGGCGATCCGCTGATCGCGGCCGAGGGACGTATTCTGACTGCCGGTTTCCGTGCCGGCGTCAATGGCCTCTGGTCGATCAAGACCGCCACTCATACGCTGGATGGCGGAGGCTTCAGTACGGCGATTTCGGCCGAGCGTCCGGGGGCGGACTAGGCCGGTTCATTCCAGTTGATCGCGTTCCGCGTTCCAGAATATTGTGGTCCCGTCCACCGTCGCGTTCCGCGACTCCCCCGCAGGATATTTTGGACACGAAAGAATGACGCAGTTTCTGGAAGGGCCGCAGGGGCGGCGCATCGCTTATCATCGCAGCGAAGGGACGGGGCCGGGTGTCGTTTTCCTGGGCGGGTTCAGGTCGGATATGCAGGGCACCAAAGCGTTGTGGCTGGAGGATTGGGCGCGCAAGTGCGGCCGGGCCTTTCTGCGCTTTGACTATTCCGGGCATGGGGAATCGTCGGGCGCCTTTGAGGATGGCGCGATCGGCGACTGGTTCGCCGATGCCACGGCCGCGGTCCAGAAACTGACCGAGGGGCGGCAGGTATTGGTCGGTTCGTCCATGGGGGGCTGGATCGGTCTGCTTCTGGCGCGCACCATACCCGAGCGTCTGGCCGGGCTGGTGACCGTGGCGGCGGCGCCGGATTTCACCGAGCGAGGCTATTGGGCCGGTTTCCCCGAGGCGGAACGTGCGGCGCTGCTGGAGCAGGGTAGGGTCGAATTGCCAAGTGAATACGGTGATGCGCCCTATGTCATCACCCGTCGGCTGATCGAGGACGGGCGCGATCATCTGGTGCTGGACCAGCCCTTGCCCATGCCGTTTCCCGTGCGTTTCCTGCAGGGCACGGCCGATGCCGATGTGCCTATGTCATGGGCGCTGGACCTGCTGGATCATGCCACGGGCGAGGACATGCGCCTGACGCTGGTCAAAGGGGCGGATCACCGTTTCTCGACACCGGATTGTCTGGCGTTGATCGGCGCGGCTGTGGATGAGGTGCTGGCGCGAGTTGCCTGAGAAAGGCGCGGGCAGGCCCCGCGCCCGGTTTTCTGTCGCCGCCGAGGTCAGACCGCGAGCTTGGCGTCGTGGTCGGATGGGCTGTTTCCGTCTTGCTCGATGGGGCCGCCACTGCTGCGCCGCCGCCTGCGCTGGCCTTTGGGTTGCACCTGCTCGTCGATGAAGTCCAGCACCAGCGGGCGGATGTTCAGTCGCCAGCTTTTTCCGGCAAAGATGCCATAATGGCCGGCACCGGGTTCCAGATGCTGGGTCTTGCGGCTTTCGGGAACGCCGGTGCACAGCGCCAGCGCCGCGACGCATTGGCCGGGGGCCGAGATATCGTCGTTGGCGCCCTCGACCGTCATCACCGCGACATCGGTGATCTTGCCCAGATCGACCGGCTTGCCGTTCACTGTAAAGCAGTTCTTCGCGATCTCTCGTTCCTTGAAGATGCGCTCGACCGTCGAGAGGTAGAATTCCGCGGTCATGTCCATGACGGCCAGGTATTCGTCGTAGAAGGTGTTGTGCTTGTCGCCCTCGGACGCCTGGCCGCGCGCCTCGGCGAATATCTTGTCAAGGAAGGCCTTGGCGTGGGTTTCGGCATTCATGGCGATAAAGGACGAAAGCTGGGCCAGGCCCGGATAGACCATGCGGCCTGCGCCGCGATACTTGAAGCCCACCTGCTGGATCATCAGGTAATCGAGCTCGCCCATGGTGATGCGGTTGCCGAAATCCGTCACCTCGGTCGCGGCGGCATCGGGGTCGATCGGGCCGCCGATCAGGATCAGCGAGCGCGGCTGGGCCTTGGGGTCCTCTTCCGCCAGCAATGCGGTTGCGGCCAGCGCCAGCGGCGCGGGCTGGCAGACGGCGATCACATTGGTGTCGGGGCCGAGGTGGCGGATGAAATCGACCAGATACTGGGTGTAGTCGTCGATATCGAACTTGCCGCAACTGACCGGGATGTCGCGGGCGTTATGCCAATCCGTCACATAGACTTCGCAATCGGGCAGTAGCGAGGTGACGGTCTTGCGAAGGAGGGTCGCGTAATGACCCGACATCGGCGCAACCAGCAACACCTTGCGCTCCAGCGGTTCGCGGCGGGCGACACGGAAATGCACGAGATCGCCGAACGGGCGCTCGATCACCGGCTCGACGTAGACGACATGGTCCTGGCCCTCTTCCGAGACGATGGGCGGGATTTCCCAGTCCGGCTTGATAACCATGCGCGCAAAACTGCGTTCGGTCACCCGGCCCCAGGCCGACATCAGCTTGAACATCGGATTCGGCAACAATGCGAATGCCGGGTAGGACGAAAGGGCGCGCGCACTGGCGCCGACCCATTCGTTCGTGTTGCGGATCGTCTCCATCGCGTCGTAGGAGATGATCCCCTTCAAACCTTTATACGTTGCCATCCAAACCTTCTCCTTGGAGTTTTGCTGGATTTGACCTTGCCGGGGAAGGACACGGCTTTACCTGCGTATTGCGCTAGGCATAATGATTTTACGGTTAATGGAGGATTGTCAATTATGGCTGGCAAGGACGAAAAACCGGAGGCGGCCACCGGGGCCGGGTCCAAACCACGCAAGAAGCGGGGTGCGGAGGATAAAATTCGGTCCGAGGCCCAGGCCGCGAAACCTGAACCCGCGCTAGCCGATTCGGAAAAACCCGCACGGAAGCGACAAGCGAAAGCCCCGTCTGCAGCCAAGGCTTCGCCAGCGCCCGCGACGCCGGCAAAGCCCGAGGCCGCCAGCGCCAAGCCTGTTTCGGCAAAAGCCGCCACCAAATCCGGCACGCGCAAACCCGTGTCGCGTGCGCGGACGGCCACGCGCAGCGATCCGCGCACCGGCACGCGCCGCAAACCCTCGGCCAAGGTTGCTGCAAAGGCACAGGTCGAGGCCGCATCGCTGAGCGCCGTCGATGAGGCGCTGCGTCCGTTGGGGGCGACGGGTCCCGGCTCGGTGCCGCCCATGAGCGCACCCGTCGGCGGCAGTCCCGCCCTTGGTGAGAGCGAAAAGCCCGCCAGCCCGGCGGTCGAGCAATCGGTCAGCCCCACCACCGCCGCCTTTGCCGAAGCGGCCTTTGGGGTCGGCAGCCGCTTGCCCGAGCAACTGGCCCAGAACATCGAACGCATCGAATCGCTGACCCAGCGCCTGATCAGCGCATTGGCCAAGCGGCGCACGCACAGCCCGGGTGTCGAGATGCCGGGGCCGGAACTGTTCACCACCGCCACCACCGCCTGGGTCAAGCTGCTGGCCGAACAGCCCGAGCGCGTGCTGGGCCAGCAGGTCAGCTATTGGGGCGAGACGCTGCGCCATTTCGCCGAGGCACAGTCCGCCCTCGCACGCGGTACGCTGATGCCGCCGGCCAGCGAAGGGCCAAGGGACCGGCGTTTCTCGAACCCGTTGTGGGAGGCGCATCCGTTTTTCAATTTCATCAAACGGCAATACCAGATCAACGCTCAGGCGCTGGAAGAGGCTGCAAGCGCCCTCGATCTGCCTGAAATGACCGATCGGCGTCGGATCGAATGGTTTACCCGCCAGATGATCGACATGATGGCGCCGACGAACTTTCTGGCGACCAACCCCGACGCGCTGGAAAAGGCGCTGGAGACCGAAGGCGAAAGTCTGGTCAAAGGGCTGGAGAACCTTGTGCGCGACGTCGAGCAGAACAGCGGCGAATTGATCGTTTCGCTGGCCGACCGCGATGCTTTCCGCGTGGGCGAGAATATCGGCACCACAGAGGGCACGGTGGTCGCGCGCACCAAGCTTTACGAATTGATCCAGTACAAGCCCACCACCGAACAGGTGCATCAGATTCCGTTGGTGATTTTTCCGCCCTGGATCAACAAATACTACATCCTCGACCTCAAGCCGCAGAACAGCCTGATCAAATGGATCGTCGATCAGGGGTATACGCTGTTCGTGGTGGCCTGGAAGAACCCCGATCCCAGCTATGGCGATACGGGCATGGACGATTACGTTGCCGCCTATCTGGAGGTGATGGATCGCGTTCTTGACCAGACCGACCAGAAAAAGCTGAATGCGATCGGGTATTGCATTGCGGGCACCACGCTGGCGCTGACGCTTTCGCTGCTCAAGCAGCGCGGCGACGACCGGGTGAACTCGGCCACCTTCTTCACCACGCTGACCGATTTCGCGGATCAGGGCGAATTCACCGCCTATCTGCAAGAGGACTTCGTTTCCGGGATCGAGGAAGAGGCATCGCGGACCGGCATTTTGGGTGCGCAACTAATGACGCGGACCTTCAGCTTCCTGCGCGCCAACGATCTGGTCTGGGGCCCGGCCATTCGCAGCTATATGCTGGGAGAGATGCCGCCGGCCTTCGATCTGTTGTTCTGGAACGGCGACGGGACCAACCTGCCGGGGCGCATGGCGGTGGAATATCTGCGCGGACTTTGCCAGCAGAACCGCTTTGCCAAGGAAGGGTTCGATCTCATGGGGCATCGCCTGCATATAGGCGAGGTGACCGTGCCGCTATGCGCCATCGCTTGCGAGACCGATCATATCGCGCCGTGGAAGGACAGTTGGCGTGGCGTGGCCCAGATGGGCGCCCGGGACAAGACGTTCATCCTGTCCGAATCGGGCCATATCGCTGGCATCATCAACCCGCCCAGCAAAAAGAAATACGGCCATTACACCTCGGCTGCGGGCTTTGATCAGGACGAACAGCATTGGCGCGACAAGGCGCAGTATCACGAAGGCAGTTGGTGGGGCCGCTGGGGCGAATGGCTGGCTGGCCATGCCGGCCGCATGGTCGAAGCCCGCGTCCCGGCCGAAGGTTTCGGCCCGGCTCCCGGCGTCTATGTTCACGAGCGAGTGTAAAATTTTTCTGCACTGCAGCAAGAAAATCTTGCAATGCTGCAGTGCAGAAAGTATATGGGGGACAGAACAGTTTAACCGGTGCTCACACTTCGCGCCGATCATGGAGAGAGCAAATGGCCAAGACCCCTGACTTTACGAAGACCCTGCAAGAAGTAATGGCGAAATTCCCGGTCGACACCTCGTCGTTCCAGGATGCCTTCAAATCGCAGACCGCCCTTGGCGAACGGATGGCCAAGGTTGCGCTGGCCGCCGCCGAGCGTTCGACCGAGATCTCGTCCCAGTGGGCCAAGGACACCATCGCCCGCATGGGTGAGCTGACCTCGTCCAAGGAAGAGCCGGCCGAATACGCCAAAGCGGTCAGCGATTTCGCCACCGCCGCCGCCGAAATGGCTGCCGAGCATATGGCTGCCTTTGCCGAAGTCGCCAAGAAAGTGCAGATGGACACCGTCGATCTGATGCTGACCGCCGGCAAGGACCTGGCCTCGGACGCCCAGAAAGCGGCCGAAAAAGCCACGCGTGAAACTCAAGCCGCTGTCAAGAAAGCTGCTGCCGCCGCGACCTCGTCCAGCACCGTGACCAAGGCCTGATCGCGACCTCCACGGTTTAGCGACATCTGACGACAAGGGGGCAGTCCGCTGCCCCCTTTTCCTATGCGTGCCCGGTGCCGCTTCCGGCGCAGAGAGGCGATTTTCTTTGCATTTTTCCGGACCATTTCCCATCATGCTGCAAATGCACTGCCGGAGGAGCCATGGCTGAGGCCCAGAACACGACCCCGCTTCTGATCAAGCGCTATGCAAGCCGCCGCCTCTATAACACCGAGACGAGCGATTACGTCACGCTTGAGGATATCGCGGGGTTTATCCGTGCCGGGCGTCAGGTGCGCATCATCGACCTGAAGTCCGGCGATGACCTCACCCGGCAATATCTGCTGCAGATCATCGCCGAGCATGAGGGCAGGGGAGAGAATGTGCTGCCCATCGAGGTGCTGATCGATCTGGTGCGCAGCTACACGACCCAGGCGCAATCGGTGGTGCCGCAATTCCTGGCTGCCAGTTTCGAGATGCTGCGCGAGGGTCAGTCCAAGATGATGGAGAATCTTTCGACTTTTCCGAACCCCATGTCCTCGATGCCGGGGTTCGAGGCGCTTCAGCGCCAGCAGCAGCTGTTCCTGAAGGCCATGTCCGCGGGTTGGGGCACAGGCAGCACCGGCCCCGCAATGGATGACATGGAAGGGGGCGAGACCGGCCCCGGCGACAAGGGCAGTTCTGATCCCAAGGACATGGACGAGATCCGCCGCCAGCTTGCCGAATTGCAGAAGCGGATTTCGAAACTTTGAGATAACTGCGACTTGCGCAACGCGTTTTGTCGCGCTAGACGAGCCGCCACGGACGGTTGGCCGAGTGGTCGAAGGCGCACGCCTGGAAAGTGTGTAGGCGGGGAACCGTCTCGAGGGTTCGAATCCCTCACCGTCCGCCACTTTCAAGTTGCGAACCTGCCACGAGGCCCCCCAGCGGGGCTTTTTTCTTTTTATCTCAAAGGGGTTTGGCTGCTGGGTCCGCCCTGCGGAGACTGGCAGCACGACGGATATAATGCGCCACATCGTCGCCGATCCGCTGATGGTCGGGTGGTGTGATGCGGCCGGAAAAGAACCCGTCCCATACCATCGTCACGATGGTCTTCTTTTGCCCGGCATCCTTCCGGGTTTCTGGCATCAGGCCCAGCAGCCCACCAGCATCATAGGCCGCGATCCAGTTGTATAGGGTGGACCGGGACAGCACCTTGCGCTTGCCGTCCGGCAGGACCTGTATCTGCCCGGCTAGCACGTCCAGCGCCGCTTTGCGCGCTGGGCTGCCCTTCGGTTGTGCCGCCACCTGCCGGATGATGTTCAGCCGCCACTGCGCCACCGCAACCCGCTCATCCCATTTGGGATCGTGCTGGGTGACCGCCTCGGGCAGCTTGCGCACCTCGCCGGTCGCCGGGTCCACGGCCTCGTCCAGCTTGATGCCCTGCGACAGATACCACGCCTCGCGCAGATCAGCCGGCAGGCTGTCAACGTGGACCTGCGGGGCCATGCCGCTCGCGCCGCCCCGACCGATTTCAACCTGACGAACGATAAGGTCAGCGCCGCGCCAGCGACCCTTTCCGATAGCCTTATTGACGTTCTGCTGGGCTATGCCAGCGAGGGCCGAAAAGGCCGCGACCGACAACCATTTTTCTCGGGTGCGCAATGGGTGCGCAATTGGGTGCTCAATCAACTGGACCGCAGGGATTGCGCACCCACCTTCGACCAACTGGAATTTATGCGCGACCTGCCCCATGGCTCTTACGCTGTCCCATCATACAGTGATTGTTGGCGGCAGGCTGGGCACATACGATTGTGCGGCCCTTCGCTGTCGAAATACGTCCCGCAGGTCAGGCAGGGGCGGCACTTCGCCCGGGCCTTGCGCTCAAGCCGGTCGGCATGGTCGTCAGCCTTCCACCAGGTAGAAAAGGTCGCGACAGCCTTGCCGCCGTCCAGCACGGACCAGAAAGCCCCGCTGCCCCGAACGGCGAACCGGCTGCTCATGTGCCGACCACGATCGCCACAGCCGCAATCAGCAACCCGCCCATGATCGCGCCCGGCAGCACCCACCAGCCGGCCGGCAGGACCAGTTCGCCGCCCTCGTCCCGAACCGCACAGGCCCAAGGCAGACGCCGCTCATGAAGGCAAAGACCACGGCAGAAGCACCAAACAGGATGATCATGCCGCACCCTCGCCCAGCAGATGATCCGCATAGCGATCAGCGATCAGATCGTTCAGATGCCCGGTCAGGGTGTTGCGCAGTCCGGCAATCAACTCGATGCTGCGTACCTGTTGCAGCATCGAGTTGAACAGTTCGACCCGCTCAACCTCTGTCAGTTCGGACAGCGCCGACCGCGCCAGTTCCGAGGCATCCCATGCAGGCTTGCTCATGCTGCCACCTGTGCGGCTTGCACCAGTTTCCGCGCTTCGGCATCCATGCGAACACGATAGGCAGCGGTGACCACCTCACGTCCAGCCAAGCAGGAAGAGAAGAAAATGGTGGTCGCTGACCGAATACGTGAGCTAGCCCAAGACAAAGATATGAATATAAAGAAATTTTCCAAATTTCTGGAGGTTAGTGAGCGAACAATCCAGAACTATCTTGCGGGTGTCAGCCTTCCCAATGGGCGCTCTCTTACTGACTTAGCCGAAAAAATTGGTGCTTCGCCCGCATGGATTTTGGTGGGCATGGGGCCAAAATATCTCACCGGTAACCACCAAAATTTGCACCATCCGATTCCAGATTTTGTCCCGATTCCGCGCTACGTCGTAGAAGCTAGTGCCGGTTATGGCGCAGCGGTCCATGATGAGGGATGCAGCGGCTATTATGCCTTCAACCGTAAGTTCCTTGAACGGCGTGGGTTGAAGCCGAACGATCTTTCGGTGATCGCGGTCAAGGGTGACAGTATGGAGCCAGACCTGTCAGAGGGCGATTTGATCCTGCTCGACCGAGCGCAGACAGAATTGTGCGACGGCTATGTCTATGTGGTGCGTTTCAACGACGATCTCTTCGTGAAGCGTGTGCAGAAATTGCCCGGCAACCGCATCCAATTGCTATCATCGAATCCGCTCTATCCACCGATCACGGTAGAGGGTGCCGACCATACCGGTATCCAGATTATCGGCCGCGTTGTGAACTCAACCCATGAATGGTAATTTGCTTCCGCATCGGGAAGGGGGCGGAAGCTGGCGGAAGTTAATCCAGCCGATCATGTTCCGCCTCGGCATGATCCAGCCAGAACAGCCGATCAGAAAGACCCCAGCAATTGCAGGGCTTCCGCAACGGCCATTCCAGACAAGCCCGATCCTCCCATTCTAATTTATTCCATCCCCCCCCAACGGGGGCGCAAAGCCCCCTGCACACCTAGCCGCATTGACAACGCCGGGCAATCGCGCCACACCCGCGCAACATACCCGCAACCGGGCGTTCCGTGGGCGCCAAACCGACGAGGAGGACTCCATGTCCCAGATCTCCCTCACCTTTCCCGATGGCAATTCGCGCGACTACCCCGCCGGCATAACGGCGGCCGAGGTCGCGGCCTCCATCGCCCCCAGCCTTGCCAAAAACGCCATCTCGGCCAATCTTGACGGCCAGCATATCGACCTGCAATGGCCGATCGGGAAAAGCGGCAACATCTCGATCAATACCATCAAGGACAGCGAACCGGCGCTGGAACTGATCCGCCACGACCTTGCCCATATCATGGCCCGCGCCGTGCAGGAGCTCTGGCAGGATGTGAAGGTCACCATCGGCCCGGTCCGCGATCAGGGGTGGTTTTACGATTTCGACCGCGCCGAGCCTTTCACCCCCGAGGATCTGGGCCTGATCGAGGCGCGGATGAAGCAGATCATCGCCGCCCGCGACCCGGTCCGCACCGAGGTCTGGGACCGCGACCGCGCGCTTGCCTATTACGAAGACCGTGGCGAGCCCTTCAAGATCGAGCTGGTGAACCGCATCCCCGAGGGCGAGCCGCTGCGCATGTATTGGCACGGCGACTGGCAGGACCTCTGCCGCGGCCCGCATCTGCAACATACCGGGCAGGTGCCGGCAGATGCCTTCCGGCTGACCCATGTCGCCGGCGCCTATTGGCTGGGCGACGCCTCGCGGCCGATGTTGCAGCGCATCTACGGCGTGGCCTTCCGTAACCGCGACGACCTCAAGGCCCACCTGACCATGCTGGAAGAGGCCGCCAAGCGCGACCACCGCAAGCTGGGCCGTGAAATGGAACTCTTCCACTTCCAGGAAGAGGCGCCGGGCATGGTCTTCTGGCACCCGAACGGCTGGTCGATCTATCGCGAGCTGGAAGCATATATGCGCCGCCGGCTGATCCGCGCCGACTACAAGGAAATCAAGACGCCGCAGGTGGTGGACCGGGTCCTTTGGGAAAAGTCCGGCCATTGGGAAGCCTATCGCGAGAACATGTTCATCGTCGAGGTCGACGAGGAAGGCGCCAAGGAAAAGCGCGTGAACGCGCTCAAGCCGATGAACTGCCCCTGCCATGTTCAGGTCTATAATCAGGGTCTGAAATCCTATCGCGACCTGCCGCTGCGACTGGCGGAATTCGGCTCCTGCCACCGCTACGAGCCCTCGGGTTCGATGCACGGGCTGATGCGGGTGCGCGGCTTCGTTCAGGACGACGCGCATATCTTCTGCACCGAGGACCAGATCGAACAGGAATGCGCCGGCTTCATCGGGCTGCTGTCCTCGGTCTATCAGGATCTCGGCTTCGAGAAGTTCGACATCAAGCTGTCGACCCGGCCCGACGTGCGCGTCGGCTCGGACGAGATCTGGGACAAGGCCGAGGGCGCGCTGAAAGGCGCCATCGAACATCTCGGCCTGCCCTATGAGGTCAATCCGGGCGACGGCGCCTTCTACGGTCCGAAACTCGACTTCAAACTGACCGACGCCATCGGCCGCGAATGGCAATGCGGCACCTTCCAATGCGACTTCAACCTGCCGCAGCGGCTCGAGGCGGAATATGTCGGCGAAGACGGGGGCAAGCACATGCCGGTCATGCTGCACCGCGCCGTCCTTGGCAGTTTCGAGCGCTTCATCGGCATCCTGATCGAAAACTACGCCGGCAAGCTGCCGCTGTGGCTGGCCCCGCGTCAGGTCGTGGTCGCTTCGATCGTTTCGGGGGCAGATGATTACGTCCACGAAGTCGTCGCCGCACTGCGCGCCGCCGGCCTGCGGGCCGAGGCTGACACCCGCAACGAAAAGATCAACTACAAGGTGCGCGAACATTCGGTGGGCAAGGTGCCGGTCATCATGGCCATAGGCCTGAAAGAGGTCGAAGAGCGCAGCGTCTCGATCCGCCGTCTGGACCATCAGGGCAGTGAAAGCCACGGGCTCGAATCGGCCATCGCCATGCTGCGCACCGAGACCACCCCGCCGGATCTGCGCTGAACGTTTCGGTTGGCGGCAATTTGCCGAAATGGGTGCAAAAGATGATTCGGTCGCAATGGTGCGCAGTGCATTCGTACTTGCGTTTTTCGACGAATCGTTCATCCTCTCGTCCGCGTGAGCACGACTTTCTACCGCCTCCCTTCACGGGGCAGCCGGACTTGACGGGAAAGGGCTGCACGGCCCGGGCGCAATCTCGCCCCGGGTAGACTTGAAGGAGAGACGGTAATGGCTACCGGCACCGTAAAATGGTTCAATGCCACCAAAGGCTATGGCTTCATTGCGCCCGATGACGGCGGCAAGGACGTGTTCGTCCATATCTCTGCGGTCGAGCGCGCCGGCCTGACCGGCCTGAACGACAACCAGAAAATCGCCTACGAACTGCAGTCCGGTCGCGACGGCCGCAGTTCGGCGTCCGATCTGAAGCTCCTCTGATTCCGCAAACCCCGGAATTCGGATACGGCCGGCCCGCAAGGCGCCGGCCGTTTTCATTCGCCCCCACCAGCTTCTTTCGTGAACAAATATCCCGGGGGATGAGGAGCGCCCGGAAAAAGATCCAACGGATCTTTTTCAGCGACGAAGGGGGCAGAGCCCCCACTTGGCCTCAAAGCTGGGGCGCCTCAATGCCCCCCTTCCATCACGCGAAACCAGCATCTATCCCCAGTCCCGGAACTGAACGGGGTGAGGATATGAATCTGGCCGAACATGTGCTGCGGGCGGGCCTTGCCACGCCGGACAAGCTGGCCATGTCGGTCCTGGAGCTGGGCGGCGGCGACCGCTGGTCGCATGCCCGGCTGCGGCAGGCGGTCCTGGGTACCGCAACAGGCCTGCTGCAATCGGGCCTGCGTCCGCGCGACCGGCTGCTGATGCGTCTGGGAAACACCCCCGGCTTTCCCGTCACCTATCTCGGCGCCATCGCCGCTGGAATCGTCCCGGTCCCGACTTCGGCCATGCTGACCACGCCCGAGGTCACCCGGATCGCCGCCACGATCCACCCCGCCATGGTGATCGCCGACCACGGCCTTGCCCTGCCCGACCATCCCGCGCCGGTTCTGCCTGCCGCAAGGCTTGCCGAATTCGCAACCCTGCCGCCGGCCGAATTCGCCCAACACGACCCCGACGATCTGGCCTATATCGTCTTTACCTCGGGCACATCCGGCCAGCCGCGCGCGGTTTGCCATGCGCATCGCGCCATTCTGGCCCGGCAGATGATGTTTCAGGGCTGGTACGGGCTGACCCCGCAGGACCGGTTGATGCACGCAGGCGCGTTCAACTGGACCTTTACCCTCGGCACCGGCCTCATGGACCCCTGGACCCTCGGCGCCAGCGCCCTGATCCCTGCCGCTAGCGTCGCGCCCGAGCAGATCCCGCTGGTCGCCAGCCGCAACGGCGCCAGCATCCTTGCCGCAGCCCCGGGCGTCTTTCGCCGCATGTTGCGCGCCGATTGGAAACCCTGGCGCGACTTGCGCCATGGCTTGACCGCCGGAGAGCGGCTTGACCCCGGCCTGCGCCGCGCATGGCAGGAACGCACCGGCACCGACCTGCATGAGGCGATGGGCATGTCGGAATGCTCGACCTTCATCTCGGGCAGCCCCGCCCGCCCGGCCCCCGAGGGTGCGGCGGGCTTCGCCCAACCCGGCCGCCGCATCGCTATCCTTGACGACGAAGGGCGCGAACTGCCGCCCGGCACGCCTGGAACCCTTGCCGTCCACCGCTCGGATCCCGGACTGTTTCTTGGCTATCTCGACCAGCCTCGCGACACCGCCGCGCGCTTCGTGGGCGACTGGTTCGTAACCGGCGATCTTGCCCGGATCACCGATGCGGGCGCGGTCTGCACGCTTGGCCGCGCCGACGACATGATGAACGCCGGCGGCTTTCGCGTCGCTCCGGCAGAGGTCGAGGACGTGCTGGCCCAAACCCCCGACATCGGCGAGGTCGCAGCGGCCGAACTGCCGGTCGGCCCCGGCAGCAGCATCATCGCCGCCTTCTGGACCGGCAGCGCGGACGAGCGCGATCTGCGCACCGCTGCCGAGAACGGCCTTGCACGCTATAAGCAGCCGCGCGCATATATCCACCTGCCCGCCCTGCCCCGCACGCCTACGGGCAAGATCAACCGCCGCGCCCTGCGCGAGGCCCATCGCAAGGACCGGACATGACCCAGCAGATCCGCCTCGATATCTTTGCCGACCCCGTTTGCCCCTGGTGCCTGATCGGCAAGGCCGAACTTGACCGAGCGTTGGAAAGCCGCCCCGATCATCCCTTTGCCATCACCTGGCAGCCCTTTCGGCTGGACCCGCAGATGCCACGGGCCGGAATGGACTACGTCGCCTATATGAAGATGAAGTTCACCGACGAAAAAGGCATCATCGCCGCAATGAAGCCGGTGATGGAGGCCAGCGAGCGGCTGGGGTTGTGGATAAACCCATCGCTGATCGAGCGGATGCCCAATACGCTGGACGCGCACCGCCTGATGCATTGGGCCGGGATCGAGGGCGCGCAAAGCCCGGTCATGTCCGCCCTCATGCGTGCCCATTGGCGCGAGGGCCAGAATATCTCGAATCCCGACGTGCTGGTAGCCATCGCCGAGGGGGCCGGCATGGACGGCAAGGTGATCCGCCGCCTGCTTGCCTCGGATGCCGATGTGGACACCGTCAACGCGCGCGAGCTGCATGCAAGACAGCGGGGCGTGAACTCGGTCCCCACCTTCATCATCGCCGACACCCATGTGGCCTCGGGCGCCCAGTCCGCCGACCTGTGGCAACGGGTAATCGACGAGTTGCAATCCCAATAGGTTGCGCGCGGCGCCTTAAAAGGCGCAAGATCTGGAAATTGTCGCGCGATTCGCCTATATTCAGTCTTCTCCATCTTTCCGACTGGAACCCGGCGTTCGCGGCTGTATAAGACCCGTTCGCCAATTTTCGACCTCTTGCCAAGGACCTCCGCCATGAGCCGATTCTCTGCTCCTATCGCCGAACAGATCTGGGACATGAAATACCGGCTCAAGGACAGCGACGGCCAGTCCATCGACCTGTCGGTCGAGGATAGCTGGCGCCGCATCGCCCGCGATCTTGCCCGCGTCGAAAAGGATCCGACGCTGTGGGAAGACCGCTTTTATGCCGCGCTTGAGGATTTCAAGTTTCTGCCCGCCGGCCGCATTCTGGCCGGCGCCGGCACCGGGCGCGAGGTGACGCTGTTCAACTGCTTCGTCATGGGCACCATTCCCGACAGCATGGGCGGCATCTTCGACATGCTGAAAGAGGCCGCGCTGACCATGCAGCAGGGCGGCGGCATCGGCTATGACTTCAGCACCATCCGCCCGCGTGGGGCCGAGGTAAAGGGCGTCGCCGCCGACGCCTCGGGACCGTTGTCGTTCATGGATGTCTGGGACGCCATGTGCCGCACCATCATGTCGGCGGGCTCGCGCCGCGGGGCGATGATGGCCACCATGCGCTGCGACCACCCCGATATCGAGGCCTTCATCCAGGCCAAGCAGGACAGCGCCCGTCTGCGCATGTTCAACCTGTCGGTGCTGGTGACGGATGCCTTCATGGAGGCAGTCAAGGCCGATACCTCGTGGGATCTGGAATTCGGCGGCAAGGTCTATCACACCGTGCAGGCGCGCGATCTGTGGAACCGTATCATGCGCGCGACCTATGACTATGCCGAGCCGGGCGTGATCTTCATCGACCGCATCAACCAGCAAAACAACCTGTCTTATGCGGAAACCATCGCCGCCACCAACCCTTGCGGCGAACAGCCTCTGCCGCCCTATGGCGCTTGCCTGCTGGGGTCGGTCAACCTTGCCCGGCTGGTCGAGGCACCCTTTACCGCCGAGGCGCGGCTGAACGCGGACGCCCTGGACGAGTTGGTCCGCACCGCCGTGCGCATGATGGACAACGTGGTCGATGCCTCGAAATTCCCGCTGCCGCAGCAGGCGGACGAGGCGCAGGCCAAGCGCCGCATCGGGCTGGGCGTCACCGGTCTTGCCGATGCGCTGTTGATGCTGGGCCTGCGTTATGGCGCGGCTGATGCTGTCGAACAGACCCGTATCTGGATGAAGGCCATCGCGCGCTCGGCCTATCTGGCCTCGGTCGATCTGGCACGGGAAAAGGGCGCTTTCCCGCTGTTTGACGCGAAGAAATACCTGAATTCGGGCTTTATGCGCCGGATGGATGCGGACGTGCGCGAGGCGGTGGCCCAGCACGGCATCCGCAATGCGCTGCTGACCTCGATCGCGCCGACCGGCACGATCTCGCTTTACGCCGGCAACGTCAGTTCGGGCATCGAGCCGGTCTTTGCCTATGCCTATACCCGCAAGGTGCTGCAAAAGGACGGATCGCGCACCGAGGAAGAGGTCGTCGATTACGCCGTGCAGATGTGGCGCGACCTGAAAGGCGACGCCCCCCTGCCGGATTATTTCGTCAACGCCCAGACGCTGGCGCCGATGGACCATGTCGCCATGCAGGCGGCGGCACAGGAATGGGTGGACAGCTCGAT
Source organism: Paracoccus methylovorus (assembly GCF_016919705.1). Classification (NCBI taxonomy): domain Bacteria; kingdom Pseudomonadati; phylum Pseudomonadota; class Alphaproteobacteria; order Rhodobacterales; family Paracoccaceae; genus Paracoccus; species Paracoccus methylovorus. The sequence continues at coordinate 1,505,831 of NZ_CP070368.1, forward strand.
CTCCAAGACCATCAACTGCCCCGAGGACATCGGCTTTGAAGAGTTCAAGGACGTCTATCTGGCCGCCTGGGATAAGGGCTGCAAGGGCTGCACCACCTATCGCCCCAATGACGTGACCGGCTCGGTCCTGTCGGTCAGCGAAAAGACCGACGCCGCGCCGCAGGCCGACAAGGGCGCCGATGTGGTCTATCTGACCGAGCCGCTGGACCGTCCAGCGGCATTGGAGGGCGCGACCTACAAGCTGAAATTCCCTGGCAGCGAGCACGCGATCTATATCACCATCAACGACATCGTGCAGGCCGACCACCGCCGCCCCTTCGAGGTCTTCATCAACTCGAAGAACATGGAGCATTTCGCCTGGACCGTGGCGCTGACGCGCATGATCTCGGCGGTGTTCCGTCGTGGCGGCGACGTGTCCTTTGTGGTCGAGGAACTGAAGGCGGTTTTCGACCCGCGCGGCGGCGCGTGGATCGAGGGCCGCTATGTCCCCTCGATTCTCGCGGCCATCGGCGGGGTGATCGAGCGTCACATGATCGCCACCGGCTCGCTTTCGGGTGAGGGCATGGGGCTGAAAACCGATCCCCAGGCCGAGGTAATGGCGGTGGGCGAACGCCCGCGCGGCCCCGCCTGCCCCTCTTGCGGCCAATACGGCATGCGGATGATCGAGGGCTGCATGACCTGCCCCTCTTGCGGCCATTCGAAATGCGGCTGATCGGCGCCGGGCAGCGCAAACTCTGCCCGGCTGGAAACCGTATCTGGCGAAATTGCATCAAAGGTGTAGCCTTGTGATTGCAGGAAGGAGCAGATGCGCATGTCCCGAAAGACCGCCCGCTATGTGATCGTCCCTGACGACAACGTCTTCAACGACAGCATGGAAACGACCAGCTTCCGGCTGTTTCGCGCCATGCATCACCGGCTTTTCCGCCCCTCGGGGGCAAAGCCCGCGGACAGCATGGCGCGGGGCGCCTGCCAAGGGTCGGAACCGGCGGCCCGGCCACCCCTGAGGATGCTGGATACCGAGGTTGGGCGGATCAGGTTGCTTGATTCCATCGGCGAGAACGAGGCGTCGCTGGTTCGTATGACGCCACAGCAGGCGCGCGAATTGCAGCGCGCCTATCCCGGACTGCGCGTGCGGCCCGAACTGCGGCTTTATCCCCTGCGCTATGGCCAGATCAATATCATTCGCAAGCAGGCCAATCCGGCAGCCTTTCGCTCGGCCAAAGAGCTTGAATTGCGCTGCGTCGACGCGCTCAGCGGCAAGCCGGTCGCCGGGGCCTCGGTCGTGGTGGTGCTGGACAGCCGGCGCGGCTTTGGCATCTCGGATGCGGTGACGGATAAGGACGGGCGGTTCCGCACCCCCCTGCCCGCCCGACAAACCCGCATCGACGCGGTGATCTGCCAGCCGCTGGCCGGATACTGGCCCGGCGGGACCGAGGATATCCCCGTCGCCGCCGAGGGCCTGACCGAACTGACCCTGTCGCTGGTCCCTGTTGCCGAGGATTTCAGCGACGGGCTTGCGCAGATGCTGGCCCCGGCAAAAAAGACCGACGGGCGTGGCGTCAGGGTCGCTGTCGTCGATACCGGCGTCGATCCCGCCAAGGGGTTGAACCTTGAACGTGGGCTGAACACCACCGGAACCGAACCCGCCGACGAATGGTTCGACAATGGCACCGGCCATGGCACCCATGTCGCGGGCATCGTGGCCCGCATCGCGCCACAGGTCGCGCTGCATTCCTATCGCGTCTTTGAAAAGGGCGATGGCGGGGCCAGCGAATTCGCCATCGCCCGCGCCATCCGTCAGGCGGTCGAGGACGGCTGCGACATCATCAACCTGAGCCTTGGACAGTCGTCCGAGCCGATCGCGATCTCGCGCGAGGTGCGGCGCGCCCGCGCCTTGGGCGTGGTCTGCGTTGCGGCTGCTGGCAATGACTATATGTCGCCCGTCTCATATCCGGCGCGTTCAGGGGTGGTGGTGGCGGTATCGGCGGGTGGCTTGCTGGATAGCTGGCCAAAGGGCGCAATCACCGGCCGCAACGTCGCGGACGACCCCGCCCCCATAAAGGATCGCTTTTTTGCCAGATTCAGCAATATCGGACCGGAAGTGGACTTTATAGGACCGGGTGTCGGTATTATATCTTGGGTGAACAGGACCTCGAAGGGGGTAATGGACGGCACCTCGATGGCTTGTCCCGCCGTGGCCGGGCTGGTGGCGCGGCTGCTGTCCCGAAACCCCGAAGTTCTTTCGGCGGAACGCAACCAACAGCGCTCCGACGACATTATCAAGTTGGCGAACAGCCATGCGGTTCCGATAGGTTTCGGCCACGAATACGAAGGCGCCGGCCTGATCGACCAAAGGTAAGGCCCAGAGGTGAAGACCATGAAGACGCAATACAAGAGACCCCTAAGCTGCGTTCTCGTCTATGCCGATGACCGCGACCCCAGCCGCGAGGAAACGGCCGAGGTGCTGGACCAACTCAGGCCGCTGCGCGCCGAAGAGGTCGTGCCCGGCACGATCCGGGTCAAGGGCAGCCTGAACGACGTGCGCAAATATCTGGGCGAACTTGCGCATTGGCAGTTGGCGCAGGAAAAGATCTTTGCCCTTAATCCCCCGCACAAGGCACAGCTACGCTGATGCCGCGCGGCTTCGGCCCGTCTGCCGGGCTTGACGCGCTGCGGGTTACAAATGCAATTTTACCGCTGGAAAGCTATGACGACCGCCCGGGCTATGACCCGGGTTTCGTTTTGCAGTCTCATCCCCTGCCATTGCCCGGTCCGGGCCGCTGGGCGGATGATCTGGTCCACCTGACCCCCGAGGCCCGGCAACAGAGCCGCGACGACAGCGAGCTTCGCTATACCCATTTCTCGGTCCGTATGGCGCAGTCGCGCGCCCTGCCGCTTTGCAGCGCGTGCAATATCGACGGCAGCCGTTCCGATCACAGCGTGCCACGCAGCGACATCTGGCGGCGCGATCCGCGGATCAATACCGGCTTGCAGAACCTGAACGAAGGTTACGGCCACGACCATCAGGGCCTGTTCAGTCGCGGTCACATGACCCGGCGCAAAGACCCGAACTGGGGCCCGCCAGAGATCGCGCAGCGTGCCGACGCCGACACGTTCCACATCACCAATGCCGCCCCGCAGCGTCAGGGTTTCAATGCCGGCATCTGGCTGGCGCTCGAGGACTATGTCCTCGACAATACCGATCGCGCCAATCTGAAAGTGACGGTCATCACCGGCCCCATCCTTTCGCCCGATGATCCGGTCTATTACAACCGCCGGATTCCGACCGCCTTCTGGAAGATACTGGCTTTTGTCCATGCAGGGACCGGGGCGCTGACGACGATAGGCTATCGCCGGTCGCAGATGGATTACCTGCCCCGGCCGGCCGGTGGCCGTTTCGTCTTTGGGGATTTTCGCGACAGCCAGGTTCCGGTCCGCGCCATTGCGCAGGAAAGTGGGCTGGATCTTGCCGCCTATGCCGAACTGGACGTAATGGCCGGCGCCGGACCCGAGATGGAGATCCGGGTCGCCAGCACCGCCGACTTCTATCTGTCGCGCTGATCCGAAAACGCCTTAGCCATCCAGCACCGGAAAGCCGCGCGACAGGATGCGCCCGGCCAGCGGCGCGGAAATGGTGCCGGGGGTGCGGCCCCGATCAAGGCCAAGACGGGTCTGGACAAAGGCCCCCGCCAGATCGGCATCGCCTTGGGTCAGCAGCACGGCGGCGGTCAGCAGCAGGGCGCTGCGTTCGACGAACCAGCGCGCCTCGGCCTCGGGGACCGCGCTGCCCCAGCGGCTGCGATGCGCGGTCAGCGCGGCGTCATAGGCCGGGTCCAGCCCCGCCGCCGCATCCAGCCGCACCGCCAGCATTTCAGCCGCCAGAGGATCGCGCGCCAACGTCCGCAGCGCATCAAGGCAGATCACATTGCCCGAGCCCTCCCAGATGCCGTTCAGCGGCGCCTCTCGGTACAGCAGCGGCAGCGGCGTATCCTCGACATAGCCCATGCCGCCCAGTACCTCCATCGCCTCGGCCACGACCATCGGGCACAGCTTGTTGGCCATGTATTTCGCCAGCGCCACGCCGATGCGGGCAAAGGCGCGATCATCTTCCCCGGTGCCGTCAAAGCTTGCCGACACATGCAGGCCCAACGCCAGACTGCCGTGCCAGTCCAGCACCAGATCGGCCAGCACCGCGCGCATCAGGGGCTGGTCGATCAGCCGGCGCTGAAAGACCCTGCGATGGGCGGTCCAGTGATGCGCCTCGCGTAGCGCGGCCCGCATCAACCCCACCGGAGCCATGGCGGTATCGAGCCGGGTGTGATGCACCATCTGGAGGATGGTTCGGATACCGTCGCCCTCGCCGCCGATGCGCCACGCCAGGGCGCGGTGATACTCGATCTCGGCCGAGCCGTTCGAGCGGTTGCCGAGCTTGTCCTTGAGCCGCAGGATGCGGATCGCGTTGCGGTCCTTGTCCAGCCAGCGCGGCACCAGAAAACAGGTCAGCCCGCGCCCGGTCTGCGCCAGCGTCAGAAAGCCGTCCGACATCGGCGCCGAGCAGAACCATTTATGCCCGGTCAGCCGCCATGCCGTGCCGTCCGGTTCTGCCCGCGTCGTATTGGCGCGCACGTCCGAACCGCCCTGTTTTTCCGTCATCGCCATGCCCAGCGTCGCACCCGTCTTGCCGGCCAGCGGAAGCACGGACGGATCATAGCGCCGCGACAACAGCGCTCCGCGCCAGTCCCCGGGCAAGTCTTCGGCCGCGGAAACGACAGGAACCGAGGCATAGGTCATGGTCAGCGGGCAGCAATGCCCCGGCTCGACCTGACTGGCCAGATAGACCATCGCGGCATGGGTCAGATGACCGGCCTGCCCGCCCTCCCACGCGACCGAATGATAGCCGGCACCGATCGAATCGCGCATGAAACGATGGTAGGCGGGGTGAAAGCGCAGCTCATCCAGCCGCCTGCCACCGCTGTCGAACAAATCCAGTTCGGGCGAGTGGCGGTTTGCATCACGCGCGGCCTGACGCATTTCCGCCCGGCCCAGCAACGCTCCATAGCCGGCCAGCGCTTCGGTTTGCGCACCACCCGCCTGCATGATCGCCCGCAGCGCCGGATCGTCGCGCCACAGGTCGCGGTCGCCGGGGCTTTCGGGCTGGTTCATCACCTCATGCGTTTCCAGATCGGCCGTCGGATCAAGATGCATCACCCATCCCCTTTGCTGCATCGCTGCGCGATGTTAGCCCGGAACGGCGCCCTGCCGCGAATTCCGTTGCGGCAGGGCGTCAAGACACCGCCTATTCGGCGGCAATCTCGCTGCGGCCGGTATAGGCGTTGATCGCGGTCTGGAACGGCAGGTGGCCGATCACCTCGCCACCCTCGTTTTCGACACGCAGCGCCTGAACCTTGCCCTCGGCCATGCGCTTCAGCGCCTCGGCAATACTGGCCTCGGGGTCGATGGCGACATCCGGGACCGGCAGGGACGCACTGGCCGTGGCCATGATCGTGCCGACCTTCAGCACACGGCCCCGGTCCACATGCTGAACGAAATTCGCCACATAGTCGTCGGCCGGACGCAACACGATATCTTGCGCCGAGCCCTGCTGGATCACATCGCCGTCGCGCAAAAGCGCGATCCGGTCACCGATGCGCAGGGCCTCGTCAAGATCGTGGGTGATGAAGACGATGGTCTTCTTCACCTCGTTCTGAAGATCCAGCAGCACCGTCTGCATGTCATAGCGGATCAGCGGGTCCAGCGCCGAATAGGCCTCGTCCATCAACAGGATCGGCGCGTCGTTGACCAGCGCGCGCGCCAGCCCCACCCGCTGCTGCATGCCTCCCGAAAGCTGGCTGGGATAGCTTTTCTCATAGCCCAGAAGCCCCACCCGCTCGATCCAGCGCATGGCGGTGCGATAGCGCTCGGCCTCGGAAAGGCCCTGCACCTCAAGCCCGTAGGCGGCATTGTCCAGAACGGTGCGATGCGGCAGCAGGGCGAATTTCTGGAACACCATCGCGGTCCTGTGGCGGCGAAACTCGCGCAGGGCCTCGGGCGACATCTCCACGACATTCTGCCCCTCGATAATGATTTCGCCGGCGGTCGGCTCGATCAGGCGGTTGATGTGGCGGATCAGCGTCGATTTGCCCGACCCGGACAGCCCCATGATGACCTGGATGCTTCCCGGCGCGATCGAGATGTTGATGTCGCGCAAGCCCAGCACATGATGGTGACGCGCCTGCAGTTCCGCCTTGGTCATGCCGGCCCGGACCGCCTCGACATGCTTGGCGGGATATGGGCCGAAAATCTTGTAAAGATTGCGGATCTCGATACCGATTGGATCAGCCATGGCTTACCTCGCGATGCTTTTGCAGCCGCTTGCCCCATGCCTGACTGATGCGGTCGAACAGGATGGCGATACCGACGATGGCAAAGCCGTTGAACACGCCAAGCGTGAAATACTGGTTCGAGATCGCCTTCAGCACCGGCTGACCCAGCCCCTGCACCCCGATCATCGAGGCGATCACCACCATGGCCAGCGCCATCATGATCGTCTGGTTGATCCCCGCCATGATCGTCGGCAAGGCCAACGGCAGCTCGGCCTTCACAAGCTTTTGCCATGTGGATGAGCCAAAGGCGTCCGCAGCCTCCAGCACCTCGGGATCGACTTGCCGGATGCCCAGATTGGTCAGGCGGATCATCGGCGGGATGGCGTAGATCACCACGGCGATCAGCCCCGGCACACGACCGATGCCCAGAAGCATGACCACCGGGATCAGATAGACAAAGCTGGGCATGGTCTGCATGACGTCCAGCACCGGGTTCAGGATCGACTGCACCCGGCGCGACCGCGCCATCAGAATGCCCAGCGGCAGCCCGACGGCGATGGAAATCAGCGTCGCGGCAAAGATCATCGACACCGTCTTCATCGTGTCGTCCCACATGCCGAACAGACCGATCAGCACCAGCGTCACCACGCTGCCGATGACGATCCGCAGGCTGCGGCTGGCGCCCCACGCCAGAACAGCGACGACCAGCAGGATGATCGGCCATGGCGTATTGGTCAGCAGTCTTTCGGACCAGATCAGGAAACTCTGCAGCGGACTGAAAAAGCCCTCGATCATGTCGCCGTAGCTTCGGGTGAAGTTTCGAAAGCCTTCGTCGATGACCTTCTTGAGGTCGCGAAGATAGCCGTCATTTAGCTGGGGAAAGGAGGTTAACCATGTCATGGTGATCTCGTCCGCGCTGGTTCGGAAAGATAGGGGCAGGCAGCAAGAGCCGCCCGCCCGCCGGACAGGCTGCGCTTACAGCGCGGCCTTGATGCGTTCCGCCGCCTCGGGCGTGACCCACTGGGTCCACATCTCTTCGTTGTTGCGCAGGAACTCACGCGCCCCGTCTTCGCCGGTGGCCTGATTGTCGGTCATCCAGGCCATGAGCTTGTTGACCGTATCGTTGCTCCAGCTGCGTTTCGACAGATATTCGATGACGCCGGCATCGGCCTCATCCGCGAATTTCTTGGACACCAGCGTAAAGACGTTGTCGACCGGAAAGGCGTTCGGCTTGGGGTCCGAGCAATCCGCGACCGAGGTGCAGCGTTTCCATTCCTCGACATCAAGCGGCACGCCGAAATCCACCGCGACCATGTCATACTTGCCCAGAAGCGAGGTCGGCTCCCAATAAAAGCCCAGCCACGGGGCTTTTTGCTCGTAAGCGCGAGAGATCGAACCATCAAGGCCCGCGGCCGAGCCGGTATCGACCAGCGTGAAGCCATGCCCCTCGATATCAAAGCCTTTTGCAAGCTGCGTGGTCACGACCGTGCCACCCCAGCCCTGCGGTCCGTTGTATACCGCGCCTTTGGACGAATCCTCAGGGGCGGGGAACAATTCGGGATGGGCCAGGATTTCCTCGATCTTGTTCAGGTTCGGATGTTCATCCAGCATATAGCGTGGGATGAACCAGCCCTGCTGGCCGCCATCCGTCAGCGAGCGGCTGAGCGAGACGATCTTTTCATCCTTCAGCCCGGCATCGACGATCTCGGGCATCAGGTCGACCCAAGCCTCGGGCACAACTTCGGGCTGACCCTTTTCCACCAGCGAGGTGATGCTGGGCACGGTGTCGCCGACGATGATCTCGGCGCTGCAGCCATAGCCCTGATTCAGGATGAACTGGTCCAGATTGGCCAGAACCTCGGCGCTTTGCCAGTTCATGCTGGCAATGGTCAGGTTGCCGCAATCCGCCGACGCGCTTCCAGCCAATGCCATGAAGGGCAAAGCGAATGCGGTGCCAAGAAGTAATGATTTTTTCATGTTTTGTTTCCCTGTCGCGAACATTGGTGGTGGCAGCCCGTCCCGTCGCGTGAGGTTGGGCGCCTGTTTGGGTCAGGAAGTTCCTCCTGCCGGTTGTCGCCTCAGCATGCGGCCGCGTTCGACCGCCGCGTCCAAGGCAATTCGCATCGAGGATGAGAAACCCGCCGCATCCGCAGCATCAAGACCGGCGGCAGTCATCCCACGATAATCACGATAATCATGTAGCACCTGACACGCTTGGGCTATGCGCCCCTCAAGAAGCTGCGCGGCATTGCAGATCACGCCCTCGACGGCGCGGCAGGCGGTTTCGGGCGCAACCCCGGCCTGGGTCAGCCAGTCCAGCATGGCTTGCGCCATCAGCGCAGGATAGGCCGAGCCCGAGCCGGGAACCGCCGCCATAAGCTCCAGATGCGCCTCGTCATGCAATCGCTCGACGCTGCCAAGAACCGACAGGACGTTTTCAAGCGTGGCCGCATCTCCGGCCGTGACCAGCCCGTCGCCAATCCATGGCGTATAGGATTTCCCCAGCTCGGCCGCCGCGTTCGGCATGGCGCGGGCGCAACGGGCTCCTGTCTGGGCGAGATCGGACAATGTGATGCCTGCCATAAAGGAAATCAGCAGGCGGCCGGGGGCCGCCAATATGACATCTTCCCAGTCGTGCGGGCGCACCGATACGACAATAACGTCACATCTTGCGACAATATCGTCAGCGTCGCGCGCCCATGTCACCCCAGCATATCCTGAATAGAGCGGCTGGGAACGCGCGTCCCGGGTCAGCACCGCCAACCGATCCGGGGTCACGACACCGCTGTCCAGCAACCGCCTGCCCAGAATCGCCCCCAGCCATCCGTTCGCGCCGATGATCCCGACCCTCATGCCACCTGCCCCCCTGCCGGGGCCCCGGTGACGGGGATGAAGCGGGCATTGAAACGGGCGATCTCGCGCGGCTCCGGGCTCTGACCGGTATAGATCTCGACATAGGTCGGGATGCGCTCCAGCCGGGTTGGAATATCCTCTCGGGCCTGCATCGAGATATAGCCGATCTGCACCAGATAGACCGTCCGTGCCCGGACATCCGCCACGGCGGGGTCATGACCCCAGGCCACCAGCATCTCGACCAGCGCTTGCAGCCGCGCTGCATCCGCCACCTCGATCCGCTCGGCGACCTTACGGTCCTGCAAGGCCCAACTGCGGACCGCGAATTCCAGCCGGGAATCGAAGGCATCCGACAGCAAGCAGGTCAGGACGTTCAGCATCGCCTCGGTCTGGGTCTCGGCATATTGGCGGGTCGCGGCGACCAGCGGCTGGGTCGTCCGCGCCTCCCACCCTTCCAAAAGCGCGTTAAGCAGCGCCTCGCGATCTCCGAAAAACCAGTAAAAGCTTGTGCGCGACAGGTTCAACTGCTTGGCAAGCGGCTGAATTTTCACCGCATCGACACCGCTGTCGATCAGCGCCTTATAGCCGGCCTCCAGCCATCCCTCACGAGATCCGCGCCAGCCGGTTTCGGGGGCAACATTGTTATCCATGCCTCCATGATTAACCACAGGCCCGATTCGGCTCAACTTAATTGTTCATGGATGCATATCAAAGGATCATTGGTGTTTTTTTTATTGACACAAGTGAACATTCCTTACTTTCATATAGTAGCGACTCCACCGTCACAGGCAGATCCATGTCGAACGATCCTCTTTTGCAGCCCTATCAGTTGAAGCACCTGACACTTCGCAACCGGATCATGATCACCAGTCATGAGCCCGCCTACCCCGAGGACGGCATGCCGAAAGAGCGCTACCGCGCCTATCATGTCGAACGCGCCAAGGCGGGCGTGGCGCTGACCATGACGGCGGGATCGGCGGCGGTGTCGCGCGACAGCCCCCCGGTCTTCAACAATATCCTGGCATGGAAAGATGAGGTCGTCGGCTGGATGAAGCAACTGGTCGACGAATGCCACGACCATGGCGCGGCGGTAATGATCCAGTTGACGCATCTGGGCCGGCGCACGCGCTGGGACAAGGCGGACTGGCTGCCGGTGGTCGCGCCAAGCCACGAACGCGAGGCCGCGCACCGCGCCTTTCCCAAGCGGATGGAAGACTGGGACATGGCCCGCATCACCAGCGATTTCGCCGATGCGGCCGAGCGGATGAAGGCAGCCGGCGTCGACGGGATCGAGCTTGAAGCCTACGGCCATCTGCTGGAACAGTTCTGGTCGCCGCTGACCAACGACCTTGACGCGCCCTATGGTGGCAACCTTGAAAACCGCCTGCGCTTTACCTTTCAGGTGCTGAAAGCCATCCGTGATCGCTGCGGGCCCGAATTCATCACCGGCCTGCGCTATACCGGCGACCAGATGCAACCCGGCGGCATGATGGCGGATGAGGGCCTGCAGGTCTCGCGCATGCTCAAGGACAGCGGGCTGGTGGATTTCCTGAACGTGGTGCGCGGCCATATCGACACCGACGCCGGGCTGACCGACGTGATCCCGGTGCAAGGTATGCGCAACGCCCCGCATCTGGAGTTTGCCGGCCAGATCCGCAAGGCGACGAATTTCCCCACCTTCCACGCGGCCAAGATCCCGGACGTGCCCACCGCGCGCCATGCCATCGCCTCGGGGCTTTTGGACATGGTCGGCATGACGCGGGCGCATATGGCCGACCCGCATCTGGTGCGCAAGGTGATCGAGGGACGCGAGGATGACATCCGCCCCTGCGTCGGCGCGAACTATTGCCTTGACCGCATCTATCAGGGCGGCCTTGCCTTTTGCCTGCATAACGCGGCGACGGGGCGCGAGCAGACCATGCCCCATACCATTCCCGCCGCGCCCGCGAAAAAGCGCATCACCATCGTCGGCGCAGGCCCTGCCGGTATGGAGGCCGCCCGCGTCGCCGCCGAACGCGGCCATGAGGTCACCGTATTCGAGGCGGCGGATGCTCCGGGCGGCCAGATCCGCCTGACCGCGCTGGACGAGCGGCGGCGCGAGATGATCTCGATCATCGCATGGCGTATGGCTCAGTGCGAAAAGCGGGGCGTGAGTTTCAACTTCAACAGCTATGCCGAACCCGAGGACGTGTTGGCCACCAATCCCGACGATGTCATCATCGCCACGGGCGGCCTGCCCCATGTCGAGGTGCTGGCACAGGGCAACGACCTTGTCTGCTCGGCCTGGGACATCCTGTCGGGTGATGTGAAGCCGGGCCGCAACGTGCTGATCTTCGACGATGCCGGCGACCATGCAGCCTTACAAGCAGCCGACCTGATTTCGGCCAGCGGCGCGGCGGTCGAGATCGTGACCCCCGACCGCAGCTTTTCGCCCGAGGTCATGGCGATGAATCTTGTGCCCTATATGCGCAACCTGCAAAAGCGCGACACGACCTTTACCGTGACCTGGAGGCTGATGGCGGTGGCGCGCGACGGCAACCACTTGCGCGCCACCCTTGGCAGCGATTACGGCGATTTTACCCGCGAACGCATCGTCGATCAGGTTGTCGTCAACCATGGCACCAGACCGCTGGACGAGCTTTACTTCACACTCAAACCGCAATCGTCCAATCTGGGCGAGGTGGACTATGACGCCCTGATCGCAGGCGAAGCGCAGGGGATTCACAAGAACCCAAGCGGGCGCTTTCGCCTGTTTCGCATCGGCGACGCGGTTGCCGCCCGCAATACCCATGCCGCCATCTATGATGCGTTGCGGCTGGTAAAGGACCTGTAACCCCGAGGAGATGCCATGACTCGCCCCGAAACTTTGCAACATCTGCTTGATGTGGCCCTGCCTGCGATGCAGGCCCGCGCCCACGACGGCGACTCGCCCGCCTCGTTGGCCCGCATCACCGAGGCCAGCCGGACGGTCGGCAACCCCGGGGCGACTCCGGCCAGCCTGCCGGTTTGCAACTGGCTGGACCGGGCACTGGCACGCGAACCCGACGCATCCGACCTGGCCGCACTGTTCGCGGCCTTCCGCACGCTGTCGCCGCTGCTGCGCTGGCGGACCCGCACAGGCGACTCCACAGCCAGCGAGGGTTTTGCGGACAACCACGCCAACGCCATGCTGCTGGGTCCCGGCGGTCTCGAAGAGCGTCGCGACCTCTGGCTGGGCATCAGCCTGCTGGCGCCCGGCACGCGCTATCCCGATCATCAACATGCGCCCGAGGAAACCTATCTGGTGCTCTCGCCCGGCCAGTTCCGCAGAAACGGCTCGGACTGGTTCGAGCCCGGCGTGGGCGGCAGTTTCTTCGTCGCGCCAAACTCGGTCCACGCCATGCGGGCGACCAAGGATGCGCCGCTTTTCGCGCTCTGGGCGCTTTGGGCCTAGAGGGCGGACAACAAGCAGCCTGCGCCGCATATCCGGCGTGGGCTATGGCCGAAACTGCCCCGCCCCCGTTCCCACAGGATCGGCGGCCCGGGCCAGCCCAAGCGCCCGGGAGGGCATCAGCGCGAACAGGCCAGAGGAAATCACGATCACCGAACCTAGGATGGTCCAAAGATCGGGACGCTCGTGAAACAGCACGATTCCCGCGATCATTGCAAAGACCAGCCGCGTATATCTGAACGGCGTCACCGCAGCGATTTCGCCAGTGCGCATGGCAATGGTAAGCGCAGTATAGGCAACGACCCCCGCCGCAGAACCGGCCAGCAGACCCAAGGCCACCTCGACCCGCGGCCATTCAGGGCCCGAGCCGAACGGCAATGCGATCAACCCCGAGACAATGAGCATCAGGAACCCCAAAACGCCAAGCTGACGGTAAGACATCGTGTGCGGGGCAGCTCGGGTCGCCAGATCCCGGCCCGCAAAACCCAGCGTCGCAATGACGGCAAGCAGCGACAGGATGCCAAAACCCTCGGCGCCCGGACGCAGGATCATCACGACGCCCGCAAAGCCCACCAGCACGGAAATCCAGCGGCGAAGGCTTACCTTTTCGCCGAAAAAGATGCCCGCCCCGGCAATCACGACCAGCGGCGCGGCCTGAAGTATCGCCGAAGCCGTTGAAAGGGGCGTAAGCGCGATGGCCAGCATGAAAAACAGCCGGCCCGTCACCTCGAACGCCGAACGCGACAGCATCACCGGCGATACCATGGCCTTGGAAACCGGGGGTTCACCGGCATGCAGGGCAAGCGCCGAGAAAACCAGCACGCCAAACAGGCCGAATGACACAAGCACCTGCCCCACCGGCAGACTGGTCGCCGCGTACTTTAGCAGCGCATCCTCCATGGCAAAGCAGCCCATTGCCAGGATCATGAACATGGCGCCCCGAAGGTTCCAGGCAGAGCCACGCCTACCGTGCTGAGTGTTCATTCTACGTCTTCACCAATCTACGAGAGTTTTGCGGCTCTACCATCGTCGCTCGCGCGGCAGAAGACCAGCCATCGGTTTAGTGAAGTGGTTTCGCGGCTATCGTTGCCGATCCGCGAACATTTCTTGTTGCTTTCCTGCACTCTGAAAAGCGGCGAGGTTCCCCCCGCCGCCGGATCTGGTCGCTACCTGCCAAGGGCGTCGTATCGCTGCTCCCAAGACTGGACCCTGTGCGAAGCTGCCGCCAAGGGCAGGTCTTCGACTTCTGTCCTGTCGTCCAATACATCGGCCGCCCCTTTGAGCTTCTGGCGCTCATCGAACACGGCCCGCCTCACTTCGCGCATGCTAGGCTTGCTGGTCATAGCAGTTCCTCCATCGGGCGACGCGATATCCGCGCAGCAAGATAAAGATAACATAGCCGGTCCATTTTTTCACGATAAATTCTATCGTCATTTACAGATATTTAGGGTTTCGGCGATCTCATCTACCGCTTTCCCGCAACCTTCCCATGCGCAGCCAGCACCGTTTTAAACCGCAGAAGGCAGGCATTGCCCGCGCGGATCGCGGGCGGATCAACGCCATGCGGGAACCCGACAGCATTTTGCTCCTTTTATAACTGTCGCGAACGTTGGTAGTGAGTATCGGGGCCCCGGTTACAGCCCAACGCACGGAGTTCCCGAAAATCGGGAGCAATCATACGGTCACACTGGAGAAAAGGGGCCGGTGGCCAAGCAGGCGGTTCGTCCCGCGCCAAGGTGGCCACTAGGTCATCTTGTGACAGCGTGTGGAAAATCGTCTGGCCATGTTGGGATGGCCTCGCCGCAGAACTGGCCAATCCGCCCTCAAGGCGGCGTGGGTTTTAGGGAGGAAATGGTAGCGGAGGAGGGATTTGAACCCCCGACACAAGGATTATGATTCCTCTGCTCTAACCAGCTGAGCTACTCCGCCACGGGTGCGTGCGATTTACGGTGCGTGGCGGGGGGCGTCAAGGGGCCGAAAGCAGCTTTGCCAAAGTTTTTGACGCGCCGGGAAAACCTTGGTCGTGCAAACTACCGCCGCGCCTGCCATAGGCAAAAAATACCTGCCTATACCCCTTCGGGACCAAGGCGGATGCCGCGCGTCTTTCACAGTCACGCACCCCGGAAAAGGGCATCTTACCCGCCGCCGCTTTATGTGAATAAAAGCCCGGCTCTCGTCAGACAGAGATGCCGTTGCGTCCAGCCAGATCGGTAAAGAACTGCCACGCCACCCGGCCCGAGCGCGAACCCCGCGTCGCCTGCCATTCGATGGCTTCGGCGCGCAACTGCTCTTCCGGGATCTGCAAGTCATAAGCGTCGCAATAACCGCGCGCCATGGCCAGATATTCGTCCTGCGAACAGGGGTGAAAGCCCAGCCACAACCCGAAACGATCCGACAGCGAAACCTTTTCCTCGACTGCCTCGCCGGGATGGATGGCGGTCGAACGCTCGTTGTCGATCATGTCGCGCGGCATCAGGTGGCGCCGGTTCGAGGTGGCATATAGAATCACATTGGCGGGCCGGCCCGAGATGCCGCCGTCCAGCACCGCCTTGAGCGATTTATATTGCGTATCGTCGTGACTGAAGGACAGGTCGTCGGAAAACAGCACGAAACGGCGATCCGCAGCGCGACCCAAAATCGCCAGCAACCGCCCGACCGAGCCCAGATCCTCTCGCGCGATCTCGACCAGAACCAATGGCAGGCCCTGACGCACGGCCTCGGCGTGCACCGCCTTGACCAACGAGCTTTTGCCCATCCCGCGCGAACCCCAAAGCAGCGCGTTGTTCGCCGCATGGCCGCGCGCGAATTGCAACGTATTCGCCAGCAACGTGTCGCGCGCCCGGTCGATGCCGATCAGTTGCACCAGATCGACGCGGTTGACCTCTTCGACTGGCTCCAGCCGGTCAGGGTCGGGTTGCCAGACATAGGCGGTCGCCTCGGCAAATGTCGGCTCGGGCGCGGGGGCCGGAGACATCCGTTCCAGCGCCGCGGCGATACGCAGCAAGGCTTCTTCAGACATCGGCTTCCTGTTCTTCCAGTTCTCGTTTCTTCTCGATCCGGCGCACGAGGAAAATCGACACCTCGTAAAGCCCGTAGATCACCGAAAACAACACGACCTGGCTGATCACGTCCGGGGGCGTGATCATGGCGGCCAGCACCAGAATCACCACGACGGCATAGCGCCGAACACTGGCCAGCCCCTCGGAGGACACCAGCCCGGCCTTGCCCATCAGCGTCAAGGCCACCGGCAACTGGAAGGACAGGCCAAAGGCCAGAATGAACTTGGTGGTCAGCCGCAGGTATTCCTCGACCGAGCCTTGGAAGACGATGCCGGCCCAAGGCTGAGCCGCCGTGGCAGGCGGAACGGCGTCCCCCCCTGCTTGCGCCACCGCCTGTGCCGCCAAGGTCGGATCGTCGGGCAGCGCCAACGGCCCTTGCTGAAAGCCCAGGAAAAAGTCAAAGGCCCAAGGCAGAATGATGTAATAGGCGAAGGCCGCGCCGATCAGGAACATTACCGGCGACGCGATCAGGAACGGCAGCAAGGCGTTCTTTTCACTGCGGTAAAGCCCCGGTGCAACGAAACGCCACAGTTGATAGCCCACGACCGGAAAGGCCAGCACGAAGCCACCGAAAAAGGCAATGCGCATGGCGACAAAGAACCCCTCCTGCAATTTCAGCAGGATCAGCCCACAGGTCTGGCCGCGCTTTTCCAGCGCATTGCAGATCGGCTGGGTCAGGAAATCGAAGATCGGATTCCAGATGAAATAGCAGGCCACCATCGCCACGACAAAGGCCAGCACGGACCAAATCAGTCGCGTGCGCAACTCGGCCAGATGTTCGATCAGCGGGGCAGAGCTTTCGTCGATATCTTCCGGCTTGGCAGATTTCATCGCCACGGAACGACCTTTCCTGTCAGTCTTGTCAAGCGCGGTCCGAGCGGCGCACGGCATGCAGCCGGCGGCGGCCCTCGGCGGTGTCGAGCGGCTCGGCCTCTTCTGGGGCCGGCGGGGCAGCGACGCCCGGCGCGGGGGGGAGGGCTTCGGACGCATCGCCGCCATTTGCCACGGGTTCGGGCGGCAAGGGGGCCGAGGGATCGGATACGGGGGCCTTGCGACCGGCTTCGTCCTTGGGATTCAGCGGATCCCATTTCTCGAAACGTTCGGTCGCGCGCTCCAGCGCATCAAGGCCCAACGCACGCTTGGAAGTCAGCGCGTTCACGTCCTTGAGCGTCTTGGCCGCATCATCAAGTCCCGAGGCCTTCGCCGCATCCTCCATGGCGCCGCTGAATTCACGCGCCATTGACCGGGCACGCGCAGTGACCCGACCCAGCGTGTGAAACAGCTTGGGCAGGTCCTCGGGGCCGATGACGATCAACGCCACGACTCCGATCAGCAGTAGCTCACTCCAGCCGATATCGAACATGACCTTGGGGCCGGCGGATCAGAGCTTGGTCGTGTCGGTCGGCGTCACGTCACGCAGCGCGCCATCGGTCGCGGCGCGGGTGCGCTCGGCTTCCAGCTTGGCACGTTCGGCCGCGATTTCGGCGCGGGCGCGGTCGATATCGTCAGCGGTGCTCAGCGTCTCAAGTTCCTTGGTCTCGCTGCGGGCGGCGGTGTCGATATCCTCGGCACCCTCCTTTACGCCTTTCTTGAAGGCAGTGATTCCCTTGCCGACCTCGCCCATCAGGGACGAGACCTTGCCGCGACCGAAAAGAACCAGAACGACGATTGCGATAAGCAATAGCGCCATGGGTGAAGGTGCGTGCATCTGTTTACCTCCGTGGCAGGCCCCCCGGGCCTTGCGGTGCATCTATCCGTCCCGATATAGGTCGGGAACGCCACGTTCGAAACCCCCAAACGCGTGATTACACCGTTTGACACGCCGCCGCGCTTCCCCGCGCCAGATTTCCACGCAATACTGAAGGCAATGGAAAGCACTCAGATCATCAGCGCCTTCGTCACGCTGTTCGTCGTGATCGACCCGGTAGGGCTTGTACCGCTGTTCATCGCGCTGACACGCGGCATGTCGCCGCAGCGAACCCGGCGAATCGGCTGGCGGGCACTGGCCATCGCGGCAGTGCTGATGACCTTGTTCGGCCTTGCAGGCGAGGCAATCCTGACAGGCATCGGCATCTCGCTGTCCGCCTTCCGCGTCGCAGGCGGGCTGCTTTTGTTCCTGACCGCGCTCGACATGCTCTTCGAACGCCGCACCGAGCGGCGCGAAGGACAGCAGGCGCGCGACGAGGACGACGACCCATCGGTCTTTCCGCTGGCCACGCCGCTTCTGGCGGGTCCGGGGGCGCTGGCCTCGATGATCCTGCTGGTCGGGCAGGATCCGGGCCCGACCCATACGCTGATGATCCATCTGGTCATGCTGACTGTGCTGGGGATCGCGGCCGTGCTTTTCGCCATGGCCCGACCGATCGCCAATCTGCTGGGTCGCACCGGCACCATGGTGGTGACGCGCCTTTTCGGTATGCTGTTGGCAGCGCTGTCGATCCAGTTCGTCTTCGACGGGCTCAAGGGATCGGGATTGGTTGGATGAGCGAAGAATTCGGACGCGTCGCCTATCTGGTGCTGCTGCTGATCGCGGTCGGCGGCTTCCTGGTGGTGGAATTTCGGGTGCGACCGGGGCAAACGCTGCGGCAGGCGGCGGCCTGGGGATTGATCTTCCTGGGGGCCGTGGCGCTGGCCGGGCTCTGGGACGATATCCGAGGCGCGATCTCGCCCCAGGCGCGCATGCTCGAGGGCGGCCGGATCGAGGTGCCAATCGGGAATGACGGCCATTACCACCTGACGGCTCAGGTGAACGGGACACCGGTGCGCTTCGTCATCGACACCGGCGCAACCACCATCGCCCTAGGGCCGCGCGACGCCGCCCGCGTCGGCATCAACCCCGACGAACTCGTCTTTGCCGGTCAGGCTCGCACGGCGAACGGCATCGTTGAAACCGCCACCGTCCTGCTCGACTCCGTGGTCATCGGCGATATCCGCGACACCCGGGTTCCGGCGGTGGTGCTGCGCGCCGATCTGGACCAGTCGCTGATGGGCATGTCCTACCTGTCGCGCTTCGCCCGTGTCAGCATCGAGGGCAACCGCCTCATTCTTGAACGCTGATTCATTTCTTTCGTGTGGAAATATCCCGGGGGAGCGTGTTGCGCGCCCCGTCAAGGGGCGCGCAACAGGCGGGGGCAGAGCCCCCAATACGCGGCCCCGCGCTGCTACTGCTTGCGCTCCCAGCGCCCGCCGGCCTCGGACCAGTATTCCGCCGCCACACCCGCGGCCTTCAACGCGCGCCATTGCATCCGGGCGCGCTCCAGCGCCTCCGGATCATTGCCGTCAAAGACGATGCAGGCACGCTCCAGCGCCATGCATTCGGCCCCCGAAACCTCGGCGCCTTCCAGCGCGATCAGGCAGCGCGCGGTATTCCCCACCGCCTGTCCCTCGACGGTCAGCAGCACGGGTTGGCGCGCATCATGCGCGCCCCCGGCCAAACCGTGTGGCAGGAATCCTTCGCCCAGCCAAAGCCGCTCGTCCAAAGCCACTTGCCGCGCCCGGTCCCTGCCCCGCAGCTCGACCCGCCAACCCGCCTGCAAACTTTTGCCGATCAGCATCGGCAAAAGCTGCACCGGACCTGAACGGGTCAGGTGATAGAACAGGGCCGAACCCATCAGCCCCTCGTCTCGAAACGGTCGCGCACCAGCCGGTCCAGCGTCATCACGCCCCAGCCAGATGCCCCTTTGGGCGCCAGCCGGGTCTCCGAGGGCGGCAGGGCCACCCCGGCGATATCCAAATGCACCCAAGGCGTGTTGTCACGCACGAACCGCTGCAGGAACTGCGCCGCGGTGATCGAGCCCGCCGCACGTCCGCCGGTGTTCTTGATATCGGCCAGTCGCGAATCGATCAGCTTGTCGTATCCCGGCCCCAGCGGCAGGCGCCAGGCGCCCTCGCCCTCGGCCTTCGCAGCATCCAGAACCGCCGTGGCGAAGGCGTCGTCGTTCGAGAACACCCCGGCATTCTCGTGCCCCAGTGCGATAATGACGGCGCCGGTAAGCGTCGCCAGATCGACCATGGCCGCGGGCTTGAAGCGGTCCTGCGCATACCAAAGCACATCGGCCAGCACGAGCCGGCCTTCGGCATCGGTGTTGATGACCTCAATCGTGTCGCCTTTCATCGAGCGCACGATATCGCCGGGCCGCTGCGCCTTGCCGTCGGGCATGTTCTCGACCAGACCGACCAGCCCCACGACATTGGCCCGCGCCCGGCGCAAAGCCAAAGCACGCATGACACCGGCGACAACGCCCGCGCCGCCCATGTCCATGGTCATTTCCTCCATGCCGGCTGCGGGTTTGATCGAGATGCCGCCGGTGTCGAAGACGACGCCCTTGCCGATCAGCGCCAGCGGGGCGGCGTCGCCTCCGCCGTTCCAGCGCATGACGACCACCTTGGATGGGCTCTCCGAGCCCTGCCCCACGGCCAGAAGCGCGCGCATCCCCAGCTTGGCCAGTTCGTCCTGTTCCAGAACCTCGACCTCAAGACCCAGTTCGCGCATGGCCAGCAGGCGGTCGGCAAAATCGCTGGTGGTCAGCACGTTCGCCGGCTCGTTCACCAGATCGCGGGCAAAGAACACGCCCTCGGCCAGCGCAGCGCCATCCGCCGCCGCACGCGCCAGCGTCTCGGGGTTCTGGTGCATGAAGGTCACGCGCCCCCGTGGCGTGGCGCCCGGGGGCGCATCCTGCCCCGCCTCTACAGTGCCGGCCGCATCCGACAGTCGCGCATCCTCGGGCGCCCCGGTGTGGCTGGTGCTGGCGGCGGGTTCGGTCGGCGCCTCGTTTTCGACGGCCGTGCCGTTTTCGGATTTCTTCGTCTTATAGGCCGAGAAATCATAGGCCCGCAGCGCCAGCCCAAGCGCGACTTCGGCGGCGCGCGGGTGATTCCCGGCCAATACCAGCGTCTGCGCCTTGCCCAGCTTCGCACCGATGCTGGCGCCCGCGGTCCGGGCCGCCGTGACATCTGCATCTGCAGGCAGCAGCACCAGTTGCAGCGCCTCGGCCTTCAGCCCGGCGGGAAAGGCCAGTTCCAGCGCCTTGCCCGGCTTGACCGCCTTCCACGCATCCGAGGCGAGGGCGCGGGTCAGCGCCTCACGCGTCGGACGCGGCAGACCGGCCGGCAACCGCCCGGCCTTTGGCACCAGGATCGCGACGCGGCCGGGCCTTTCGGCCAGTCCCGCGACATCCGTCGCCGTAAAGGAAATTTCGACTGGATGAGTCATGCTCCTGCCCCTTCGCGTTGTCCTGTCATGGCGGAAACTAGTCACGCCCGCGCCGGTTGACCAGAGCCGGGGCTTTCCCAATGCCCGCACAGCAGCTAATCAGTCGATATCCGAGCCCCGCGAAAGCCCCAATGCCCCGCATCGATCGCTATATCCTGTCGCAGTTCATGACCCTGTTCGGGTTCTTTGCGCTGGTGCTGGTCTCGGTCTATTGGATCAACCGCGCCGTGTCGCTGTTCGAGCAGCTTATCTCGGACGGGCAGACGGCGCTGGTGGTGCTGGAATTCACTGCGCTGACGCTGCCCTTGGTGATCTCGGTCGTGCTGCCCATCGCGGCTTTCGCCGCCAGCGCCTATGGCACCAACCGGCTGTCCTCGGAATCCGAACTGGTGGCGATGCAGGCGACCGGCATGTCGCCTTGGCGGCTGGCGCGGCCGGTGCTGGTCTTTGGCGTGCTGGTGGGACTGATGGTCGCACTGCTGGTTCATGCCGTCGTGCCCATGGCGCGCGGCCGGCTGGCCGACCGGCAGGCCGAAATCGCCCAGAACGTCACGGCGCAATTCCTGCGCGCGGGTGCGTTCCAGTATCCCGTGTCCGGCGTGACGCTTTACATCCGCGACATAGCGGCGGACGGGCGGCTGATGGATTTCTTTCTCGAGGATGCCCGCGACCCGGACAACCAAAACATCTATACCGCGACCGAGGCGCTGTTGGTCAGGACCGACGAAGGCCCGCGTCTGGTGATGATGCAGGGCATGGTGCAGAACCTGCGCCATTCCGAAGGCCGGCAAAGCCTGTCGGTGACGCGGTTTTCCGAACTGGCCTATGACCTCGGCACGCTTATCGACGCGGGCGAAAGCCGCAAGCGCGACCTGCGCGCCTATTCGACGTTGCGCCTGCTGCAACCCGATGCCGAACTGCTGGAGGCGACCGGCGCCACCGCCGACCGCGCCCTGGCCGAGGCGCATGAGCGCTTGGCCAAACCCTTTCAGGCACCGGTCGCAGCCCTGCTGGGGTTCGGCATGCTGCTTTTGGGCGGGTTCAGCCGTTTTGGCGTCTGGCGGCAGGTGGTCTGGGCCGTGATCGCACTGATCGTCGTGCAATTCCTTAGCACCGCGGCCGAGAATCAGGTCGCCAGCAACGCCTCGCGCTGGCCGTTGATCTATGTCTCGCCCATGGTGGGGGCGGCGATCTGTCTGGCGGTATTGTGGCTGGCCACCAAGCCGCGCGGCCCCCGCAACAAGGCAACCACGGACACGGGGACGGGAACGGCGAAAGGGGGCGCGGCATGATCCTTTCCTTTTACGTCGCCCGGCGTTTCCTGCGCATGCTGCTGATGATCGCCGCGATCTTCGGCGCCATCCTGTTCCTGATCGACATTGTCGAGCAGATCCGACGGTTCTCGGACCAGAACATCGGCCTTACCGGCGCGGCTGCGTTGTCACTGCTGAACATCACCGCAAGCTTTTACTCCATCCTGCCGCTGATTACCGTGCTGGCGGGAATCGCGCTGTTTCTGAACCTGTCGCGCAGTTCCGAGCTGGTGGCGATCCGCGCCTCGGGACGATCGGGCATCCGGGTGCTTGCCGCCCCAGCGGTCACGGCGGCGCTGGCCGGCATACTGGCGGTCGCGGTGCTGAACCCGATCGTCGCGGCGACAACGAAACGCTATGACGACGCAGTCGCGCAGATGAAAACCGGCAGCAGCCAAACCGTCAGTGTCGGCGATGACGCGGTCTGGCTGCGTCAGGCGTTGCCGACACGGGACGAAAACGGTGACGAGACTTCGGGTCAGGTGGTGATCCGCGCCAATCGCGCCAGCCCCGACGCCACCACGCTTTACGATGCGACCTTCATGGTCTTTTCGCCCGAAACCGGACCAACCCGGCGCATCGACGCGGCCCGCGCACGCCTGACCGAAGGCGCGTGGGAGCTGACCGACACCAAGGAATGGCCGCTGACCCAGCCCAACCCCGAGGCGATGGCCCGCACCGCGCCGCGGCTGGAATTGCCGACCGACCTGACCGCGGCCCGCATCCGCGACAGTTTCGGCCGGCCCGAGGCGATTCCGGTCTGGCAATTGCCCGCCTTTATCCAAGGATTGGAGCGCGCGGGTTTTTCCGCCCAGCGGCATAAGGTCTGGTTCCATATGGAACTGGCGCGCCCACTGCTGATGGCGGCCATGATCGCCATCGCGGCGGTGTTCACCATGCGCCATATGCGCGGGCGCCGGATGGGGCTGCTGGTGCTGGGTGCGTTCGGCTGTGGCATCGGGCTGTTCTTTTTGCGCAACCTTGCGCAGGTGCTGGGCGACAATGGCGGCATCCCGCCGGCTTTGGCCGGTTGGGCGCCGCCCATCGTCGCGCTGCTCTTTGCCCTTGGGGCGCTCTTGCGGCTGGAGGACGGTTGATGGCGCGCAGGCACAACAAACGAGCGGCCGCAAAGGCGGCGCGTGCCGCGCTGCTGGCGGCCTTGCTGCCTAGCATGGCACTGGGTCAAAGCCTGACACCGGACGGCCAGACCCTGCCGGTCTATGACCAGCCCGAAGACGTGGTGCAGGGTCCGGCCGGCCCGGCGCTCGCCCCGACCGAAAGGCCCGATGGCAATGCCCGTTTTGCCGATGGCACCGAGGCATCGCACGCCCCCAGCCTGGCCAGCCGGCCCGGCGCGGTGCAGATCAACGGCAGCGGCGCGCCGGCCGAGGGCAGCCCGGCCACGCTTTTGGCCGATCAGGTCACGCTGGGCGGGGATAACCGGCTGGTCGCCTCGGGCGGGGTGGTGATCTGGTATCGCGGCGCCCGCCTGATCGCCTCGCGCGTGGTTTACGACAACCAGACCGGCGCGGCGGTGATCGAAGGGCCGATCCACCTGACCGAACCCTCGCGCACCGGCACCCAAAATGAAACCATCCTGATCGCCGACAGCGCGCAGTTGGACCCGAACATGCAGGACGGCATCCTGCACGGCGCCCGACTGGTGCTGGCACGCGAGATGCAGATGGCCGCACGCGAAATGCGCCGCAGCGAAAACGGCGCAGTCACGCGGCTGGACAATGTTGTCGCCTCAAGCTGCCAGATCTGTGCCGAGGACCCGATCCCGCTGTGGGAAATCCGCGCCCGCTCGATCACCCATGACGCCCGCACCAACAAGCTGCATTTCGACCGCCCGCAGTTCCGCGCGCTTGGCATGCCCATCGCCACCCTGCCCCGACTGACCGCGCCCGATCCCACGGTCGAGCGCATGACGGGCTTTTTGCGTCCGCAGTTCCGCACCACCTCGGGGTTGGGGTTCGGCATCAAGCTGCCCTATTTCGTGACGCTGGGCGATCATGCCGACATCACGCTGACACCCTATGTCGCCGCCTCGCGCACCCGGACGCTGGAACTGCGCTATCGTCAGGCCTTCAGCAACGGCGCGATGGAATGGAATGGCGCGATCAGCCGCGACGATATCGAGCAAGGTCGGACCCGCGGCTATCTGTTCGGCGGCGCGCGGTTCGAACTGCCGCGCGGCTATATGCTGGGCCTGCAGATCCAGATGGCCAGCAACCGCGCCTATCTGCTGGATTACGATATCTCGCAGGCCGACCGGCTGTGGAGCGGGCTGACGCTGGACCGCGTGCGTCGGGACCGCATGGTCATGGCGCGGCTTGGCAACTACGAATCCTTGCGTAACGACGAACCCGCAGGGTTTGCGCCCTCGGTCGTCGCCGATGCGCTGTGGAAGCGGCGCTGGACACCCAACCGGCTTGGCGGAATCGCCAGCATGGAATGGTCGCTGCACGCCCACCGCCGCTCATCCAGCGAGGATCGGCTGGGCCGGGACATGGCGCGCGGCTCGGTCATGCTGGGCTGGCAGCGCAGCGAGATCCTGCCCGGCGGTTTGGTGGGCGCCATCGATACGCAGGTGAACGCCGATTTCTATCGCATCAATCAGGACAGCGATTTCGAGGATTGGGTGCTGCGCGCCGATCCGGTGCTGGGGGCCGAACTGCGCTGGCCGCTGGCCCGCCATTCGGGCGGTGTCACCCATATCATCGAACCGGTGGCGCAGTTGATCTGGTCGCCCAAGCATGACGCGGAGGACGACGTCCCCAACGAAGACAGCCAGTTGATCGAATTCGACGAGGGCAATCTGTTCGCACTGAACCGTTTTCCCGGCAGGGACGCGCGCGAATCAGGCTTGCGGGCGAATCTGGGCATCGGCTGGACACGGATCGATCCGGCTGGCTGGTCCATCGGCCTGACTGCCGGGCGTGTGCTGCGCAGCAATGCCGACCCGGCATTTCAGGACAGCGGCCCCTTGGGCGGCAAGCGGTCGGACTGGCTGCTGGCGGCGCATTACTCGGGCGCGAACGGGCTGGCCATCGCCAACCGGGCATTGTTCGACGACAGTTTCTCGATCAGCCGCAACGAACTGCGGTTGGGCTGGTTCCGCCCGGACCTGCAGGTATCGGCCGGTTATCTATGGCTCGATTCGGACGAAAGCGAGAGCCGCGAGCAGGATGTCTCGGAACTGACCATGGCGGGGGGGTGGCAGATCGCAAGCGGCTGGTGGGCTACGACCGAAACGCGCTATGATTTCACCGCTGATCGCGCGCAAAAGGCGCAGTTGGGGTTGGAGTTCCGCAACGAATGCGTGACCGTGGAAATGTCGATCGAGCGACGCTTTACATCGCTGGGCGAGGTGCGGCCGGACACCCGCTTCGACCTGGGCATCCGGCTGGGCGGCTTTGGCCAGCAAAAGGCTGGTCCGGGAACGGTGGCGCGCCGCGCCTGCCTGCGCTAATGTCCGGCAAAACCATGCGGCGAGGGAGCTGATGCGGCGAATTCTTCTGGGGGCGGCCATGGCCGCAATGCTGGCGGGAAGCGGGGTTGCCCCGGCTTTTGCGCAGG
The DNA here is from genome assembly GCF_016919705.1 of Paracoccus methylovorus. NCBI lineage: Bacteria > Pseudomonadati > Pseudomonadota > Alphaproteobacteria > Rhodobacterales > Paracoccaceae > Paracoccus > Paracoccus methylovorus. The sequence goes on from NZ_CP070368.1 coordinate 1,531,603, forward strand.
GCAATCCGTTCCAGCCGTTGGTCTATGTCAACGATTCGGCCGTCACCCGTTACGAGCTGGAGCAGCGCATCCGCTTTCTGCAGATCCTGCGCGCACCCGACGGCGACCGCGCCTCGGCCGAACAGGCGCTAATCGACGACCGGTTGCGCATCTTTACCGCTGACCAGATGGGCATCACTGCCAGTGACGCACAGATCGACGCCGGCTTGGCCGAATTCGCCGGTCGCGCCAATCTGGGCGTCGAGGAATTCGTGCGCGCGCTGTCTCAGGCCGGGGTCGAACAGCAGACATTCCGCGACTTCATCGCCGCCGGCGTTGTGTGGCGCGAGGTCCTGCGCCAGCGCATCGTGCCGCAGGTCCGTGTCAGCGATGCCGAGGTCGATCAGGAATTGCAGCGCGTGATCGAGACGCCACGCATCACCCATATCGCGCTGTCCGAGCTGATCATCCCCGCCCCTCCCGGTCAGGAGGCGCAGGCCATGGGGCTGGCGGAATCGCTGGTGCAGAGCGTGCGCTCCGAAGCCGATTTCGCAGCGGCGGCGCGGCGCTATTCGGCGACACCTTCGGCCGAGGACAGCGGGCGACTGCCCTGGATGCCGCTGGAGAACCTGCCGCCCTCGCTGCGACCTATCATCCTGTCGATGAGCGCCGGCCAGATCAGCCAGCCGCTGAGCGTGGAGGGCGCGGTGGTGCTGTTTTTCCTGCGCGACACCCGTGGCTCGCTGCGGCCCGGTGCAAAGGAACAGGTACTGGACTATGTCCGCTTTCGCCTGGCCAGCACCGCCGACGCCAACCGGATCGCGGCACTTTCCGACACCTGCGCCGATCTTTTCGTCCATGCGCGCGGTTTGCCACCCGAGCAGATCCAGCGCCAGACCCTGTCGCAAAGCCAGATCCCAGCCGGCGACGCCATCCGGCTGGCATCGCTGGACGACAACGAAACCTCGGTCATCAACCTGGGCGGCACGGCCGACCTGCTGATGCTTTGCAGCCGCCAGCCAGCGCTGCTGGCAGGCACAGCCCAGAAACCGCCGGTCGCGGTGACCGCCGAGGGGGAAGAGGCGACCGCCCCGGATCCCAACGCGGTGCCCGATCGTGAAGAGATGCGTAACCAGATCTTCAGCCGCAAGGTCGGGCAAGCGGCCGACAACTATCTGGCCGAGTTGCGGGCCAATGCGATCATCCGGCGGCCGTAATTCTGAGGCGATGCGCCAGGGGCGCTTCGCCCCCCGGACCCCCAGAGGGTATTTGGAACAACGAAGAAGATGACTGAAGTTGGGCGGCCCATCATCCTGACCTGCGGAGAACCTGCGGGCATTGGACCGGAACTGGCGCCCAAGGCGTTAGCCTCGGCCGTGCCTTTCGTCTTTCTGGGCGATCCGCGTCACTTGCCCCCGGACACGGCCTGGACCGAGGTTACTACGCCAGATGAGCCGGTGGCGGACGGCGTTCTGGCAGTGCTGCGGCATGATTTTCCTGCACCCGCGACGCCGGGACGCCCCGATCCTGCCAATGCGCCGGCAGTGATCGAGGTGATCGCCCGCGCCGTCGATCTGGCCATGTCGGGCGCAGCCGGCGGCATCTGCACTTTGCCGATCAATAAAGAGGCGCTGAAGCGCGGCGCCGGTTTCCGCTTTCCGGGGCATACCGAATATCTGGCGCATCTGGCGGGCGATGTGCCAGTGGTGATGATGTTGGCCTCGACCTCGGTCGAACCGCCCTGTCGGGTGGTGCCGGTAACGATCCACATTCCGTTGGCCGAGGTGCCTCTGGCACTGACGCCGGCATTGCTGGAGCAGGCGATCCGCATCACCGATGCCGCCATGCGGCGTGATTTCGGCATCACCCGGCCTCGGCTGGCTGTAGCCGGGCTGAATCCCCATGCCGGCGAAAACGGCGTGATGGGCGACGAAGAAGCGAGCTGGATGGCCAAGCTGATCGAGCGGTTGCAGCGGGACGGTTTCGATCTGCGCGGGCCGCTGCCGGCGGACACCATGTTCCATCCGGCAGCACGAGCCCGCTATGACGCAGCGCTTTGCGCCTATCACGATCAGGCGCTGATTCCGATCAAGACGCTGGATTTCGCAGGCGGGGTTAATGTGACGCTGGGCCTGCCTTTCGTGCGCACCTCGCCCGATCACGGCACCGCCTTTGACATCGCGGGCGAGGGCGTGGCCGATGCAGCCAGCGTCATCGCGGCGTTGCGCATGGCCCATGAGATGGCGGGCCGGCGATGAGCGCAATCGACGGGCTGCCGCCGCTGCGCGAGGTGATCGCGCGGCATGATCTGCGCGCCAAGAAACAACTGGGCCAGAACTTCCTGTTGGATCTGAACCTGACCGCCAAGATTGCCCGTGCAGCGGGCGATCTGACGGGATGCGATGTGATCGAGGTTGGCCCGGGTCCCGGTGGCTTGACCCGCGGCCTGCTGGCAGAGGGCGCGCGGCATGTGCTGGCCATCGAAAAAGACGCCCGCGCCCTGCCAGCCCTGGCCGAGATCAGCGCCGCTTATCCGGGACGGCTGGAGGTCATCCACGGCGATGCGCTGGAAATCGATCCTCTGGCGCATCTGACGCCGCCGATCCGCATCGTCGCGAACCTGCCCTATAACGTCGGCACCGAGTTGCTGATCCGCTGGCTGACGCCGCCCGCATGGCCGCCCTTTTGGCAGTCGCTGACGCTGATGTTTCAGAAAGAGGTGGCCGAGCGGATCGTGGCGCAGCCGGGCGGCAAGGCCTATGGCCGGCTTGCGGTGCTGTCGCAATGGCGCACCGACGCGCGGATCGTCATGACCCTGCCCCCCGAGGCTTTCGTGCCCGCGCCCAAGGTGCATTCGTCGGTGGTGCATCTGACCGCACTCCCCGGTCCACGCTATCCGGCCGATCCAGCCGTGCTGAACCGGGTCGTGGCGGCGGGGTTCAATCAACGCCGCAAGATGCTGCGCGCCTCGCTGAAAGGGTTGCACCCCGAGATCGAGACGCTGCTGATTCAGGCCGGAATCGCCCCCACCGCGCGGGCCGAAGAGATCGGGCTGGAGCAGTTTTGCGCGCTGGCGCGGGGACTGGCCGCCGCGCCGCGCTGACATTCACTCGCCAGAAGCGTTTTCCGGCTGCGTTCCTGCGGCTTTGGCACCCTGTCCCCGGCCGGTCTTTTTCGCGGCAGGTGCGCTTGCACCTTCCTCGACGGGTTTTTTGCGGCTGCGCGGGGCTGCCGTGGTCGCGGTCGTCGTGCGGCTGCTACGGCGGCGAGGCGCCGGGGCAGGCTCAGCGACAGCCGGCGCTTCCGGAGCGGCGGCGGCAGGTTCAACTGGCGCCTCGGGCACAACGGCGGTGCTTTCAGGGGTCTCAATCGGGCCAGCAGCATCCTCGTCCCGGGCGATTACCGGCGGCAGGCCGGCTGCGACAGGCGCGGCGGGGGCAGGTTCAGCGCGCTCCTCGGTACGGGGGGCGGGCTGACGCTCTTCGCGGCGATCATCGCGACGTTCGTCACGGCGATCATCGCGCCGGTCCTGACGGTCATGACGTTCAGGGCGCTGGCCATTCTGGCCGTTCTGGCCACCGTTTTCAGTAGCGGAAAACTGGCCGTTGCCGTCCTGACCATCTTCGTCACGGTTAGGCTGCTGGTGGCTTTGACGCTCGGCCTGCTCGCGCTGCGCCTCGCCCAAAAGCCGGGTGTAGTGTTCGGCGTGTTGAAGAAAGCTCTGCTCGGCCACCCGGTCGTTGGAAAGCTGGGCGTCACGGGCGAGCGTGAGATATTTTTCGATGATCTGCTGGGGCGTGCCGCGCACCTTGCCCTCGGGTCCCGAGGAGTCGAAGACGCGGTTAACGATATTGCCCAGCGAACGCTGTCGGTTCGACTTGTTACGCGAACGGGATTTGGATGATCTCATCAGCTTGTTTGTCAGTTTATATCCAGCGAAGGCCGGCTGAGGTTGGGGTCATTCCTAAGGCGGATGTCAGCGCAGGTACGGCTATTCTTCCGCTTCCCGCGTTACCAGTGAAAATCTGGATTATCTGAGTATGATTGACCCGTGCGTGGGCGGCGCGCCCCCGTCACAAGAGCGAATAAACACGCCACAGCGTCGCTTACAAGCAAAAATTTCGTCAAAAGGCGCAAAAGACGCGGATCATTGCCGGATCAAAGCGGCTTGCGAGCGGTAACAACCCGATCCCGCCCATCCAGATCGGGCAGAATCCGAGGGGCGATCAGCCCGGCCGCGCACATCAGGGACACCACGGCAGCGCCTTGCGTGGGGCCGATTTCGACCATCAACCGCCCCCCCGGCAGCAGATGCGCAGGCGCGCCGGCGGCGATCACGCGATAGGCGGAAAGCCCGTCAGCGCCGTCGGTCAGGGCCTGATGCGGCTCCCATTCTCGAACCTCGGGGTTTAGCTGCGCCATCTCTTCCAGCGCAATATAGGGAGGGTTCGACACGATCAGATCGAACCGGCCCCGGACCGAGCTGAACCAGTCAGATTCCAGAAAATCTGCGCAAACACCTATTCTGCCTGAATTTTCCTGAGCCACCTTAAGGGCTGCAGACGAAATGTCAGTGCCTGTACCGCGCACGCCCGGCCGTTCCGCCAGCAGCGAGATCAGGATGGCCCCCGTCCCGGTGCCCAGGTCCAGCACCGAAGAAAACGGCTCGGCCAGCGCAGCCTCGACCAGCGTTTCCGTCTCGGGGCGTGGATCGAGCGTGTCGCGCGTCACGCAAAAATCGTGCTTCCAGAATGCGCGGCGGCCAAGGATCTGGCTGACCGGCTGGCGCGCGGCGCGTGCGACAAGCCCCGCGTCGAAACGTCGCAGGGCTTCGGGTGGCAGCGGCGCGGCCAAGGCGGCGGCAAGATGGTGGCGCGGCAGCTCCAGCGCATGGGCCAAAAGCAGCCGGGCATCATCGGCAGCGCCCGGCACACCCGCCGCGGCAAGTCGTGCGGCACCCTGACGCAGCGCCTCGGCCCCGGTCATCGGATCACTCTCCCTGTGCGGCCAGACGCGCGGCCTGGTCGTGGGCCGTCAGCGCATCGGCGATCTCGCCGATCTCACCCTGCATGATGCGGTCCAGCGAATAAAGCGTCAGGCCGATACGATGGTCCGTCATCCGGCCTTGCGGAAAATTGTAGGTACGGATGCGTTCGGACCGGTCGCCCGAGCCAACCTGGCTTTTGCGATCCGCCGCACGTTCGGCATCGGCGCGCGTGCGTTCCATGTCGTAAAGCCGCGCGCGCAGCACCGCCATGGCATTGGCCCGGTTCTGGTGCTGCGATTTTTCCGAACTCGTCACCACGATGCCGGTCGGCAGGTGGGTGATGCGCACTGCCGAATCGGTGGTGTTGACGTGCTGGCCGCCCGCCCCGCTGGCGCGCATGGTGTCGATGCGGATATCGCTGGCGGGGATGTCGATATCGACCCCCTCGGCCTCGGGCAGCACGGCGACGGTGGCGGCGCTGGTGTGGATGCGCCCGCCCGATTCCGTCTCGGGCACGCGCTGGACGCGGTGAACACCGGATTCATACTTCAGCCGCGCGAAAACCCCCTCGCCCTCGATTCGCGCCACGGCCTCGCGCACGCCGCCAAGATCGGATTCGGCCAGTTCCAGCAACTGGAACTGCCATCCCTGCGATTCGGCAAAGCGGCGATACATGTTGAGCAAATCGCCGGCGAAAAGCGCCGCCTCTTCGCCGCCGGTGCCGGGTCGGATTTCCAGAATCGCCGGGCGGGCGTCAGCCGCGTCACGCGGCAGCAGGGCGATGCGCAGCGCCTGTTCCTGATCGGGCATGGCGGCACGCAGGCGCAACAGCTCGTCCTGCGCAAGTTCGCGCATCTCGGGATCGGCCAGCATGGCCTCGGCTTCACGGATGCCGTCCTGTGCGGCGCGCCAATGGGCGATCTGCGCGACAACGGGCCTGAGTTCGGCATATTCGCGGCTGATGGGGGCGATTTCGTCGGCCGAAGGCCCGGCATTCAGCCGCGCCTCGAGATATTCGAAACGCTCGACGATCTGGGTAAGGCGGTCTTCCGGCAACATTCGATGGCATTAACCGTTGCGCCAACAGGCAGCAAGGCGGAACCTGGTGAAACATCTGACCCAGATCAAAGTGCGGTCGGACTGAACGGTGCAGAATAACGCATGACCAGCCACCTAGCCAAAGGAAGCACAACATGAAACTCGTCCCCATTCTGACCGCGACGAGTCTTGCCCTCTCCGCGCTGCCGGCCATGGCACAGACCGAGCCCCTCGACGACAGCGCCCTGCGCGCGGATGCCCAAGACGTGTTCGAGGCGATCCCCGAAAAGATGGTCGCGATCAAGCAGACCGAAGAGAACCCCGAGGGCGTTCTGCTGACCCCCGAGCAGATCGAACTGGGCAAGGCATTGTTCTTTGATCCGCGCATGTCCGCCTCGGGCCTGATTTCCTGCCAGACCTGCCATAACGTCGGGCTGGGTGGCGTTGATGGATTGCCGACCTCGATCGGGCACGGCTGGCAGAAAGGGCCGCGCAACGCGCCCACCATGCTTAACGCGATCTTCAACGCCGCACAGTTCTGGGACGGCCGCGCCCCCGATCTGGCCGAGCAGGCCAAGGGGCCGGTTCAGGCCGGCGTCGAGATGAGCAACACCCCCGACCAAGTGGTCAACACCATCAATTCGATGCCGGAATATGTCGAATCCTTCAAAGCGGCCTTCCCCGGTCAGGACGATCCGGTCACTTTCGACAACTTTGCCGCCGCTATCGAGCAGTTCGAGGCGACGCTGATCACCCCCAACAGCGCCTTCGACCGCTTCCTTGCAGGTGACGACGCGGCGATGAGCGAACAGGAAAAACGTGGGCTGCAGGCATTCATGGAGACCGGCTGCACAGCCTGCCATTACGGTGTGAACTTGGGCGGGCAGGACTATCATCCCTTCGGCCTGATCGCCAAACCGGGTGCCGAGGTGCTGCCTGAAGGTGATACCGGACGCTTCGAAATAACCCAAACCGTGGATGACGAATATGTCTTCCGCGCGGCACCGTTGCGCAACGTCGCGCTGACCGCGCCCTATTTCCACTCGGGCGTGGTCTGGAATCTGGCCGAAGCGGTCAAGATCATGTCCTCGGCACAGATCGGCACCGAACTGACCGATCAACAGGCGGAGGACATCACCGCCTTCCTCGGCACGCTGACTGGCGAGCAACCGCAGATCGTGCATCCGATCCTGCCGGTGCGCACCGCCACCACTCCGCTGCCGGCACCGATGTAAGCCAACGCGCGGCATTAGACGAGAAAGGGGCCCCGACGGGCCCCTTTTGCTTGTGATCTTTGGCAGTTCAGTCCGCTTTTACGGCTTCGATCGTAATATTGATCTCGACCTCGTCCGCGATGGCCGGGGCGAACTTGCCCAGATTGAACTCGGACCGCTTGATCTTGGCTTCCGCATCGAAACCGGCAGCTTCCTTGCCGGTCATCGGATGAACGCCGCGCTGGTTCAGATCAACATCCAGCACGACCTGCTTTGTCACGCCGTTCAGCGTCAGATCGCCCGTGACCTTGGCTTCATCATCGTCATCAGGTTCGACCTTGGTGGACGTAAAGGTCGCGACCGCGTCGCTCGCATCGGTGTTGAAGAAATCCGGCCCGAACAGATGCTGGTCCAGTTCTTCCGAGACCGTGCGAAGTCCCGACAGCGGAATGGTCGCCTCGACGCTGGAATTGGCCGGGTTTTCGGCATCCAGCGTCAGCTTGCCAGTGACACCGTTGATGATGCCGGTGCTGGTCGAAAAGCCAAGGTGATTATATTCGAAAACGACCTGGCTGTGCGAAGGGTCGAATTCATAGACCACCGGCTCGGCCCACACAGAGGTGGCACCAACCAAAGTAAATGCGGCGACAGAGGCAAAGATGGATTTCATGCTGAACTCCCGATTGAAAAGATAATGAATGGTTCTGTCAGAAAATGCCCCAGCATCAACAAAGGTTTCCGACAAATACCCTGACATTTTCGTGTTTCGCCGCAGCGCAGAAACTGTGTCGCCGCAGCGGCGACTATCCAGCGATTTCCGGCGTTTTCCCTTGCACTCTCGGGCATGACCGCTATAAGGCCGCATCCTTTCCGCAAATGCGAAACCGGTGCAGCCTCTCGTGGCGGGGCGCGGAAGGGTTGTCCCGCCGTTGAAGTGCGCCCTGAACATAAGGTGCAGACATGCCGCTTTACGAGCATGTGATGATCGCCCGTCAGGACCTGTCGAATACGCAGGCCGAAGGTTTGATCGAACATTTCTCGACCGTGATCGCCGACAACGGCGGTAAGGTTCTGGAAAACGAATACTGGGGCGTGCGCACGCTCGCCTATAAAATCAACAAGAACCGCAAGGGCCACTACGCCTTCCTGCGTTCGGACGCGCCCTCGGCCGCCGTGCAGGAAATGGAGCGTCTGGCCCGCCTGCATGACGACGTCATGCGTGTGCTGACCGTCCGCGTGGACGAGCACAAAGAAGGCCCCTCGGTTCAGATGCAAAAGCGCGACGAGCGCGAGCGCGGTGATCGTGGCGAACGCCGCGAGCGTCGTGACCGCGACGACCGGAACTAAGGGAAAGGAACCAGAACAATGGCCAACAAACCCTTCTTCCGTCGCCGGAAAGTCTGCCCCTTCTCGGGCGACAATGCCCCCGCCATCGACTACAAGGACACGCGTCTGCTGCAGCGTTACATCTCGGAACGCGGCAAGATCGTGCCCTCGCGCATCACCGCAGTCTCGGCCAAGAAGCAGCGCGAACTCGCGCGCGCCATCAAACGCGCCCGCTTCCTCGCCCTGCTGCCCTATGCCGTGAAGTAAGGAGAGACGATCATGCAAGTCATCCTGCTGGAACGCGTGGCCAGACTGGGCCAGATGGGCGAGGTCGTGCGTGTCAAGGACGGTTTCGCGCGCAACTACCTGCTGCCGCAAGGCAAGGCGCTGCGCGCTTCGGACGCCAATATCCAGGCGTTTGAGGCCCGCAAGGCGGAACTCGCCTCGCGCAACGACGAAACCCGCACCGACGCCGAAAAGATCGCCGAGAAACTCGACGGTCAGATCTTCGTCATCATCCGCTCTGCTTCGGATGCCGGCGCGCTCTATGGTTCGGTCACGCCGCGCGATGCCGCCGATGTCGCCAATGCCGAAGGCTTCGCGATCGAACGCCGTCAGGTCGTCCTGACCGCCCCGATCAAGGACCTGGGCCTGCACGAAGTCCGTGTGCACCTGCACCCGGAAGTCGACGTGACGATCAAGCTGAACGTGGCCCGCTCGCCTGAAGAGGCCGAGCTGCAAGCCTCGGGCAAATCGATCCAGGAACTCGCCGCCGAAGAAGAAGCCGCCGCGGAATTCGAAATCGCCGAGCTTTTCGACGATATCGGTTCGGCCGGCCGCGACGACGACGAAGCCGCGAACTGATCGCATCTTCATCGAAGCATCGAAAACGCGCCGTAACCCGGCGCGTTTTATCATGACCAAATGACAGCACCCCTTGCCCGCTACGACGTGTTGGCGGAACATTCGCCGGATTGCGGGGTTGAATCGTAAAGCGACCCTTCGCCAAAGGATTTTCCCGAATGCGCCACCAGGACGACCTGCCCCCCGTCACCCCCACATCCGTCGAGGAAACCAGCCAGACACGCTTTGGCCCCCGCCCTGCATCCAAGGACTATCGCCGCGCTCCGGGGCCAGTGGAATCGCGCCGAATCCCGCCGCATGGCGATGTCTCGCCCGATGGCGGCCGCCCGTGGCCACGGCCCTCGCGCCGGGCGAAATGGCTGGTGCTGGGCGGCACAGGTCTGGCGGCCGCAGCGCTTACCGCGGGGACGGTGATCGCTGTGCGCCATGTGCTCGACCTCGTGTCCAATGACGAACCCTCACCCAACCGCGATCCCGTGCCGCCCCGGCCCGCCAATCCCCACAGCCTGCAGTCGCCCCCCCGCCAGCAGGAACCGGAAACTCCCACGCCACCCAAGACAAAGCCGCAGCCGACGTCTCGCCCCTCCCGGGACCTCCCACGCCAAAACATACTGCAAGAGGTTGAAGCCAACACGGCCAGCCTCACCAACGCCGTGGAAAATGTGATGCACACATTCACCGCCGCCTTGACCGGCTTCCGCACCGTCGCGGGACAGGCCAGCACCATCGTGCAAGAATTCGGCGATGCTGCAGCCATGGTGCGCGACATTATCGACCGCAAACCCACGCGTCCTCAGCCTCCCAGCCGCTCGCAAGCGCCCTATCCCGACGACCGCCACGGCGCCCATATGCCAGACCTGCACGACGATCCGTTGCTGCATGACCCAATGGATGGCCCCGACCCCGGCGGCCCGGCCGACCACAACCCGCGCATACATCGCCTCTAAACCCGGATCTCCCTGTAAACAGGTGGCGCCAACAATATCCCACCTGCACGACTTCTGCGTTGCCCAAATACCCATCCGCAACCACTCCACCGGCCCATCCGGGCCAATCCCATCCGGGCAGCGCAACGAAAAAGGCCGCCCCGACGGGACGGCCCTTATCCTTTGATCGAGGTGGCGGATCAGAGCTGATCCAGCGCCTCGATGGCTTTTTCCAGCTCGTCCTTGGTCACGGTCTTCTCAGCAACCTTGGCGCCTTCGACGATATGGTCCACGACCTTGTCTTCGAAGATCGGCGCGCGCAGTTGCTGCTGCGCCTGCGGATTCTGCTGGATGAACTCGAAGAAGGCGCGTTCCTGGCCCGGGAACTGGCGGGCCTGACGCATCACCGCCTGGGTCATCTCCTGGTCGGAAACGGTGATCTCGGCTTTTTGGCCGATTTCAGCCAGAAGCAGGCCCAAGCGAACGCGACGCTCGGCCAGCGACTTGTGCTCGTCGGTCGTCTCGATCTCACCATGGTTATGGCCGTGCTCTTCCGGGTGCTCTTCGTGCCACAGTTGATGCGCGATCTGATTCGCCTCGGCCTCGACCAGCGATTCGGGCAGATCGAACTTGACCAACTCGTCCAGCTTGTCCAGCAGCGCGCGCTTGAGCACCTGACGCGAGGCGCCATTATACTCGGCTTCCAGCCGCTCGCGGATCTGGCCCTTCAGCGCGTCCAGGCTTTCGGCACCGAATTTCTTGGCCAGTTCGTCGTCAATCTCGGCCGGCTTCGGCGCTTTCACCGCTTTGACGGTGGTTTCAAAGATCGCGTCCTTGCCCGCAAGCGTGGGGTGACCGTAATCCTCGGGGAACTTCACCTCGACCTTGACCTCGTCACCGGCCTTGGCGCCAACAAGCTGCTCCTCGAAACCGGGGATGAAGCTTTTCGAGCCCAGCACCAGCGGATAATCCTCGGCGGTGCCGCCTTCGAATGCCTCGCCGTCGACCATGCCCTTGAAGTCGATCACGATCTGATCGCCGTCCTTGGCTTTGGTGCCCTTTTTGCGGTCTTCAAAGTTCTGGACGTTCTTGGCAAGATTTTCCAGCGCCTCGGTCACCTGCTCTTCGCTGGCCTCGACCACCAGCCGCTCCAGTTCGACACCTGACAGATCGGTTTCCGGGATGGCCGGCAGCGCCTCGTAGGCGACGGTCACGACGACATCGTCACCCTCTTTCCAGGACTCGCCATTGACCATTTCGATCTTGGGCTGGACAGCGGGACGGTCGCCGGATTTTTCCAGATGGTTGCGCAGCGCGGTATCGATCGCCTCTTGCATGGCATCGCCCAGCACGCGTTGGCCGAACTGCTTTTTCAGCAGCGCCATGGGCACCTTGCCCTTGCGGAAGCCCTTCATCTCGACTTCGGGCTGGGCCTCTTTCAGCTTCGCATCCACCTGCGCCGCCAGATCGGCCGCGGGCAGGGTGAACTCATAGCCCCGCTTCAGCCCTTCGTTCTGGGTTTCCTTGACCTGCATTTGTCTTCCTTCATCCACAAACCATCGCGCGGGCAGAGGCATTGCAGCCTCACCGACGCCCGAACCTGCCGTCCCGCGCCCCCGCCTGTTTCAGCGCGCTTGCTATGGGATTTCGCCCCCCATAGCAAGAACGAAGGCGGGATTCGTCACGTGGGACGCGCCTTTCACAGCCTGCTTTGCACAGCATCGCCAGCCCAGGCGTCCGATGCCCGCTTACCCTTCGGAAGCGAGAAGCGGCAGCCTTATCGCCCTTTGGTTGAAATGAACATTATAGTTTCATTTTCCTCAATGAGCCCGCCGGAACCCATGAGTTGCGATGAACTACGCTCGGCAATCTTTCGCTGATATACAATAACTTGCATCCGCAGGTTGTAGGTTCCGAAAAATCAAGGCACTGCCTTTATTAGGTCAGCAAATGCAACCTAACTTATGGACATATTCCCTTTCTCGTCACAGGGGTGCATACAGACAACGTTCCGTAAGCGGTTGTTTGTTAACCTTGGTAAGCGTTATTTTGGTTGTTTGTTCAAACCTGACCGGGCGGGTGCCCAGACTTGTTCTCGCCCGGTTGTGAATCTGCAAAATCCCCTCGGATTTTCTCCTGCCATCGCCATTCGTTCATAGGCAAGAACTGGCCGAACTCGCGTCTGGCGATTCCTTTGCGCCTGCATCTTTCAGACAAATTATCTAAATTCAGTCTTTGATGCAGCTATATGCCACACGGAAAAGGCCGCCTCTTGGGCGGCCTTTTCGCATCTTTCCCGCAGCCAAGGATCAGTCGCGCGCGCGCACGACCTGCAACAGCGGCATGACCTCGGACATATCCGGCCCATGAGCCTGCCCGGTCAAAGCCTTGCGCAGCGGCATGAACAGCCCCTTGCCCTTGCGTCCGGTCGCCTCCTTGACCTTGGCGGTAAACTCACCCCATGTCGCATCGGTATAGGGTGGAGGCGGCAACAGCTTCATTGCCTGTGCGATGAACTCGGCATCCTCGGGCTCGATCTGCGGCTCCGCACCATTCGCGAAGATCTGCCACCAATCGGCCAGGTCATCCAGCTTGGTGATGTTTTGCGAGGCGACGCGCCAGAACCGCTCGGCCAGTTCGTCGGGCACACCAAGCGCGGCGATACGATCCTTGACCGCCGCAAACGGCCGCGACTGGTTGGCCTCTCGCGTCAGGGGCCACAGATCCTCGGCGTCGAACTTGGTGGGCGAGGCACCGAATTGCGACAGATCGAAGCCCTCGGCCAGTTCGTCCAGCGACATCTTCAACTCAACCGGCTGCGACGAGCCCAGCCGCACCATCAGGGACAAAAGCGCCTGCGGCTCGACTCCGCTTTCGCGCAGATCCCGGATCGACAGGGTGCCAAGACGCTTGGAAAGCTCTTCGCCCTTAGCGCCCGTCAGAAGGCTGTGGTGGGCGAAAGCCGGCGGCTTGGCCCCCAGCGCGCGGATGATCTGGATCTGCGTCGCTGTATTGGTCACATGATCGGCGCCGCGCACGATATGGGTCACGCCCATGTCGGCGTCATCGACGGAACTGGCAAAGGTATACAGCACCTGCCCGTCGGCGCGGATCAGCACCGGGTCCGAAACGCTGGCCGCATCGATGGAGATATCGCCAAGGATTCCATCGGACCACTCGATCCGCTCCTGATCCAGTAGGAAACGCCAGTAGCCGGCCCGACCCTCGGCGCGCAGCTTGTCCTTTTCCTCGGCAGAGAGCTTCAGGCCAGCGCGGTCATAGACCGGCGGCTTGCCCATGTTCAGTTGCTTCTTGCGCTTGAGGTCCAACTCGGTCGGGGTTTCGAAGACCTCGTAAAGCCGGTTCGCGGCGCGCAGTCCGTCGGCCGCTTCGGCATAGCGGTCCAGCCGGTCCGACTGCCGCTCGATCCGGTCCCAGGTCAGGCCCAGCCACTCCAGGTCGCGCTGGATGCCGTCGGCATATTCCTGCTTCGACCGCTCGCGGTCGGTATCGTCCAGCCGCAGGATGAAGGTGCCGCCCGCCTTGCGCGCGATCAGATAGTTCATCAGCGCCGTGCGAAGGTTGCCGACATGGATATGGCCGGTGGGCGAAGGGGCGAAACGGGTGATGGTCATGGAAGTTCTCCTGTCGGCTTCGCTCTTTCACAAACGGCGGTTTTTGTCCATATCGGGACCAAAGCGAGGATTGCCGATGTTTGACTGGAAGAATGCGGAGGCGCCGGACGCGGCGTTGATCGAGGAACTGGCACGCGAGGCCATCGCCGGTCTGCCGCCGGAATTCGCCGGCCCCGCCGCGCAGGTCGTCCTGCGGGTCGAGGATTTTGCCAGCGAGGAATTCCTTGACGAACTGGAAATCGACGACCCGCTGGAGCTGACCGGGCTTTATGACGGCGTGCCGATGACCGAGAAATCGACCAGCGACCCGCAACATTTTCCCGATACGGTCTGGCTGTTCCGCCGCGCCATCCTGGACGAATGGGCCAGCCGTGGCGACGTGTCCCTAGGCGCACTGGTTGCCCATGTCGTGGTACATGAATTCGCCCATCATTTCGGCTGGTCCGACGACGATATTGCAGCCATCGATCGCTGGTGGGAATGATGGATCAGGCGCCGATCCTGACCATAACGCTGAACCCGGCGCTGGACCTTACCACCGCCTGCACCCGTGTGGTGCCCGACATCAAGCTGCGTTGCGAAGCGCCGCGTTTCGATCCCGGCGGCGGCGGCATCAACGTCAGCCGGGCGATCCGTGCCATGGGCGGGGAAAGCACGGCGCTGGTCGCCCTTGGCGGCGCAACCGGCCAGCGCATCTGCGAACTGCTGGCCGAAACGGGAATTCCGCTCCAGACGCTGCCTGCCCCGGGCGAGACACGGCAGTCCGTGACCGTGGACGACCAGACCATCCGCCAGCAATACCGTTTCGTCATGCCCGGCCCTGAATGGTCCAAGACCGATGTTCAGGCTGCGCTGGAGGCTACCGCCGATGCCGCCGCGCCCGGCGCGCTGGTGGTGCTGTCCGGCTCCAGCCCGCCGGGGGTGCCTGCCTGCTTTGCCGCCATGCTGGCTGACCGGCTGCGCGGAACCGGAGCGCGGCTGATCGTGGACACCTCGGGTCCGGCGCTGGCCGAGGTCGCCGCCGCCACCGACCGCCGCGTCGAAATCCTGCGCATGGACGACGAAGAGGCCGAAGGGCTGGCCGGCCGCCCCCTGCCCTATCGCGCCGATACGGCGGCTTTCGCCGCGGGGCTGGTCGCCTCGGGCGCTGCGCATGGAGTGATCGTGGCGCGCGGGCGCGACGGCAATATCATCGCCACAGACGATGGCATCTGGCATGCCGAGGCCGCGCGGGTGCAGATTGTCAGCAAGGTCGGCGCAGGCGACAGCTTTCTTGCGGGGTTCACGCTGGGCCATGCGCGTGACTGGCCGGTGGCCGATGCACTGGGGCTGGCAGCCGCAGCAGCCTCGGCCACGGTGCAGACCCCTGCGACAGAACTCTGCCACGGCCCGGATGTCGAGCGGCTGTTCGCCGCCCGCATGGTGACGCGGATGCAGGCTTAGTCGCGCCCGTCCATCCGCACGAAATCCAAGACGCTGCCCTGAGCCTGCCCCACGGCTGACCAATCACCGATCTGGAAATCGACGACCAGAGTCGCCGCCGTCGGATAACGGCGGAAATCCGGGTCCAGCGGCACGCGCGCCGGCAACATGGCCGCAAAGGCGGCGATACCGGGGTTGTGCCCGATCATCATCACCGTCGGGGCCGAGGCGCTGCGCAGGATCTCCAGCATCTTCTCGGGGCCGGCCTGGTAAAGCGCCGCCTCGTAACGGATATGCGGCCGCACCTCTAGGGGGGCCATGGCGATACGCTCCCAGGTTTCGCGCGTGCGCTCCGAGGTCGAGCACAGCACCTCTTCGGGCTCATAGCCGCGGCTGGCCAGCCAATCGCCCAGTTCGCGTGCCGAACGGCGGCCGCGCGCATTCAGCGGGCGGGCGTGATCGTCCTGCGCCGGGTCGTCCCAGGACGATTTGGCATGACGGGTCAGAATCAGACGGCAGTGTCCGAGTGGGGTCATAGAATTGCCTTTTCGGCCATGCGGTTAAATTGAGGCGGCGTCGCCGAGCCTGCCATAGCTTCTGGCGCGCGGGCAAGTCTTCTCTTTGTGGCGGGATGTCGCGCGCATCTCAAAGCCCGCTGTCACCCTGACGCAGGCCGCGCGGCTTGACCCGCGGATCGGTCGAGCGGATCAGCGATCCCGCGCCATGTTCGGTAAAAAGCTCCAACAGGCACGCGTTAGGCACCCGCCCGTCCAAGATCACGACCGCGCGCACGCCTTCGTCCAGCGCCTTCAGCGCGGTTTCGGTCTTGGGGATCATGCCCCCGGCGATGGTGCCATCGGCGATCATCGCGCGGACCTGATCGGGGTGGATCTGGGTCAGCACCTCGCCCGATCCGCCCTTCACGCCCGACACGTCGGTCAACAGCAGCAACCGGTCGGCCCTGAGCGCACCGGCAATTGCGCCCGCAGCGGTATCACCGTTGACGTTGAAGGTCTCGTTATCCTCCATCCCGGTGGCGACCGGGGCGATGACCGGGATCAGCCCGGCGTTATAGAGGTCGCGGATGATCTGCACGTTCATCTCGACCGGGCGGCCGACGAAGCCCAGTTCGGGATCGTCCGGTTCACAGACCATCAGGTCGTCGTCCTTGCCCGAAATGCCCACGGCGCGCCCGCCGGCGTCGTTGATCGCCTGCACGATCCGCTTGTTGACAAGGCCCGACAGCACCATCTCGACCACCTCGACGGTTTCGCGGGTGGTGACGCGCTTGCCACGAACGAAGCGGCTTTCGATGCCCAGCTTACCCAGCAGGTCGTTGATCATCGGGCCGCCGCCATGGCAAACTACCGGATGGATGCCGACCTGCTTCATCAGCACGATATCGCGGGCGAATTCGGCCATGGCATCGTCGTCGCCCATGGCATTGCCGCCGAATTTCACCACCACGACCGCCCCGGAGTAACGCTGCATATAAGGCAGGGCTTCCGAGAGGGTGCGGGCGGTGGCAATCCAGTCACGGTTCATTTTCTGCTTTCTCATCAGAAGCCCCTGTTCGTCGCGCCCGACCCTAGGACGCGGGCGCTAATCAGTCCAGACCGCCTTAGCCGAGACTGGCGATGATGGCGCGCAGGGTGGCAATGCCCTGTCCTTTTTCCGAACTTGTAATCACCAGCTCGGGATAGGCGGCGGGGTGCTTTTGCAGCGCCTCCCGCACCTGTTCGACCGTGTCGGCCATGGCTTGGGAACCGATCTTGTCGGCCTTGGTCAGCACGACCTGAAAAGGCACGGCCGAGCGGTCCAGCAGCCGCATGATCTCGTGATCCACGTCCTTCACGCCGTGGCGCGAATCGATCAGGGTAAAGGCGCGGCGCAGCGTCGGCCGGCCAGCCAGGTAGTTTTTCAAAAGCGCCTGCCATTTCGCCACCACCGCAACCGGCGCCTTGGCAAAACCATAACCCGGCAGGTCGACGAGGTAGGCGCGCTCGCCCAGTTCGAAATAGTTGATCTCTTGCGTGCGGCCCGGCGTATTCGAGGCCCGCGCCAGCCCTTTGCGCCCTGTAAGCGCATTGATAAGGCTAGATTTTCCTGCATTCGAGCGCCCGGCAAAGCAAACCTCCGGCCGGTCGGCGGGCGGCAACCCGTCCATGGCCACCACGCCTTTCAGGAAATCCACCGGGCCTGCGAAAAGCAGGCGCGCGGCCTCGGCGATTTCGGCTTCAGGCTCGGGGGCAAGTGGGAATGCGACTTTCATGCGAGCACCTCGTCACCTAATGCGATTTCACCGCCGGACACCACCTCGGCATAAATGCCGAAGTTGCGGTGGCCGAATTGCGCCTCAAGTGCCTTGGGCATGTCAATGTCGATGCGGCCGGTAACCGTGTCAGCACTTGTCGCCGGGCAACGACCGATGGATTCGGTCACGCGCAATTCGACCGCGCCCACGGTCAGGATACGACCGATGAGATCACGTTCGGCATAAGGCTCCCAACCGTCCAGCCAGATGTTTCCCCGCCAGCGTTCGATCCCAAGGGGCTTGCCAAGCCGCCCTTCAAGATCGGCAAGGCTCGACAAGGACAGGATCGAGACCCAAGGCTGGCTCACGTCGGTCCAGCCGGTCGGTCCCTGAACCAGCCGGGTCGGGGCAGGTTTGTCGGCGGACCACAGCGGGCGCAGCCAGTCGACCAGACGCGCACCTTCGGTCGCGGGATCAAAGTCAAGATCGGGCAGATCGGGATGAGTCAGACAGATGCGCCCGTCAGCCATCCCATCACCCCAACCGCCCTGCACGGCCTGCAGCCCGGCCGAGGCCGCGCCCCGAAGAAAGCAGGATTTCGGCAGCCAACGTTGCGGTATCTCGCCCGCATGCCGCTCACCCATCTCGGTCAGAAGTGCCCAGAGCCGGTCGCCCGGCAAGCGCCGCGCCGCATCCAACCGGGTGCGGCGCAGATCCTCGCCCCCGATCGCCTTGATCGGGTACCGGCGTATCCGGGCGACGCGGGCGGTCATTTTCCGCCCTTATCCTCGCCCTTGTCCTTTGCCTTGGTCCGCGTTGGCAGGCTGGCCCGGATATTGCCGAACATGTCCGGCCGGTGACCATGCATGCTCATGATAGTGTATTGCTGCATGATGGTGATGGTGTTGTTGGTGATCCAGTAGAGCACCAGCCCCGAGGCAAAACCGCCCAGCATCAGCATGAACACCCAAGGCATCCAGGCGAAGATCATCTTCTGTGCCGGATCGGCAGGAGCCGGGTTCAGCTTTTGCTGCATCCACATCGAAATACCCAGCAGGATCGCCAGCACCGGCAGGGTGAAGCTGTGCAGGAAGCTGCCCTGGCCCGGCGCCGCCCATGGCATGAGGCCGAACAGGTTCCACAAGCTGGACGGGTCGGGTGCCGCAAGGTCGCGGATCCAGCCGATCCAAGGCGCGTGACGCAACTCGATGGTGACAAAGATCACCTTGTAGAGCGCAAAAAAGATCGGGATCTGCAACAGCACCGGCAAACAGCCTGCTGCTGGGTTCACCTTCTCGCGCTTGTAAAGCTCCATCACCTCTTTTTGGAACTTAGTCCGGTCATCGCCCGTGCGCTGCTTCAGGGCCTCCATTTCTGGCTGGAGTTCCTTCATCTTCGCCATCGAGATGTAGGATTTGCGCGCCAGCGGGAAGACCAGCAGCTTCAGCACAAAGGTCAGCGCGATGATCGCCCAGCCCATGTTGCCGATCATGCCATGCAGCCAGTGCAGCAGGCGGAAGATGGGTTTGGTCAGGAAATAGAACCAGCCCCAGTCTATGGAGTCCACGAAACGGTCGATGCCGGGATCGGTCTGATAACCATCGATGATCTCCCACACCTTGGCACCGGCAAAGAGATAGCTGGCACTGGTGCCGGTCGCGCCAGCGGCGACAGTCTGCACCGGCATTCGCGTCTCTGTCTGGTAGATTTCGGCACCCGGTGCATATTTCACCACCGCGGTAAATGGTTGGCCGGGTGTCGGAGCCAGCGTTGTCATCCAGTACTTGTCGGTGAAGCCGATCCAGCCGTTCTCTTGCACCTCGATCAGTTGGGCCGGGCCTTCGCCCGCCAGCGGATCGAGCTTGGCCATATCCTTATATTTCTTTTCCAGAAGCTTGCCATCGGTCATGCCGACCGCGCCCTCGTGCAGGACGAAGAAGTTCTGGGTATCGGGCCGACCGTGGCGCGCCAGAATACCATAGGGCGCGGCCGAGAAAGGCGCGGCACCGGTATTTTCCAACGTCTGCGTCACGGTGAACAGGAACTTGTCGTCCAGTTCATATGTACGGCGGAAGATCTGGCCGGCGCCATTGTCCCAGCGCAGCGTGACCGGCTGACCGGGCGCGAGGGTTGAACCGGATTCGATCTCCCATACGGTTGCCGGGCCGGGGACCAGAGCGGGATCGGTCCCGGCAGCGGGCATCCAGCCATAGACCGCATAATAGGGCTTGTGTTGAGCAAGCTGCACCTCTCCTCCGGGCGCGACCGGAGTGCCCCCCGCACGGATCGTGGTTTGCGTCGTCGGCGACAGCAGGCGCACGAAGGGCGAGTCCGGATCTAACGTCTCGCGATAGCCGGTCAGCTCCAGATCGTCGATGCGTCCACCCGCCAGAGAGAGCGTGCCTGCCAGCGAAGGGGATTCGATCTGCACCCGTCCGGCATTGGCCGAAGGATCGCTGCTGGTCGCCGTCGCATCGAGTTCCGGTGCCGCGCCCTGCGACGCCGCACCTGGCGTAGCGGGGGCGCCCGTCTCGGGGGCGGCAGCGTTTTGCGTGCTGGCCGGCGCTGTATCCTGTGCGGAAGGCACCGGCTCGGGGGCGAAAAAGATCGACCAGACGAGCATGACGAGGGCGGAAAGCACCATCGCCAGGATGAGGTTGCGGTTGTTGTCTTGCATTCAGGACCAGCCCTTCGTCGTCACCCAGTCTGAGGGTTCGGGCCGCTTCAACAGAAGCGACCGGCAAAGGTCAAGGGAATTTGCCCGAAAACCGGCTCGGTTTCCTTCTGGAACCGACGCGCTGTCATGTCGCAACCCTGCTCTGCCAACCCCTTTCAAGTGCCTGGCGCACCAGAACCTATGCCCGATTTCATGCCTTACGACGCAGGTCAAGCGGCGCTGGCAGGAAATGGTCATGATGCAGCAGGAAGTCATCGACTGCGGCAGCATCCAGCGGCGGCGCCACGATCGGGCCCTGCACCGAATTGACGCCGATCTGTGCCAGAAAGGTGTTCTCATCTTGAGTCGCCACGCCATCGGCCAGGGTGGCAAGACGCAGATGTTCCGCCAGCGCCAGAATGGCCAGGATCATACGCTGCTGATCCGCGCAGTGGTCACAACCAGAGATGAATTCGGGCGCGATCCGAACCCGACCGATTCCGAAACGGCGCAGGTCGTCCAGCCCCGCACTACCGGCCCCGAATTCACCCAAGGCAACGGTGCAACCCGCCGCAATCAGACGCTGCAGGCTGGCAGTTACCGGTATCCGGCCGCCGCCACGACCAATCGGCTCGCTCACTTCGATTTCCAGCCGTTCCGGGGACAGGTCGTGGCGGTCCAGTTCCCACAAAACCGCATCGACCGTTGAGGCATCACCCAACACCCTCTCGGCCAGCGGCAACGACAGCCGGGGCACCCGCGCACCCATGCGATCCCAGCCACGCAGGTCGGCGAAGGCCTGACGCAGCACGTTCCCTACGATCCGTCCCAGCGTCGTATCATCAAGCCGGGGCTGTAGCTCGGCCAGATCGCAACCGTCGTGATCGTCCATGCCAATCCAAGGCAAAACCCGCAGCGCGGCCACTTGCCCCGTATCGCAGCAAAGCTGGGGCTGAAACAGCAGTCCGACCCGATCAAGCGCCAGAGCAGGCGGCACCAACGGCTGTGCCAAAGGCGCAATCTCGACAAAGCGAATCTGTCCTGTGGCCGAAAATGGACCGCAACCCCGCAAGGCGTCGCGCCCATGGGCGTAAAGCGTCGAAGGATCCTGCTGCCCTGTTTCGTCGCTGACGATCACCGCGTTCACCACCGGCCTGATGCGCAGATCCGCCAACTCGATCTGATCCGAGCAGATAGTCTGTAATCGCGCCAGCAGTCCGGGCACCGCCTGAGAACGCCCTATGGAGAAAAGACCACGGATTTCCCCGCACCCGCGGCTGCGCGCCTGCGGCAGCAGCCTGAGTTCCGACACCAGCCGCGACAAGAGCCGGTCCAGCATCTGCTCCAACGTCGTCGGGCCGATACTGGCGCGCAGCATATCGACATTTTCGACCCGCAGGACCAGCGCGAGCCTGACCCTGCCCTGCACCGCCCCTTTGTCCCTGACAAGCTTTGCCAGCCGTGACGCAGCCGCCGCGATTCCATAAGCCATTGCCTGATCCGAATCATGTTCCACGGATCGCAGCCTAAGCTTATGAAGCTTTTTGTTCCGTTAATGTTCGCGCAGAATCGGAACTTCTTTTTCACTAAAATCCAACATATTCGGCGCCAGCGCGGCGAAATCGAACAGTTTAGGATCCGGCAGATGCGAAGGGCGTACATTCATCAACGCCCGGAACATGACCTGGCGGCGTCCCGGGCTACGCGTTTCCCAGTCGTCGAGCAGCTTCTTGACCTGCATGCGCTGCAACCCTTCCTGACTGCCGCACAGGTCGCAGGGAATCACGGGGTATTTCATCGCACGGGCAAAACGCTCGCAATCGGCCTCGGACACGAAGGCCAAGGGGCGCAGGACGTTCAGGTCCCCCTCTTCGTTCAGCAGCTTGGGCGGCATCGTAGCCAGCCTGCCGCCGTGAAACAGGTTCATGAAAAACGTTTCCAGAATGTCGTCGCGGTGATGGCCCAGCACGATGGCCTGACACCCCTCTTCCCGCGCGATACGGTAAAGATTGCCCCGGCGCAAACGCGAACACAGGCTGCAATAGGTCCGGCCCTCGGGCACCTTTTCCTTCACGATGGAGTAGGTGTCCTGATATTCGATGCGATGCTGCACCTGCCGTTCGGTCAGGAATTCCGGCAGAACGGTCGCGGGAAAACCCGGCTGGCCCTGATCAAGATTGCAAGCCAGCAGCTCGACCGGCAACAGCCCGCGCCATTTCAATTCGTGCAACACCGCCAGCAAAGTATAGCTGTCCTTGCCGCCCGACAGGCAGATCAGCCAGCGATCGCCAGGGCGAACCATGTCATAGGTTTCGACCGCGGCGCGGGTCTCTCGCACCAAGCGCTTGCGCAGCTTGCGGAACTCGGTCGAGCTGGGCGCACCGTGGAACAGTGGATGGATGTCCTCTGCCTCGAACTCTCCGGTTTCGCCGATCTCATCCCGCATCTGTCGATCCTCGTTGCGCCTTTGGCACCCTGATTAGCATGAAAGCGCCGCCTTAGTCCTGCGGCGTTTGCTTGGCCCCGGGCACCGGGTCAAAGCCATGCCCGCCCCAGGGGTGGCAGCGGCAGACCCGACGCGCCGTCAGCCAACCGCCCTTGATCCCACCGTGCCGCTCCAGCGCCTCTAGCGCATAGGCCGAGCAGGTGGGCTGAAAGCGGCAACCATGCCCGACCCAAGGGCTGGCCACCATCCGATAGGCCCGGACCGGCAGCGCCAGAACATGCGCCAGCGGGCTCATTTCACATCGCCCCGCGAGGCATGGACCCGGACAAGAGCCGCGGCAAGGTCGGCACGCAGTTCGGCAAAGCCACGCTCGACCGTGGCACCGGGGCGTCCGACCAGCACATAATCCCAACCCGGCCGCGCGATGCCCGGCATGATCTCGCGCGCCAAGGCCCGCAACCGGCGCTTGGCACGGTTGCGCGTCACGGCATTGCCAAGTTTTTTCGAACAGGTGAAACCAACGCGAATCGCCTGGCCCGCCTCTGCCTCGGGCCGGCAGCGGGCCTGAAGCAGAAACCCCGGCATGCCTTGCCGGCGAGCCGATGCCGCGCGCAGAAAATCCGCCCGCTTGCACAGGGTTTCCAATCGCCCCCCCGAAACGGCAGAAGCCGCCCTTTCCGGCGTCGTGTTGGCGACGGCCCGGTCAGCGGCGGCGGCTTTGGTGGTGCTGTCCATTATGGCAAGCCCACGCCCTGCGGCGCTAGGACTTACGCGCTAAGGGTCTTGCGGCCCTTGGCACGGCGGGCGTTGATCACGCGGCGGCCGCCTTTGGTCGCCATGCGCGCACGAAAGCCGTGGCGGCGGGCGCGAACCAGGTTCGACGGCTGGAAAGTGCGTTTCGACATCTTCAAACTCCGGGTCAGGGCGTGTCAGGGTATGGGCCATAGGCCCACGCAAGACGCGCCGGTCTATTCGAGGCCCGCTGGATAGTCGCACCCGCCGATCAAGTCAACCACGTTGCAAGGTTTTTGCCGCCTGCACGAAGGTTTGGGAACCGGAACATGTCACGCAGGTTTGAACTGCATAATATCAACCACTATGTGAAGCAGCAGCGGCGCGAAAAAGGGAATAGCAAAACTCACCATGTCCCTGAATAGTTTATCCGGCCGATTCGCGCTGATCACGGGTCTTTTCGTGCTTCTGGCCGAATTATTGATCCTGTTGCCCGCGATTTCGAATTATCGGTTGGATTTCCTGGAATCGCGGCTGGAGCGCGCGCAGATCGCCAGCCTTGCATTGCTTGCGACCGACGAATCGCTGGCCACGGATCTGGAATCCGAACTGCTGGAGAATGCCGGCGTCTTCAACGTCGTCCTGCGTCGCAACGACGTGCGGCAGCTGGTGCTGTCTTCGCCGATCCCGGGACCGATCTCGGCCACCTACGATCTGCGCGACCAGCCCTTTTGGACCTCGATTCGCGACGCGCTGGTGCAGTTGGCCGATCCGCAGAACCGGGTGATCCGGGTGATCGGCGCGCCCGTCAATCAGGCCGGCCAGCTGATCGAGATCACCACCGACACCGAACGGCTGCGAACCGGGATGATCGACTATGGGTTGCGGCTGCTGCTGATCTCGGCCGCCTTCTCGATCCTGACTGCGCTGTTGCTGAACCTGGCGGCACAGCGGCTGCTGCTGGTGCCGATCCGGCGCGTCATCAACCACATGACCGCCTATGCCAGCGCGCCCGAGGACGCGCGCGCGATCATCACCCCAAACGCACGACTGACCGAGTTGAACGAGGCCGAAACCGCACTGGCCGCCATGCAGCGGACCGTCACCTCGGCGTTGAAGCAAAAGGACCGGCTGGCGCAATTGGGTCAGGCCGTGGCCCGTATCAGCCATGACCTGCGCAATATCCTGACCACGGCGCAGATATTCGCCGACCGGCTGGAAACCAGCGCCGACCCTGCCGTGCGTCGTGCAGCGCCCAAGCTGGTCAATTCGATCAGCCGCGCGGTGAACCTGTGCGAGACGACGCTGGCCTTCGGCAAGGCCGAAGAACCGGCACCGTCGCTGTCACGCTTCAACCTCTCGGCGCTGGTCTCCGAGGTGACCGAGGGCGAGGCGCTGGCCTCTGACCAGCCCGATGGCGCCCAACCCATCGAATTCCTGACCGACATCCCGCCCAGCCTGATGATCCGCGCCGACCGCGACCAATTGTTCCGGGTGCTGTCCAATCTGGTGCGCAATGCGCGTCAGGCCATCGAGGCCACGCGCCAACCCGGCACCATCGAGATCGGCGCCGGCGAGGACGAGCAGGAATGGTGGATCCGCATCGGCGACACCGGCCCCGGTCTTCCACGCAAGGCGCGGGATTTCCTGTTCCAGCCCTTCTCGGGCGGCTCGCGCAAGGGGGGCACGGGGCTTGGTCTTGCCATCGCGGCGGACCTGGTGCGCAACCACGGTGGTCGGCTGGAGCTTTTGCGCAGCGACGAAGAGGGCACGCAGTTTATCCTGCACCTGCCGCGCGAGTTGGCCGGGCTCGCCTCGCAGGCCGAGGCGGTGGCGGGATAGGCGTTCAAGTCGATTTCAGAAAAAGATTTCTCAGAAGGTCATTTTGGCCTTGCGCGCCCCCGACGCTCACTCTAAATCACCGCCTCACAGCGGACCCGTAGCTCAGCTGGATAGAGCACCAGACTACGAATCTGGGGGTCGGGCGTTCGAATCGCTCCGGGTCCGCCATTTATCCAGAACATTGTCTTTCAGAGAAATTCGGCCTTTTGGCCAGTTCTTTGATAAGGCATTTCGCAGCCCATCCCGATGATGGCTCCCGGCGGAAACCCTCTTGCCGCGGTCGAAGATCACCGGTTTTGCGCGTTTCAGGATTTCGCTTGTCCGGGGAAAATCGGCCCGGCAACCGGCAACCCATCGGACGACAGGCTGCCGGCTTTTCGCCTACATGCAGCTTTCAAACAGCGCGCGGGTGTTTTCGCGGGTCATCTCGACCGGGTTGCCGCCGCAACTGGGATCTTCCAGCGCCATCTCGGTCAGTTCATCCAGCCGGTCGGGCTGGACCCCCATCTCGGTCAGATTCGCGGGGATGCCCAACTCGTGGCGCAGCTCCATGACACGGGCGAGGAAGCCGTCGAAGCCGCCCTTGATGCCCAGATAATCGGCGGCACGGGCCAGACGGTCTTCGACAGCCGGACGGTTGAAGTCCAGCACCATCGGCATGACCACGGCATTCGTGGTGCCATGGTGGGTGCCATAAACCGCGCCGATTGGGTGGCTGAGGCTGTGTATCGCGCCCAACCCTTTCTGGAAGGCGACGGCGCCCATAGCGGCGGCGCTCATCATCTGCGCACGGGCCTCGATGTCGTCGGGGACGGCATAGGCGCGCGGCAGGTTCTCGTTCACGAGTCGCAACCCCTCAAGCGCGATGCCCTGCGACATGGGGTGGTAGTGGGGCGAACAGAACGCTTCCAGACAATGGGCGAATGCGTCCATGCCGGTGCCGGCAGTGATAAATTTCGGCATGCCGACGGTCAGTTCGGGGTCGCAGATGGTGACGGCGGGCATCAGCTTCGGGTGGAAGATGATCTTTTTCTTGTGGGTTTGGGAATTCGTCAGCACCCCTGCCCGTCCGACCTCGGACCCCGTGCCGGCAGTCGTGGGAACCGCGATGATCGGGGCGATCTTGCTGGCGTCGGCACGCGTCCACCAATCCCCGACATCCTCGAGATCCCAGACCGACACCGATTGATCCGCCATCAGCGCGACCATCTTGCCCAGATCCAGCGCGGAGCCACCGCCAAAGCAGATAACCCCGTCATGTCCCCCGGCTTTGTAGACAGAGATCCCCGCCTGCATATTGCCTTCGTTCGGGTTCGGATCGACATCGGAAAAGACCGCCCGGCTCAAGCCCGCCGCATCCAGTATATCCAGCGCCTGCGCGGTGATCGGCAGACCCGCCAGCGCCTTGTCCGTCACCAGCAGGGGCCGCTTGATCCCCACGGCCTTGCAATGCTCGGCCAGTTCGGAAATCCGGCCCGCGCCGAATTTGATAATGGTCGGATAGGACCAGTTCGCACGGAGCGTCATTTCGTCCCCTTCTTGAGATGATAGGATTTCGGCCGGGTCACGGCCAGATAACCAAGGTTCGACAGCGCGGCCCCGCGTCCGGTATCCTTGCAGCCGGTCCAGCAAAGCGCCGGGTCCAGATAGTCGCAACGATTCATGAAGACGGTGCCGGTCTGAAGCTGGCTGCCGATTTCGTCCGCGGCATCCGGGTCCATGGTCCAGATCGAAGCGGTCAGGCCATAGTCGCAGTCATTCATCAGCGCGATTGCCTGGGCATCGTCGCGAACCGGCATGATGCCGACGACGGGGCCAAAGCTCTCCTCGCGCATGACGCGCATATCATGGGTCACATCAACCAGGATTTGCGGGGCAAGATAGGCACCGCCATCGTCGGCGGGAAAGCGCGCGGGGTCGATCAGGGGTTTCGCGCCCTGGGCGACCGCCTCTGACACCTGGGCGCGGACGACATCGGCAAAGCGCCGATGCGCCATCGGACCCATGGTGGTTTCGGGGTCGTGCGGGTTTCCCAGCCTTTGGGCGTTCACCCATGCGACGGCCTTTTCGACGAAAGCGTCATAGAGGCTTTCGTGGACATAGATCCGCTCGATCCCGCAGCAGCATTGGCCACTGTTGAACATCGCCCCATCCATCAGCCCATCGACCGCGGCATCCAGATCAGCATCAGCGCGGACGTAGCCGGGGTCCTTACCGCCCAGTTCAAGCCCTATCGCGGTAAAGGTGCCGGCGGCGGCCCGTTCGATCGCCTGCCCGCCCCTGACCGAGCCGGTGAAATTCACAAAGCCGAAACTGCGTTCGGCGATCAGCGTCTCAGTCGTGTCGTGGTCCAGGACAATATTCTGGATGATTTCGGCCGGAACGCCGCCTTGCTGCAGGGCGGCAACCAGACGCTCGCCCGCCAGCAGGGTCTGGCTGGCATGTTTGAGGATGACGGCGTTGCCGGCGACCAACGCCGGAACCACCGTATTGACGGCGGTCAGGAAGGGATAATTCCACGGGGCGATCACAAAGACGACACCCACCGGCTCGCGCCTGATCTCGCGGATAAACCGGTCGCTGCATTCGACCTCGGTCGGGGCGAGGGCGTCCGGCGCGATCTTCAGCATGTGGCCAGCCCGCTCGTTCACGCCGCCAAACTCGCCGCCATAGCGCACCGGACGGCCCATCTGATCGGCGAGTTCGGAAACCACATCGTCCTTCATCGCGTTCAGCGCCTCGATCCCGGCGCGGACCTTGGCGATCCGCTCGGCCAGCGGCAACGCGGCCCAGGCGGGCTGCGCCGCATATGCGCGGGCAACTGCCTCGCGCGCCTGATCGGGGCCAAGCGCCAGCCTTTCGATATATGTCTCGCCGTTCACGGGCGATATCAGTTTGATGATCGTGCTCATCTGTTCCTCGTAGGGCCGGATGCACCGGCAAATTTCCTCAGGCGCGCTCAAAACCACGGGCCAGTTCCCAGTCGGTAACGACGCGGTTGAACTCCTCGGTTTCCCAGTTCGCGGCGCGGACGTAATGGTCGACCACCTCGTCGCCCATCGCCGCACGCAACATGGCCGAGCCGTTCAGTTCCTCTGCCGCCTCACCCAGAGTTTTCGGGACCTGCCGCACGTCCTGCGCCGCATAGGCGTCACCCGCAAACTCGGGCTCCAACTCCAGTTTCTTTTCGATCCCCTCAAGCCCCGCTGCCAGCAGCGCCGCACAGGCCAGATAGGGGTTTAGGTCCGAACCGCCGATCCGGCATTCGACCCGCACCCCCTTGGTGCCGTCCCCGCAGACCCGGAACCCGGCAGTCCGGTTGTCGACGGACCAGATCGCCTTGGTCGGGGCAAACAGCCCGGTCACGAAACGCTTGTAGCTGTTCACATAGGGCGCGAGGAAATAGGTCAGTTCACGCGCATATTGCAACTGGCCCGCCATGTAGTGGCGCATCAGGGCAGACATGCCGTATTCGGCATCCGCATCGTAAAAGACGTTCCTGCCGTCCTGGAACAAGGATTGATGGACGTGGCTGGACGAGCCCGCCTGTCCATGGGCGAATTTCGCCAGGAATGTCGCGGATTGGCCGTAGCTATAGGCGATCTCTTTCGTGGCCCCCTTGACCACCACATGCATGTCCGCGGTGTCCAGCGCGTCTGAATATTTGACGTTGATCTCGTGCTGGCCGGCATTGGCTTCGCCTTTCGAGTTCTCGACCGGAATGCCCGCGCCATACAACCCGTTGCGCAAGGCACGCATGACCGGCTCATCCGGGAATGTGCTGGTGATCGCATAATCGACATTGTGGCGCGCGGTGGGAACAAGGCTGCGATAGCCGGTATCGAAATGGGTCTTGAAGCTTTCCTCGAAGAGATAGAATTCCAGCTCGGTCGCCATCATCGGATCAAAGCCCATGGCGGCGGCCCGCGCGATCTGGCGGCGCAGGATGCTGCGCGGGGCATGCGGCACAAGCTCGTGGGTCTTGTGGTCGTAAAGATCGCACATGCAAAGCGCGGTGCCCGGCGACCATGGCACGCGCCGCAGGGTCGAAAGATCGGGCTTCATGACATAATCGCCATAACCCGTCGCCCAGCTTGCGGCGGCATAGCCCTGAACGGTGTTCATTTCGAAGTCGGTCGCCAGCAGGTAGTTGCAGCAATGCGTCTCGTCAGGGTTTTCAATGAAATGGGCTGCGTGGAAACGCTTGCCCATCAGACGGCCCTGCATGTCGACAAAGGCGACCGTTACGGTGTCGATCTCGCCGGACTGGACGGCTTTCTTCAAAGTGTCAAAGGTCAGGTTGGCAGGCATTGAACGCTCCGGATCGAGATGGGCGCACCAATCCGGTGCGCCCGGTCAGGACATTGATCTGTCAGGAATAGCGATAAGGCGGGCCGGCTTTCTCCATAGCCTCGTTATAGGCCTTGATCTGCGCCACGACCTTGGCCTTGACCTCGGATTCTGCGGCGATTTCGTCCCAGAATACCTTGGCGGCGGCTTCGACGGTGGCCCATTCCTCGGCCGGGATGGTGGTCAGCTTCATCTTGTCACCACCGGTGCGCAACTGCGCCTCGCCCGCCCAATACCAGTGCTGGCGATAGTAATGCGACTGATCGAAGACCGCCTTCATCAGCTCTTTCAGGTGTTCGGGCACTTCGTTCCAGCGATCCTGATTGGCGAAGAAATGGCCAATCCACGCGCCAGAGATGTTGTTGGTCAGGAAATTCCCGGTCGCGCCCGCCCAGCCGACGGTGTAATCCTCGGTGATGCCGCACCATGCGACGCCGTCAAGTTCGCCGGTCTGCAGGGCGACCTCGATATCCTCCCATGGCAGGGTGACGGGCACGACGCCGAATTGCGTCAGGAACCGGCCCGCCGTCGGGAAGGTGAAGACGCGCTTGCCCTGCAGATCGGCCAGACTGTTGATCGGCTGCTTGGTCGCAAAGTTGCACGGGTCCCAAGCCCCCGCCGAGATGTGCTGGATGCCGTGCTTGGCGTATTCTTCCTTCCAGATCTCATCGAGACCATAGTGGTTGAACAGCGCCGGCACATCCAGGGAATAGCGCAGGGCAAAGGGAAAATACCCACCGAAAACCGTTACTTCGGTGGGTGAGGCCATGCTGTCGTCATCCGATTGCACCGCGTCGATAGTGCCGTTCTGAAGCGCGCGGAACAGCTCTCCGGTGGGGACGATCTGGTCGGCGTAATACAGTTCGATCTCCATCTCGCCATTGGCGATCTTGTTGAAGGCCTCGACGGCAGGCTTGCAGACATGCTCGCCCAATGCCGCGCCGGCATAGGTCTGCATCCGCCATTTTCGGGGTGCGGCTTGCGCTATGGCCGGGGCGGCAAGGGCGCTGGCGCCCGCCGCCATCGCGCCGCTGGTCAGGAACTTCCGTCTGGTCGTGGACATGCTATTTCCTCCCGTTTGTTATGGTTTCATGTTCCGTAGATCAAATTCGGCAGCCACATCGCGATATCGGGAAAGGCAATGACCAGACCCAGCGTCAGCAGCATGATCAGCACGAAAGGCAGAACCGAGCGATAGATCACACCGAGCGTGAAATCGCGCGGCGCCATCGCCCGCATCAGGAACAGGTTATAGCCGAAGGGCGGCGTCAGATAGGCGATCTGGCAGGTGATCGTATAAAGGATTCCATACCAGACCAGATCAAAGCCCAGCGACCGCGACAGTGACACATAAATAGGCGCGACGATGACCAGCATCGCGGTGTCGTCCAGAAACATCCCCATGATCAGGAACGAAGCCTGCATCAGCAACAGCACCTGCAAAGGGGTCAGGGCCATGTCGCGCAAAAACAGGTTCTCGATCGCCCGGCCAGCACCCAACCCATCAAACACCGCGCCAAAGCTTAGCGCGGCCATGATGATCAACATGAACATGCAGGTGATCGCCAGCGTGCTGCGGGTCGCAACCTCCAATACATGCCAGGTGAAGCGGCCTTTCAGCACCGCCGCAATCACCGCCGCCAGCGCGCCCACCACGCTGCTTTCGGTCAACGAGGTCCAACCGCGGATAAAGGGCACCATCATCACCGCAAAGATGATCATCGGCAGAAAGCCCGCGCGCAGCAGCCGGAACCGTTCGCCCCAGGTGATCGCGGCGCGCTCCGCGGCCGGCATGGGTGGTGCGAGCGAGGGGTTCAGCCAGGTACGGATCAGGATATAGACGATGAACAGCGCCGCCATCAGCAACCCCGGCCCGATCCCCGCCAGCCACAATTGGCTGACCGGCTGGCGCGCGATCAGCGAATACAGCACCAGCACGACCGAGGGTGGCAGCAGGATGCCAAGGCTGGAGCCCGCCTGGATCACACCCGAGATCATTGGCTTGTCATAGCGGTGCTTGACCAGTTCCGGCAGCGCAATGGTCGCACCGATGGCCATGCCCGCGACCGACAGCCCGTTCATTGCCGAAATCATCACCATCAGCAACACCGTGCCGATGGCAAGCCCGCCCGGCATCGGCCCGAACCAGACGTGAAACATCCGGTAGAGGTCCGAGGCCAGCCGCGATTCCGACATCACATAGCCCATGAAGACGAACATCGGCAGCGTCAGCAGTGCGTTCCACTTCATCACCTTGATGACCGCGGAAAAGCCCATGTCGGTGCCGCCCGGCCCCCACAGCAGCAGCGCCGCCGCCACCGCGACAAAGCCGATCGCGCCAAAGACCCGCTGTCCCGTGACCATCATCAGCAGCATGGTCGAGAACATCAGGATGGCGATCCATTCATAGCTCATCGGTTGACCTCACCGGCAAAGGCGCGGGGAATGTCGATGCCCCGGATGATGGCGATGTCGCGGATCAGATGGGCGATGGCTTGCAGGACCATCAGTCCGAAACTGGTCGTGATGATGACCTTGATGGGCCACAGCGGCGGCCTCCACGCGGTTGGCGCACGCTCGTTGATGCGGAAACTGTAGGCGGTCGAATCCACCGCCCCCCACAGCATCACGCCCAGATAGAACAGCAGGAAAAAGATGGTGAGGATATCCCACGCCGCCTGCCGCCGGATCGGCATCCGATCATACAGCAGGTCCATGCGGACGTTCGCACCCAGTTGCATCGAATAGGGCGCGCCCAGCAGGTAATAGGCGACCAGCGTGAACTGCGCCATCTCCAGCGTCCATAACGAGGGCACCCGGAAAGCCTTGGTGATCGAGGACCAGATCAGGATCGCCATGATCACGAACAGCAGATACATGGCAAAGCGGCCGATGCGGTAGTTTACCCTCTCGACCCCCCGCACATAAGAGATGGCCCAGTTCGGCATCAAAGAACCTCCTCGACTGCGCCGCGGATCACCGGTGCAAGGCGTTCGGCCATGGCCTGCTGCGCTTCAGGCGTCGCGATCAGATCATTGCGGATTTCCAGCATCGCATGCGCCAGCCCCAGGGGCGTCGCATGCAGCGCCAACGTATGGGCAACGCCATCGGCGGCGCTGTAGGGTTCGTTCAGCCGGGTTATAAGGCCGGTGTCGCGTGCCGCGATCCCCTGCGCCAACCGGTCGTCGACGTCGTGGATAATGCCGAATTCAACCTCACGCAGGGCACCGAAATAAACGGGCGTAAAGCTATGGACGGTAATCAGCGCGGTTGGTTTGCCGCTGGCCAGCCGGCGCGACAGCAGGGCAAACAGCGCCGAATGAAAGGGAATGTAATGCGCCTCGGTCCGGCTCAGGCGCTGGTGGGCCGACAAGGCGCGGTTGCCGGGGATGTCATGCGTCTCGCTGCGCGCGGGCATCGCGCCTTGCGAATGAGGCGGTCGGTTCAGGTCGTAGACCAGCCGCGAGGCCGTGGCGCGGATCAGTGGCGCATCCAATGCGCGCGACAACCCTTTTGCCACGCCCAGCGCACCGGGGTCCCACGCGATATGTGCCTGCCACTGGTCCCTGTTCAGGCCCAGACCCCCGGTCGTTGATGCAAAATCATTCGAAGCGTGTTCGCACACGATGACGGTGTTTCCATCGCCCGCCGCGTTTTCGATTTCGAAAAATGGCGCAAGATCAGACATGCACGTCTCCCCGTACCTGAACAGGTTGAAACGCGGGGAATGAGTCTGTCAATAATTTTTCAGTATGGGTTTTCTCTGATAATATCTTTACGAAAGCCGTATCGCTGTCAGGAGGGCCGCCGATGTCGCACGCGCAAGACGCCATGGGCACAATCGAGGATCGCCTGACGCAGCGCTTCGAGGCGCTGACCCCGGCCGAACGCCTGCTGGCGGGTCATCTGACACGGAATTTTCCTGTCGCGGGGCTTGCCTCGATGACGCATTTGGCAAAAGAGGCGGGGGTTTCGACGCCGACGGTCCTGCGTCTGGTGCAAAAGCTGGGCTTTCGCGGTTATCCCGAATTTCAGGCGCAACTGCGCAACGAGGTCGAAGCGCGGCTGGAATCCCCCCTGTCCAAACATGCCCGCTGGACCGATGGCGTGCCGCAGACCCATATCCTGAACCGGTTTGCCGATGCGGTCCTCACCAACCTGACCAAGACGCTCAGCCGCATCGACCATGCGGATTTCGACGCTTGCGCCGCGATCCTCGCCGATACGAACCGTCGGATTCTGGTCACGGGCGGGCGGATCACCCATGCGCTTGCCGATTATCTGGCGATGCAGCTTGGGATTGTGCGGACGGGTGTTTCGGCGCTGCCCAGCAATTCCAGCGCCTGGCCGTCGGCTTTGCTGGAAATGCGGCCGGGTGATGTGCTGATCGTGTTCGATATCCGCCGCTATGAAAGCACCACCCTGCAACTGGCTGAAATGGCGGTCGAGCAAGGGGCCGAAGTCGTCCTGATGACCGACCCTTGGATCAGCCCGATCTCGGCCCATGCGCGCTTCCGGTTCGCGGCGCAGATCGAGGTGCCCTCGGCATGGGACAGCACGACGGCGTTGCTTGTGCTGGTCGAGACGCTGCTTGCCGCGGTGCAAGAGCTGAACTGGCCGCAGGCTCAGGATCGCATGACGCGACTGGAATCACTTTACGAACGCGCCAGCCTGTTTCGACGCGGCCGCAGCTAAGCCGTGCCATGGAAATGGGCGCCGCACCGGGTTTAGGTTCGGTGCGGCACCGAGTCTTAGAAGGTCATGCGGGTCGTCAGGAAGAAGCTGCGACCCGGTTCGGGATAGCCCTCGGCCACCTGATAGTTGCGGTCAAAGATATTGCGCACCCCGAAAACGACGCTGGCCCGTTCCGTTGCCTGCCAGTCGAAATCCAGATTGACCAGGCCAAAGCCGCTCATCCGGGTATAGGCGATATTGGTATAGTCGCCGGTCTGGTCCGCGCTTTCCACCAGACGCGAACTGGTGGCCTCGACCGACGGCGAAACCGTCAGGTTGTCGAGCGCCTGCCAGTCCAGCCGCAAGAATGCGTTGTGGCGTGGCGTGTCGGTGGCGCGAAGATCGGCGCGTACCGGGTCGGCGATGCTCAGATGCAGGTATGTATAGCTTGCCGCCAACCCGATACGGTCGCTGAGCTGCCAGTTGGCGCCGATCTCGAAACCTTTATAGGTGCCGTCGCCGACGTTCTGACTTTGCGAGATCGTGTTGCCTTCGGGGTCCACATCCACGGGCACCGACTGCATCATGTCCTCGACCTTGCTGTAGAACAGCGCGGTCTTGATGGTCGCGGGGCCAATCTCGCCGTCATAACCCAGTTCAAAGTTCGTAGCGCGTTCCGGTCCCAGATCAGGATTGGGAACAGCCCAGCCGAAACGGGTGCTGTAACGATTGGACAGCGTCGGGAAGCGGGTGCGCGAGGACAAGCTGGCGTGATACTCGCCCCCGGTATCGGGCTGCCAGATCGCCGCCAACTGCCAGTTTACCGCATCCGAGGATCCGATCGGCAAACCATCGCTGTCGGCGGTGCGGTCGGCCATCAGCACCGTGGCCTTGTCATAGCTAAGACCCGCGACGATGCTCAGATCCGGGCGCGCCTGCCATGTGTTCTCCAGCGCGACAGACCAGGTTTCCTCTTCGCTGCGCTCCTCCTCGGGGGCAGGCGGCGGCACAAGACCCGGCTGGTTGTACTGAAAGCTGTCATGCCGGTCGTGCCGATAGTGCAGCGCGCCGCGCAGGGTGTTGTCGGCGCCAAGCTCGGTCCCCGCCTCAAGGCTGACCCCCCATGCGCGGTCCTTATAAAGACTGTTGAAGGCGCGCCGCTCGACCTGGGTGGTGTGGGTCGGGTCATCCCATGACGACAGCAGGTTTTCGAAGTGGTTATAATAGGCGCGGGTCTTCAGATAACCGTTGCCCAGTTCGGTGTGGGAATAAAAAGCCAGGCTGTCCAGATCCCAGTCCGGCCATGTCCAGTCGCGCTGAGTCCGATAGACGTTGAGGGGGGCGCCTTTCTCGCCATCCTGGCGGGTATAGCTGAGGACGTATTCGTCGGTCGCATTCGGCGTCCAGCCCGCTTTCAGGTTCAAGCGGCTGTCCTCGGTCTCGGCATTCTCGCGCAGGCCAGCGTCCTGACGTTCGGTCGGGACAAAATCGCGCGACAGATAGAAGCCATCGCTGTCGCGGCGCAAATAACTGCCTTGCAGCCAGAAATCCTGCTGCCTCGTGCCCATGGACAAAAAGCCGGTGCGGGCGGTGATATCGCCACGATTGCCCGCCTCGACGCCCAGCCGCGCCTCGCCCTCGAACGGCTGCGAGGGTTGGCGGGTGACAAGGTTGATCGCGCCACCCATGCCGCCCGGCCCGTTCAGGACAGAAACATATCCCTTTTGCACCTGGATCTCGGCCAGGTCCGGGGTCATGAAGCGCCCGAAATCCAATCGGTTGTCGGCAGGTAGATAGACGCGGATGCCGTCGATGGACAAAGGCACCTGATACCTGTCGAAGCCGCGGACATTGATCACACGCTCGTTCCGGGTGCCGCCGGTGTTGCTGGCGATGACCCCGGGGACCGAGCGCAGGGCGTCATCCAGCATGATGCGGTTCTGACGCAGGGTGTCCTCTGCGCTGACGGTAGTGGAGGTGCCGCCCTGCTTTTGATCATCCTCGGCCTTGATGACGATCGTGCCCAGCACAAAGGTCTGGCTTTCTGCCGCCTGATCCTGCGCCGCCACTGCGATCGGCATCAGCCATAATGCGACCGCACCCAGCAGCCCGGCCCTAGTTTTTCTGCGCATACGCACCTCCTGAAACATCACGTCGCCTCCTGAATTCCCGGATCTCTGTCGTCCTGAGATTCGTTATGTTTAGTCAAACACAACGTAACGATGTCGAATGCAAGCATCAGGATCTTGTTTTCCCGCGGCATTCCGTCACTTGCCATCCACACACGCTATGTTTCATCATGCATATCGAAAGCAGGCCGGCTGCGCGGCAAGATGGAGGTATGCATGGATATCCGATATGTCTGTTCTGACGATGACCGCAGGGCCGGCGAGGTGCTGGCGGCTGTGGCCGAACGGGCGAAACAGGCCGGTCTGAACCTGGCGGGAACGGTGCCGGCACCGACCCGGGGGGCCGCTGGTGAGAAATGCCACATCGTCCTTGCCCTGCTGCCGGATGGAGAGGAGCGCGATATCAGCATCTCCATGCCAGTGGAGGTTCCCGGTTGCCGTCTGGATCCGGGCGCGCTGGAACAGGCGGTGCTGGTCGTTCAGGAACGGCTGCCCACGGCGCAGGCGCTGATCGTCAACACCTTCGGCAAGCAAGAGGCCGCCGGGCGCGGACTGGTGGCGGCCATCGGCGATGCATGCGAACGCGATATTCCGGTGCTCGTCGGCGTGTCGCGGCAATGGCTGGACGCCTTTCTCGCTTTCGTGGACGGGCGGGCCTTGCCCTTGCCGGCCGATGAAGACCGGATCTTTTCCTGGCTCAACATGACCTGCCTGCGCGAAGCAGCAGCCTGATCCACCATAAAACAGACAAGGAATCTGCCATGAAGCTCAGCGCCCGAAACGTGCTGCCGGGAACCGTGACCGAAATCGTTGCGGGGGCAGTCACCAGCCACGTCCGCCTTGACTTGGGCGGCGGCTGCATCGTCACCGCCGCGATCACCAATGAGGCGGTGGCAGAGCTTGATCTGAAAGTCGGGGCACGCGCCTCGGCCGTGATCAAGGCCTCCGACGTGATGGTTGGCATAGATGACTGAATCCCGTTCAGACGCCCTGCGACCGCGTGAAATAGCCGTGCCCGTACCGGATCGCTTCGACGCGCAGCTCTGGTTTATCGGTCGCATCCACACCCCGTGGAAAAGTCGGGGCGAATGCCCGCGCCGCGGTGACGCCGACAACGGACCCGAGTGTCGGATCGAGGTTTTCCACCCGTGGGCCGCTGGTCTTGCAGGCATTGCGAAACACCAGCGCGTGCAGATCCTTTACTGGATGCATCAGGCGCGCCGGGATGTGATGATGCAGAACCCGAACTACGGCGACGTCGCGACGGGGACTTTTGCCCTGCGCTCACCGGTTCGGCCCAATCCGGTGGCGTCGTCCATCGTCAGACTGCTGGCCGTTGATGGGCCGATCCTGACTGTCCGTGGACTCGACTGTCTGGACGGCACGCCGCTTGTCGATATCAAGGCCGAATTCGGAGCTACTCCATGATACAGCTTACCCGCCG
This sequence comes from Paracoccus methylovorus, assembly GCF_016919705.1. NCBI lineage: Bacteria > Pseudomonadati > Pseudomonadota > Alphaproteobacteria > Rhodobacterales > Paracoccaceae > Paracoccus > Paracoccus methylovorus. The sequence continues at coordinate 1,569,521 of NZ_CP070368.1, forward strand.
TGCTTTGGCCGGCCTTTTGCTGACCGCCGCCCTTACCGTCAGCTTCGCCCCAGCCGCGCCCGCATTCGACGGCCGGACCATCACCGACATCACCGGGCGCGAGGTTCAGGTTCCCACCGATCCGGCCCGGGTTTTTGCCGCCGGCCCCCCCGCTGCAGTGCTGCTTTATACGCTGAAGCCACAGGCGATGATCGGCTGGGTCAGCGCGCCCAAACCCGAAGCAGCGCCATTTCTGCTGCCCGAGGCTGCGGCCCTGCCCGAACTTGGTCGCCTGACCGGACGGGGCGACACCCTGAACCTTGAGGTTTTGCTATCCGCCAACCCTGATCTGATCGTGGATTATGGCGCGGTCAACGACACCTATATCGATCTGGCCGGCCGGATTCAGGAACAATCGGGCGTGCCCTATGCCCTGATCGACGGCAGTTTTGCCCATATGTCGCAGGGAATCCGGGAAATGGCCGACATTCTCGGCGTGCCCGAGCGGGGCGAAGAACTGGCCACCTATGCCGACAGGACTCTCGCCGATCTGGATGCACTGCTTGCCGGGATCCCTGAAAGCGACCGCCCCACCGTCTATCTGGCCCGCGGGTCCGAAGGGCTGGAGACACCGGCTAGAGGTTCGATCAACGCCGAGATCATCGAGCGTATTGGCGCCCGCAACGTGACCGCCGCCGAAACGCAGGGCCTCACCAGCGTGTCGCCCGAGCAGGTTCAGGCCTGGGCGCCCGAGGTGATCATCACCATCGACCGGGACTTCGCCGCCAATGTCGGCAATATGCCCGAATGGCAGGGCATCCCCGCAGTCACGAACGGGCGGGTCTATCTGGCGCCCTCGGCCCCATTCGGCTTTATCGACGCGCCGCCTTCGGTCAACCGGCTGGCGGGCCTGATCTGGCTGTCGCACAAGCTTTATCCCACTGCGGCAACCGGGGATCTGCGGACAGAGATCGCCGATTTCTATGGCCTTTTTTATGGTATCCGCCCCGACGAGGCCGTGCTGACGGACCTGCTGGGTGAGTGATCGCCGACTGACCGGCCTGTTGGCACTTGGGCTGGTCGCAGCATTGCTAATCGCAGCCGCGACCGGCCCATTTGCCTTGTCGCCCAGCAAGATATTGGCGGTTCTGGGCGGGGACAGGTCGGACCCGCAGGCGGTAACGGTGCTTTGGAATATCCGCCTGCCGCGCGTTCTGGCTGCCGCCGTGGTCGGCGCGGCGCTGGCAGCAGCCGGGGCCGCCTATCAGACCACCTTCCGCAATCCTCTGGTATCGCCCGACATCTTGGGCGTATCGGCCGGTGCCGGTTTCGGCGCGGTGCTGGGCATCCTGTTGGGATTGCCGGTCATGGCCATCCAGTTTTTGGGGTTCGGCGTGGGGCTTGCGACGGTCGGGCTGGTTCTTGGCCTGACACTGGCGTTGCGCGGCACGGGTCAGGTGCTGGTCATGGTCCTGTGCGGCATCGCCATCGGGGCTTTGGCAAGCGCCGGCATTTCTTTGGTCAAACTGCTGGCCGATCCGGAACAGCAACTGCCCGCGATCACCTTTTGGCTTATGGGCAGCCTCGCGGGGGTAAAGCGCGCCGATCTGGGCGCCGCAACTCCGGCGCTGCTGATCGGCATCGCACCACTGCTGGCTTTGCGGTGGCGAATCGGCCTTTTGGCCATGGGCGATGACGAGGCCCGTGCCATGGGCATCAACGCGACCCGGCTGCGCATACTGGTCATCGCCTGCGCGACACTGATGACTGCGGCGGCGGTGGCGCTGGCCGGGATCATCGGCTGGATCGGGCTGATGGTGCCGCATATGGCACGGCTGATCACCGGCCCCCGCTTTGACCGGATGTTGCCTGCGGCCATCCTGATCGGCGCGGGTTTCATGGTGCTGGTCGATACCGCCGCCCGCAGTATCGCCACGCTGGAGGTGCCGCTGGGCATCCTGACCTCGGCTCTGGGGGCGCCCGTCTTTGTCTGGTTGCTGGCACGCGGGGCAAGGCCATGGAGCGAATGACCCCGCTTGTCGTCGCCCGCGATCTGGCCATAGGCCATCGCGGCAAGGCCCTCATTTCAGGCGTCGACCTGCGTCTGGATGCAGGCCGCGTGCTGTGCCTGCTAGGCCCGAACGGCGCGGGAAAAACGACGCTGTTTCGTACGTTGCTGGGCCTGATCCCACCCGTGGCAGGCCAGATCACGCTTGACGGCCAGCCGCTTGCCCAACTGACACGCACCCGCATCGCGCGCCATCTGGCCCATGTGCCGCAGGCGCTGACCACGCCCTTTGCCTTTACCGCACTGGACATCGTGCTGATGGGCGCGGCGGCCGGCCTGGGTCATTTCGACCGGCCCGGCAAGGCCGAGGTCCAGCGGGCCATGGCGGCGCTGGATATGCTTGGCATCGCCGATCTCGCCCAGTCCGAGGTGACGCGCCTGTCCGGCGGCCAGCGCCAGCTTGTCCTGATCGCCCGCGCATTGGCGCAGGATGCCAGCGCCATCGTTATGGACGAGCCCACGGCAAGCCTTGATTTCGCCAACCGGATCAGGGTCGGCAAGGCGATCAAGCGGTTGGCGAGCGCGGGTATCGGCGTGATCCTGTCCAGCCATGATCCGGATCAGGCCGCCGCACTGGGTGACAGCGCCCTGCTGATGAACCGCCAGGGCGTCATCGCCTGCGGTCCCATTGATGAGGCAATGACCGCCGAAAACCTGACCGCGCTTTACGGCATCACAGTCCGGCGCGAGTAAGGCGGCGACGGGCGGTTGCGATTCTACTGACTTGCGGCAAGGCTCCGGGCCAGCCCCATCCATCCGTCACTGCCGGGCCAGCCAATCGGTGATGCCGCGTCTGAGGTTGGTTTCACCCTGGGCGCGGGCATCATCGATCAAACATTTCAGTTCGGCCAGATTGACCCGTCTTATCAGATGCTTCACCGGGCCGATCGACGCCGGCCGCATGGACAACCGCCGAAAGCCAAGCGCCGCGAAAGTCACCGCTTCGATCGGTCGGCCGGCATCCTCGCCGCAGAACGACACCGGCACCCGCGCCTCGTCGCAACGCTGCACGATCTGGTCCAACAGCGCGATGAATGAGGTGTTCAGCGTGTCGTAACGGCGGCGCACCCGTTCATTCTCTCGGTCGGCAGCAAAGAAAAACTGCTTCAGGTCATTGCCGCCGACCGAGATGAAATCGCACATCTCGAAGAACTTCTTGGGCGCGAAGGCCAGAGAGGGGGTCTCAAGCATCGCGCCGACACGGATGTCCGAGGGCATCGCATGGCCCAGCCGCTGTTCGCGGGCCAGTTGCTCCATCAGCAGCTTATGCGCCTCTTCGAATTCACCCATCTCGGTGATGAAGGGGAACATCACATGCAGCGGACGCCCCACCGCCGCGCGGATCAGCGCCTGCAACTGCATCCGCAAGACACCGCGCTTGTCCAGACCCACGCGGATCGCACGCCAACCCATGGCCGGGTTCGGCTCGTCCTGCGGCTTCATATAAGGCAGCACCTTGTCGGAACCGATGTCCAAGGTGCGAAACATCACCGGCTTGCCATGGGCGTTGTCCAGCACATGGGCATAAAGTCCCGCCAGTTCCCCACGGCGCGGCACGCGGGTCCGGGTCAGGAACTGCAATTCGGTGCGGAACAGGCCCACCCCCTCGGCACCCGAGCTTTCCAGGCTGGGCAAATCCGCCATCAGGCCCGCATTCATATAAAGCTGAATGGTCGTGCCGCATTTTGAAGTCGCAGGCAGATCCCGCAGCCCGGCATATCTTTTCTGCGCCTGCGCCTGCATGGCCATCTTGTCGCGAAAAGCCTTGGCTACCGATTCTTCGGGGCGCAGATGCACCGTGCCCATATCACCGTCCACCAGAATCGAATCGCCGTTCAGTGCCTCGGAGGTAATGCGCTCGGCATGGATCACCAGCGGGATCGCCAGCGCACGGGCGACGATGGCGGCGTGACTGCCGACCGAGCCCTCTTCCAGAACCACGCCTTTCAGCCTGCGGCCATAATCCAGCAATTCGGCCGGGCCGATATTGCGGGCGACCAGAATCGGGTCCTCGGGCATTTCGGCACCAGTGTCGCGCCCCTGCCCCGTCAGGATGCGCAGAAGCCTATTCGACAGATCGTCCAGATCATGCAGCCGGTCGCGCAGATAGGGATCGGCGGCACTTTCCAGCCGGGCGCGGGCCTGACTTTGCTCCTTTTCGACCGCGGCCTCGGCCGACAGGCCCAGATCGATCGCCTCTTCCATACGGCGCAGCCAACTGCGGGAATGGGCGAACATCCGGTAGGTTTCCATGACCTCGGCCGAATCGCCCACGCCCATATCACTTGCCGCCAGCATCGAATCGACCTTGGTGCGCAGCATGGCCACGGCCTCGTTCAGCCGGACCTTTTCCTTCAGCGGGTCATCGGCGACAGGGTTCGTGACCACGACACGCGGCTCGTGCAGCCAGACATGACCCTCGGCCACACCCTCCTGCGCGGCAGCCCCCGGGAACATGACAGGAAAGCGGTGCTGCGGCGGCATGCCATCGGCCTGAGTCCCCAGAAAAGCGCCCAGTTCGGCCATCTCGGCCAGCACCATGGCGACGACTTCCAGCCCATAGACCTCGTCCTCGCTGAACTGGCGGGCATCGCGGGACTGCACCACCAACACGCCCAGCCGTTCACCCACGCGCTGGATCGGCAGACCAAGAAAACTGGAGTAAACCTCTTCGCCGGTCTCGGCCATATAGCGAAAGCCGGGCTCGGCTGGAGCGTTGGCGGTATTCACATGCCGCCCAAAGCGGGCGACGCGGCCCACCAGCCCCTCGCCCAGACGCAGCCTGGTCTTGTGGACGGCCCCCGGGTTCAGCCCCTCGGTCGCGCATAGTTCAAGCGTATCGGGATCGCGGAAAAGATATATCGAGCAGACCTCGGTTCCCATCGAATCGGCGATGTGATGGGTAATCTGGTCCAGACGGTCCTGACCACCCCCCGGGGCAGCCAAGGTTTCACGCAGCCGCCGGAGCAGCTTGCGCGAGTCACTGTCCTTGCGTTCGGGCATAATCCTCCCGCTTCAGCCTGTCGGGCCCGGAATCAGGGCTTGTCCAGTTCGAAGGCATCATGCAGTGCCTGAACCGCCAGTTCCATATATTTGCGGTCGATCAGCACCGAAATCTTGATCTCGCTGGTGGAAATCACCTTGATGTTGATGTTTTCGTCAGCCAGCGCCTTGAACATCAGCGCGGCAACACCGGCGTGGCTGCGCATGCCGATCCCCACGACCGAGACCTTGGCGACCTCGGTATCGACGACCAGATCGTCATAGGCGATGTGGCCGGCGGCCTTGGCGTCTTCCATGGCTTTCCGGGCGCGGGCGACCTGATTCACCGGACAGGAAAAGGTCATGTCGGTCACAGCGCCGGGGTGGTCGTCGTAATCGCGTTCAGAGATGTTCTGGACGATCATGTCCACGTTCACGCCGGCATCCGCCAAAGGCGCAAAGATCGCGGCCGAGATGCCGGGACGATCCTCGACAGTGACCAGGGTGATCTTGGCCTCTTCGCGGGAATAAGCGACGCCGTTGACGACTTTCGATTCCATGATTTCATCCTCATCGCAGACCAGAGTGCCGCTGTTTTCGTCGGTTTCCTCGAACGACGACAGCACCCGCAGGCGGACCTTGTATCGCAACGCCAGCTCGACCGAGCGGGTCTGAAGAACCTTCGCCCCCAGGCTGGCGAGTTCCAGCATTTCCTCGAACGCGATCTTCTTGAGTTTGCGCGCTTTCGAGGTGATGCGCGGATCGGTGGTATAGACCCCGTCCACGTCTGTATAAATGTCGCAACGCTCGGCCCCGAAGGCGGCGGCAAAGGCGACGGCGGTAGTATCCGATCCGCCCCGGCCCAGCGTGGTGATCCGATTGTCCGAGGCGATGCCCTGAAAGCCCGCGACGACCGCAACCCGCATGCCTTCGGCGAATTTCTGGTCGATGTTCTGGCGCGGGATATCGACGAAACGCGCCGCCGAATGCTGCGCGGTGGTGTTGATCGGCACCTGCCAGCCCTGCCAGCTGCGCGCCGGCACGCCCATTTCCTGCAAGGTCAGCGCCATCAGGCCGGCGGTGACGTTTTCGCCCGAAGCGACAACGGCGTCGTATTCGCGCGCGTCGAACATGGGCGAGGTCGCCTCGACCCAGCCGACCAGCTCATTCGTCTTGCCCGACATGGCGCTGACGATGACGATGACGTCATAGCCACGTTCGACTTCGCGCTGAACTTTCAGCGCTGCGTTCTTGATGCGGTCCAGGTCGGCAACCGAGGTGCCGCCGAATTTCATCACCAGAAGCGGCATTCCCTTGCCCCCAGCATCACCAGTTTTCCGGGGCGGGTTCTATGGTCGGGACGGGAAAAGAACAAGGGGCGGCAGGAGTTTCGCGCGTATTCGGCTGCATTATTTTGCCGGCTGCCCCGCCAGAGCGGCCGGGCCCTTGATGCGGCGGGCGCGTGGCCGCACAAGACGGGCATGAAAGTGACGCATGACGAATCCACCTTTACCCTGACCGGCAAGATCTGGTCGACCACCTATCCGCTGGAGGAACTGCCCAGGTGGCTGGCCTTCTATCGGGGCCGCAAGGCACGCTTTCCCAAGGCCGGCAACAGCTATGACGCCACCATCGCCGCGCTGGAGGAACTGGAGCGGATGCTGGCCGCCAAAAGCTAGGCCCCGCTATGGTCGCGCCAGCGGCTATGGATGTTTTTGCAATGGGCCGTTTCGGAAAAGATGCGATCCATCAGGACCATGAAGGCGCTGCGCCACAGCGACGGCGGCTGTCGATACACGCGCGAGCACAGCGGTTCGGATTGCCGGCCTCCAAGGGTCCGGTTGATGCAGACTGACGCGCTCCACCAAGCGTTCATGAGAACCTCACTACTCGTCAAAACACCTTCGATCAGACGAATGTGACGCCCGGAAAACGGCTGGGCGCCCATTCCGATATGAAGCGGCGGTGATGCGGGAAAGTCACGCTGCCTTTTTCGGCAGGACGGCAGCAGTGCGGGTGGCGCATGTTCCCAGCAGTGCGTTGGTAACAAAAGAAAAATGCTGCAGCACAAGAGAGCCAGAACTTTGACACGGCATCAAAGTCCATCCAGATTCTCTGCCAATTTCCGCCACCCGACGGCGCCAACCCGCTACGCAATTCCCCAAGTGCCTTGGCCAAGGGAGGCTGCATCAACTGCCCCGTCCATTCAGATCCTAGCGCTGTTCAGCCATACAACTTGGTTGCTCCCTACAGCAAATCAGGTATACAGATAGATTCAACAATCCCACGCTATCTACGACGGCTCTGCCTCCAGATCGCCAGTCGTAAACTTACTTGGTTAAAATGGTTGATAACCCCAAAAAACAATTCCATGCGCATGATATATTCATTCCAGGCGTCGATGAGGGATTGCGACTTGCATATGCACAGTCACTGGAAACTGGCAGGGATAAACCCGCAAATATAAGCTTCCTGTCATTATCCAGCAATGACGACCACAGACTGACATCCTACAGATTGATGTGGAAGAAACCTGCGTGGGAACAGTCTGTGACGACCCCCACCGTCTTGGCAGTTGCGGATAATTTGGAAATCTCCCCTTCCGAAACCAGGATCAATGGGAAGGTTCTGCTGAATTCCGCAAAGGGCGCAAGGTTTCGAAATAGAATAGTCCAGACAAACAAGACATTAGACGCAGAAATAACAGCGTATTTGACGGAGAAATCCTTCCGGAACAGGAGAAGTATTCAAGCTGACACCACGGATTTTCGCGACCTAAGCCTTGTAATTGAGGCAAAGAATTTCTTTAATTATTATCACTTTCTCAAAGAATCTTTCCCTGTTCTGATGTTGTACAAACAGCACAACCTGACGGGGAATATCATATTCTATAGCGGAAAAGGTTCGGTTGCTGATTTTGTTATTTCACAATGCAAAACGTGGTTTCCGGAGCTGTTGGAAAAAATCGTATTCGATGCGAGCGGAGATAGCAGAAAATTTGCTCGGGCCCTATTGGGGCTGAACACCTCCCACCTTTATTTTCAATGCAGAAACCGCGTAATGAAAAGCATTGATGATGTCGGTGTCGAAGTGGGACGTCGCGCAAGCGTACGAAACTTTCAGATGCTTGGCATGAATGCGTACGAACAGCCACTTGCTGATTTCCGCAAACATGCGTTAGCGCTGGCTCGCCCTGACCCAAAACCAAAGCGGCGCTTGTTCGTTACACGGAAATCCAAACGCGTCCGCAGTATAGATGGTGAAGAGCACTTCCTGCAGCTTCTTGAAAGGCTGAACTTCGAGACGATTAGCTTTGAGGATTACTCGACTCTCGAGCAAGCCAAGTTGGTCGCAGAAGCCGAGGCAGTTGTTATTCTACACGGCGCCGGGATAACTAATATGCTTTACGCACAACCCGGTTGCCACTTTATAGAACTCTCCAACCTTCAAACTCTGAAAAAGCGATACGGCGATTTCCTGCCGCTCGCAATTGCATCCGGCGCCCATTATTGTCATGTCTTTCTGGATCACGATTTCGATGATCCCGACACTGTGCCATCAATCGCCCTGCACGGTCTTCGTGGCGTTCGCATGAGCCAATTTCAATCTCAGGTAACGGCATCCTGGATTGCCGCTTTGCTTCATCCAGAGGAGTTTGAGGAGGCGAGGCGAGAATGTGCAGAGTTAAATGACCAACGCGATTTTTCAAAACTCACAACGCAACTAGATAAGCATAGCCACCTCCTACAACATCTCGCAGATGCACATGTCTGGACTGCGAACTGCCTTAACGACGGCCGCGACCTTACGGGCTCTTTGGATGCACTGCGCCGCGCTTTGATCCTGGCTCCACGCAGACACCCATTGATTAAACGAATCCTGACCCTCGCACACCGCATTGAGGATAAAACTGCGTTCGACCAAGCCTGCCTGCACGCAAGAAGGTATGGCGGCGAGGACATGCAGGCATTCTTCCAACAAAACGGTTGGATATTTCACGTAACAGACTCAAACTCCACGCCCAGTGAGCCAATTCACCAGCGTTAAACTGAAGTATTCATGTGCGTCGTCGACTTTGATTGCCAGAGGCTTGCTGGAGCATTCAATGATCTGATTGAAGGCACAGGACCCGTTTGGCACGCAGCAAGGCCTGCACCTCCGTAAAATGGGTCCCGCTGCCACGCATCGCGATGCCGGCCTCGATATCGATACCCCCCGCCGTCGTTATGGCTCCAGACCAAGATGTAGGCACGCATCGAGCGCAGGCCGCTGGCGGAAGCCAGGCGATCAGACGCTAATGTAAGAGGCACAGCCGCTCGGTCTCACGGAAACCTGCGCCAGCAAACTCGGAAGAGCCCTGGTCCCGTTGAACAGCTCCTCCTGCGCACCGATCTGGAGCAGAATATCCAGGAAGCATCGCTCGAATCGCCGATAATCTTTCGCTCATTACCAGAACTTGCCAAACCCTGATGATTGCAGGCCAATCCGAAGCAATCAAGCGCCACGTCTTTCAGCTTCAAAAAGCCTCAAACCTTGACAGAATTTCCGTTGCTCGAGGATCGGTCAAGCAATGTCTTGGTTCTGCAAACGGCCCTGCAAACCATGGACACTGACTTCCGTTAATGATGGTCGGGGCGAGAGGATTCGAACCTCCGGCCTACGGTACCCAAAACCGTCGCGCTACCAGGCTGCGCTACGCCCCGGACCTTCTGGCGCTGTCTAGCGGGTGACTGCGCGGGGGGAAAGGGGAAATTGACGGTATCAGCATCGTCTGTTCAGTTTCAGTCACAGGGCGCCAGTGCGCCATCCTGCGGCAAGCCCGGGTGGGACAGCACCATACCGGGATGAATCCCCAGCCGGGCCGCATCGCCGCCCCGGATCTCAAGCACCATCAGCCGCTCGGGCGCTGGATCATCGAGTGGGGCGCCGGGCACCGACGTTTCGTCCAGCGGCCGGGCCATGGGATGGACGTGACGCACTTCGCCCCGCGCGTCGATAAAGATCATATCCAGCGGGATCAGCGTGTTGCGCATCCAGAAACTGACCGGTTGCGGTGATTCGTAGATGAAGAGCATGCCTTGCCCCGAAGGAAGATCGCGGCGGAACATCAGGCCCCGCGCGCGTTCCTCGTCGGTATCGGCGATCTCGACCGACACTTCGACCGGCATTCCCCGACCCTGAAACAACGCCCGGTCGGGATGGCATTCGGCCGCCAGGGCCGAAGAATGATTGGCAATGAGAAGAATCAGAGTAACAGTTGCGGCTCGCAACTTCATACCGCGCCCGCGACCAGCCGCAATTTAGCGAGCGCGGCCGCTCCCCCCGGTTGCGACTGCCGCGCCTCGATCGCGGCTCTTTCCCATGAAAGGATTTGTGCGGCCATCATCCCCCGTCGCCCATCAACCACGCGCAGGGCAATGGCCTCGCCCACGGCCAGGTCGGCAAAGCCGGAATGTCGCAGGACCTCGACGTGCAAGAACACGTCGGCCTTTTCACCGAACAGATTGGCAAAGCCAAAGCCCTTGGCCTTGTCGAACCATTTCACCCGTGCCGGCAACAGCGGCAACAGTGCGATTTCTTCCGGCGTGGCCGAACACAGATCGGCGATGGCTGGCATCGGCTCGCTGGCCGGAGGCGTGATCTCGAGCACCTCGAGCGCCTGCATGCCACGGGCAGTTTTCTGAATGATGGCAACAACATGAGAGCCCTCGGCAACTGAGCTCTGGCCGAAATTCCGCAGCACGTTGGCGTGCAACAGAATATCGGCGCCACCGTCGGGGTCGGTAAGGAACCCAAATCCCTTACCACCATCGAACCACTTCACGACGCACGCGATCTTGCGCTGTTGCCCGTCGTCTTCTTCCATGTCTTCCCGTCACCCGTTTGAAAACCAGAAACAACCCGAAGCTCCGGTCTAGCGCCCTTCGGTCTGGACTGAACGAAGGTGAAGCCGGATTGGTCAGGTTTTCCATACCATGGATAAATCCCGAACCCGCATCAAGGGCTAAGACGGCACACTTGCCATAAACTTTGCGTAAATTCCGGGGCACCTTCCTGCAATCCGCTGTTTTCGTTTTCTGAACCCGGTTTTGTCCAACGAAAGCGATCATGCAGCCGAAAAGCACCGTCGGCCCAGAATTCGATCTGAACCGGGCGAATACGGTAGCCGCCCCAATGCGGCGGGCGCGGCGGATGCAATCCAAGGTTGATTCCCTGCCGCGCCACCTCGGCCATCAGCGCGCCGCGACTGGCCAGCGGCCGGCTTTGTCGCGAAGCCCAGGCACCAATCCGCGACTGCAATGGACGCGAGGCGTAATAGGCATCGGCCAATTCCGGCTCAACTCGGGTGACATGACCGCGCACGCGGATCTGCCGGCGCAGGGATTTCCAATGCATGACGAAGGCCGCGACGCCAGTAGCCTCGATTTCGACCCCCTTCGCGCTTTCGAAATTGGTATAGAAAACGAACGAGCCATCTGCCCCAGCGCCTTCTATATCCTTCAAAAGCACCATGCGCACATCAGGCATCCCGGCCGCATCCACCGTGGCCAACGCCATGGCGGTCGCGTCGTTCGGCTCGGTCTTTTCGGCCTCGGCCAACCAGCTTCGCGCGATGGCAAACGGGTCGTCGCCGGCGAATATTCCGCTACGGTCGCTCATGACAGTCTGCTTACCAACACTTGATGCCTCCATGCACATGGCCTAATCCTGCTGAAAACCGAAGAAGCGCGAGGGGCAGCATCATGTCAAGTGACGGCGGTATGGGGCTGATGAAGGGTCGTCGCGGCCTGATCATGGGCCTGGCGAATGACAAGTCCATCGCCTGGGGCATTGCCAAGGCCCTGGCCGACCACGGGGCCGAACTGGCCTTTTCCTATCAGGGGGATGCGCTCAAGCGGCGAGTCGAGCCTCTGGCCGCACAGATCGGCTCGGACCTTCTGGCCGAATGCGACGTGTCGGACGAGGCTTCGATCGACGGGCTGTTCTCGACCATTGCGGAACGCTGGGACAATCTGGACTTCATCGTCCATGCCATCGGCTTTTCCGACAAGGAACAGTTGCGTGGACGTTATGCCGATACGACGCGCGACAACTTCCTGATGACCATGGATATCTCGGTCTATTCCTTCACCGCCGTCGCGCGCCGCGCCGCCGCGATGATGCCCAATGGCGGCTCGATGCTGACCCTGACCTATTATGGGGCCGAACGGGTGATGCCGCATTACAACGTCATGGGTGTCGCCAAGGCGGCGTTGGAGGCATCGGTGCGCTATCTGGCCGAGGATTTCGGCAAGGACGGCATCCGCGTCAACGCGATCTCGGCCGGCCCGATCAAGACGCTGGCCGCCAGCGGCATCGGTGATTTCCGCTATATCATGAAGTGGAACGAACTGAATTCGCCCCTGCGACGCAACGTCAGCCAAGAAGAGGTCGGGCGTTCCGCGCTGTATCTGCTGTCCGATCTGGGCTCCGGCGTGACGGGCGAAACGCATCACGTCGATGCCGGCTATCACATCGTCGGCATGAAGGCCGTGGACGCCCCCGACATCGCCACGACGAAAAAGGACTGATTCCCCGCGATGAGCGCCGAGCAGGTCATTGCGCTTGTCTCGGCGCTGTCGCTGGCGATCCTGACGCCCGGCCCGGCGATCATCGCCACCGTGCAGGCAGCCTTTGCCCATGGCCGCAGCCGCGCCCTGCCCTATGCGCTGGGGCTGGCCTGCGGCGCGTCGCTGTGGTGTCTTTTCGCGCTTGCCGGGCTGGCCGTGCTGTTCCGGCTGCACCCCGGGCTGTTCGCGGTGCTCAAGGTCTTTGGCGGTTTTTACCTGCTGTGGTTCGCATGGACGCTGTGGCGTTCATCGACGCGGCCCCTGCCCGAGGCCGCAGGCGGCACATCGAAAGGGTTTTGGGGCGGAATCGCGCTGAATCTGTCAAACCCCAAACCCGCGCTGTTTTATGCATCCCTTATCCTTTCGGTCTTTCCCGAGCCGATGGGGATCGCGCGTCAGGCGCTGATCTACGGCATCTGCCTTGCGACCGAACTGTTCTGGTATGCGATGGTCGCCGTTCTGATGTCGACAGCCATCATGCGAACGCGCTATTTTGCAGCAAAGTTCTGGATCGACAGGGCTGCCAGCATCGCCATGGCATTGCTGGGTCTGCTGTTGATCGTCAATCACTAAGGAGCCAGCATGAACGATCGCCTGCCCCATGAACGCGGATTCCACATCAGCTGGGATCAGCTCCACCGCGACGCCCGCGCGCTGGCCTGGCGGCTTGAGCATCGCCAGTGGCGCGCGATCCTGGCGATCACGCGCGGCGGCCTTGTGCCGGCGATGATCGTTGCGCGCGAACTCGATGTCCGCGTGATCGACACCATCTCGGTCAAGTCCTATCACGGCAAGGGCGGGCAAGAGCGGGGCGAGGTCAAGGTACTGAAGGCCCCCGATGCGGCGATGATGCAGGACGGCGAGGGCATTCTGGTGGTGGACGATCTGGTCGATTCGGGCCGCACGCTGGAACATGTCCGTGCCATGTACCCCAAGGCGCATCTCGCCACCGTTTATGCCAAGCCCAAGGGCCGTCCAATGGTCGAAACCTATGTGACCGAGGTCAGCCAGGACACCTGGATCTTCTTCCCCTGGGACATGGCGCTGCAATACGTCCAGCCCTATCGCGGCGAGGACTAAGCGCGGCGCAACAGCCTAGCCGGTGTGCCGGGACCGCGACGCGGGTTTTGGTGGCGCCAGAGCCAATAAGGCAGCCAAGGCCGGTTTTGCAAATACGGGCCTTGGCCGTGGCATGTGCATATGCATCGGTGAACGGCGGATCAGTCCTTGTTGCATCCCTTGTCGGTTATTGGCCCCGCGGCTATTCTGTGCGCATGATAAGCATCAGACCCGCAAGCGACCGTGATGCTCCCCTCCTGCCAGAGATCGAACGCAGTTCCGGCGAAATATTCCGGCAATCTCCGGGGCTTGAGTGGATCGCCGATGACACTGTTCAGTCCGAGGAACAGCATCGCGCCCTGATCGCAAATGGCCTTGCCTTCGTCGCGGAGGTGCAAGGTTATGGAGTTGCGGCTTTCCTGAACGGAGAGGTAACGCCCGACGCCCTCCACATTTGGGAAATTGCGGTCCACCGCGATCAGCAGGGGCACGGCATCGGGCGAAGGTTGATCGAGGCGGCGCAGCAGTTTGCCGCGGATCATGGGATCAATGCACTGACCTTGACCACGTTCAGGGAAGTGCCTTGGAATGAACCCTATTATCAAAGACTTGGGTTCAGTACACTAGATTGCGAAGAGCTCAGCCCCCGGCTGCGGGCCGTCCTGGACGCCGAGGGGCAGGCCGGGCTACCTACAGCACGGCGTTGCGCCATGAGGAAACTTCTCTAACGGCAGCAGTGCCCCGCCTAGCCATTCCCGCGCACGAAACGGGCGGCTTCCTCGGCGGCGCGGCGCAGGGCGCGGCTTTTGTTCACCGTCTCAGTGAATTCGGCCTCGGGGTCGCTGTCATAGACCACGCCACCGCCCGCCTGAATATAAAGCGTGTCGTTCTTGATGACACCGGTACGCAGGGCGATGCACATGTCCATCTCGCCATTCGCGGCAAAATAGCCGACGCCGCCGGCGTAGACGCCGCGCTTTTCCGGCTCCAACTCGTCGATGATCTCCATGGCGCGGACCTTGGGCGCACCCGAAACCGTGCCGGCAGGCATACCCGCCAGCAGCGCCGACAGCGCATCCTCGCCTTCGTTGAGCTCGCCCACCACGTTCGACACGATATGCATGACGTGGCTGTAGCGTTCGATGGTGAACTGCTCGGTCGGGTGAACTGTGCCCACGCGTGCCACGCGGCCCACGTCGTTGCGGCCCAGATCCAGAAGCATCAGGTGCTCGGCCAGTTCCTTCTGGTCGGCCAGCAGATCTGCCTCAAGCGCGCGGTCCTCTTCGGCGGTCGCACCGCGCGGACGGGTGCCGGCGATGGGGCGGATCGTCACCTCGCCACCGCGCAAACGGACCAGAATCTCGGGCGATGCACCGACGATCTGGAAACCGCCGAAATTCAGGAAGAACATGAAGGGCGACGGGTTGGTGCGCCGCAGCGCCCGGTAGAGCGCAAAGGGCGGCAGCGGGAAATCCATCGCCCAACGCTGCGAGGGCACCACCTGAAAGATGTCGCCGGCGCGGATATAGTCCTTGGCCTTCCCGACCGCCGCCAGATAGGCCTCTTTCGAGAAGTTCGAGCGCAGCTCACCGATCTTGAGGTCATGCCCCAATGCGCGCGGCTCGCTAGGCTGGCGGTCTAATGCGCGCAGCGCCTCCATCACCCGCTCAGCGGTCTGGGCATAGGCGGCGCGGGCGGGTGTCCCGTCCTGATACCAGGCCGGGGCGCAAAGCAGGACCTCGCCCTTTACGCCGTCAAGCACCGCCACGACCGAGGGGCGCATCATCATCGCATCCGGCAGCCCCAGCGGATCGGGGTTCACATCGGGCAACCGCTCGACCAGCCGGATCATGTCATAACCCAGATAGCCGAACAGCCCTGCCGCGCCCGCAGGCACGCCGTCCGGCATGTCGATGCGGCTTTCCGCGATCAGGGCGCGCAGGCTGTCCAGCGCCGGCCGGTCATCGTCGGCGAATTCGTCCGAATAGCGGGCATTGCGGTTGATGCGTGCCTTGCCGTCACGGCATTCCCAGATCAGATCGGGCTTCATGCCGATAAAGGAATAGCGCCCGCGAATCTCGCCGCCGG
Organism: Paracoccus methylovorus; assembly: GCF_016919705.1. Lineage (NCBI taxonomy): Bacteria > Pseudomonadati > Pseudomonadota > Alphaproteobacteria > Rhodobacterales > Paracoccaceae > Paracoccus > Paracoccus methylovorus. The sequence continues at coordinate 1,585,307 of NZ_CP070368.1, forward strand.
TGACGCTTTCCAGCATAAAGGAATTGGGCGCGGCCTCGGCCAGTTTCAGCATCAGGCTGACCGGCGTGTCCAGATCGGCTGCCAGCCGGATGGTCAAAAGCTGATTGCGCCCCTCGGCCCAGCCGCGTTCGAATTCGGCAAAATCCGGGGTAATGTCCATTACTGAACCTGTGCGTTCACCGCATCCACGGCGGTCTGGTTCAGCGTCACACCGTTCCGGGTCTGCAGAGCACGGGTGAAATAGTCGAACACGTCCTGACGCAGCGAATCCGCCAGCCGGGCCGAGATCCCTTCGCGGATCTGCCCGGCCTCGTCACTGTCGGTCTCACCCGCATGGATCTTGTCCAGAGTGATCAGGAACACCCGGTTCTCGGCGTCCACCACCTCGGTCACGCCCTCTTCGGCGATGTCAAAGGCTTGGATCACCACATCCTGCGGCACGCCGTTGATAAAGCCGCCGCGGGCCAGATTGGTCACAGGGGTCCCCGGCTCGGGGGTGGGTCTGTCCGCCACCGGCGCGCTGTCGGAAGTCCCGGCCGCGGCCGCACCCAAGGCCTGCGCGACCGGAGCAGTCGCCGCCGCCGGGGCCGGCTCGATGCCGGGATCGGCGGCTGCTTCGGCTTCGACGCGGCGCTGATCGGCCAAGGCCAGCAGTTGGCGATGCGTTTCGTTCTGCGACCAATCGTCGGCCACGCGATCACGCACCTCCTCGAACGGGATCAGTGCCGGCGGTTCGATCTGGTCCAGACGCATGGCGAAAACGCCGCCGTCACCCGTCTCGAAAAGCTCGGGGAAATCCTTGTCGGTCAGTTGCGCGGCACGCTGGCGGAATTCGGGATAGGCGTCGATGCCGTTCGGATCGGCCTCGGCCCCCTGGCTCCAGTCGATCTGGCCCATTTCCATCGGCGTGTCCTGCGCCATGTCCTCCAGCGCGGCACCGCCGGCCAGAAGATCGGCGAACTCGCCGGCGCGTTCCTCGATCTGGCGGCGGGCGCGATCGACGGCGGCCTCAAGCCGCAGGTCGTCCTTGGCCTGATCGAAGGGAATATCCAAGGGTTCGAGTATTGCGTTCATCGAAAACAGCGCCGGCCCCAGTTCGGAACTGGCCGGGCCGGCGATACCGGGTCCCTCCAGCGCAAAGACAGGCTCACCTGCCGCGCCCAGATCGGTCTTGGCAACCTCGCCCAGATCGATGTCGGCCAGCGTCAGACCGCGCTCGGCGGCCAGTTGCTCGAAGGTGATCTCACCGCTGTCGATGCGGGCCTTTGCCTGTTCGGCAGCCGCCACGGTCGGAAACACCAGACGTTCGACCATGCGGCGTTCGGGCTGCTGGAACTCTTCGATCCGGTCCTGATAAAGGTCACGCAGCGCCTGTTCATCGACCTCGACCTCGCCCTCCAACATCTCGGGGGTCAGCCAGACATAGGTGATCTTGCGGATCTCGGGCGCTGTAAAGCGGTCGGCATTGGCCTTGTGCCAAGCCTGCAACGTCGCCTCGTCGGGGGTGGCGACCGGAGTGGGCAAGTCCTCGACAGTCAGTTCGCTCCAATGGATATCGCGCGTCTCAAGCAGCCAGCCCTGCGTCTGCGTCACCACCGGCTGCGGCGCGCTGACGGCCGAGAGTGCCGCGTCCTGCAGGATCTGCCGCGCCATGTCCATGCGCAGGTCATGTTCGAACTCGGCTTCGCGCAGCCCTTCGCGGCGCAGCGCATCCGCATAGATGGCGCGATCAAACTGGCCGTTCAGCCCGCGAAAGGCACCTATGCCGGTAATCTGTTCGGCAACTGCCTGATCGCCCACCGAAACACCCAGCCGGTTCGCCTCGGCCTCAAGTGCGGCGGCGGTGAAAAGCCGCGCCAGCGCCGCCTGATCCACGCCGATGGCCTTGGCCTCGGCGGCGCTGATCTGGCGGCCGGTGCGGGCGGAAAAGTCCTGCATCTCGGCGCGCAGCGTGCGGGCATAATCTTGTGCCGATATCTCGACCCCGCCCACGGCACCGATATCCGCCGTGCCGCCCGAGAAGTTGGTGACGCCAAAGCCGCCCAGTCCCAGAACCAGCATACCCATCAGCAACCAGACGATGGTCGATTTGCCCTTGCCTCGCATCTTGTCGCCGTGCCCCGTCAGTTGCTCTTATTAGTCAGCGCAAGTCTTTAGGGTGCCAAAGCCGCCGCGGCAAGTGCCGCAAAGCCATGCACCCATCACGGGCGCGCGCGTTGGCGCGCGATGGGGCCCGTCACCGGCATGGCGGACAGGTATTCAATCGGTCAGCCGCAGAGCACCGAAATCGGGGGGAGTGGACAGGTCGACCCCCGTATCAGGCGCGGGTCGGGACAGGCCGACCGGTCCTTCGCTGGACGTATTTCCGGTGATTTCCGGGGTCGGAATCGTGGCAGGCGCATCAGCGGCGGGCGGCGCGAGGGCATCCGACGACCGCCCGGAAATAACAGGCGCGGCAGGAGGATCCCCGGCGGCTTCCGCAAGCGGGGGCTCTGCCTGGGGAACCGCCACCTCGGCCGGGTCGGCATCGGCGGGCTCTTCGTGCGCCGTCACGGTTTCCGGCGTTGCCGTAGCAGGGGCCGACAGCGCCCGTTCCGGCGCGCGGTCCAGTCGCGGCACCACCACCTTGCCGGGCGGCGGCACGGGAATCGGGGCCTCGGACACGAGTTCGGGCAAGTCGATGGAATCGATCTCGGGCAAGGCCATCTCAGGCGAGGCCGGGCTTTCATCCGGTGTCTGCGGCCGCAAACCGGCAGGCTCCGCTGCGACAGGGGCGAATTCGTCGGCGGGACGCTGCACCTGCGGTGTGGCGGCAGGCCGCGGACCCTCGGCGGACAGGGGCGTGGGCGGCTGCGGCTGCATATCGCTGGCGCGGGAAAACTCGGATCCGGCGGGGACGGTCAGCGTCTCGGCCGCCGGGGCTTCGTCTAGGGCGGGCCCCTGCGGGCGCGGCGGTTGCGGCAGCACCAGGGACAGCCCGACCAGCGCCGCGCCGCAGATCAGCGCGCCATGAACCAGCCCCGTTGCAAATCCCCTTGCCATGCTTTGCCCAGCCCTTGCCCCACGCACGTCCGATGCCGTTTTTCTTGCCCCGCGGGCTTGACCCGACGCGGAGCTTTGCCCCATCTATAGCCGCAGATTTTCCGGGGTTCACCCCCCAATGCAAGGCGCCCCGCCGGAAGGCCCAGACCATGATCCTGCTCATCGACAATTACGACAGTTTCACCTGGAACCTTGTCCATTACATGGGCGAGGCCGGGGCCGAAGTGGTCGTGCGCCGCAACGACACGCTGAGCGTGGACGAAGCGCTGGCGATGGGCGCGCAGGGTATCGTGATCTCTCCCGGTCCTTGCGATCCCGCACATGCGGGGATCATCGTGCCGCTGATCCGGGCGGCCGCGGAACGGGGCGTGCCGCTGTTCGGGGTCTGCCTGGGCCATCAGGCCATCGGCGAGGCTTTCGGCGGCAAGGTCGTGCGCGCCTCGCGCATCGTGCATGGCAAGACCGATGCGATCAGCCATGATGGAACCGGGGTGTTTACCGGATTGCCTTCTCCGCTGACCGCGACCCGCTATCACTCGCTGACGGTCGAGCCGGAAAGCCTGCCCGATTGCCTGCGCGTCACCGCCACCGCCGCGGATGGCACGATCATGGGGCTGATGCACCGGACGCTGCCGGTCGAGGGCGTGCAATTCCACCCAGAAAGCATCGCTTCCGAATATGGCCACGACATGATCCGCAACTTCCTGCGCCGCTGCACGAATCTGGATCGCGCAGCATGAACGGCGCGACAGACATCCGCCCGCTGATCGGGCTGGCCGCAACCCGCCCGCTGACGGGAACCGAGGCCGAAGCCGCCTTTGGCGCGCTGTTCGAGGGGGCGGCAACCCCCGCCCAGATCGGCGGCCTTCTGATGGCCATGCGCGTGCGCGGCGAAACGGTCGAGGAAATGGCCGCCGCCACCCGCGCCATGCGCGCGCGCATGAACCGCATCAACGCCCCGCAAGGCGCCATCGACATCGTCGGCACAGGCGGGGATGGCAAAGGCACGCTGAACATCTCGACCGCCACGGCCTTCGTGGTGGCGGGCGCGGGCGTGCCGGTCGCCAAGCACGGCAACCGCAACCTGTCGTCGAAATCCGGCTCGGCCGATGCGATCACCCATCTTGGCCTGAACGTGATGGGCACGCCCGAAATCGCCGAGCGGGCGCTGGCCAGCATCGGCATCTGCTTCATGATGGCACCGGTTCATCATCCGGCTATGCGCCACGTCGGCCCCGCGCGGGCCGAACTGGGGACCCGGACCATCTTCAACCTGTTGGGGCCGATGACGAACCCCGGTCTGGTCAAGCTGCAACTGACCGGCACCTTCGACCGGGTCTGGAACCGCCCGATGGCCGAAACGCTGCGCGAGCTTGGCTCGGAATTCGCATGGCTGGTGCATGGCGGCGATGGCACCGACGAGATCTCGATCGCGGAACCGACCTGGGTGGCGCAGCTCAAGGACGGCGAGGTCACCGAATTCCAGATCTCGCCCGAGGATGCCGGCCTGCCCGTCCACCCGTTCGAGGCGATCCTGGGCGGTGACCCGGCCCATAACGCCGGCGCGCTGCGGGCGCTGCTGGATGGCGCGCAGAGCGCCTATCGCGATGCGGTTGTGCTGAACGCCGCCGCTGCGCTGCTGATCGCCGGCAAGGCAGCCGATCTGCGCCAAGGGGCCGAGATCGCGCGGGACTCCATCGACAGCGGCAAGGCCAAGGCCAAGCTGGCGGCGTTGGCCGCAGAGGTCGGCGCGCCGGTCGACCCAAATGGCTGAAGATATTGCCGTGCCCCGCGCCTGGGCCGAGTTGCCGTTCTTTCATCAGGACTGGCCCGGCATCGCTGCCCGGTTGCGGGATCGCGACTGGCTGCCCGGCCCGGGCCGCGTCTTTGCCGCGCTGGAACTGACACCGCCGGAAAAGACCCGTGTGGTGATCCTTGGCCAGGACCCCTATCCAACGCCGGGCCATGCCAATGGGCTGGCCTTTTCGGTCACGCCGGAAACCGCCTTGCCGCGCTCGCTCAAGAACATCTTTGCCGAGATGAAGGCCGATATCGGCGCCATCCCCCCAACGGGCGATCTGAGCCATTGGGCGCGTCAGGGCGTGCTGCTGCTGAACACCTCGCTCAGCGTGCTGCCCGGTCAGGCCGGCATACATGCGAAATGGGGCTGGGACAAATTGGCGCATCAGGCCGTCGTCCGGGCGCAGCGGGAACGACCGCTGGCTTTCATCCTGTGGGGCGCACATGCGCAAAAAGCCCTTGCCGGCTTGCCCCGCACACAAGATCTGGTCATTGAAACCGCCCATCCCTCGCCTTTGTCGGCGCGGCGCGGCTTTTTCGGCTCTCGTCCGTTCAGCCGCGTGAACGACTGGCTGAAGGCCCGGGGCGAGGCGCCGGTCGACTGGGCTCTTTCCGAAACTGTCGCTGCGGGGTAAAGCTGGGCCATGGATATTCTTGATCGCATCAAGGCTTACAAGCTTGAGGAAATCGCCGCGGCCAAGGCCGCAAGGCCGCTGGCAGAGGTCGAGGCTGCGGCCCGCGCCGCATCGGCCCCGCGCGGCTTTGCCAAGGCCCTGACCGACAAGGCCGGCACCGGCCACGCGCTGATCGCCGAGATCAAGAAGGCCAGCCCGTCAAAAGGTCTGATCCGGCCGGATTTCGATCCTCCTTCGCTGGCCCGTGCCTATCAAGCCGGCGGCGCCGCCTGCCTTTCGGTGCTGACCGACGGCCCCAGCTTTCAGGGCGCGCCCGAATTCCTGACGGCCGCGCGCGAGGCCTGCGACCTGCCGGCATTGCGCAAGGATTTCCTTTACGATCCCTATCAGGTGGCCGAGGCCCGTGCCTGGGGTGCCGACTGTATCCTGATCATCATGGCGTCGGTCGATGACGAGCTTGCCGCCGAGCTTGAGGACGCAGCATTGCATTGGGGCATGGATGCTTTGGTCGAGGTGCATGATCGCAATGAACTGGACCGCGCCCTGAACCTTAAATCGCCGCTGATCGGGGTGAACAACCGCAATCTCAAGACCTTCGAGGTCAGCCTGGACACCACGCTGGAACTGGCGCCGCATGTGCCCAAGGACCGCGATCTGGTTTGCGAAAGCGGGCTTTTCACCCCAGCTGACCTGAACCGCATGGCCGATGCCGGGGTCAGGCGTTTTCTCATCGGCGAAAGCCTGATGCGGCAGCAGGACGTGACCGGCGCCACCCGCAACATCCTGGGTCTTGCGGCATGAGCCTGACGCATTTCGACGCGCAAGGTCAGGCCCATATGGTCGATGTCTCGGCCAAGCCCGAGACTGCGCGCGAAGCCATTGCCGAGGGCATGGTCATCATGGCGGCCGAGACACTGGCGCTGGCGCAGGGCGGCGCGGCCAAGGGCGATGTGATGGGCGTCGCGCGACTTGCCGGGATCATGGGTGCCAAGCGCACCTCGGACCTGATCCCGCTGTGCCATCCGCTGCCGATCACCAAGGTTTCCGTGGATCTGGTGGCCGACCCCGCCTTGCCCGGCATTCGCGTGACCGCCACCGTCAGGACCGCCGGTAAAACCGGGGTCGAGATGGAGGCGCTGACCGCCGTCTCTACCGCCTGTCTGACCGTATATGACATGCTCAAGGCCGCGCAAAAGGACATGCGGATCGAGGGGATCCGCCTGCTTTCGAAAACCGGCGGCAAGTCCGGCGAGTTCCACGCCGCACCCTGAAGGGGAAACCGATGATCAGCGTCGAAGAAGCCCGCGCCCGCGTCCTTGCCCTCGCCCGCTCGCCGCAGCCCGAACAAGTGGCGCTGTATGACGCACTTGGCCGCGCCATGATCGCGCCTGCGGCGGCACGGCTGACGCAGCCACCCTTCGACGCCTCGGCAATGGACGGTTATGCGCTGCGCTCGGCCGACCTGCCCGGACCGCTGACGGTCATCGGGACCGCCGCCGCCGGCGTGCCCTATCAGGGCGAAACGCCTGCAGGCACAGCCATCCGCATCTTTACCGGCGCGCCGGTTCCTGCCGGTTATGATCGCGTGGCCATGCAGGAAATCGTCACGCGCGACGGCGACCGGATCACCATTCCCGAGGTCGGCAGCAACCTGAATATCCGCCGCAAGGGCAACGACTTTACGAAAGGTTCCGAATTCCTGCCGCAGCATCCGTTGCGTCCCGCCGATCTGGCGCTTCTGGCGGCGATGAACGTGCCACAACTGACCGTGGCGCGTCGTCCGCGCATCGCCGTTCTGGCGGGGGGCGATGAGTTGGTTCCTGTTGGCACCGAACCGGCGCCGGGCCAGATCATCTGCTCGAACGACATCGCCATCGCCGGGCTGGCGCGCGAAGCCGGGGCCGAGGCAACCATCCTGCCGCTCGCCCGCGATACCGAGGAAAGCCTGCGCGACCGCTTTGCCAAGGCCGAGGGCTTTGATCTGATCGTAACCATCGGCGGCGCCTCGGTCGGCGATCACGACCTGATCGCCAAGGTCGCCGGAAGCTTGGGTATGGAGCGCGCTTTCTACAAGCTGGCAATGCGCCCGGGCAAGCCACTGATGGCCGGGCGCATCGGTGCGTCCGCCATGCTGGGCCTGCCGGGGAATCCCGTGTCGGCCATGGTCTGCGCCAAGCTTTTCATGCAGCCCCTGATCCGCGCCATGCAGGGCCTGCCGCCCGGTCCCGAACCGCTGCAAGCCGTGCTGGGCCGCGATTTGAACCCGGAAGGCGACCGGCAACATTATTTGCGCGCACGGCTCGCCCCCGGCGAAACCCGGCCCCGGATCGAGCCCTTCCCCGATCAGGATTCCGCCCGCCTTTGGCTGCTGGCCGAGGCCGACGCGCTGCTGATCCGCCCTGCCCACGACCCGGCCCGCAAGGCGGGCGAGCGCATCAGCTATCTGCCGCTCTAGGCAATTAACCGGAAATTTACCCGAATCGTCATAAAGATTGACGCAAAGAACTGACCGCGCTAGAACATTCGATGAACATAACGGCGGCCGCAGCAGATCGGGGGCAGAGCATGCTGACCAAGAAACAGATCCAGCTTCTTGAATTCATTCAGGCACGGATGGCTCGCGACGGGGTGCCGCCCTCATTCGACGAAATGAAACTCGCGCTGGACCTGCGGTCGAAATCGGGAATCCATCGCCTCGTGACCGCCCTTGAAGAACGTGGGTTCATCCGCCGGCTGCCGCATCGCGCCCGCGCGCTGGAAATCATCCGGCTGCCCGACAGTCTCAGCAAGGGTCCGGGCTTCCAGCCCCGGGTGATCGAGGGCAGCGCACCCGACCGGCATGCACCGCAGCCGCGCGGCGCGATGGAGGTTTCCGTTTCCGCCATCGAACTGCCGGTGATGGGCCGCATCGCCGCCGGCGTCCCGATCGAGGCAATCTCGGAAGTGTCGCATCACATCGCGGTGCCCGGATCGATGCTCTCGGGGCAAGAGCGGCACTACGCGCTGGAAGTGCGGGGCGATTCGATGATCGAGGCCGGGATCAATGACGGCGATGTGGTGGTGATCCGCGAACAGCAAATCGCCGAAAACGGCGACATCATCGTCGCCCTGATCGAAGGTTATGAGGCGACGCTGAAACGCTTTCGCCGCAAAGGCGGCATGATCGCCTTGGAAGCCGCCAACCCTGCTTATGAAACCCGGGTGCTGCCCGAGGACAAGGTCCGCGTGCAGGGCCGTCTCGTGGGGCTGATCCGCAGCTATTAGACCACCTGCCGTTCACTTGCTCGATACAGGGTGTTTGGTGGCGTTGCGGCGACTTGCCGGCTGCGCTAACCATGGCCAAAGGCAAGTCAAGGACAATCCATGCGCGCTCTGACGTTTCGCATCTTCGCTCTGGTCATAGTGTTCGCGCTTCCGGCGCGGGCCTTCGATACCAACGCCCGTGCGGCATGGGTTTATGATGTCGCAACCGGCACCGTGCTGATGGAAAAGAACGCCGACGAGCCGCTGCCTCCAGCCTCGATGTCCAAGCTGATGACCATCTATATGCTGTTCGAGGCACTGCACGAAGGCAGGGTGCAGCTTGATACCCGGCTGCCCGTCTCGACCAAGGCGCGGCAGATGCAGGGCTCGACCATGTTCCTGAATGAGCAGGATCGCCCCACGGTCGATGAGCTGATAAAGGGCATCATCGTGCTGTCGGGAAATGACGCCTGTGTCGTGGTGGCCGAAGGGTTGGCTGGCACCGAGGAAGCCTTTGCCCGTCAGATGACCGAGCGCGGCAAGGCGCTTGGGCTGACGCATTCCACTTTTTCCAATGCCTCGGGCTGGCCCGATCCGCGACATCGCATGTCGGCCCACGATCTGGGCATTCTGGCACAGCACCTGATCACGGATTTCCCCGAACTTTACAAAAGCTTCGCCATCGAGGAATACCGCTTCGACAACCGTGCCCCGGCCAACCGCTTCAACCGCAACCCGCTTCTTAAGCTGGGCATCGGCGCGGATGGGCTGAAAACTGGCCATACGCAAGAGGCCGGCTATGGTCTTGTCGGATCGGCCATGCAGGGCGACCGGCGGATCATCTTTGTAATCTCTGGCCTGCAAAACGACCGTGCCCGCGCGGAAGAGGCTGAGCGTATCGTCAACTGGGCCTATCGCCAGTTCACCATGAAAACCATCGTGCCCAAGGATGAGATCGTGGCGCAAGCCCCTGTCTGGCTGGGTTCGAAAAGCAAAGTCGGGCTGACCACGGCGGATGGCGTCAAGGTGCTGATCCCCGCCGGCTCGCAATCCGGCGTGACCGCTGAGGCCGTGTTCCGCGGTCCGATCGAGGCCCCGATCACCAAAGGAGACCGGCTGGGCGAATTGGTGGTCGATATCCCGGGGGCAGGCCAATCGCGCCTGCCGCTGTTCGCCGCCAGCGACGTGGCCCGCACCGGCGTTCTGGGCCGTATGCAAAGCGCCGCTTTCCGTTTGGGCGAGAAGGCCGTCCAGGCAGTGCGGAACTAGGCCAGATCCAGCACATGTTCATCAGCTTCGAGGGCATAGACGGTTCAGGAAAATCCACGCAAGCACGGCGTCTGGCCAAGACATTGAACGCGCGGGGCACGGAAACTCTGTTGACCCGCGAACCCGGCGGCAGCGAAGGCGCCGAAGAGATCCGGCGGCTTCTGGTCCAGGGTCGCAGTGAACGCTGGTCTGCGGAAACCGAACTTTTGCTGTTCACCGCTGCCCGCCGGGATCATGTCGAGCGCCTGATCCAGCCAACGCTTGCACGCGGCGCGTGGATCGTCACCGATCGCTTCGCCGATTCCAGTCGGGTCTATCAGGGACTCGCCCGCGCCGATCTGCGTCAATTGGTCGAGGAATTGCACCGCCTGACCATCGGCATGGAACCTGACCGAACCTTCATCATCGACATCGACCCGGCCATGGCACTCTCTCGCAGCCAGACACGCGGCGGGATCGAGGACCGTTACGAGACACTGGGCCTCGGCTTTCAGCAAAAACTGCGCAAAGGCTTTCTGGAACTGGCCGCCGAGACACCAGAGCGCATCCGGGTGATTGACGGCAGCGGCAGCGAAGACGAGGTCGCCGCGCGCGTTCTGGCGGCACTGGATTGAGAAGGCCCGAGATGAGCAACGAGCCGCTTCCCGAACCAGATCGCGTCCCCGGCGCCCCGCATCCGCGCGAGGCGGCGCGCGTCATCGGTCAGGACGGCGCGGTTGCGGATTTCCTTGCCGCAGCGCGCGCGCATCGTCTGCACCATGCCTGGCTGATTTCCGGCCCCCGTGGCACCGGCAAGGCGACCCTGGCGTGGAGCATCGCGAAATGGCTGCTCAGCGACGGCACGACCTCGGATCTAACCACGCCGCCCGATGATCCAACGATCCGCCGCATCCGCGCGCTTTCCGAACCGCGGCTGCATCTGGTCCGGCGCCCAGTCGATGAAAAGACCCAGCGTCTGCGTGCCGAAATCACCGTGGACGAGATCCGCCGCCTGCAAGGTTTTTTCCACATGAGCGCGGCTGAAGGTGGGCGCCGCATCGCCATCATCGACGCCGCCGACGAGATGAACCAGTCGGCCGCGAATGCACTGTTGAAGCTGCTGGAAGAGCCGCCTCAGAATTCCACCTTGCTTTTGGTCGCGCATCAGCCGGCGCGACTTTTGCCGACCATCCGTTCCCGTTGCCGCGAGTTGCGGCTGCATCCGCTGACCCCCGAGGATATGGGCAGGGTGCTGCAGGATCTGGGGCTGGACCACGACGCCGCCCAGCTTGCGGCACTGTCGGGCGGCTCTATCGGTGAGGCCCTGCGGCTGGCCGGACAAGACGGTCTGGCGCTTTATCGGCGCATCGTTACCTTGTTCGCCGATTATCCAGGCATGGATCGCCGCGCCGCCGCCGCCCTGGCGGACTTGGCTGCAGGTCGCGCAGGCGCCGACGGCGATCCTTTCGATCTGGTCGTCACCCTGCTGGATCGTTTCCTGACCCGCGCTGCACGCGCGGGCCTGCTGGGCGCCCCCCTGCCCGAGGCCGCCGTGGGCGAGGCCGGGGTCCTGCACCGCATCTCGCCCGACCCGGCGGCCGCCCAGCTTTGGGCCAGCGCCCAGGCAGAACTTTCGGCGCGCGCTCGCGCCGGGCGGGCGGTCAACCTTGACCCTTCCGCGCTGGTGTTGGATATGCTGGTCGGGCTTGCAAACCAGCCAGTCGTCTGACGGAACATGCCGATGTCCGAACCCGAACTTCCCATCCTGGTGGACAGCCATTGCCACCTGGACTTTCCCGATTTTGACGGCGAGCAGGCCGAGTTGGTCGCGCGCGCCCACGCGGCAGGCGTTACCCGCATGGTCACGATCTGCACGCGGCTGCGGTCCGAGCCCAAGGTGCGCGCCATCGCCGAGATGCATCCCGGTGTCTTTTATGCTGCCGGCACCCATCCCATGCATGCCGCGGAAGAGCCGCTGGCCACGGTCGAGGAACTGGTCGCCCTGTCGCGCCATCCGCGCTTTGTCGGCATCGGCGAAACCGGGCTCGACTATCACTATACCGCCGACAGCGCCGCCATACAGGCCGAAAGCCTGCGCATCCATATCGAGGCAGCGCGGCGCACCGGCCTGCCGCTGATCGTCCATTCGCGCGACGCGGATGAGGATATGGCCCGTATCCTGGGTGAAGAGCATCGCGCAGGCGCCTTCACCGGTGTCATGCATTGCTATACCAGCGGGCAGGAACTGGCGCGCGTGGCGCTGGAACTGGGCTTTTACCTGTCCATGTCGGGCATCGCGGCCTTTCCGCGCTCGGCCGAGATCCGCGAAATATTCGCCGCCGCACCTCGGGACCGGATTCTGGTCGAAACCGATGCGCCCTATCTTGCCCCGCCGCCCTATCGCGGAAAACGCAATGAGCCAGCCCATGTCGTCCATACCGCACGGGTCGGCGCTGAACTGCTGGGCATGACCGAGCATGAATTCGCCAGCCTCACCTCGTTGAACTTCGACCGGCTGTTCCACAAGGCCGCGGCATGATCCGGGCCACCGTCCTGGGCTGCGGTTCATCAGGGGGCGTGCCGAGGCTGGGAAATCGCTGGGGTGAATGCGACCCGGCGAACCCGCGCAACCGCCGCCGCCGCTGCTCGCTGCTGGTCGAGCGGTTCGGGCCCGACGGGGTGACCCGGCTTTTGATCGATACCGGACCGGATCTGGTCGCGCAATTGCTTGATGCCGATGTGGCAGAGATCGACGCCGTCGCCTACACCCATGCCCATGCCGATCATATCCACGGCATCGACGACCTGCGGCAGATCGTCTTTAACATGCGCCGTCGGATGCCTGTCTGGACCGATCAGCCGACCGGCGCGGCGTTGAAGGCGCGCTTTGGCTATATCTTCGAAACACCGCCCGGTTCCTCTTACCCGCCGGTCTGCGATATGCATCAGATCAGCGGCCCCTTTACCATCGAGGGTGCGGGAGGGCAGGTCGAGCTTTGTCCCTTCGAGGTCAACCACGGGGACATGAACGCGCTGGGTTTTCGCATCAGTGGGAAGGGGCAGAGTCTGGTTTACCTGCCCGATGTGCTGTCGATCCCCGAGGAGGCCTGGCCCGCGATCACGGGCTGCGATGTGTTCATCTGCGATGCGTTGCGGCGTATCCCGCATCCAAGCCACGCCCATCTGGCGCTGACGCTGGAATGGATCGCGCGCTCGGGCTGCACACAAGGCGTGATCACGAATATGCATATCGATCTGGATTACGACGATGTCATGCGCGAGACGCCGGAAAACGTCGTGCCCGCCTATGACGGCATGCGGATCGAACTGACATGACAACGCTTTTCGATGTCATCCTGCCGGTCTTTCTGGTGGTTGGCTTCGGTTATCTGGTCTGCTGGCGCAAATGGCTGACCGAAGTGGCGGTCGATGGCGTCATGCGATTTGCCCAGAACTTCGCCCTGCCGGTATTGCTGTTTAGTGCCATCGCCAAGCTGGACCTTGGGGCAAATTACAACCCCCTGCTGCTTCTGGCCTTTTACAGCGGCGCGCTGCTGTCCTTTGCCCTAGGGACGGCGTTGTCGCTTTACTGGCTGAAACGCCCGGCTCAGGACGCCATCGCGATCGGCTTTGTCTGCCTGTTCTCGAATTCGCTGCTTTTGGGTGTGCCCATCACCGAACGCGCTTTTGGGCCCGAGGCGCTGGTCGGCAACTTCACTATCATCTCGGTGCATTCGCCGCTGCTTTACACGTTCGGCATCACCGCAATGGAGTTTGTCCGGGCGCGTGGCCATAACCTGTCGATGGGTCGGGTGGCGCTGCGGGCGCTGTCGGGGGTGCTGCACACGCCGATGGTCATCGGCATCCTCTGCGGCTTTGCCATGAACCTGCTGACCTTGGGCGGATTGGTCATGCCCGAGGGTTTTTGGGCAGCAGTGTCGATGATGTCCAGTGCCGCCCTGCCCGCCGCGCTGTTCGGGCTGGGCGGGGTGCTTTACCGTTATCGTCCCGAAGGCGAGGTGCGCGCCATTGCAATGTGCTGCTGCATTTCGCTGCTGCTACATCCGGCCGTAACCTTTGGGCTGGGCAAGCTGTTCGCGCTGAGCGTCGCCGAGATGCGCTCGGCCGTGGTCACGGCCGCGATGCCACCGGGGGTGAACGCCTATCTTTTTGCCGCGCTTTATGGGGTGGCGATGCGCGTCTCGGCCACGGCCGTGCTGGTGGCGACAGGGCTGTCCATGGTGACAGCCCTGCTGTGGCTCAGCCTTTTGCCCTGAGGCGGGAACGCTGCCACAAGGGCCGCGTTTCACTTCGGCGTCAGGCCCCTTAGCCTTTCGGACCTTCTGCGCAGCATCTCGACGGTTGTGAGCAGCGCGATGGAAAAGATGACCAGCAGCGTCGCCACGGCGAGGATTGCCGGTGAGATCTGCTCTCGGATACCGTTCCACATCTGGCGCGGGATGGTCTGCTGGTCGGGGCCGGCAATGAACAGCACAGCCACCACCTCGTCGAACGAGGTGACAAAGGCGAACAGCGCGCCAGAGATCACTCCGGGCAGGATCAGCGGCATGGTGATGCGGAAAAAGGTCGTCCGGGGATTCGCGCCCAGACTTGCCGCCGCGCGGTTCAGCGACTGGTCAAAGCCGATCAGCGTCGCGGTTACCGTGATGATGACAAAGGGAATACCCAGCGTGGCGTGGGCCAGGATCACCCCCAGATAAGTGCCGGCCAGCTTGCCGCATTCAGGGTTCAGCCCGATCCATGTCAGCGGCTCGCAGGGGTTGGAGTAAAAGAAGAACATCCCCGTCGCGGTAATGATGATCGGCACGATCATGGGCGAGATCAGCATCGCCATGATCGCGCGGCGATAGGGCATCTCGGGGCGCGACAGGCCAAGGGCTGCCAGCGTGCCCAGCACGGTCGCCAGAATGGTCGCGAAGATGCCGATGATGAGCGAGCTTTTAGCCGCATTCACCCATTTCGCATTCTGCCAGGCATCCGCCCACCAGTTCAGGTCGCGGGGTGCCTCGGGCCGCGCCATGCCAAAGGTCAGCAGGCTGTCGTACCAGCGCATCGAGTAGCCGTCCGGGTCAAAGGACAGCATCCTGTCGGTAAAGGTGAAATAAGGCTCGGCGTTGAAGGACAGCGGGATGACCACCACGATCGGCGCGATCAGAAAGAAAAAGATCGCGCCGCAGATCACCAGATAGGCATAGTGCCAGACTTTCTCCAAGGGCGATGCATAAGTCGGAAGCGCCATGGCGATTACCCCAGTTTCAGGTTGTCGATGCCGACGAGCCGGTCATAGACCCAGTAAAGGATCAACACCCCGCCCAAAAGCAGTGCCGCCAGCGCGGCCGCCATGGACCAGTTCAGCGTCTGCGTCATATGCATCGCGATCATGTTCGAAATGAGCTGGCCCGAAGCCCCGCCGACCAGCGCGGGCGTGATGTAATAGCCGACCGCCAGAATGAACACGAGCAAAGCCCCCGCCCCCAGCCCCGGCAGGGTCTGCGGGAAATAGATGCGACGGAAGGCCGTCCAACTGGTCGCGCCAAGGCTGCGCGCCGCGCGGACATAGGACGGGTTGATCGTGCGCATCACCGAATAAAGCGGCAGGATCATGAAGGGCAGCAGGATATGGGTCATGGCGATGATCGTGCCGGTGCGGTTGAAAATCATCTGAAGCCGCCCATCGTTGCCGATCACCCCCAGCCAGACCAGAATGTCATTGACCACCCCCTGTTGCTGCAGCAGCACGATCCAGGCCGTGGTCCTGACCAGCAAAGAGGTCCAGAATGGCAAAAGCACAAGGATCATCAGCAAGTTGGACTTACGCGTTGGCAAAGTGGCCAGCAAATGCGCGACGGGGAACCCCAGCAAAAAGGTCGTGCAGGTGATGATCAGCGACAGCCAGAAGGTGCGCAGGAACAGCTTGACATAGATTTGCTGCTGCGCCGGTGCAGAGACAATATTGCCCTGATCGTCGCGGGTGCGGTCTACCGAGGCCAGATAGAAATTGCTCGTATAGGGCGAAGAGGCCTCGCGCATCACCGACCACAGCTTGGGATCGCCCCATTTGGCGTCCATCTCCAGAACCGCCTCGCGATAGGGTGGCTCGATGCCGCCGCGCGCCTTGCGTCCAGCCGAGGTGAACAGCGAACGCGTGCCGGGCATGTCGTAATTGACCCGAGTGCCCACCACGCCGATGGTGCGCGACTGGGCTGCGGCGCTTAGATCCGCTGCCAGCGCAGCCCAGGCCGCCTCGTCCGGTTCGGTGCCGCGTGGGTTCTCGTGAAACCAGGCGGAAAGCTGCGGCATGTTGGCCGAGAAGCCGTCGTTCTTTACCGAGCGTTGCAGCATCTGCCCGATCGGCACCACGAAGGTGATCAGGATGAACAGTAACAGCGGCAGGACAAGCAGGAATGCACGGCGACGGGCGCGACGCGAACTGCGCGCAAGCGCGCGCGCCAGCGGTTGTCCGTCGGCGGTCCTCAGTGTGCCGCCTTCGTCAAGGCCACCGGCGGTGGCCACAATGGCGGCGTGGGGGTCAAGGGCGTTGGCCATCTCGATCCTTTGTCAGGCAAGATCCTTGGGCGAAACCGCGGCCCGGCCCTCCGGGCCGCGGCGATGATACGATCAGTTTTTGGAAAGCCAGCCGTTGAAACGCTCGGCCAGTTCGGCGGAATGGTCGGCCCAGAATTCCGGGTCGTCCATGATGGCGGTCTTCATGTGTTCTTCGCTGGTGGGCATATGCGGCGCCATTTCGGTCTTGCCGTCCTGGAACAGCCCGACCAGCGCCGCCGAGCTTTTCCGCGCCGGACCATAGGCGATGTATTTCGCCTGATTGGCCAACTGCTCGGGCGCGGTGGCGAATTTCAGATATTCCAGCGCCGCCTCGGGGTTGGGCGAGCCCTTGGGAATGGCGAACATGTCCATGTCCATGTATTGCCCGTCCCAGATGATCTCGAAGGGCTTGCCCTCGCCGACCATGGCATCGAAGAAACGGCCGTTATAGCCGGTGGCCATCACCACTTCACCATCGGCCAGCAGTTGCACCGGCTGGGCGCCGGCTTCCCACCAGACCACGTCCTGCTTGATGGTGTCCAGCTTGGCGAATGCGCGGTCCACGCCCTCGGGTGTGCTCAACACCTCATAGATCTGGTCGGGCGCGACGCCATCGGCGATCAGCGCCAGATACAGGGTGCGTTTCGGGTTCTTGGGCAAGCCGCGCTTGCCGGGGAACTTGGCGGTGTCAAAGAAATCCGCCGCAGTCGAGGGCTTGCCGTCTTCGGGGAACTTGGTCGAATCGAAGGCGATGACCGTGCCCCAAAAGATGTTGGCCACCGCGCATTCCTGCAAGGCGCCGGGGATAAAGTCGTCCGTGGCCGGGGTGCCGTCGGCCGCGGCCGGCAGGATAGCCGGGTCGATCTGCAGCAACGCGCCTTCGTCGCACAGCCGGATCGCGTCCGAAACCTCGATGTCGAACACATCGCCGGTGATATTGCCCGCCTCGACCTGTGCCTTGAGCGGCGTGGCCGGGTTGTCGGCGGCCAGCATGTTCACCTTGATACCGGTCTGTTCGGCAAAGGGTTTGTTATAGGCTTCGACCTGCGATTTTTCATAAGCGCCGCCCCATGAGACGACGTTGACCTCTTTGTTCTGGGCATGGGCAGCAAGGCCGAGGCTGCACAACGCCGAGGTCAGGATCAGTGTGGTTTTCATATGCTACTCCCGTTGGTGTTTGCGGCTCTTTGGCCGCTATTTGGCCCGTTCGGGCTTGGTATGGGCCACGGCGGGGCTTTTCTCGCCGTGGCAAGCGTATCAGTTCGACGCCAGCCAGGCGTTGAAGCGTTCCTGCAATTCGGCGTCGTGATCGACCCAAAAGTCCAGGTTCGACGCCAGCGCCTGTTGCAGGTTGTCGGCAAAGGTCGGCAGGTTGGGACCCATCGGAACGTCGGTCCCTTCGATATTGCCGACCAGCGCAGCTGCCGAAATGCGTGGCGGACCATAGCTGATGAACTCGGCGGCACGGGCCTGCTGCTCGGGCGCGGTCGAGAAGGCGATGAACTCTTTCACAGCCTCGGCATTGGGCGCACCTTTCGGGATGACCCAGCCTTCCATCTCATAGATCTGGCCGTCCCAGACGATCTTGAAGGGCTTGCCCTCTTTCTGGGCCGCGTCGAAGATCCGGCCGTTGAAGGCGAAGGCCATGGAGACCTCGCCATCCGCCAGAAGCTGCGGCGGCTGAGCGCCGGCTTCCCACCAGATCACGTTGTTCTTGATGGTGTCCAGCTTGGCAAATGCGCGGTCCACGCCCTCGGGGGTGCCCAGCACCTCATAGACCTGATCGGGCGGCACGCCGTCGGCCATCAGCGCGAATTCCAGGTTGAACTTGGCGCCCTTGCGCATGGTGCGCTTGCCCGGGAACTTTGCCGTATCGAAAAAGTCGGCCGCGCCGGCGGGCTTGGCATCAGGGAATTTGCCGTCGTCATAGGCCAGGATCATCGAATAGACGTCGGTGCCGACGAAGCATTCGGTGATCGCCCCGTCAATGAAGTCATCCACCGCGGCGGTGCCATCGGCAGCCGGGGTCAGGATCGAGGGGTCAAGCTCTTCCAGCAGACCTTCGTCGCAAAGCCGCACCGCATCGGCATATTCGACCGAAGCCACGTCGATCGAGACGTTGCCCGCCTCGACCTGGGCCTTGACCGGAGTGGCCGGGTTGTCGGCGTCCGAGATCACGACCTTGATGCCGGTCTTTGCCTCGAACGGCTTTGCATAGGCCTCGACATGGCTGCGGCCATAGGCACCGCCCCACGACAGCAGGTTCACCTGCTTGTCCTGCGCCTGGGCAGACACCCCCATCGCAACCAGCGCAGAGGTCAGTATCAACGTGCGTTTCATTATAACTCCCTGGGTTCTTGCGTAACAGTTAGACCGGATCGAGCGCACGGGCATCCTCGGGATGCCAGCCGATCCGAATGGTCTGCCCGGGCGACAGTTTTACCTGACCCAGTGTATTGCGGTATTTCATGACGAAATCGTCCTGCCCGGCCACATGCAGCCGCGCCCGCAGGATGTCGCCCATATAGATGACGTCGCGCACCCGCGCCTGGATGGTATGGGCGCCCGAGGGCATCAGTTCAGGCTTGAACTCCACCCGCTCAGGCCGGATCGAGACGGTGGTGGTCTGCCCGACCTCGCGGATATTGACGGCAGTGGCGTCGATCAGGTCGCCATTGGTCAGCTTTACCAGCGTCCTGTCGCCCTGCAACTGCTCGATGGTGCCGCGCAACGCGTTGTTTTCGCCGATGAAGCCGGCGACAAAGCTGTTGCCGGGCTGCTCGTAAAGCACCGGGGGCGCCGCAAGCTGCTGGATGCGCCCATCGTTGAACACGGCGATGCGGTCCGACATGGTCAGCGCCTCGCCCTGATCGTGGGTGACGTAAACGACGGTGATGCCCAGCCGGTCGTGCAGCGCCTTGATTTCAAACTGCATATGTTCGCGCAACTGCTTGTCGAGCGCGCCCAGCGGCTCGTCCATCAGCACAAGCTTGGGATCGAAGACCAGCGCCCGCGCCAGTGCGATGCGCTGCTGCTGGCCGCCCGAAAGCTGGGCCGGGCGGCGGTTCTTGAACTGGCCCATCTGCACCATGTCCAGCGCGCGGGCGATGCGGGTTTCGCGCTCATCCTTGGACATGCCCCGCACTTCCAGCGGGAAAGACAGGTTTTCGCCCACGCTCATATGCGGGAAAAGCGCGTAGTTCTGGAACACCATGCCAATGCCGCGCTTATGAGGCGGCACATCGTTGATGTTCCTGCCGTCCAGCCGGATTTCTCCATGGGTTGCCGTCTCGAATCCAGCCAGCATCATCAGGCAGGTCGTCTTGCCCGAACCTGACGGGCCAAGCATTGTCAGAAATTCGCCCTTGCCGATGGTCAGGTTCAGGTCTTTGACCACAAGCGATTGGCCATCATAGCTTTTCTGGACGTGATCGAAGACAACGAAAGCGTCGTTGCCGGGGTCTGCTGTCACGATGCGGGCTCCCTGTTTCTATTGTTTCTTCGTTCCGCCCGCCAACAGTAAGCGGCGGTTATCGGGGAATGCAACTCACTTGTCATCGCGCGCGGCAGAACACCGGCGACGAGGTCCATGTGGCATTGCGTCACCACCCTTTCGCCCGGCAGAGTCGCATTTATCGGGAAGACTTGCCCGCCGGTTCAGCGGAAGCGGTAAAGATCCGCGTCGGGATCGGACCGGCCATCTATGCGGCGCGCGGTCAATTCCGCGGCGATAACGGAATAAGTGATGCCGTTGCCGCCAAAACCCATCACCGCATGGCTGCGGCGGCAGCCGGGCACCCGGTCGATGATCGGCAATCCGTCATCGCTGTCGCCAAAGGCAGCCGCCCAGCGATAGGCCGGACGGCCGACGCGAATACCGCAGGTTTCACGCAGTTTCCGCGCAATTTCTGCGGCGTTTCGTCGCAGTTTGTCGGGGTCCGACCAAGCGTCGGGACTTGCTTCATCCTCGCCCCCGGCAATGATCCGGCCGGTCGGGGTGGTGCGGAAATACAGATAGGGGTCGGCGGCCTCCCACACCAGAAAGTCGCTGAGCCAGCCGGGCTGACGCACCCCTTCGTCCGAGGCGATGGCCCAGGTCGAGATGATCCGGTGATGCGCCGAGGCCAGTTGCGGCAGGGTTTCATAACCGGTGCAGAATACCACGTGACCCGCCACCACCACCCTGCCGTCCGACAGCGCCAGCGCCACGCCGTCCGCCAGTTCGGCGAAATCCGTCACCTCCAGCGGCGAGACGATCTCGGCCCCGCGCTCTTGCGCCACGCGTAAAAGACCGGCCGTAAGTTGCGCCGGGTTGGCCGAGGCCGAAGCCCGCGAGACGATGGCGCCGGTGCGGTCGATGCCGAATTCGTCCAGCAGGCGTTGACGGGACAGGAACTCAGCCTCGATCCCGACTTCGCGGCGCAGCGCGGCCTCGGCTTCCAGCGCGCGAAAGCCCATCTCGTCGCCGGCAAGGTAAAGCGCCCGCTTGCGGCCCATCTGGCAGTCAAGGCCAAGCCGGCGCGATAGCCGCAGCAATTCCTCGACCGCCTTGACGGAACGCAGCCATGCCCGGGCCGCCTTTTCGGGACCGATCTGGCGTGAAAGCCGTGTCAGCGGCACATCAATCTCGTGCTGGATCATCGCGGTCGAGGCCAGCGACGAACCCCGCACCGGCTGGCGCCGATCCAACAGCAGCACCCGCCGGTTCTTGCGACGGGTCTGCCGCTCGGCCAGCAGCGCCGCCGAGATGCCTGTGCCGACGATCACCACGTCCCAGCGGGGTTGCGAGGGCGCGGCCTGATGCGCGACCGTGATACGCGGTGTCTCTGCCCAGAACGGATATGCCGTGCGCAGACGCCGCTTGATGGTGCGGCGGGGCGCGGTCATGCCTTGTCCACCCAGATCATTTCGTGCTGCGGCAGGGCGGGTGGCTGGTAAAGTCCCGCCTTGTCGGCCCGGTCATCGGTCAGCACCGACAGCCCGCCGTTCGATTCCAGAATGGCGAACTTGACTTCGGCCAGGTCGGTCACACCCTTTTCGCGCAACTTCAGATACAACTCGCTCATGCCGATACCCTGCTGTCGCAGCCGGTCCTGATGCACCCGGCCGTCGCTGATGACAATGCGCGGCCGTCCCTCGAAAAGCCGCGACAGCATGTCCGAGGACAGGATCGCCTCGTCCAGCAGCTTGTTGAAGGCCGCGACAAGAAAGATGGCGAACATCGCCGGCAGCAGCGGCACATCGGGATAGAACAGCGAATCGCCCACTGCCGAGCCGATGGCGATGACCAGCAGGAATTCCACGATGGAAAGCTGCGCCACCGTGCGCCCACCCAGCCAGCGCATCAGCGCCAGCGTGTAGAAATAGATAATGGTGGTGCGAAAGACGATCTCCCAGGCGAAGCCAAAGCTCTGATCGCCCAGAAAGATGCGGTGAAGTTCGTCAAGCATGGCGGCTGTCCCCTGCCCGCGCTGGCTTTGCGCCAAGAGACAAGCCGCGAGGCCGTGCGCCGGTTCCACGCCCGGTGCCGCAAACACCCAGCATTTCAGCAGGTCGTTGAACCGCAGAAATGCCTTGGATCCTTATTTGCGCATTTCCCGCGCAATCCCGGTTTTGCCGGAAATGCTTTAGACAGCCAGAAAGCCGCCATCCACCGGCAGCACCGCGCCCGAGATCATGCGGCTGTCATCGGAGAGCAGCAGCGCGATGGCCTGCGCCACCTCTTCGGCCTCGGCAAAGCGGTTCAGCGGATGGCGCACCATCATCGGCTGGCTTTTTGCCGGGTCCGACCAAGCATCGGCGGCCAGTTCGGTCAGCGTGATGGTCGGGGCCACCGCGTTCACGCGAATCCCATGCGGCCCCAACTCCTTGGCCAGCACGCGCGTCGCACCCTCAAGCCCGGCCTTGGAGGCGGCATAGCATAGGTGGTCCTGAAACCCGCGATGACCGGCGATCGAAGTGATATTGACGATGGCGCCGCCGCCGCCGGCCGCCACGCGGGCGCGGGCGAATTCCTGACAACAGATCAGCGCAGCGCGCAGGTTGATGCCCAGCACCGCCTCATACCCCGCCTCGGTCATGTCCAGCGCACTTTCCAGCACATTGATGCCGGCGCTGTTGATCAGATAATCGGCGGTCCCGGCCTTGGCCATGGCAGCGCGGGCGGCGGCCGGATCGGCCAGATCCACGCTGATGCCCGTGCCACCGATCTCGGCGGCAAGGCTGTCCAGATCGGACTGGGTGCGGCTCAGCGCGACGACATGCGCGCCGCGTTCGGCCATAAGCCGGGCGCAGGCGCGGCCGATGCCCTTGCCCGCGCCGGTGATGATGACGGTTTTGCCCGAGAATTGCATAAGGCCTCGCATGGTTCGGAAAAGGGGTTCAGGCCGGCACGGCCGCCATGGCGTCGCGGATCTGCCGCGCCGTGGATTGCAGCATCAGGAAGGCGGCATAACGCGCATCCTGTCGGGCGCGCGCGCCTTGCTGGGGGTCGCAGCGCGTAGCGATGCGCGACATGGCAGGCATCGCCGTATGCAGGTCGGGGAACATCCCCGCAGCCACCGCACCCAGCATGGCCGAGCCCAAAAGCACCGGCTCGGGGCATTCGGTAATCTCGACCGGCAGGCCCGTGGCATCGGCCAGAAGCTGACGGGTCAGCGGATGCGCACCTGCGCCACCGCTGACGCTGATGGTTTCAACCGGGGCACCGTTTTGCGCCTGCGCCTCGATGATCTGGCGCAGACCGTAACCCAGGCCGCAAATCCCCGCCACATATAGGGCGACCAGCGAATCCGGCCCGGTCTCCATCCCCTGCCCCATGATGACGGCACGGGCGTGGGGGTCGGCAAAGGGCGCACGATTGCCCAGAAACTCCGGCACGACATGCAGCTCATCCGCCAGCCGCACCGCTTCGCTTGACCCGCCCGCCAGTTCCAGCGCCCGGTCGGCCAGCCATTGCGGCAGGGATTTGCCAGCGGCTTTGGCAAGCGCGGTCGCCTCGGCGGTGGCGGGGTGAAGCTGAACCAACTGGTCGATTGCGGCACCTGCGGCGGATTGGCCGCCCTCGTTCAGCCACATGCCGGGCACCATGGCGGAATAGTAGGGCCCCCAGACGCCCGGCACGAAAGCCGGTTCGCGCGTCGTGGTCATGGTGCAGGACGAGGTGCCAAAGACATAGCCGACACAGCGCGTCGCATCACCGCCCGCAGCCACGGTGCCGACGCCGCCGGCATGGGCATCGATCAACCCGGCCGCAACGGCGGTGCCGGGACGCAGACCCATGGCTTGCGCGGCTGCCTCGGTCAGTCCGGCGCCCAGCCGCGTACCTGGATCGACGACGCGCTGGCCGATACGTGCGAAATCCTGATCGGCAAGGTCCGCCAAACCGATCTGACGGAAATAGCCGGCATCCCAGCGGCCCTCATGCGCCAGATAGGTCCACTTGCAGGTCACCGTGCAGGCCGACCGCTCTGACGCGCCCGTGGCCTTCCAGGTCAGGAAATCGGTCAGGTCGAAGAAATGCTCGGCCGCGGCATAGATCTCGGGCCGGTTCTCGCGGAGCCACAGCAGCTTCGGCGTCTCCATCTCGGGCGAGATGCGGCCGCCGACGTATTTCAGCACGTCATGGCCTTGCGCATTGATCCGCTCGGCCTGTTCGACGGCGCGGTGGTCCATCCAGACGATGATATCACGTTCGGGATGGGCAGGATCGCCCACAGGCAGCGTCTTGTCCCCCGCACCGCGGACGACCAGAGAGCAAGTGGCATCAAAACCGATGCCTGTGACCTGCGAAGGCTCGATCCCTGCACAAGTCACGCATTCCCGGACCGAGTCGCAGACGGCGCGCCAGACCTGCTCACTGGACTGCTCGGCGATCACCCCGCCCTCGCGGTGCATCTCGATGGGACGCTTGGCCGTGGCAAGCAGCCTGCCGCCCCGGTCAAAGACCCCGGCACGAGCCGATCCGGTGCCGACATCGATGCCGATCAGATACTGGTCCATTACGCTTCTCCGTGCCGGGGCGGTGGTTCAAACGCGGTCGAAATTGGTCGGCAGCACCAGCATGTCGCGGATGGTGACGGTGCGTTTGCGGGTCAGCATGTATTCGACCGCATCGGCGACCTCGTCCGCGTCGATCAGGCTGCCGGATTCCTTGGCCTTGCGCAGGTTCTCCTCGGGCCAGTCGGCCAGCAACGCCGAGATGACCGGGCCGGGCGAAACCTGCATGACACGCACGCCATGCGGGATCATCTGCCGGCGCATGCCTTGCACAAAGCTGGTGATCGCCCATTTCGAGCCGGAATAGACCGGCTCCCAATAGGTCGGGAAATGGCCGGCGATCGAGCAGGTGACGACGATGTCGCCGGTCTTGCGCGCGGACATATGCGGCACCACGGCCTGAACGTTCTTCATCACCGCGTTGATGTTGAGGTTCAGCATCCGGTCGATGGCTTCGGGCGTCGTCTCGGTCAGATCGCCGCCGATATAGGTGCCGGCGTTGCAATACAGGATGTCGATGTGATCAACCTTGGCCAGGATCTCGGGGATCATGGCATTGCAGCTGTCGGTGTCGAGCAGATCGGTGACCTGCGCGACCGCCTTAGGCCCCAGCTTAGCGGTCAGCTCGTTCAGCGCCGCCTCGTTTCGGTCCACCATGACCACGGTGGCGCCGCCTTTCAGCAGCCGCTCGGCCGTGGCCAGACCAATCCCCGAGGCCGCGCCGGTGATGACGGCAATCTTTCCGTCCAGCGATTCAGACATTCCGTTCTCCTGTTCTGGATGATGAAGCGGGCCGGCTCAGCGCCACTCGCGCCCGATATAGATGGCCAGCAGGATGATCGCGCCCTTGATGACGTCCTGCAGGTAGGGGTTGATGCCCATCAGGTTCAGGCCGTTGTTCAGGATGCCCAACAGCACCGCGCCGATCAGCGTGCCCAGGATCAACCCCCGTCCGCCGGCGATGGCGGTGCCGCCCAGAACCACGGCAGCGATGGCGTCCAGCTCGAACCCCTGTCCGGCGTTGGGCTGGCCGCTCATCAGCCGGCCGGTCAGGATCACCGCGGCAAGGGCCGAGGTCAGGCCCGATATGCCATAGACCGCCAGCTTGACCCGCTGCGTCTTGACGCCTGACAGCCGGGCGGCGGTCTCGTTGCCGCCGATGGCATAGACATGGCGGCCGAACGCGGTGCGCTGCAGCAGGACCCATGCGAAGGCATAGATCACCACCATGATGATGACCGGGACCGGCACGACGCCAATGCGCCCGACACCGAACCACGAAATCCAGCTGGGAATGCCGCTGATCGGATAGCCGCCCGAATAGATCAGGCCCAGGCCGCGCGCCATGCCCATGGTGGCCAGCGTCACGATGATCGCGGGCATCTTGCCCCATGCGACCAGCGCGCCGTTCGCCAGCCCGATGCCCAGACCGACGACCAGACCGATCAGCAGCCCCAGCGGCGCCGGCAGGCCCATATTGACCATCATCCCGGCGCTAAGCGTCCCGACCAGCGCCATGACTGCGCCGACCGAAAGGTCGATGCCTCCGGTCAGGATCACGAAGGTCATGCCGACTGCAAGAATGCCGACGACCGACACCTGACGCAGCACGTTCATGATATTGTTCAGGCTGAAGAAGTTATCGCTGGCCAAGCCCATCAGCACCGACACCACGATCAGTCCGATCAGCGGCAGCGCCAGCGGCGAATGCAGCAGGCGGCCAAGGTTGAGGCCGCCGTTTTTCCCGGCTGCGCCGGTGTCTGTGTCATGCGACATGTTCAACTCTCCCGGTCGTGGCATGGGTCATGATGGTTTCGGAATTGATCTGGTCGCCCTCGACCGTGGCCACGATCCCACCCGAGCGGAATACGCAGACCCTGTCGGACATGCCGATCACCTCGGGCAGTTCCGAGGAGATCATGATGATCGCGCCGCCTCGCGCAGTGAATTCGCGCATCAGCGCATAGATTTCCGACTTGGCGCCGACGTCGATGCCGCGCGTCGGCTCGTCAAAGATCAGCACGTTCATATCATGGTTCAGCCAACGGGCGATGACGACCTTTTGCTGGTTGCCGCCCGACAGCGTATCGACGCGGGCCAGCGGCCCCTGCGCCTTGACCCGGACCTGCTCCATCGCGGTGCGGGTGCAGTCCAGCTCCTTCTTGAGGTCGATGAACCAGTGGTTCTTGCGATACTTGCCGTAATTGTTCAGCGAAATATTCTGCAGGATTGAAAAGCTGGTGATCAGCCCCTGTTCCTTGCGGCTTTCGGGAAGCAGGCCGATGCCATGCGCAAGCCCCTCGTCCGGGCCACGGAACCGCTTTTCGACGCCGTCCACCTTAACCTTGCAGCGCGCGGCGGGATATGCGCCAAGCGCGGCCAGCACCGTTTCCGTGCGACCCGAACCGACAAGCCCGGAAAAGCCCAGGATCTCGCCCCGGCGCAGGGCAAAGTGCGACATGGGGCCGCCCTTTTTCAACTGCACCTCTTCAACCTCGACCACGATGGGGGCAGCCGGGTTGGCGGCGGGCTTGGGCGGAAAATTATTCTCGATCCGGCGACCGACCATCATTTCGACCAGCCGATCGTTATCGACATCCGAGACCGCGCAGGAGCCGACGAATTCGCCGTCGCGCAGGACGGTGATGCGGTCGCAGATCTCGAATATCTCCTCAAGATGGTGCGAGATAAAGATGATCGCCACGCCCTGCTTGCGCAATTCGCGCATGACATTGAACAGATGCTCGACCTCGGACGGGGTCAGTGTGGCGGTCGGTTCGTCCAGCACCAGAATACGGGCGTTCAGCGACAGCGCCTTGGCGATCTCAACGAACTGCTGCTCGGCGACGGAAAGGCGATAGATCGGCACGTCCAGCGGCACATCCACCGCAAGCTGGCGCAGGATTTCGGCGGCGCGGGCGCGCATCGCCTTGCGGTCCAGCATGCCCAGCGGCCCACGCATCTCGCGCGCAAGAAACATATTCTCGACGGCGTTAAGATAGGGGATCAGGCTGAATTCCTGAAACACGATGCCGATACCGGCGGCGATGGCCTGATCGTAATCGGCAAAATGGCGTTCGGCGCCCTCGATGCGGATCGTGCCGGCACTGGGCTGGATGATGCCGCACAGGATTTTCATCAGCGTCGACTTGCCCGCGCCATTCTCACCCAGAAGGGCATGGACCTCGCCGGCCCGGACGTCCAGATCGACGCCGTGCAGAACCTCGATCTTGCCAAAGCTTTTTCGGATTCCGTTCAGTTCCAGCATGGTGCCCTCCTGAATGGCTGCGAAATGTCCCGCCCCCGCGAACGCAGGGGCGGGAGCGGGGAGGAACTCTTACCAGCTGAACTCGGCAGCGTTCTCGGCGTCAACAACCATGACGTCGATCGGCACCTCTTTCGGCACCACGCGGGCGCCCCATTTATGTGCCAGCGCCATGGCCAGGCCGACACGGACCTGGTCGCGCGGGAACTGCGCCGTCGTCTGGATAAAGGCGGTGCCATCCGAGATCGCCTTGACCGCTTCCGGCGCACCATCGACCGAGGTCAGCTTGATATCCTTGCCCGAACCCTGGATCGCGGCCAGAGCGCCCATGGCACCACCGTCGTTGACCGAGAAGATGCCGGCCAGGTTCGGCTTGGACTGGATCATGTTCTCGACCACGCCCAGGGCGACCGAGCGGTCCTGACGGCCGTTCTGGGTATCGACCAGAGTGATCTCGGGGAATTCTTCCAGCGCGGCCTTGCAGCCTTCGACGCGTTGCAGGATCGGCACGACCGGGATGCCGTCGAGGATCGCGACCTCGCCTTTGCCGCCAAGCGCATCGCCCAGGTATTTGCACGACATATAGCCCGCGTCGCGGTTTTTCGAACCGACGAAAGTATCGACCGGGCCGTTGGCGTTCGCATCGACCGCAACCACGATCACGCCGGCAGCCTTGGCGGCATGGACGGCAGCTTCGATCCCGGCCGTGTCGGTCGGGTTCAGCAGCAGGATATCGATGTTTTGCTGCAGCATGTCCTCGACGTCCGAGATCTGCTTGGCGACGTCATGGCCCGCATCGGTCACGACGACATCAGCGCCAAGGCTGTCGGCGGCCTCTTTCAGCGCCTCTTGCATCGAGACGAAATAAGGGTTGTTCAGCTCTTGGAAGGTCATGCCGATCTTGAGCTTGTCCTGCGCGAGGGCCGGGGCCGCAAGCAGTGCAAAAGCCGCCGTGGCGGTAAGAAGGGTCGATTTCATCTGGGTTCCTCCCATCTGGATGAAAGCAGGCAAAGCCTGCGCATCTCCGAGCGGCGCCGCGCCGCCCGAATTGGTGAAGTTCGCGACGTTTCCTTGGTGTCAGTCCGCCATGACCAGCGCCTTCTGGGCCGCAAATGTCGCGCGGAACTGTGAGGGCGACATCCCCTTGAGCTTCAGGAAATGCCGGTTGAAATTCGAAAGGTTCGAAAAGCCGATTTCATAGCAGATCTCGGCCACCTTGATATCGGGATCGGTCAGTAGCATCTGGCAGGCCAGATCCACGCGCAACTGGTTGCGATAGCGCACCAGCGTCGTGCCGGTATGGCGCTTGAAGGCGCGGGAAAAGGCGCTTTGGCTTTGGCCAACCATCTCGGCCAATTCGCCCTCTTCGACCTGCTCGGTCAGATGCTCGCGCAGATAGCTGAGCGCGCGGTTGATGCCGCCGTCGTGGATGCGCGTCAGGTCCAGCTCAAAGCTGAGACTGGCCAGTACCTCGTATTCCGGCGCGTTGGCCAGAATATCCAGAATCTCCCAGAACAACGACAGGCGTCTAAGACCCTGCGCCTCGATCAGCCGCTCCATCAGCGGGCGGATGCGGGCGCCGGTTTCATTGCTGAACAAAAGGCCGCGACGGCTGCGTTCCAGCAGCGGGCGCAGCGCCTCCATCTCGGACATGGCGGCGCTGGCTTCTTCGATGAAGGCTTCGGGGAACTGGATCACCAGCGAGCGCACCGGCACCCCCTCGCCGGGGGCAATTTCGCTGATCCAGTTCTGCGGCAGGTTCGGCCCGGTCATGATCAACTGGCCGGGCTGGAAGCTGCCGACGTGATCCCCGATGTAGAAGGTGCCCGAAGTGGCGACGACCAGATGGATTTCATATTCCGGGTGGTAATGCCAGCGCACCGTGCGGAACGGATAGCCATGCATCCACGCAGCGAAGGATTCGCCCTTGCGGATGTGGACAAGTTCCAGATCGGGTTGCATTCACCTTCCTCCCTGCGCGGCAGCCCCTGAAGGCTGTCGCGGACGTTCAGGGAACATAGGCTTCAGGCGGCATTACAATCCACATCAGCGCGGAAAAAATACCGATACTTTTTTGCTCAAAAATGCGCGGTAATCGACTAGTGCGACAAGACTACCGACACAACATCAGGTTACGCGGCGTAAAGCCTATGCCGCAGCGCAGCAAAACGGGTCTGGTTTTTTCGGAAAAAGTCGCGATTCCCGCAGTTCAGCCGACCAGCGGGGTCAAATCCCGCAATCGCGGATAAGCGGCATGGTAGGTCTCATACTTTTTCTTATAGGCTGCCGCCAGTTCGGGATCGGGCAGAACTTCGGCCCGCACCGCGGGTTTGGCAAAGATGCGGTCCGAAGTATCGCCCGTTGCACAGGCCGCCGCCAGCTTTGCCGCGCCAAAGGCCGCGCCGAAATCGCCGTCCTCGGGCTCCAGCAGCACCAGTCCGGTGGCCGAGGCCATGATTCGCAACCATGCCCGCGAACGCGCCCCGCCCCCGACCGCATAAGCCGCCTCGATCGGCGTGCCCGCCTTGCGCAGCGCAAGAACGCAATCGGTAAAGGCCATCGCCACGCCCTCCATCACCGCCTGCGCCAGATCGGGCAGGCCCGAGGCGCGGCGCAGATCAAGAAACGCTCCGGTCGCCTGCGGATCGTTCAGCGGCGTCCGTTCACCCGAAAGATAGGGCAGGAACGTCACCGCAGAGGGTGCAGCGACATCCCCGGCCACCAAGCCGGCCAGTTCAGGAACACCCCTGCCGGTGATCTCGGACAGCCAGGTCATGCTGTCGGTCGCCGACAGGATTACCCCCATCTGGTGCCATGTCTGCGGCACGGCATGACAAAACGTATGCACCGCGTCGCCGGTGTTGGGCGCATAGCTTTCCGTGGCGGCAAACAGAACGCCCGAAGTGCCCAGCGACAAAAACCCGGTTCCCGGCGTCATCACCCCCATGCCGCAGGCCGTGGCGGCATTGTCGCCGCCCCCTCCTGCCACCGGGACTTGGGAAATGCCCCAACGCGCCGCCAGATCGGCGCGCAGATGGCCCGAAACCTCGCTGCCCTCGACCAGGCGCGGCATATGGCTGCGCGTCAGCCCCGTGGCGGTCAGCAGAGCATCCGACCAGTCCCGCTTGCCTACATCCAGCCACAGCGTGCCGGCGGCATCGGACATTTCTGCGACATGTTCGCCGGTCAGCCAAAGCCGCAGGTAATCCTTGGGCAGCAGCACCTTGGCGGTCTTTTCAAAGATCGCGGGTTCGTTCTCGGCCACCCAGAGCAGTTTCGGCGCGGTAAACCCAGCCATGACCAGATTGCCGGCGATACCGTGGAAATCGGCGCGTCCGGTCAATTCTGCGCATTGAGGACCCGAGCGGCCGTCGTTCCACAGGATGCACGGCCGCAGAACATTGTCCGCACCATCCAGCAGCACCGCACCGTGCATGTGGCCCGACAGGCCGATGGCCTGCAACCGCGCCATCGCCTGGGGATGTTCGCGCAACAGGGTGGCAATGGCCACCTCGGCGCCGGCGATCCAGTCGGCGGGCGCCTGCTCGGACCAGCCGGGATGGGGGCGGCTGACGGTCAGCGCGGCATGGGCCACGCCGACGGTCGCGAAACCGTCGTCCACCAGCATGGCCTTGATGCCCGAGGTTCCCAGATCCAGTCCCAGATACATGGCGCTTACTCCGGCATCCTGATCTGCAGTTTCACGTCGGTATCACGCGCCTCGACGGCGCGGTCGAAGCCGCCGATGCTGTCCTCGAACGGGATCGTAGCCGAGATCAGCGGCTTGAGATCCACCTTGCCCGAGGCGATCAGCGCAACGGCCCGGTCATAGACATTGGCATAGCGAAAGACCGTTTCGACGCGCAACTCCTTGGCCTGCAAACCGACGATATCGACCGGCACCGGATCGACCGGCATACCGACCAGCACGATGGCCCCGCCGGGACGCGCCAACATATGCATGCCCAGGATCGCGGGGGCCGCGCCCGAGCATTCGAACACGATGTCGGCTCCCCAGCCATCGGTCGCCTCGGCCACCACTTCGGCCAACGGACGGTTGCGGATATTCACCGTCTCGATGCCGTCATAGGCGCCGATGATGTCCAGCTTGGGCTGGGCCAGGTCCGCGACGATCACCTTGGCACAGCCCCCCGCCAGCGCAGCCAGCGCAACCATCATGCCGATGGGACCCGCGCCCGTGACCACGGCCACATCGCCCGGCTGGATGCGCGCCCGCAAGGCCGCCTGCATGCCGATGGCAAAGGGCTCAACCATCGCGCCTTCGGCAAAGGTCACGTTCTCGGGCAGCTTATAGGTGAAGGCGGCGGGGTGAACGACCTCGGGGGTCAGGCAGCCATGCACCGGCGGCGTCGCCCAGAAGGTGACCGCCGGATCAACGTTATAGATCCCAAGCTTCGCGGCGCGCGAGGTCGGATCGGGTATCCCCGGCTCCATACAGACCCGGTCGCCGGGCTTCAGATGCGCGACCTCGGCCCCGACCTCGATGATCATGCCCGAGGCCTCGTGCCCCAGCACCATCGGCGCTTCGACGATGAAATGGCCGATCTTGCCATGGGTGTAATAATGCACGTCCGAGCCGCAGATCCCGACCGTATGGGTCTTGATCCGCACATCCCTGGGACCCAGCCGGCCGGGAATATCGAAATCCCGCAGCGCCAGCCTGCCCTTTTCCTCAAGAACCAATGCCTTCATCGCCCGCCCTCCTGCTGGCCGCGTCACCTGGACGCCCTCGACTTGCGCCATTGGCCGCGAGTCGGGGCGGATGTAAACAAAAACCCGCGCCGAACGCGGGCTTTTGCCCATTTAGGGAATAATTGTATCTAACCCGGCCAGCGAAAGCTATGCGCCACAGCATCGCGGCGGCACCTGATGGCGGAACGCCTTGTCCCGACCAAGAATCAGGCGGTCATTTCATCAACCGATCCTTGATCACCGGCCCGACTGCGCCGAAATCCATCTGCCCGGCATAGCGGGCGCGCAGCTCGGCCATGACCCGGCCCATGTCGCGGATCGACTCGGCGCCCAGATCGGCGATGGCCTTGTCGATGGCGGCACGGGTTTCCTCTGCGTCCAACTGGCGCGGCAGATAGGACTGGATCACCTTGATCTCGTCCTGCTCGCGTTCTGCCAACTCCAGCCGGCCGCCTTCTTCATAGGCTTTCGCCGATTCCTGACGCTGCTTGACCATTTTGGACAGGATCGCAGTCAGGTCGGCCTCTGACAGCCCCGCTTCGTCCCCACCTTCACCGCGTGCGGCGATCTCGCGATCCTTGATCGCGGCCGAGATCAACCGCAGCGTGGACAGCCGCGCCGTCTCTTTTGCTTTCATCGCCTCTTTCGTGTCGGCCAGAATGCGTTCGCGCAGTCCCATCTGATCCTCGCTCAATGAATTCAACCGGGTGGTGCCCGGCTTTACCCCCGCAGTCAAGCAGGGGCCGTGCGCGGGTCTCAACCCCGCCCCGGCGTCAAAGTTCCGCGTGCCCGCCGTTCCGCCTTGACGCCCGCCCGCCCTTTACCTAGGTTCCCGCCGATTTACCCGGAGAGTGACGATGCCCCAGAAACCGACCGCATGTCTTGCGCTTGCCGACGGCACCGTGTTCCACGGCCATGGCTTCGGCGCGGTCGGGGAAGTGGTGGCCGAACTGGTCTTCAACACCGCGATGACCGGCTATCAAGAGATCATGACCGATCCCTCTTATGCCAGCCAGATCGTGACCTTCACCTTCCCGCATATCGGCAATACCGGCGTGACCGAGCAGGACGACGAGGCGCCTGAGCCCGTCGCCTCGGGCATTGTGGTGAAATGGGACCCGACCGAGCCGTCGAACTGGCGTGCAAGCTCGGATCTGGTCGAGTGGATGACGCGGCGCGGCCGCATCGGCATCGGCGGCATCGATACCCGCCGCCTGACCCGCGCGATCCGTCAGCAAGGCGCGCCGCATGTGGTGCTGGCCCATGATCCGCAGGGCAATTTCGACATCGCGGCCATGGTTGCCAAGGCCCGCGACTGGAAGGGGATCGTCGGGCTGGATCTCGCCAAGGACGTGAGTTGCCGCCAGAGCTATCATTGGAGCGAGGGCGTCTGGTCCTGGCCCGGAACCTTCGGTCAGTCGGAAGAGAAAAAGCCCTTCCGCGTCGTCGCCGTCGATTATGGCGCGAAACGCAATATCCTGCGCTCTCTGGTACAAAGCGGCGCCGATGTGACCGTCCTGCCCGCCACCGCCACCGCGGAAGAGGTGCTTGCCCATAACCCCGAAGGGGTGTTTCTGTCGAACGGTCCCGGCGATCCGGCCGCCACCGGCGCATATGCCGTGCCGATGATTCAAGAGCTGCTGCGCAAGGATCTGCCGATCTTTGGCATCTGCCTTGGCCACCAGATGCTCGCCTTGGCGCTTGGCGCCCAGACCGTGAAGATGAACCACGGCCATCACGGCGCCAACCACCCCGTCAAGGACGTCGAAACCGGCAAGGTCGAGATCACCTCGATGAACCACGGTTTCGCCGTCGATGCCCAAACCTTGCCAGAGGGCGTGATCGAAACCCATGTCAGCCTGTTCGACGGTTCGAACTGCGGGCTGCGCGTGGCGGACAAGCCGGTCTTCTCGGTGCAGCATCACCCCGAGGCAAGCCCGGGCCCGCAGGACAGCGCCTATCTCTTTGACCGGTTCACTCAGGCGATGCGTAGCCGCCGCAGCTGATTCCGCTGCGGTAAAGGGCTGCGATTAACCCGTTCTTAACCCTCTGCATGTCAGAGAAGGGTCAATTGACCCTGTTCGGGAAACACGCATGGCCCGCACCGCCCTTGTCACGCCCTTTGCAGCCGAACCGCCGCCGGTAGTTGCGTCCGGCTGCAGGGGAACCATCGTCGCGCCACGCGATATGCGCCCGCTGGGCCAGATCCTGATCGAGGATGGCGCGGTCGATCCGCACAACCTGCTCAAGGCTTTGGTGATGCGCCACCGACAGTGGGCGCGGCTGGGTGAAATCCTGCTGGCCAACGGCTGGGTGCAGGAACAGGCGCTGACCCGTGCCCTGTCCCGACAATGGCGCGCAAGCGTGCTGGATCTGGCAGAGTTGCCGCCTGATCCGCGTCTGGTCGATGCACTGGGCGCGCAGTTTTGCCTGGCCCAGGGCGTGGTGCCCTGGCGACGTGTCGGCGGCGTGACCTTCATCGCCACCGCCCGGCCCGAATGCTTCACGGCCCTGAAAGACCGCCTGCCCGCCAGCTTCGGCCCGGTGCGCATGCTGCTATGCTCCGAAAACGCCGCGAGAGAGGCGGTGCTGTCCCTGCGCCGCACCGCGCTGATCCGCCAGGCAGAAACCTGCGTTCCGGCGCAGGAAAGCTGCCGCACCCGGAATGAGCGCCGCTGTGGCCGAATCGCTGTCGCACTGATCGCAGCGACAGCGCTGGGGGCGGTGTTGATGCCGGTCGCGGTAATCGCGTTGTTGACGGCATGGGCGGTCCTGACGCTGGTCGCCTCGGCCACGCTGAAGCTTTTTTCGTTCGCAGCCATCCTGCGCCAGCACAGGCAGGATCGGCTGCTGAAGGGCGCGATGGCGCACGGCACCAACCCACCGCCCGAGATGACGGCGCCCCTGCCGGTGATCTCGGTCATGGTGCCGCTTTTTGCCGAGGCGGATATCGCCGAAAAGCTGATCGGCCGACTATCGCAACTGGATTACCCGCGCGAGTTGATGGACATCCTGATCGTGGTCGAGGAAGTCGACCGCGTCACCTGCGAGGCGCTCGAAGGCGTCGAGTTGCCGCGCTGGCTGCGTGTCGTCAAGGTACCCGACGGGCCGGTCCGCACCAAGCCGCGGGCCCTGAACTATGCGCTGAATTTTTGCCGCGGCACGATCATCGGGGTCTGGGACGCCGAGGACCGCCCCGAGCCGGACCAACTGCACAAAGTCGCCCGAGGCTTTCATTTTGCGCCGCCCGATGTGGTCTGCCTTCAGGGTGTGTTGGACTATTACAACCCTCGCACCAACTGGCTGGCTCGCGCCTTTACCATCGAATATGCGTCCTGGTTTCGCGCTACGCTGGCCGGGGCGGCGGCGCTGGATCTGGTGGTGCCGCTGGGCGGAACAACGCTGTTCTTTCGCCGCGAAGCACTGGAAAAGGTCGGCGCCTGGGACGCCTGGAACGTCACCGAGGATGCCGATCTGGGCGTTCGCCTGACCCGGCGCGGCTATCGCACCCAAATGCTCGACACCGTCACGCATGAAGAGGCGAACTGTCGCCTGATCCCCTGGGTCAAGCAGCGCTCTCGTTGGCTCAAGGGCTTTGTCATGACTTGGGGCGTACATATGCGCGACCCGGTGGCACTGTGGCGCGATCTGGGCGCAAGGCGCTTCATCGGCTTACAAGTGCAGCTTTTCGCCTCGGTCTCGCAATATCTGCTGGCACCGGTGCTGTGGAGCTTCTGGCTGCTCAGTCTTGGCTTGCCGCATCCGATGCGGGACGTGCTTTCAGGCATGCTGGGCGGCAATGCCATCGCCATTCTGTTTACCCTGTTCGTAGCCTCGGAGCTTTTGAACATCGCCATAGGCTGCTGGGCGGTGCGTGGGCCGCGGCATCGCCACCTGCTGCCTTGGGTGCCGACACTACATCTTTATTTCCCGCTGGGCTGTCTGGCCGCCTGGAAGGCGATCTACGAGGTGGTGCTCAAGCCTTTCTATTGGGACAAGACCCAGCATGGCATCTTCGCGGCCGTGCAGGACGAAACGGCAGAGCCCGCGCTCTGGGCCGCCGGTGGGCTGATCCCTCTGAGCGATGGAGCCGGGACGTGGGACACTGCGGCTGCCATTCCTGTCTCGGGTCAGGACCGGGTGACGGCGCAGGTTCCGTTACTGGGCAAGATCGGTTGAACAACCGCGATGGTCTTAGCCCGCCTGCGCCTCCAACCCGGCCAGAACCCCGTCGATGACGGCGCCGGTGGTTTCGGCCGCTTCGGCCAGTCGCGCGGCCAGATCTTCCAGAGAGGCCATCCCGGTCTCCCGCAACAGGAATGCCTGTCCCCCCTTGCCCAGATTGGTCATGTCGAGTGGCCTTTCGGTCAGCAGCCGGCCAGAACATTGCAGGCTCCACAAAAAGCGCCGGGCCGAGGCCAGTTTTTCGGCATCTTCGCGCCCGATCAGCCCCAACCGCGGCCCGGTACGCAGTTGCGCCTGCGCCGCCCGCACGGGCGATCCAGCTCGCAATGCGAAACATTGCGCCAGCAATTCGATATCCTGCAACCTGCCCCGACCGATCTTGGCCTCCCATGCACCATCAGGGGCCTTGGCGGCAAAGATACGGGCACGCATCTCGGCCAGATCCGGCATAACACGGGGGTCGGAGCCGCGCTTTTGCAGCACTTCAACACGCAGCGCCTCGACCTCGTCGGCCAGTGCGGCAGCATCCGTGCCGCAGATGCCGATCACGCGAGCACGGGTCAGCGCCAGATGCTCCCATGTCCAGGCCTCGCTCATCTGATAGTCGCGAAAGCTTTGCACGGATGTCGCCACCGGCCCCTGCCGCCCCGAAGGACGCAGCCGCATATCGACCTCGTAAAGCCGCCCGGCAGCGGTTGGCGCCGAGACCGCCGTGATCATCGCCTGGGTCAGCCGCGCGTAATAGGCCCGCGTCGCCAGCGGCTTTCGCCCCTCAGACGCCTCTTGCCCGGCCGCGTCATAAATGACGATCAGGTCCAGATCGGACGAGGCATTCAACTGCCGCGCCCCCAGCGAGCCCATGCCCAGCACCACGGCCCCCCGGCCCGGCGCCGGCCCGTGCCGGTGTGCGAATTCCGCCGC
The DNA here is from genome assembly GCF_016919705.1 of Paracoccus methylovorus. Lineage (NCBI taxonomy): Bacteria > Pseudomonadati > Pseudomonadota > Alphaproteobacteria > Rhodobacterales > Paracoccaceae > Paracoccus > Paracoccus methylovorus. The sequence continues at coordinate 1,622,924 of NZ_CP070368.1, forward strand.
AACCACAGGAAACAGCGCGGCCAGCGCAGCATCGGCGATATCGGCATATTGGCCGCCCGCCTCCTCGGCGCCGATCAGGCTGCGCAGGTGGTGAACGCCGATACGGAACTGCCCTTCATGCGCCCATCGCCGCGCCGCATCCAGCGCCTGCTCATAGCCGCCATCGGGCGCGCTGAGCGCCGCGGCCAACAGTTGGTCAAGCTGGCGGCGCAGTTCGGCCCCGCCCGGCCATTGCGAAAAGAAGCTGCCGGCCAGCACCGCATCCAGCACCTCGGGGTGGCGGGCAAGATAGGCGGCAAGCCCGGGCGCCGTGCCGCAGATATCAACGATCAGGTCGATCAGTTGCGGATTGGCTTCAAAAAGCGAGAAAAGCTGCACCCCAGCCGGCAACCCCGCCAGAAAGGCGTCGAATCGCGCCAGCGCCTCTTCAGCATGCGCGGCAGCGGTCAGGCGTGTCAGCAGATCTGGCTCGATCCGGGCAAAGACCTCGCGTCCGCGCGCCGAGCGCAAGGCAGGATAGCTTCGCCAGCGCGCGACGATCGCCTCGGCCTCGGGCGACAGGGCGGGGCGGGCGCATTGCTCGCCTGGGGCGAAAAAATCCCCCGTCAGGGCTTCCACCCGGCTCAGGCGGGCGGCAAGGCGCGCCGACCAGGCGGCGGTATCCCCCTCGCCCATCATGCGGGCAATGACCTCAATCCCTTCGGCCGAGTTGGGCAGGGAATGGGTCTGCGCATCGTTGACCATCTGGATGCGATGCTCGATCTCGCGATGCTCGCGGTAATGCGCAGTCAGTTCCTCGGCGACGTCCGGCGGAACCCAGCCCTTCTCGGCCAACCGCGCCAACCCCTCGACCGTGCCGCGCACCCGCAGGTCGGGGTCACGGCCGCCGGCAATCAACTGGCGGGTCTGGGTGAAAAACTCGATCTCGCGGATGCCACCCTGCCCCAGCTTCATATTGTGGCCGGGAACCTCGATCCGGCCATGCAGGCCTTTGTGCTGGCGTATGCGCAGCCGCATGTCATGCGCGTCCTGGATGGTGGCGAAATCCAGATGCCGCCGCCAGACAAAGGGCCGCAGTTCGCGCAGGAAACGCGTACCCGCCGCCAGATCACCTGCGCAGGCGCGCGCCTTGATATAGGCACTGCGCTCCCAGGTGCGGCCCTCGGCCTCATAGTAAGCCAGCGCGGCCGAGATCGACATGCAGACCGGCGTCACCGCCGCGTCGGGCCGCAACCGCAGGTCAGTGCGAAAGACATAGCCTTGATCGGTATTGTCCGAGATCGTGGCCGCCGCCTTGCGGGTGGCACGGATCAGGCTGGCACGGGCCTCATACTGGTCATCGGGGGCATAGGCGCTGTCGTCGTAAAGCACGATCAGGTCGATGTCCGAGGAGTAGTTCAGTTCCCCCGCACCCATCTTGCCCATGGCCAGCGCCACGATGCCGCCGGCATCGGCCTGGCTTGGCGGCAGTTTGCCGCGCGCCTGCTCGGCCGCGACATGGACCCGCAGTGCCAGATCGGTGGCACGGTCCGCCAGATCGGTCAGCGCCCCTGTCACCTGTTCAAGCTTCCAGACGCCGCCCAGATCGGCGAGCGCCGTCCACAGCGCCACGCGCCGCTTCGCACGACGCAGCGCCGGGCCAAGCGCCTCTGCGGAAAGCGTCTCGAACCCCGACATCTCGCGCGCCACGATGTCCTCGTGTGCCAGCGCATCGGGCAGCCAATCGGCCTCGCGTTCGATCAGACCCGCCAGATAAGGGCTGCAACCGGCAGCGCCCCGGATCAGGTCGCCCAGACGGGGATCGGCAATCGCGGTCGCCTGCAGCGCAGAAAGGCCGCGGGCGGAATCTGCGGGAATGGGCAGGCGGGTGATGTGGGAGGCGAAATCCATGGCCGCAGCCTAGCCGCAGTCCGCGCCGCGTCAATGCCATGCGGATGGACCGGCGGGTTCAATTCTTGCGGTTTTCCCTGCTTGGCGCGCCGGACAACTATTGCTAGGCTTTGCTCATCTGCAACTGACAGCAAAGCCCAAGCCGCCGCCATGAGAGTGACCCGATCGCATGCGTCCGCAAGCGCGGCGTGTCCCGGATACCGGGAGCACGGGTGATGCGGCATACCTTGCCTCATGCGCCGCAATTTTATGTGACGGCGCCGCAGCCCTGCCCCTATCTGCACGGCCGGGCCGAGCGTAAGCTGTTCACCGCGCTGGCCGGCGATTCCGCCAACGAATTGAACAATGCGCTGTCGCGTCAGGGCTTTCGCCGCTCGCAAAATGTGCTTTACCGGCCAAGCTGCGAAAGTTGCGTCGCCTGCATGTCGGCGCGTATCCGGGTCTCGGATTTCGCCCCGTCGCGCACGCAGCGCCGGGTGACGCGCAAGAATGCGCATCTGCGGCGGCTGGCCACCAGCGCCTGGGCGACCGAGGAACAATACGAATTGTTCCGCGCCTATCTGGATGAACGTCATGCGGATGGCGGCATGGCCGACATGGATATCTTTGAATTCGCCGCGATGATCGAAGAGACGCCGGTCCGCACCCGCGTCATCGAATATCGCACGCATCAGGGCGACGGCGCCGAAACCCCGCCCCCGCCGGACAACGACCGTCTGGTCGCGGTCTGCCTGACCGATGTTCTGGATGACGGGCTAAGCCTGGTCTACAGCTTTTACGACCCCGCGCTGGATAGCTTCAGCCTGGGCACGCACATCATTATGGACCATATCGAACTGGCCCGCAGCGCCGGCCTGCCCTTCGTTTACCTGGGCTATTGGGTGCCCGGCAGCCGCAAGATGGATTACAAGGCGAAATTCGCCGCGCTGGAGATCTATAAGGGCGGTGTATGGCAGCCGATTGGCGACCCGGCACAACACACGTCCGACATCCATCCCCTGTCCATCGACCCCATCGTCGAGCAGGTGGCGCGCATCAACCTGCCCTCAACCCGGAAATGATTACCGACAGGGCGAGGTTTTGGTAAGAATATTTCAATAATTTGCGACATAGAGTCATTTTATTGGAGAATCGGCATTGACCACGCTGCGCCACGCTCATAGTTTTCCGCGACGCAGCGGGGCGACAGCCCCGCCATGTTTTTGTTCAAAGATGGAGAATGGGGATGTCCCGACAAATGACGGGTGCAAGGATAGTTATCGAAGCTCTGCGCGATCAGGGCGTCGATACTGTATTCGGCTATCCGGGCGGGGCGGTACTACCCATTTACGATGAGATTTTTCAGCAAAACGACATCCGGCATATCCTGGTCCGTCATGAACAGGGTGCCGTCCACATGGCCGAGGGCTATGCCCGCTCGACCGGCAAGCCGGGGGTGGTTCTGGTCACTTCGGGGCCGGGTGCGACCAATGCAGTCACCGGGCTGACCGATGCGCTGATGGATTCCATCCCAATCGTCGTTCTGACCGGGCAGGTTCCGACCTTCCTGATCGGCACCGACGGCTTTCAAGAGGCCGACACCATCGGCATCACCCGTCCCTGCACCAAGCATAACTGGCTGGTGAAGGAAACCGACGAGTTGGGCGCGACGATTCACAAGGCTTTCCACATCGCAACCTCGGGCCGGCCGGGGCCGGTGCTGGTCGACATTCCCAAGGACGTGCAATTTGCCACCGGCGAATACGTCGGGGCGAAACAGATCGACATGCCCAGCTATCAACCAGTGAAGAAAGGCGATCTGTCGGCCATCACCCGGCTGGTCGAACTGATGGAGACGGCCGAACGGCCGATCTTTTACACCGGCGGCGGGGTCATCAACTCTGGTCCGGGCGCCAGCCAGCTCTTGCGTGAACTGGCAGATGCCACGGGCTTTCCGGTCACCTCTACATTGATGGGGCTGGGTGCCTATCCGGCATCGGGCAAGGGCTGGATCGGCATGCTGGGCATGCACGGCCTTTATGAGGCCAATATGGCGATGCACGACTGCGACCTGATGATCGCGGTCGGTTCGCGCTTCGACGACCGCATCACCGGTCGGGTCGCGGATTTCAGCCCCGGCTCGATCAAGGCGCAAATCGACATCGACCCCAGCTCGATCAACAAGGTGATCCACGTCGACCTGCCCATCGTCGGCGATGTCGGACATGTTCTGGAGGACATGCTGAAGGTCTGGAAATCCCGCGGCCGCAAGACCAATTCCGCGGGTCTGCAGACATGGTGGCGGCAGATCGAACAGTGGAAGGCGCGCAATTGCCTTGCCTACCGAAACTCGGACAAGGTCATCAAACCGCAATACGCATTGCAGCGGTTGCAGGCGCTGACAGCCGCACGCAACCCCTATTTCACGACCGAGGTCGGCCAGCACCAGATGTGGGCCGCGCAGTTCCTGCATTTCGAGGATCCGAACCACTGGATGACCTCGGGGGGGTTGGGCACGATGGGCTATGGTCTGCCCGCCTCGATCGGGGTGCAGGTGGCCCACCCCGAGGCACTGGTCATCAACGTCGCCGGCGAAGCAAGCTGGCTGATGAACATGCAGGAAATGAGCACGGCTGTGCAGTTCCGCGCCCCTGTCAAACAGTTCATCCTGAATAACGAACGCCTTGGTATGGTCCGGCAATGGCAGCAGTTGCTGCATGGCGAACGCTATAGCCAAAGCTGGTCGGAAAGCCTGCCGGATTTCGTGAAACTTGCCGAGGCTTTCGGTTGCCGCGGGCGCACGGTTTCGGACCCTGCCGAACTGGACGCCGCTATCCAGGAAATGATTGCCTACGACGGACCGTTCATTCTGGACGTGCTGGTCGAGAAACACGAAAACTGTTTCCCGATGATCCCCTCGGGCAAGCCGCATAACGAGATGCTGCTGGGCGACGCCTCGACCGACGGTGCCATTACCGGCACCGGCGCGGCGCTGGTCTGATTTAGGAAAGCGAGAAAAACATGGCGGCACTGAATATCCAGAAAGGCGCATCCAGCCATTCGGCCTATGACCTGCGCGATCCCAATTCCCAGACCATCGAAAGCCATACGCTTGCGGTGCTGGTCGATAACGAGGCCGGCGTGCTTGCGCGGGTCATCGGCCTGTTTTCAGGACGGGGCTATAACATCGACAGCCTGACCGTGGCCGAGGTGGATCATCTGGGCCACCGCTCACGCATTACCATCGTCACCCGCGGCACGCCGGCCGTGATCGAGCAGATCAAGGCGCAGCTTGGCCGCATCGTGCCCGTGCATGAGGTCCACGACCTGACCGTCGAGGGCCCCAGTGTCGAACGCGAACTGGGTCTGTTCAAGGTAACGAGCAAGGGCGACAAACGGGTCGAGGCGCTGCGGATCGCCGAGATTTTTCGGGCGAGCGTGGTCGATTCGACACTGGAAAGCTTTGTCTTTGAAATCACCGGCGCACCCGACAAATTGGACGCTTTCGCAGAGCTGATGCGTCCCTTGGGATTGTCGGATCAGGCCCGCACCGGGGTCGCCGCGCTGGCGCGCGGCGCCTGAAATTCAGCGGGCGGCCGCCAGTTTCAGCGGCCGCTCTTGCGTCTCGGCCTCGGGGTTCGAAATGACCCGCAGGACAGGACGGGCCTGGGCAGGCTTTTCGCCCATGTCGCGCAGCAAACCGGGCAGTTCAGAACGTTTGTTGCCGGCAACAAGGCTGACGAATCGCGCCTGACGCACACCGGCCGATACTTCGAACTCAAGCTCGACAAGATCGCCGGCTTCGGGCCATTCCGTTGCAATCAGAAGATGCTCCTTCCCCTGCAAATAGGCCAAAGCGCCATGATCTTCACACCAGATCACGGCTTTCTCTTTGGCCGGACTGCTCCATAAAATAACCCCGATCATGAAAGCTCCTAATAAAAGCCGCCCGGAAATGGAGGATCTAATCCAACCTACGCGGGAAACTATCGGCAATTTCTCGCCTATGAAAGTGATTTCTGAGCGGCTGTTCAGTTTGACGCAGATTATATTATAAAATTGCACGTTTTATTGTGCTGCCAGTATACCGGCAGAATTAATCCGCAGTATTATTCCAAAAAATATCATCGACATATATGCAGAAAAAGCACTGTCCCCGCCATCAACTTGCTGCCGGGTCAGCGTACCCGACCGGCCCGATAATCGGCCACGGCACGCGCTACCTGCTCCATCCGGGCGTCGCGCGAGGGGTGAGTGCCCAAAATTTTATCGCCCGGATCGGGAATACGGGCGAAAAACAGCGCGCCGTGCTCGGGATCGAAACCAGCCTTCAGCGCGATAATCGCGCCCAGATAATCCGCCTCAAGCTCCCAATCCTTGGAATAATAGCGCGCGCCGAACTGGGCGCCGAAATCCTGCGCCGCACGAATCACTTCGGGATCGCCGCCATACGCGCTTGCCAACCCACCCAGAATCACCGCGCCAACGGTTGACGCACCAGTCTTGCGGTTGATGTGACCCAGAATGTGGTGGCTTGCCTCGTGCCCGACGACGAATGCCAACTCATCGGCATTCCGCGCCTCGCCGATCAGTGAAAGGGTAAAGCCGATGATCGGCCGGCCATTGGCGTCGACGGTCTGAAATGCGTTCGGCTCCAACCCGGCGCGATCATCGACGACGAACTGGAAGTCGCAGTTGATCGGCTGGGTGCGACGCTGCAGGCATTCGCGTTCGATCACCGGTTCCATCCGGCTGACGACCGAAATGAAGGTGCGGGCCGAGGCCGAGGCATTGGCCGGCCGGTCCGGCGATGGGGTAATGGTGACGTCTGGCGCCCCTGCCCCCGGCTGCGGCGGGGGCGCGGCGACACAGCCCGCCAGCACCAGCATGATGGCCGCCACCGCCTGCCACGTTCTGACCATCCCACGCCCTCGCATCCTTGTTCGCATCACTTTAGCCGTGCCTGTCGTCTGCCGCCAAGTCCCGGGCTTGCTCAAGCCGCAATATCACGCGATTGTTGCAAAAAGCACGGGAGGACCGCCATGTTCACCATCGAGCATGATTTCGACGCGACCGTTATCACCCTGATCGACGAACTTCCCGACGCGCAGATCGGCTCGCGACCGCTGAACGAAGATGTGATCATCCACAGCTTCGATGATCGGGTGGTGGTCGAACAGTTCGATCCCGACACGGGCGACCTGGCGCAGATCGTCCTGACCATCGAGCAACTTGAGGAATTGCGCGCCGCACTGAACCTTCCCGAAGGGAACTATCGGCTGCAGCGCGGCTAATCGATGCGAAACAGCTTGTCGCGCGACGTGGCGCCGCGCACCAGCACCAGCCGCGACTTGGCAACGCCCAAGGCCTTGGCCAGCAACTTGACCACTGCGGCATTCGCCTTGCCGTCCTCGGGGACGGTGGTGACGGTGACGCGGATCACCTCTCCGTCCGCCAGCACCGCATTGCGCGAGGCACGAGGCGTGACCCGCACGGCGATTTGGGCCCCGGGCCGGACAAGATGGCTAAGATCGCTCATACCCCCTTGAAGCCGCGCCACGCAAAAAAGGCAATGCCGACTGGCGCGCAGGGGTCCGCATGGCTATCTGAGAACAAACACGCGCGAATATGACGAGGACCGAATGCAACACACCGATCCCGCCACTCTGGCTTTCCTGCGGAGCCGCCGCTCTCATCCGCCCAAACTGATGACCGGACCCGCCCCTTCGCAGGCCGAGATCATGGATCTTCTGGAGATGGCCGCCCGCGTGCCCGACCACGGCAAGCTGGAACCCTGGCGTTTCGTGGTGCTGGGGCGCGAGGTGCTGGATCGGCTGGCCCCGGTTCTGGCGGAACATGTCCGGACCAAAGGCGGGGACGAGACGGCGGTGGAAAAGGCGCGTTCGGCCTTCGCATCGCCGGTGATCGTGGCGGTGGTCTCGGCCCCGGTCGAAAGCCCGAAGGTGCCGGAGTGGGAGCAGTTCCTTTCAGCCGGGGCGGTTTGCCTTGAGCTGTTGAATGCCGCCCTCGCAGCGGGCTATGGTGCTGCCTGGCTGACCGGCCCGGCTGCCGAGCCGGATTTTGCCCATACGCATCTGGGCGTCGGCGAGGGCGAGCGTATCGTGGGGCTGGTCCATATCGGCCAACGCGGCACGACCCCGCCCGAGCGCCCGCGACCCGATGTCGCGGCCAAGACGACCTTCCTGTAATGGTGCTGCGGGCGTTGATCCTTGGCTGGGGCGACCTGCTGCGACCACGCATCTTTGGCGTAGTCGCCCTTGGCGTGGCGCTGACGCTGGTACTGTTCATCGCCCTGCAAGCCGGGACCTTCTGGGCAATCCGCGTCTTTGCGCCCCAAACGGTAAGCCTGCCCTGGATCGGCGCCGTGCCTCTGGCCCCGGCGCTGTCCTGGAGCTCGCTTCTGCTGTTTCCCCTGATGAGCATCTTTCTGATGATGCCGGTCGCCGCGGGCTTTTCCGGGCTTTTCGCCGAAAGGGTTGCCGAAGCGGTCGAGGACACGCATTACCCCGCCGCCAAGGGCCTGCCGCTCGACTTCTGGGCCGGGCTATGGGAATCCTTGGCCGTGATGGGGGCTGTGATCCTTATCACATTGATAACGCTGATGCTGACGCCCTTTATTGGTCCGCTGGCGTCGCTGCTGTTCTATGGCGGCAACGGTTGGCTTCTGGGGCGAGAGTTCTTCCAGATGGCCGCGTTGCGCCATCTGCATGAACCGCAGGCAAGCGCGCTGCGTCGCAGCATGGCCGCGCAGGTCACGACGCTGGGGGTGCTGATCGCGCTTTTACTGACCGTGCCGGTGCTGAACGTGGTCATCCCGGTACTGGCGGCGGCGGGGTTTACCCACCTTTATCATCTCAGCGCGTCCAGGCATCAAGGTCGGCGCGGGTGATGACGCCGGCGATGATGATATAGGCGATCACGCCCCAGATCACCGCGGCGATCAGCGTTGCCCACAGCGCCTTCTTTTTCAGTTTCGGCTCATGCGGTGCACCGGCGGGCGTGCCGGGTACCACATGCCCCGCCTCGGCCTGACTTTTCTGGCCGATCGGCAGCAGCACGAACAGCACCAGAAACCACAGCATGGTGTAAAGGACGATACCTCCGGTCAGGCTCATCAGACCTGCTCCAGTTCGATCAGGCAGCCGTTGAAATCCTTGGGGTGCAGGAACAGCACCGGCTTGCCGTGCGCGCCGATCTTGGGCTCGCCATTACCCAGAACGCGGGCACCTTCGGATTTCAGCTTGTCGCGCGCCGCCAGAATGTCATCGACCTCAAAGCACATGTGATGAATACCGCCCGAGGGATTTTTCTCCAAAAATCCATTGATCGGGCTGTTTTCTCCCAGCGGATACAGCAGTTCGATCTTGGTGTTCGGCAGTTCGATGAAGACGACGGTGACGCCATGGTCGGGCTCGTCCTGCGGCGCACCGACCTTGGCGCCAAGGCTGTTTTCATATTGCGCTGCCGCCGCCTTCAGGTCGGGCACGGCGATGGCGACATGGTTCAAACGTCCGATCATCACTTCCTCCGTCATTTGCGCTCTTCTAGGGCGACAAGGCCGCGGGGGGAAGGAAAAGAAATCGTCGTTAACCGCTTCTTAGAAGAATCGCGCAATTCTTGGTGCAGAAGGTGATTCCCAGTTAGGATTTTACATGATGGAACAGGAAAGGATCAGCGCGGAAGAATTCCCCCCTTGGCGCGTTACCCTGCCCAGCCGGCCCTTGACCGGCCTGACGGTCTTGGTGGTCGAGGATTCGCGCGTCGCGTCCGAGGCCGTGCGCTTGCTGTGCCTGCGCTCGGGCGCACGTATCCGCCGGGCCGACAGCATCCGCGCCGCGCTGCGGCATCTGAAGACCTATCGCCCGGGCGCGGTGATCGTGGATATGGGCCTGCCCGATGGCAACGGTGCAGACATGATCGCCGCATTCGCCCGGACGCAGCCAAGGGTGCCGGTGATCCTGGGCATCTCGGGCGATCCGGCTAACCGCGATGCGGCGCTAAGGGCGGGGGCGGATGGTTTTCTGGAAAAGCCGGTCGAGAGCCTTGCCCTGTTCCAGGAGGCGATACTGGCCGCCCTGCCCTCCGATGCACGGCCCCAAAGCCCGCGCGCCCTGCCCGACGACATGATCGGCGTCGATCACAAAGCGCTCCGCGACGACCTGGCGCATGTCCTTGATGTGCTCGCCGAGGCCGAGGACACCGCCGCCATCGACTATATTGCGCGGTTTCTGGCCGGCGTGGCCCGCTCGGCGCATGACAGGATGCTCGAAGATGCGGCAACGACACTGGCCCGCGACCATGAGCAAGGCCGACCGCTGGCCACCGATCTGACGCGGATCAGCGGTTTGGTTCAGGATCGGCTGGCCACCAAGCTGGTGCTATGAGCCTGCTACCGCACGGTCAACGCGGACAGGCTTTGCCTCTGACGCCCTTGGGCATCAAAATTCTCGGGCGCAAGCCAAGTCTCGTGAGCATGCGCCACGGCGGGCCAGTCCTGGTCGATGATGGCATACCACGCCGTGTCGCGGTTGCGGCCCTTATAAATCATGTGCTGGCGAAAAACACCTTCAAAGATAAAACCATAGCGCAGGGCAGCCCGGCGGGACGGGGCATTCAGCGCATCGCATTTCCATTCGACGCGACGGTAGCCGGCACCAAAGGCCCATCCGATCATCAGCGAAATCGCCTCGGTCGCGGCTGGGGTGCGCTGCATCAAGGGCGCGATTTCGATATGGCCGATCTCGATCACGCCGTTCGCAGGGTCGATGCGCAGAAAGGCCGCAAGCCCGCCCACCTCACCCGTCGCAGCGTCGCGCAGGGCATAAAAGAACGGATCCACCTTGGCAGCCATCCCTGCCTGCCAGTCGCGATAGCTCGGCAGATCGGCGAAGGGACCATAGCCCAGATAGTCCCAGACCCAATCCTGCCCCTGATTGGCCGCAAACATATCCTCGCTGTGACGATGGGGATCCAATCGCTCCAGAACCACATGGCGACCCTTGATCATATCCGGTCCTGGTGCAGGAGGTGGGGCGAAATCCGTAACCCGAGGGCCAGTCGGACGTCCCGACGCCTCCCCGTTATGGACAGTATCGAAATCACCACCATCGACACCTGCGCTATCCCCAGCCCAAGCATGCCCTTTTGCATAGGGGGCATCGTGAGAAGGGTCCAAGCCTTGGTTATGCTGATTGGCAGAGCGCAAGCGGGAGGGTGTGTCGGGACCGTTGGACATGGGCAAAACTCCGGTCAGGGTTCACGCCAGCATCCCCGGATCGCCCCCAAGGTCAAGCCCGGGAAAAATGGCCCGCTCCAGCGTGTCGCGCTCGATCCCGAACAGACCGTGCATCGCCCAGGCGGCATAGGCGCGGATGTCGCGCACGGGCATCAGGTCGCGGTCGGCATAAAGCTGCCCCTCGTCCAGACCCGGCCAGTCGCCAAAGGCGCGGCCACCACGGATCGCGCCCCCCGCCATCAGCAGCGCGCCGCCCGTGCCATGATCCGTCCCGCCCGAACCGTTTTCGCGCACGGTGCGGCCGAATTCCGTCATGGCCAGCACGGTGGTTCGGTCCCAGTTCGGTCCCAGCCCTTCGCGCAGCTTCAGGATCGCCGCCGCCAGCCGGTCCAGCCCCCGGCCCAGCACGGGGGGTTGGTTGGCGTGGCTGTCCCAACCGGGGATCGAAAAAGCGGCAATGCGGCTTTCCGCGTTCAGCCGGCTGGCTGTAAAGGCCGCCAGCGCCTGCGCATCGGCGGTCGGTCCGGGGATCTTGCCGATGTCCGAAGTCTCGGCACTGATCTGCACGGCACCCTGCGCCGCCTCGCGAAACAGCGGATCGTCGTGATAGACATGTTCCAGCAGCAGTTGCGCCTGCGGAGACAGGTTCAGCGAGGCGCGGGGTGCCCAACTCAGGTGTGCAGCCTCCCCGGTCAGGATCTTCATCTGCTCAACGCCCACGGAATAGGCGGTTTCGGCGATGGCGCCGGGCGTCGCTTGCAACAGCCGGTTCAGCCAGCCACCCACCCGCCGATCCACGGGCAGGTCGTTCCCGGTCCCGGCCTCCAGCACGTCCTGGCCGTCGAAATGGCTGCGCTTGTCACGGTAAGGGGTCGAGACGGCATGGGCAAAGGCCAGCTCGCCCGTCCGCCACAGCGGCAAAAGCGTCTCCAGACGCGGGTGAAGTGCAAAAAAGCCATCAAGGTCCAGCGCACCATTTTCCGGCCCGACGGACAGGCTGCTGCGCAACTTGCGCAGCATCGGGTCGCCATATGGCTGGATCGCGTCCAGCCCATCCATGGCCCCGCGCAGGATGATGACAACCAGCCGGTTCTCGCCCGGAAGCGCGGCGAAGGTCATCGAGTTCATGAAGGGATGCGCCGCTGCCGAACAGCCAATCAGCGAAGCGCCCTTCAGAAACAGGCGTCGGTCCAGTGTCAGCATCCGTTCCCTCCCTATCGCCGGCTGAAATCGCCGGAGGCGAGAATCAGCGCCACGCCCTCGGCCGCACTTTCAGCCTTGGGCACAGCCCATGTCAGTTCCGCCGATTGCGTGCCGCCAAAGGCCGAGACCAGCATGTCGCGCGGGTCCGGCAATTCATCCAGCAGCAGGCGGGGTATGCGCAGCGACCAGTTGATACGCGCGGCCAAGGTTTGCGATGCGATCCAGGCGTCGGCCTCTTCCGGCCAACCGTCGGGACCCTTGGGTCGCCCCCAGGGCTGGCCCATCGCCTCGACCGGGCCCCAGGCAATACGACGAAAAACCGGCAGGTCAAGCCGGGCGATCTGTTCGCCACGCATACCCAGTGCGCGCAGGCCCGCCACGCAAAAGTCGAAGGGCTGGCGCACCTTGCGCCGCAGTTCGGTGGCCAGATCGGGATGGCTGACAAGCACGCGATATACCTGCGCCAGATCACCGCCACTATCGCGCCAGACTGCAGCCATAGACCCGACCAGATCCTCGGAGGGTTGGTCCGAAACAAAATGCACCGCCAGTTTGCGCGACAGATGCAGCGCCGTTTCGGGACGACGGGAGATATCGCGAAAGACTGCGCGGATATCGTCCAGCCCGCCGCGCCTCCTGCCGCCATAGCTCTGTCCCAGCACCGTCTCGGACCCCGGCTCGGCCCAAAGCGGCCTGTATGCGAACCCCTGATTATGGGAAAAACTAAGCCCGGTCAGCAATTTGGCCAGCTCCCGGACGTCGTGCTGGTCATAGTCGGCATCAACGCCCAGCGAATGCAGCTCCAGCGCCTCGCGGGCGAGGTTCTCGTTCAGCCCGAAATTGCGCTCGGGCCGCTTCTTGGCAAAAGGCGAATTCGGTCCGCGGCTGGAAATCTGGTCCAGATAGATCAGCATCATCGGATGGGTATCGGCGGCAAAGAACATATCTTCGAACCGACCGTTCACATGGGGACGGATCGCCTCGTCCACGAAAGCCATGGCCAGGCCGTTGTGGACTTTGTTGACCGCGCGAATGGTGAAGTGGTCGCTCCAGAACTGCACGAGTCTTTCGCCAAACCCGATGGGATCGTCCAACGCACGGATAACCCGGCGGCGCAGATCCTCGACGGGCAGGATGCCGAGTTGCCGCGCGGCCTCCTGTGTCTCGGGCGGTTCGGGCAGCTTGTCGCGCCGGGCCCGACGACCTTCGTTGAACAGCCTGGCAAGATCGCTGGCCCGTTCGGTCGTCATCGCACCGGCGTCCGGACCGGCGCCGGCGGGGCCGGCCAGCACAGTCCTGACATCGGCGGGCGGAGACATCCGCGGCGACAGACCAAAGCCCAGACGGATTGCCGCTAGTTCGGGAAATCCAAAGCTCATGCAATCATCCTTGCAAGGGAAATCGCCCCATAGGCAAGGTTATGGCATGGACCGGGAATAAGGTCAGTTCACGCTTTCTTCAGCATGCGGCGCCGCGGCAAGACCCTGCCGATGCGCCGCTGCAAAAGGTCACTCGCGGGGCAGAACCCGCAGGCGCAATTCCCGCAACTGTTCGTTGGTGGGCTCACTGGGGGCGCCCATCATCAGGTCTTCGGCGCGTTGGTTCATCGGGAACATGATGACTTCGCGGATGTTTACCTCGTCGGCCAACAGCATGACGATGCGGTCGATTCCAGCCGCACAGCCACCGTGCGGCGGCGCGCCATACCGGAACGCCTTGACCATGCCGCCAAAGCGCTTTTCGACCTCGTCCCGGCCATAGCCGGCCAATTCGAAGGCCCGGAACATGATCTCGGGACGGTGGTTGCGGATCGCACCCGATACGAGCTCATAGCCGTTGCAAGCCAGGTCGTATTGATAGCCTTTCACCGCCAGCGGATCGCCGTCCAGCGCATCAAGCCCGCCCTGCGGCATCGAGAAGGGGTTGTGGCTGAAGTCGATCCGGTCGTCCTCGCCCTTCTCATACATCGGGAAGTCGACGATCCAGGCGAATTTGAACTGGTTTTCGTCGACCAAGCCCAATTCGCGGCCGATCTCGTTGCGGGCTCGGCCAGCAACGGCCTCGAAACTTTCGGGGCGGCCGCCAAGGAAAAAGGCCGCGTCGCCCTCGCCCAAGCCCAGTTGGGCACGGATCGCCTCGGTTTTCTCGGGGCCAAGCGCCTTGGCGATGGGTCCGGCCGCCTCGGTCGAGCCGTCCTCGGCCTTGCGCCAGAAGATATAACCCATCCCCGGAAGGCCCTGCTGCTGGGCGAATGCGTTCATGCGGTCGGCGAACTTGCGCGAGCCGCCACCCGGCGCGGGAATGGCGCGAACCTCGGTGCCGTCCTGCTCCAGAAGCTTCGCGAAGATCGCAAAGCCCGAGCCACGGAAATGTTCGCTGATCACCTGCATCTCGATAGGGTTGCGCAGGTCGGGCTTGTCAGAGCCGTATTTCAGCATCGCCTCGGCATAGGGGATGCGCGGCCAGTTCGGATCGACGCGGCGTCCCCCGCCGAACTCTTCGAACAGGCCCTGAATGACCGGCTGGATTGCGGCAAAGATGTCCTCTTGCTCGACAAAGGACATCTCCATGTCGAGCTGGTAGAAATCGGTGGGCGAGCGGTCGGCGCGCGGGTCTTCGTCGCGGAAACAGGGCGCGATCTGGAAATACTTGTCAAAGCCCGCGACCATGATCAGCTGCTTGAACTGCTGCGGGGCCTGCGGCAGGGCATAGAACTTGCCCGGATGCAGGCGCGAGGGCACCAGAAAGTCACGCGCGCCTTCGGGCGAGCTGGCGGTGATGATCGGGGTCTGGAACTCGGTAAAGCCCTGATTCCACATCGCATCACGCAGCCATTTCACCACGCGCGAACGCAGCATGATATTGCCGTGCAGGCTGTCGCGGCGCAGGTCGAGGAAACGATAGGTCAGGCGGGTTTCCTCGGGGTAATCCTGATCGCCGAAGACCGGCAGGGGCAGATCGTCCGACGGGCCAAGCACTTCCATTGCGGTGGCGTAGATTTCGATCTCGCCGGTCGGCAGCTTGGGGTTCACCAGCGAGGCGTCGCGCAGCTTTACCCGGCCGTCGATGCGGATCACGGTTTCGGCACGCAGCTTTTCCAGCGCCGCGAAAGCAGGCGAGTCGCTGTCGGCGATCACCTGAGTAATGCCGTAATGGTCGCGAAGGTCGATGAACAGAACGCCGCCGTGATCCCTGACCCGGTGGACCCAGCCGGACAAACGGACCTCGGTTCCGGCGGCAGCGGCGGTCAGTTCGCCGCAGGTATGGCTGCGATAGGCGCTCATCATTTTTCCCCTTGCGTATCGGCCCCGCATGAACCGCGCCGCGCGGGCGAAGTCAAGCAATCAGAACGGCCGCACCACATTGCCGGTATAGAAATAAGCGCCCATACCGACCGCAAACAGCACGTTCCCCGCCACCGCATGCAGGACCCAGGCCGAGGGGAAGCCGCGTTTGACATAGGCGCGGGCAAAGACCCAGCCGCCGACAAAGGTCAGGATCGCCACGATCCACGACCAATACATCAGATGCGCAAAGGAAAACACCGCGGCGTTCAGCGCGATCGCTCCGCGCCCGGGCGGCAGCAACGCGCCGTAGCGATGAAAGAACAAGGGGCGAAAGATCAGCTCTTGCGGCAAGGCCGAAAGGATGGGGTAGAATACCCAGATCACCAACAGAAACTCGGGGCGTTGCCGCACGATCTGGAAAATCGAGTTCGGGCTGCTGAACCACAGGATCGCCAACCCCGACAGCAGGGTGGCAAGCGCAATGGCAGCGATCTCGCGCCATGGCAGCAGGCTCCAGCCATGCACCAGACTATGCCAGCGAAAGCCACCGGTGCGCCACAGCAGACCCAGCCCCGCCAGGCTGAAGACCGCCAACGCCTCGAACAGAAGGTGGCCCGGCAGGAACAACGCCATGACCAGCGGCGCCCCCACATAGAGCGCCGCGAATTCGGCCCAAAGCAGGCCGCGCGCTATTGCAGCCTCTGGCTGAGCCATGCCCGCCACTGCGCGGGCGAACCCGCAAAGACGTTCAGATCCACATTGCCGCCGATCCCCGGAACGACGCCGGTCCCGGTATATTGCCAAAAGGTGTAACGCTGGCCGGGATAGACGATCCGGGGGTGACCTGCGACCGAGCGCAGCCAGAACTCCTCGGGCCAGGAACCAAGGTTGTTGTCGCGATAGAAATCGACCGTGGTGTAGATGATCGGGCGCTGACCATAGTGCTGCTGCAGGATATCCTTGAATATCTTGGCCTCGCGCAGCACCTCATGGCTGGGCGGGCGATGCGGACAGGTCTTGGAGGCGGTCCATTCCAGATCCAGCACCGGCGGCATGGCGCCGCGTTCCTTGGGCACGTTGGCGATGAACCATGCCGCCTGCTGCGCACCCGAGCGGCAGAAGTAGAAATAGTGATAGGCCCCGCGCGGGATGCGTGCCTGCGCCGCCTCGCGCCAGTAGCGGCGGAAATTCGGATCAGCATGGTCGCCGCCCTCGGTCGCCTTGATAAAGGCAAAGCTGACCCCGGAGGTGCGCACCCGGTTCCAGTCGATGTCCCCCTGCCAGCGCGAGATGTCGATGCCATGCACCGGATGATCATAGGGATGCCCGCCGACCCACGGGTGCGGCGCGCTGTCGCCGAATTGCGGACCGCTGCCCTGCCCCGCCATCACCGCCCGCCCGCCGGAAGGCCCCCGCCCGCAGGCGGCCAGCGCAACCAGCGCCAGAACCGTCAAAATCTTACCCAGGAGTTTCATCTGTGCCCTCTGCCCCGCGCCATGCTGCGCGCTCTTGCCTTGACGCCTGTCGTCGGCGCTTTGACCCCTTATCGCAAAGGTGCGGGGCTGTGTCACGATGGCGTGACAGTCACGAGTTTGTCAGCGGCAACCAAGGCGCGCCGATCAGGGGCGCAGGATTTTTCCGACGGTTCTGTGTTGAGGGCGACCATATAGCCGATATCGCTGATACGCCGCCTGCCAACCGAAGCTGGCCGGCGGAGCCACCATGCTTATGCGGCAAATCTGGTTGCGGGCGATTTCATCCCGACCTGACGCCGAAATCAGCCCGCCTCTGGCACCAGCTTGCCGGGATTCAGCACGCCCTCAGGGTCCAGCGCCTGTTTGATCGCCGCCATGACCTCGATGGCCGCGCCGTGTTGGGCAGGCATCAAGGGACGTTTGCCTATGCCCACGCCATGCTCGCCGGTGATGGTGCCGCCGACGGCCAGCGCGCGTTCAGCCATGCGCACCGCCACCCGTTTGGCAGCGGCCAGTTCGGCCTCATCGCCCGGCATCACCAGAATCTGCGCGTGGAAGTTGCCATCGCCGACATGACCCACGATGGGGCCAAGCAGCCCCTCGGCACGAATATCCTCGGCCGCGGCAGCCACGGCGGCGGGCAGGTGCGACATCGGCACGCAGACATCCGTCACCACTGCCGTCGCCCCCGGCCGCAAGGCAAGACACGAGCGATAGGCGTTGTGCCGCATTTTCCACAGCGCGGCGCGCGTCTCGGGCGTGGTGGCCCAGTCAAAGCCGGTGCCGCCGAATTCGGCCGCCAGCGCGCCGAACCCCTCGGCATCGCCCTTGACCGAGGCGGGCGAGCCGTTGAACTCGACCATCAGGTGCGGGCCTTCGTGCATCTGCGTCCCCGAGGCGCGGTTGAAGGCGCGCACAACGTCGGCATCGATGAACTCGATCCGCGCCATCGGGATGCCGGACTGGATCGTGGCGGTCACGCATTCCACCGCCTGTTCCAACGTCGGAAAGCCGCAAACGGCCGCGGCGACTTCTTCCGGCTGGCCGTGCAGGCGCAGAGTCAATTCCGTAATGATGCCCAAGGTGCCTTCTGATCCGATGAACAGCGCGGTCAGGTCATAGCCGGCGCTGGACTTCGCGGCGCGTGTGCCGGTGCGGATCACGCGGCCGTCAGCCAAAACCACCTCCAGCGCCAGCACGTTGTCGCGCATGGTGCCGTAGCGAACGGCGGTGGTGCCGGACGCCCGGGTCGCCGCCATGCCACCCAGCGAGGCATTCGCGCCCGGATCGACCGGAAAGAACAGACCCGTCGTGCGCAGTTCGGTATTCAGCGCCTCGCGCGTGCAGCCGGGTTGGACGCTGACCTGCATGTCCTCGGCCCGGATCTCCAGCACGCGGTCCATCTTGCTCAGGTCGATGACCAGCCCACCCTGCGGGGCAAGCGCCTGCCCCTCCAGCGAGGTGCCGGTGCCCCAGCCGATCATCGGCACGCGATAGGCGTGGCAGATGGCAGCAATTTTCGACACTTCTTCGGTCGAAACCGGCCAGGCGACCGCATCGGGCGGCGGAGCGCGGTGAAAGGTTTCGGACTGACCGTGCAGGTCGCGGTCGGCACCGCTGGTCGAGAAACGCGCGCCCAGAAGCGCGCCTAGCGCCTCAAGGGCCGGGGCTGGAATCGGCATGGGACATCTCCTGCTTTCGGTCTTGGCGGTTGATAATCCCGCCGCCGGTGCAAGGGCAAGCCGGGCTCAGGCTTTCTTGCCCAGCATGCCCTTGACCGCGCCGATGGCAGGCGAGACGACGTAATGCGCCACCGGAATCAGGATCATGCCCCAGACCACCCCGAAGATGCCGTCGAAGAAGGCCGTGGTGACCCAGCCTGCAAAGCCCGGCGTGGCGGGCAGGGCTTGCGCTGCGGCCCCGGCCATGTCGCGAATCCATTCATAGGGCTGGTGCTGGCCCAACTCGTGCATCCCGTGGATGACGATCTGGCCGCCGACCCAGATCATCGCCGCGGTGCCCACGATGGTCAGCAGCTTCATGAAGCCGGGCATGACATGCACGATGCCGCGACCCAGGGGCGCCAGCGCGCCGCCGCTTTCATTCAGGTGCAGGCCAAAGTCGTCCGCCTTCACGATCAGCGCGACAAAGCCATAGACCGCGACGGTGATGCCCACGGCCACCACGGCAAGAATAATCGCCTTCATCCAGATCGCATCGCCGACGGGAATCGTGGCCAGCGCGATGGTCATGATCTCGGCCGAAAGGATGAAATCGGTCTTGATTGCGCCGCGGACCCGTTCCTCTTCCAGCCCGGCCGCACCCTCCTGTGTCAGCTTCAGCTTCGGCTCATTCACCTTGTGATGGCTCAGCGCGTGCAGCAGCTTCTCGGCCCCTTCGAAACACAGGTAAGAGCCGCCGATCATCAAAAGCGGCGTGATAAGACTTGGCGCAAAGGCCGACAGGATCAGCGCCACGGGCAGCAGGATCACCAGTTTGTTGAACATCGAGCCGCGCGCGATCTTCAGAACGATCGGCACCTCTCGTGCGGCCGAGAAACCGTGGACGTATTTCGGCGTCACTGCAGCGTCGTCAATCACCGCGCCCGCAGCCTTGGCCCCGGCCTTGGCCGCCTGTCCCGCCACGTCGTCGATGGATGCCGCCGCGATCTTGGCAATCCCCGCCACGTCATCCAGCAGCGCCAGCAATCCGCTCATACTCGTTTCCTGTCCCGATGTTCCAATCCGGCAGCTTTAGGGCGCACCGTGTCCTTGCGCAATTCGCAGCCCGGCCCCCGGGTTCCACCGCCCTGCCCGACTTGCACCCGCCCGGGGAATCATTCATCAAGCAAGGGACAATCGAAAGGGCCGCCCATGCTGGATCAGAACGCCAAACCGACCGAAGAGATCGACCTGCGCGAGGTCTTTGGTCTAGACAGCGACATGAAGGTCAAGGGCTTTGCCGAAAAATCGGACCGCGTGCCCGACATTGACCAAACCTACAAGTTCGATCCTGATACGACTTTGGCGATTCTGGCGGGTTTCGCCTATAACCGCCGCGTCATGATCCAAGGCTATCACGGCACCGGGAAATCCACCCATATCGAACAGATCGCCGCGCGCCTGAACTGGCCCTGCGTGCGAGTGAACCTGGACAGCCATGTCAGCCGTATCGACCTGATCGGCAAGGACGCGATCAAGCTGGTGGACGGCAAGCAGGTGACGGTATTCCACGAAGGCATCCTGCCCTGGGCGCTGCGCAATCCGACCGCAATCGTCTTCGACGAATACGACGCCGGCCGCGCCGACGTGATGTTCGTGATCCAGCGCGTGCTGGAGGCCGACGGCAAGCTGACGCTGCTGGACCAGAACGAGGTCATCACCCCGAACCCCTATTTCCGCCTGTTCGCGACGGCAAACACGGTGGGTCTGGGCGATACCACGGGCCTTTACCACGGCACGCAGCAGATCAACCAAGGCCAGATGGACCGCTGGTCGCTTGTCTCGACGCTGAACTACCTGAGCCATGACGCCGAGGCGGCCATCGTGCTGGCCAAGAACCCGACCTACAACACCGAGAAGGGCCGCAAGATCATCAACCAGATGGTGACGCTGGCCGACCTGACCCGGACCGCCTTCATGCAGGGCGACCTGTCCACCGTCATGAGCCCGCGCACGGTGATCGCCTGGGCGCAGAACGCGCGCATCTTCGGCGACAACGTCGGCTACGCCTTCCGGCTGACCTTCCTGAACAAATGCGACGAACTGGAGCGCCAGACGGTAGCCGAGTTCTACCAACGCCTGTTCGACGAGGAACTGCCCGAAAGCGCGGCGGTCAAGGCGGGGTGATGGGGCGACTCGTCAGAACAATGTAATGAGGGCCAGATTCAACAGCATTTATGTCCATATCGGGGACATGAAAGCGGGCTCGACATCGTTGCAGCGCTTCCTGCGTTCGGGCAGCTTCCGCGGAATGAATCTGGATGTGGTTTATCCGGGTCGAGCAGAAAACCACAGCCGAGTGGCAAAGGCGCTTCGGGGCAGGCCGGATGGCGGGATCATGACGCAGATCCTGCGTGCGCAACTGGCGCTTGCCCCTCGTGCCTCAGTCTGCGTGCTTTCGGATGAGCATTTTTCGGTCCTGCGGCCCGAGGTGATGAGGCAATTCGTCAATACGGTGCTGCAGCCCTTTGCAAGTCGGGTATATCTGGTTCACTACGTCAGACCGCATCATGCACGGATGAAGTCGGTCTATGCCGAGGTGGTCAAAATCGGCGCGGATCTTAGACGGTTTCAGGATTTCGTGCAGCAAAGCACAAAACGCGGACGCTTTCTGAAAAGCGCCGCCATCGACGCATGGCGGCAGCAGTTCGGCGACGCCTATATCCCACGCCCCCTGATCCGCGAACATCTGGCCGGAGGGGATGTCGTGACCGATTTCCTGTCCATCTGCACCGAGAACACCGTTACCGTGCCCCGGACTCCCGCGGAAAACCGAAGCCTCGATCCAACCGGCCTTGCCGAGGTGCAAAGAATTCACCGCAACATTCGGGACCGGAGTGCGTCGCTCCGCCTCGCAGTCGGATACGAGTTCGACCGCCTCTATCGCAAGCATGCCGCGCAAGCCTCCGATGGTTTGAAACTGGCTCTCTCGCCCCGGAATATTGCCGGTTTCGAACGCCGATACCGCCAGGATGCAATCGGCATGGACCAAAGGCTGGGCCTTGCCGTGCACGGGTTTGCCGATGCCCTTACCCATGATATGCAGGGTGCGACGGCGGGCGTCACGGATCCGTTCGAATTGACCGCCACCCCTACGGCCGCTGCTGCCGCTGCCGCCAGCAAGGGGGTCGAGCCTTGGCTGCACCTGCCATTGCCGGATCGCGCGATCGGTAGCACACTGTCCCGCTACACCCGGTTTAGAAGGTGACCCGCCCATGAAAAAATCCGACAACCCCGCCGATCCCTTCAAGAAGGCCCTGACCGAGGCCACCCGAGCGCTGGCCGAGGATCATGAACTGAATGTGACCTTCACCGCCGATCCCTCGGGCGTGGCGGGGGATACCATGCGCCTGCCGCAGGTCAGCCGCCGCCTGACCCGCGACGAGGTTCTGCTGGCGCGTGGCACCGCCGACGCCCTGGCGATGAAATTGCGCCACCACGACGCCGCGACCCATGCGAAATATGTTCCCGCAGGGCCGATGGCGCGCGATCTTTACGAAGCGATGGAAACCGCGCGTTGCGAGGCGTTGGGCGCGCGCGACATGCCCGGCGCGCTGTCGAATATCGACGCCAAGCTGGGACAAGAAGCCGAACGCAAGGGCTATGGCCAGATCAAGGCCCCTGCCGATGCGCCATTGGCCGTCGCCGCGGGCTATATCGTGCGGCAGGCGGCGACGGGCCGTGCCCTGCCGCCCCCTGCCCAGCATGTCGCCGATCTGTGGCGGCCCTTTGTCGAGGAACAGGCCGGCGCCGATCTAGAAGAGGTCGGTCAGGTGATCGCCGATCAGGCCGCCTTTGCCCGGCTGGCCCGCAAGGTGATCGCCGATCTGGGCTATGGCGACCAGTTGGGCGAGGACCCGGACGAGCCGCAAGAGGACGAGGCCGACGAGAACGCCGAACAGGAAGAAGAAGCCGGCGACAACCAGTCCCGCGACCAGAACGAGGACGAGGACGCCGAGGCCAGCCCCGAACGCACGCAGGACCAGACGCAGGACGAACGTCAGGCGCAGGTCAGCATGGACGACCAGTCGGACGAGGAAATGGCCGACGAGGCCGAGATGTCCGAGGCCGAGACCCCTCCCGACCTGCCGCCGCAAGTCAGCGAGGCAAGCCCCGAATATCGCGTCTATACCCAGGAATTCGACGAGGAAATCAAGGCCGAGGATCTGGCCGACCCGGCGGAACTGGAACGGCTGCGCGCCTATCTGGACAAGCAGCTTGAACCTCTGCGCGGCGCGGTCTCGCGGCTGGCGAACAAGCTGCAGCGGCGCTTGCAAGCACAACAGAACCGCAGTTGGGAATTCGACAAGGAAGAGGGCGTGCTGGACGCCGGTCGCCTTGCCCGCGTGGTGGCCAACCCCACGACGCCTTTGTCGTTCAAGGTCGAAAAGGATACCGAGTTCCGCGATACCGTGGTCACGCTGCTGCTGGACAACTCCGGTTCGATGCGCGGACGGCCGATCAGCATTGCCGCGATCTGCGCCGATGTGCTGGCCCGCACGCTGGAACGGTCGCAGGTGAAGGTGGAAATCCTTGGCTTTACCACCCGTGCCTGGAAAGGCGGCCAAAGCCGCGAGCAATGGCTTGCCGCCGGCCGGCCCGCGCATCCGGGACGGCTGAACGACCTGCGCCATATCATCTACAAGGCCGCCGATGCGCCCTGGCGGCGGGTGCGGCCGAACCTGGGCCTGATGATGAAAGAAGGGTTGCTGAAAGAAAACATCGACGGCGAGGCCTTGGAATGGGCACATCGGCGGCTGACCCGCCGGGCCGAGGCGCGCCGGATCCTGATGGTGATTTCCGACGGGGCCCCGGTGGACGATTCCTCGCTTTCCGTGAACCCTGCGAATTTTCTGGAAAAGCACCTGCGCGACGTGATCGCGATGATCGAGCGCAAGAAGCAGGTCGAACTGCTGGCCATCGGCATCGGTCATGACGTGACCCGCTATTACGAACGCGCCGTAACGATCACCGATGCCGAACAGCTCGCCGGCGCCATGACCGAGCAACTGGCGGCGTTGTTCGAGGCCGACCCCAGAAAGCGTGCCCGTGCCATGAACATGCGACGGGTGGGATAAGCCTGTTTTTTCCGACTGCTTGATTTCGCGGCCCGGTCCATGCGAACAATTTCGCTGAGCCGGGCTGTTGCTGTCCCGCTGGCCAAGGGGCTTTTCAAGGGGATTTTTAGGTGCTGAAGATCGGTTTTTTCGTCCCCGAGTTTCCCGGCCAAACCCATATTTTCCTGTGGCGAGAGCGTCAGGCGCTGGCCGAACTGGGAATCGAGGCCGAACCGATCTCGACCCGCCCGCCGCCGCGCGCCGTCGCCTCGCATAGCTGGGCGGCCGAGGCGCAGGCCCGGACCCGCTATTTGCTGCCGCTGAATGGCGAAGGGCTGGGGATCATTGCCGAGTTCCTGCGCTCGGGTCCTGTGGGTTGGGCGCGCGGCCTGGGCGCGGCGCTGACAGCCCAGACGGATGGCGGGATCAAGGGCCGGCTGCGGATGCTGGGTCTGCTGGCGATGGGCGCGCGGCTGAAGCGCATCGCGCGCCAGCAGGAATGGGATCATATCCACGTCCATAGCTGCGCCGACAGCGCCAATATCGCGATGCTGGCTGAAAGGCTGGGCGGACCGGGCTATAGCCTGACCCTGCATGGCCCCACGTTGGAGGGTTACGGTCCGAACCAGCGCCAGAAATGGCGCCATGCGCGTTTCGCCACCATCATCTCGCAACTGCTGACGCAAGTGGCCGAGCGCGAGATCGGCGACGACCGTCCGGCCGTCGTCAATATCGCGCCGATGGGCGTGGATCTGGATCAGATCAAACGGCAGACCCCATGGCAGCCCCCTGCCCCGGGCGAGCCGCTGCGCATCTTTACCTGCGGTCGGCTGAATGCGGTCAAAGGACATGACCACTTGATCGCCACGGTCGAAATGCTGCGCACCCAAGGCATCGACGCGCGTCTGGAAATCGCCGGCGAGGACGAACAGGGCGGCTCGGGCTATCACCGTCATCTCGACGCGCTGATCGCGGAAAAGCGATTGGATGACGCGGTCAGGCTGCTGGGCGCGGTCAGCGAGGCCCGGGTTCGCGGGGGGCTGGAGCGCGCCCATGTCTTTGCGCTGGCCAGCCTTAACGAGGGCATATCAGTCGCGATCATGGAGGCGATGGCGATGGAAATGCCGGTCGTCGTCACCGATGTCGGCGGCAATCACGAATTGATAACCTCGGGCCGCGACGCCATCCTTGTACCGCCCGAACGACCCGGGATCATGGCCGAGGTAATCGCCCGGCTCTACGCGGATCCTGACGAGGCACGGCGGCTGGCTCAGGCATCGCGCGCCCGTGTCGCCGCCGATTTCCACCACCGCCGCAGTGCCGAGGCCGTGGCCGACGGGCTGGTCCGCACCGTGCCCGGCGCGCGCGCAGCCCTGCACCGCACCTGATCCGATAACCAAGAACCCCGAGGCGAGCATGTTCCAGACCTACGACAGCCATTCCGATCCCGCAGCCCATCCGCCCCGGCTGGCCGAATTGCGCCGCGAGCTGGCCACGCGTCGACTTGACGGTTTCCTGATCCCGCGTGCCGACGCGCATCAGGGCGAGTATGTCGCCGCCCGCGACGCGCGGCTGGCCTGGCTGACAGGCTTTACCGGCAGCGCCGGGTTCTGCATCGTCACGCCGGACCGCGCCGGAGTGTTCATCGACGGCCGCTATCGTGTGCAGGTCAAGGCCGAGGTGGAACCCGCGCATTTCACCCCCGTCCCCTGGCCCGAGACCAAGCCCGCCGACTGGCTGCGCGAAGCCCTGCCCGAAGGCGGGCGTATCGGCTATGACCCCTGGCTGCACACCCGGCACGAAATCCGCGAGATGGAAAAAGGCCTGGCCGGTTCAGGCATCGCCCTGATCGCGGTCGCGGCGAACCCCGTCGATGCGATCTGGACCGACCAGCCCGAGGCTCCGGTCGGTATCGTGCGGCTTTGGCCCGACGAGATCGCAGGCGAAACCGCCGCAGAAAAGCGAGCCCGCATCGCGGGCATGCTGCGCGCAGCCGGGCAGCAGGCTGCCGTGCTGTCCCTGCCCGACTCGGTCTCATGGCTGTTGAACATCCGCGGCGCGGACGTGCCCAAAAACCCGGTGGTGCAAGCCTTTGCCATCATCGAGGAAAACGGCCATGTCGCGATCTTCACCAACCCGGCCAAGTTCCCGGCCGAGGTGCGCAGCGCGCTTGGCAATGAGGTCGCGGTGCTGCCTCTGGACGCCCTGACCCCGGCCTTGACCAACCTTGCCGGCCCGGTGCGCATCGACCCCGCCACCGCACCCGATCAGGTGTTTTCATTGGTCGAAAGCATGAAAACACCGATTATCGAGGCGCAGGACCCGGTTATCCTGCCCAAAGCCTGCAAGAACGCCGCCGAGATCGCCGGCATGCGCGCCGCCCATCTGCAGGACGGCGCGGCGGTGACAGAACTGCTGTGCTGGCTCGACGCGCGCGCGCCGCAACTGGACGCCGAACCGCTGACCGAGATCGACGTGGCGAAAAAGCTGGAGGAACTGCGGCGCGCCCGCGGCATTCTGGATATCAGCTTCGACACCATCTCGGCCACCGGGCCACATGCCGCGATCCCACATTATCATGTCAGCGAGGCAAGCAACCTGCGCATCCTGCCCGACCATGTCCTGTTGGTGGATTCGGGGGGGCAATACGGCAATGGCACCACCGACATCACCCGCACCATGCCGATGGGGCCTTGCGACAGCGCGGTGCGGCGGCCCTATACCCGGGTGCTTCAAGGCATGATCGCGCTGTCGCAGGTGCAGTTCCCGCGCGGCCTTGCCGGCTGTCATCTGGACGCACTGGCGCGCGCGCCGCTGTGGTCCGAGGGCATGGATTACGATCATGGCACCGGACATGGCGTGGGCGCGGGCCTGTCGGTTCATGAAGGCCCCGTGCGGATTTCCCGCATCTCGGAGATCGCCTTGCAGCCCGGCATGATCCTGTCGAACGAGCCCGGCTATTACCGCGAGGGCGAGTTCGGCATCCGCATCGAGAACCTGATCGTGGTCGAGGCCAAGGGCAGTCCCGACGGGCGCGAGATGCTGGGCTTTGGCACGCTGACGCTGGCCCCGATCGACCGCCGGCTGATCCAGCCCGGCTTGCTGACGCCCGCCGAGATCGCCTGGCTGGACGCCTATCACCAGCGGGTCTGGGACGAGATCTCGCCGCTGGTCGAAGGCGAGGCGCGCGATTGGCTGTTCCTGGCGACGCGGCCCCTGGAAGGCTAGCGCCTGAAACCGTGCGGTCGTGCCGGAGGGCACGGTCGCATGGGTATTTGGGCAACGAAGAAATCGAAAGCTCGGGACGCCCGGAGGTGGCCGGGCGGGTGGGTTCGGTCCTTGGTTATTCTTGGGGGTGGCGGCGGCGCCACGCCAGCGAACTGAGAAACGCCATGCCGATGAAACAGGCACCCAAGAGACCCGTGACAACCTCGGGGATGGGGCGCAGCGTCTGCACGAACATCAGGACCGACAGCACGAAGATCGACCAGAAGGCGCCGTGCTCGAGATAGCGGAAGGCGGCGAGCGTGCCGCGCTCGACCAGCATCACGGTCATGGAGCGGACATACATGGCGCCGATGCCAAGGCCGATGGCGATCAGGAACAGGTTCTGGGTCAGGGCGAATGCCCCGATCACCCCGTCGAAGCTGAATGATGCGTCCAGCACTTCGAGATAGAGAAAGGCGCCGAAGCCGCCGCGCGCCATATCGGCGTGGCTGGGCTGCCCTCCCCAGCGATCCAGCACATGGCCGAGCATATCCACCAAGAGATAGGTGATGACCCCCCAGATCGCGGCGATGATAAAGGTATGTTCCTTTTCCATCGGCAATTGTCCCACGATCACCAACATGCAGATCAGCACGAAGCCGACCTCCATGCCGCGGATCTCGCCCAGCTTGCGCAAGGCGGCCTCGACCCCCTTGATCCAGTCCACGTCCTTGGCCTCGTCAAAGAAATAATTCAGCGCCACCAGCATCAGGAACGATCCGCCGAAAGCGGCGATGGGCAGATGCGCTTCGTGGATGATGCGCGAGTATTCCTGTGGCTGGGTTGCGGCCAGACGTATGGCCTCCCACGGGGCGAGATGGGCGGCGATAACGACGACCATCAGCGGAAAGATCACCCGCATGCCGAAGACCGCGATCAGGATGCCCCAGGTCAGAAAACGGCGCTGCCATTTCGGCGTCATCTGCTTGAGCTTGTTGGCATTGACGATGGCATTGTCGAAGGAAAGCGAGATTTCCAGCACCGCAAGGATGGCGGCGATCAGGAAAAAGGCCAGCGCCCCTGCCCCGGTGCCGCTGTATTCCCAGCCCAGAAAAGCGGCAAGCGCCAGCCCCATTCCGGTAGTGATGAAGGGCCAGGTCATGTAGCTGAAGGTGGATCTCATATCGTTCCCTTCCTGCGGCGCGTGCCTTTCGGTCTTAGGCCCTGCCGGAATGCCCGGCAAGGCGGGGGTTTTCCAGCGCCCCCCTTGGGCAGGAGGTTTGCGAAACCTTCAGGCCCGGACCAACACGGCCAGATCGGCGACATTGGTGCCCGTGGCACCGGTCACCACCAGCGCGCTGCCCGCCGCCAGCGCCGGAGTGGAATCGTTTCTCGCCAAAGCCGCCACTGGGTCGATACCGCCTGCACGAATCGCATCCGGAGTGCCGGGGCCAACCAGCCCGCCCGCCGCCTCGCCCGGACCATCGCGCCCATCGCTGCCGACAGCGGCAAAAGCCCAGTCGAAAGCCACCGGCTGCGCCTCGGCCAGCAGCGCCAGACGCAGCGCCAGTTCCTGATTGCGACCGCCCATGCCATCGCCGGTCAGTTTCACCGTCGTCTCACCGCCAAAGGCCAGCGCCTGACCGGGCTGCAGGTCGGCAGCCAGTGCCCAGATCGCTTCGGCGCAGTCCTGCACGTCGCCCTCCAGCGGGATCGGCGCGGGATCGGCCCCGTCCGCAACCATGGCGACGACCGAGATCGCGTTGGAACCGACGAGAATGTTTTTCGTCTTTGGCAAGGCCCGGTCATCTTCGGGACGCGTCAGTGCCGAGCGCGCCGCATCCGGCATCTTGTCCCAGATACCCAGCGATTTTGCCAGTTCGGCCGCCTGCGCCCGCGTGCTGACCGGCGCCACCGTGGGCCCCGAGGCGATCACGCGCAGGTCGTCTCCGGGCACGTCGGACAAGATCAGCGCCGCAACCGGTGCCCGCGACAGGCGCAGCCAGCCGCCGCCCTTGAGCTGCGACAGCCCTTGCCGGATCAGGTTCACCTGCGAAATATCCGCGCCCGAGGCCAGAAGCAGCCGGTTCACCGCCTGTTTGTCGGCGAGGTCCATACCTTCGGCCGGGGCTGGCAACATGGCCGAGCCGCCGCCCGAAATCAGCGCCAGAACCCGGTCCGGCGGTCCGGCGGCGGTAAGCCGGGCGATCACCTCGCGCGCAGCGGTCGCGCCCTCTTCATCAGGCTGGGGATGGCCCGCGCGCATCACCTGCGCCCCTGCCAGGGGCGCATCATTCCCGGCATTGGTCACCACCAGCGCCTCGGCATCAGGCAGGGCGGCCAGCGCCGCCTTGGCCATGGCGCGGGCAGCCTTGCCAAGCGCAATGATCTGCCAGCGCCCACCCTGCCCCGGCGGATCGGCCAGCACCTCGGCCATGCCGCGCGCCACCGCCGCACCCGGATCGGCGGCACCGATGCCCACGCGGATCAGCGCCATGGCGCGATCAGCCGGCGACATCAGTTCACCCGGTCGGGCAACGCATGGCCCTCGGCAAAGGCGATCAGGTTGTTCATTGCCCGCATGGCCATGGCGGTGCGCACCTCTTCTGCGGCAGTGCCCAGATGGGGCAACAGGGTTACGTTCTCCATGGCGCAAAGCTCGGGCGCCACCTTCGGCTCGAATTCATAGACGTCCAGGCCTGCCCCCGCGATCCGTCCCCGAGCCAGCGCCTCGACCAATGCCGCCTCTTCGACTACGTCGCCCCGGGCGATATTGACCAGATATGAACGCGGCCCCAGCCGCTCCAGCTCACGCGCACCGATCATGTGCCGGGTCTCGGCCCCGCCGGGTACGGCAACGACGACGAAATCCGACTGCACCAGCAACTCGTCCAGATCAGCGACCTGCCGAGCCGGGAAATCCAGCGATGAAACCACCGAGCGGTTATGGAACAGCACGTCCATGCCAAAGCCATAATGGCAGCGCCGGGCAATGGCCTTGCCGATGCGGCCCATGCCGATGATGCCGACAGTACAGCCCGCGACATGGCGGCCCAGCAGTTGCGTCGGTTCCCATCCGTTCCACTCGCCGCGGCGCAAAAGCCGCTCTCCCTCGCCCGCGCGGCGGGCGGTCATCAAGATCAGGGTCAGGGCAATATCGGCGGTTGCCTCGGTCACGGCGTCCGGCGTGTTGGTCACGGCCACGCCCGCCGCCGCCGCCGCCGCCACGTCAATATGGTTGTAGCCCGCGCCAAAATTGGCCAGCAGCTTGCAACGTGGCTGGCCGTCAAACGCTTCGGCGGTGAACCGGTCGCCCAGCGTCGGCAGGATCGCGTCGTAGTCGGCCAAGGCCTGCGCGGCTTCTTCGACGCTGAGCCCGTCCTTGCGATCCAGTATCTCGGTCTCGAACCGGGCCGACAGCGCATGTTCCGCCGCCTGCGTCATGCGGCGCGTCACCAAAAGCTTCATCAATACATCCTCCCCCCGACGGGCACCTCATGGCCGGGACCGATCAGCACGACCTCTCCCTCTGCGTCCGGCAGGCCCAGCACCAGAACCTCGGACATGAAAGGGCCGATCTGGCGCGGCGGGAAATTCACCACCGCCAGCACCTGCCGGCCGATCAACTCGTCAGGCACATAATGCCGGGTGATCTGGGCCGAGCTTTTGCGCTCGCCGATCTCGGGTCCGAAATCCAGCCACAGCTTGAACGCCGGACGCCGCGCCTGCGGGAAGGGCTCGGCGCGCGTAATGCGGCCCACCCGGATATCGACCTTCTCGAAATCCGCCCAAGAAATCTGCCCCCTCATCGTCCCAGCTCCCGCCCCCGTTCTGCGGCGGCGGCGATGGTGCGACGCATCAGGGGCGGCAACCCGCCATGCGGATCCATCAGGATCTTCAGCCCCGCCGCCGTGGTGCCGCCGGGCGAGGTCACGGCCTCGCGCAACTTCGCCGGGTCCTCATCCGCATGCACGGCCAGCGCGCCGGCGCCGGCCACGGTGGCCCGCGCCAATTCCAGCGCCAGCGCCGGCGACAAGCCCTCGGCCTCGCCAGCCGCCGCCATGGCCTCGATCATGTGAAAGACATAGGCAGGCCCCGATCCAGACAAGGCGGTCACCGCATCCATCTGCGCCTCGCTGTCCAGGGTCACGACACGGCCCACAGCGGACATAAGCGCCCGGGCCAGCGTCGTCTCGGCCTCGCCAGCCTTGGCATTGCCGACGATGGCAGTGATGCCCTGACCGATGGCGGCCGGCGTATTCGGCATGGCCCGCACGATCGGCGCGGCTGGAAAAGCCTGTTCATAAGCCGCCAGCGTCACGCCCGCGGCGACCGAAACCACCAGCGTCGAAGCCCCCACCGTAAGCCGTGGCAGCACATCCGCCATCATCTGCGGCTTGACCGCGATCACCAGAACCGCCGGATCGGCCGGCAATTCTCCGTTGATTGAAATACCCAAATCCGACAGATCGGCCCGAGGGTTAGGGTCGATCACATGCACGGCATCCGCCGCCAGCCCCTGCTTCAGCCAGCCTTGCAGCAACGCGCCGCCCATCCGGCCGCAGCCGATCAGCACGAGACCGCGCCCGTTCAATGCAGAAAGTTCCATGCCCCCCCCAATTGGCCGCGCCGCCCGGGCGGCGTTCAGGCCCTTCCGTAGGCCTCGGACATGGCGATGTCCATAGCGGCCGCGGGCGAGGCATCGCCCCAGCAGGCCAGTTGGAAACATGGATAAAATCGCTCGCAGGCCAGAATGGCATTGCCGATCATCTGGTCGATCTGCTCGGGGCTGGCGATGGCGTCGCCGGATAGCACCAGCCCGTAACGCCAGACCATCAGCTTTTGCGGCCCCCAGAAGGTGAAACCGCCATCCCAGACCTGATCGTTGGCAAGGTTCAGCACCTCGTAAAGCGCCGGCAGCTTCTCGGTCGGAGGGTCCATGTCGAAGGTGCAGATCAATCGCAGAACCTCCTCGCGCGGCGACCATGCCAGCGTGATCGAATAGGTGCGCCACTGCCCCTCGACGGCCATGGCGATCTGATCCTCGGCCAGACGGTCGAAGTCCCATTCGTGATACGTGGCGACTGTCTCGACCACGTCGATGGGATGAATGTCATCGCTATGGATAAAGTCCAGCTGTGCCATGTCCTGTCCCCCTGCCTGTCTGAGAGCGGGGCAAGGTAAAACCCCAACCCTTGGTGGCCCAGACTACACCCGGCGTAGTTTCCGGAATGTGCCTACAACATATCGTGTGACGGTTCCACGAGGGTGTAAAGCGAAAATTCCGTTACCGGCTTATGTCAGCCGAACTCAAGCCGCTTGACCGCGCAGCGCAGGCAGGCTCAAACCGCCCAAAACCTGAAGGGGGGCGGATGCGCGATCACGGCGGCGATATCGACAAGGCGGCAAACCGCTTTGGGGGGACGGACTGGATCGACCTGTCAACGGGAATCAACCGCCGAAGCTGGCAGGCCGGGCCGCTTTCAGCGCACGCCCTGACCGCCCTGCCGACACAGCAGGATCAGGCGCGGCTTTGCGCCTTGGCCGCGGTGCGATTCGGCTGCGCATCCGAACAGATCCTGCCGCTGGCGGGCGCCTCGGCGGCGATCCAGCTTGTGCCGCATGTGATCCCGGGGCAGCGGGCAGCCGTGTTTTCGCCCACCTATAACGAACATGCTGGCAGCCTGCGTTCTGCCGGTTGGCAGGTGGCGGAACCCCATGATCCGGCGGGGCTGTCCGGTGCCGATCTGGCGGTGATCGTAAACCCGAACAATCCCGACGGGCGCGAATTCACGCCGGCGCAGATCGCCGCCATCGCCGCGACGGTCGGCCATCTGGTCGTGGACGAAAGCTTTGCCGATCCGCGCCCGGATCTGTCCGTAGCGAGCGAACGACCGGACAACGTGATCGTGCTGCGCAGTTTCGGCAAGTTCTGGGGCCTCGCCGGGCTGAGGCTGGGCTTTGCCATCGCCGCGCCCGATCTGCTGACGCGGCTGGCAGAGCGTGCAGGCCCCTGGCCGGTCAGCGGGCCGGCGTTGGAAATCGGCGCGCAAGCACTGGCCGATGCGCGATGGGCCGACGATACCGTAGTCTGGCTGTCCGAGGCGACGCTGCATCTGGACCAGATCCTTACCGCGCAGGGTTGGAACCTGATCGGCGGCACGCATCTGTTCCGGCTCTACGAGGTGGCCGAGGCACGTGCCGCGCGCGATCTGCTGGCCCGCGCCGGGATCTGGAGCCGTATCTTCCCTTGGCACGACCGCTGGATCAGGCTGGGCATTCCCGGCAATCGCCGGGAATTCGACCGCTTGGCGCAGGCGTTCAAAGCACCCGGTTGATATGACCCATCTTGCGGCCGGGACGCGCCTCGCCCTTGCCATAAAGATGGATCTGGGTGCGCGGCCGCCCAAGCAGTTCGGGAATGCGCAGGATATCGTCGCCGATCAGGTTCTCCATCTCGACATCGGCATAACGCTGACCGTCCCCCAGAGGCAGGCCGGCGACCGCACGGATATGCTGTTCGAACTGATCGACAGCGCAGCCCGCCTGCGTCCAGTGCCCCGAGTTATGCACACGCGGCGCGATCTCGTTCACCACCAGCCCTTCGCGGGTCACGAAAAGCTCGACCCCCATGACACCGACATAATCCAGCGCATTGACGATCCGGGCGGCGATCAGCACCGCATCCGTCAGCAGGCCTTGCGGCAGGCCGCAGGGAACCGCTGTCGTGTGCAGGATACCGTCGCGGTGGACGTTCAGCCCCGGGTCGTAGGCTGCGACCTGCCCATCCACGCCCCGCGCGACGATGACGCTGATCTCGGCCGAAAAATCGACGAACCCCTCCAGCACCGAGGGTGCGCCGGTCCATTCCCGCTGGGCCGCGTCGGAAAACCGGATCTGACCCTTGCCGTCATAGCCCAGCCGCCGGGTTTTGAGGATCGAGGGCACGCCCAGCGCCTCCAGCGCCTCGGACAAGTCCGCTTCGGTTTCCACGTTGCGATAGGGGGCGGTCCGCAAGCCGATGCCGGTCAGGAAATCCTTTTCGCTTAGCCGGTCCTGCGACACGGCAAGCGCGCGACGGTTCGGCCGGATCGGGCGCAGCGACTCCAGCAAGTCCAGCGCCGCCGTGGGCACGTTCTCGAATTCATAGGTGATGACATCGACCGATTCGGCGAATGCGCGCAAGGCGGCCTCGTCCTCATACGGCGCGGTGGTCAGCGCATGGGCCACGTCGCCCGCCGGTGCGGCACCCGGCTCATAGATATGGCAGCGATAGCCAAGCCGGCTGGCTGCGACCGACAGCATCCGGCCCAACTGACCGCCACCCAGAATGCCGATTACCGAACCTGTGGGCAGTTCACTCATCTTTCGGCTCCTCAGGGATGGAATCCGACAGCGCCTGACGCCAGGCATCCAGCCGCCCGGCCAGCGCAGGGTCCGAGATCGCAAGAATGCCCGCCGCCATCAGCCCGGCATTGGCCGCACCGGCTGCCCCGATGGCCATGGTGGCGACGGGATAGCCCTTGGGCATCTGCAGGATGGAATAAAGCGAATCGACGCCGGACAGCGCCTTGGTCTGCACCGGCACGCCGATCACCGGCACCCGGGTCTTGCTCGCCATCATGCCCGGCAGATGCGCGGCCCCGCCGGCACCGGCGATAATGACCTTCAGCCCCCGCGCCACAGCCGTCTTGCCATAGTCCCATAACCGGTCCGGCGTGCGATGGGCGCTGACGATCCGGGCCTCGTAGCCCACGCCCAACTCGTCCAGTATGGCTGCGGCCTCGCGCATGGTGGGCCAGTCGGACTGGCTGCCCATGATGATTCCGACGGGTTTTTCCATGGCGACCCCCTTTTGCGCCCCGCCCTAACGCGACGGACGGAATCATGCAATCAGGCGATGATATCCGGGGTCAACTCATCCTCAAGCCGGGCGATGCGGTCCTTCAGCGCAAGCTTCTGCTTCTTGAGCCGTTGCAGCGTCAGCGAATGGGTCAGGCTTTGTTCCGAAAGCGCGGCGATCGCCACGTCAAGGTCCCGATGTTCGCGGCGCAGCACCTCGAGTTTGGCGCGGCCGATTTCTTCATGGGACATCTCGTGCTGGGCGTTCATCTGGGGCCTCGGGCTGGAACGCCTTGGTTATAGCGCAGCCCCCTGACGTTGTTAATGGTTTTGCATAAACGAGTTAACGCGGGACCTGCGGCCGTGAGCCACGCCGCTGCCATGCGGCAAACCCTTGTTTCCGACAGCATCCGTTCACATATTGCTTTTGCTGGATCGCCACTTCCGGGGTCCGGTCGACAGTCGCTTTGATGCAAAGGGCTTGCGAATGACCAAGATCAGTCTGGCCGCTCATCCGTTCCTGCTGGGGTTCGACCAGCTTGAGCGTCTGGCCGAAAGGGCCGCCAAGGGGGCCGAGGGCTATCCGCCCTATAACATCGAACACCAAGGCCAAAACGGCTTTCGCATCACGCTGGCCGTGGCGGGTTTTTCCGACGACGACCTGTCCATCACGCTGGAGAACCGCCAGTTGGTGATTCGCGGCAGGCAGGCAGAGGCGGATGACGAGCGCGTCTTTCTGCACCGGGGCATCGCCTCACGCGCCTTTCAGCGCAGCTTCGTGCTGGCGGATGGCGTCGAGGTGGTATCGGCCGGGCTGGAAAACGGGCTTCTGAACATCGATCTGCGTCGGGCCGAGGCCGACAGCATCGTGCAAACCATACCGATCAGCCGCAAATGAAAGGGGATCGCAAATGAACGAGAGATTCGATTTCGACCCGCAGGAAGCGGGCAATATTGTCTATATCCGCCGCGTCGCCATGGACAGCCTGCCGGATGAGGTGCGCCGTCAGGTGCCCAACGTCGATGCGCTTTATGCCGTGCACGGCCCGGATGGAGAGCGGCTGGCGCTGGTCAAGGATCGCAGCCTGGCCTTTATGCTGGCCCGCCAGAACGAGTTGACCCCGGTCAGCGTGCATTAAAGCTGCAGAAAACCGGCGCCTGCTTGCGCCCAACCCCATGACCCGCGCCGGCGCATCAATGTGCCGGCGATTTGGTCCCGTCTGCCGCTAAAGCCCCGTCGCGTCCTCGGGTTCGACCAGCACCAACCCGACCTCTTCGCGGTATTGCCGCAACAACGCTTGCGTCGCCGGATCGGCGGGCAGCAGCAGATGCGTCGCCCCGTGATTGCGGCAGACAAGCGCCTGC
Source organism: Paracoccus methylovorus (assembly GCF_016919705.1). Taxonomy (NCBI): domain Bacteria; kingdom Pseudomonadati; phylum Pseudomonadota; class Alphaproteobacteria; order Rhodobacterales; family Paracoccaceae; genus Paracoccus; species Paracoccus methylovorus. The sequence continues at coordinate 1,659,206 of NZ_CP070368.1, forward strand.
CAAAGCGCCGCGCGCGGACCGATATGAAAAGGCGCAATCTTGAGCGGCAGCAGCACCGCGCCAAGTTCAACAGCCAGCCGCCCGGCAGCCATCTCATCCGCCGGATCGCATGCCAGCACCCGCTTACAGTCCTGCGTACGGAAATGCGCGCGCCAGCCGTTCGGCCCATTCCGGGCATCGCCCACAGCGGGCAGCCCCTTGACCGGACCACCCAGTCGGACCGCTCCAAAGGTCGCGCCCGGTTGCGATGATTCGCCAGAGACAGCCGGGGGCCCACCCCCCTCGGGCCGCCACTTGTCGGTAACCGAGAGAATGGCCAGAACAGCGCCTTGGGGACCGCGCAGGGCGATATCCTCGCCCGGCTCGACCTGATCGGCAAATTCCGCCGCGACATCCAGCACCACGGGCACCGGCCACAGCGCGCCCGAGGTCAGCCGCATCCCCTCGGCCACCGAATCGCAATCGGCCTGCGTCAGGAAACCGCGCAGAGGAAAGAAAGCACCGCTGGTCAGCAGTTCCAGTTCGGCCAGTTGCGCCGCGGTCAGGTCCCATGCGAGCAAGCGCTCTGCCCCGGCGCGCAACTGCTGCCCGGCGTCGGGACTGACCATGAGTTCGCGGATTGGCTGGTGATGCGGCAAGGTCATCGGCGGTCTCCGCGATAGTTGGTTAAATCTGCCCGCCCTTCAGGCCGGGATCTCGGCCGCATGCGGGTTCGGCGCGCCTGCCATGTCATGCTCGGCCAGATAACGCTCGGCATCCAGCGCGGCCATGCAACCCATGCCAGCACTGGTCACCGCCTGACGATAGATGTGATCGGTCAGGTCGCCCGCTGCAAAGACGCCGGGGATCGACGTCCGCGTCGTGCCCGGCTCGACCGTGACATAGCCGCCGTGATGCAACTCCAATTGATCCTTGACCAGTTCCGAGGCCGGCGCATGGCCAATGGCGATAAAGACGCCATCCGCAGGCAGCACCTGCTCGGTCCCCTGCCGGACATGGCGGACCTTGACGCCGGTCACGCCCAAGGGCTGCTCGTCACCCTGAACCTCGACCAGTTCATGATCCCACAGGATCGAGATCTTGGGATTGCGCAACAGCCGCTCTTGCAGGATCTTTTCGGCCCGCAGACTGTCGCGGCGATGAACCAGCGTCACCTTGCTGGCGAAATTGGTCAGAAACAGCGCCTCTTCCACGGCGGTATTGCCGCCACCGATCACCACCACCTGGCGGTTGCGATAGAAAAAACCGTCGCAGGTGGCACAGGCCGAAACGCCGAAACCCTTGAATTTCTCTTCGGACGGGATGCCCAACCATTGCGCCTGCGCCCCGGTCGCAAGGATCACCGCATCCGCAGTGATGCGCGCGCCCGAATCAAGCTCGGCCACGAAGGGGCGCTGCTTCAGGTCCAGCCGCGTCACGGTATCGACAAAGATGCGGGCACCCATGGCGCGGGCATGCGCCTCCATCCGGACCATCAGGTCGGGGCCTTGGATCTCGGTTTCGCCGGGCCAATTCTCGACCTCGGTGGTGATGGTCAACTGACCTCCCGGTTGCATGCCCTGGATCAGCACCGGCGACAGCATGGCGCGCGCGGCATAGACGGCGGCGGTATAGCCGGCCGGCCCCGAGCCCACGATCAGCACGCGGCTATGCGCGGGAAGGCTGGTGTCGGCGGCAATCTCGGCGGGGACATGGGACATCGGAGGAAACCTTTCGCTTGGCGCTGCCTTAGCTAATCACCACCGGCCCGGCATGCAATCCACAAGGCCGTCTCCCGTATCGGTGGAAAGAATGTTGCGCAATCCGACCTCGCGGGATAGTTTCCGGCATGTTTTTTGCCGCATTGGCAAGACAGGAGACCTGATGACCGCCGCCAGACTTGACGAGATCGACCGCAAAATTCTGGCGGAACTGCAAGCCGACGGCCGCATGACCAATGTCGAATTGGCCCGTCGCGTCGGCATTTCCGCCCCGCCCTGCCTGCGCCGGGTCCGTGCACTGGAAGAGACGGGCTATATTCGCGGCTATCACGCCGATATCGACGCCCGCGAACTGGGCTTCGAGGTGCAGGTCTTTGCCATGGTGCGCCTGCACAGCCAGTCCGAACGCGACCTGTCCGCATTCGAGGCACTGGCCTGCGATTGGCCCTTGGTGCGCGAGTGCCACATGCTGAACGGCGAAATCGACTTTATCCTGAAATGCGTCTCGCCCGATCTGCCCAGTTTTCAACGATTCCTGACGGAAAAACTGACCTCGGCGCCGAACGTGGCTTCGGTCAAGACCTCGCTGGTGATCCGCTGCGCCAAGGATGAACCGGGCGTGCCCTTCAGCGTAGTCGAGGAACGCGTGGCGGCGCTGGGATAAGGGCGCAAGACCAACCCGGCATGATGCATGGCGCAGCCCGCCCGGGATCGCCTTTTAAAGCGCGATGACCGAGATCAGCCGGCCGTAATCCGCCTGTTTTTGATGCGTGCTGCGGCGATAAGAGAAAAAGCGGTCGGCATCGGAATAGGTGCAATGCCGGGTCCATTCCGCCTCGACCCCTGCCTCGCGCAGCCGCATCAGCCCAAAGGATGGCAGGTCGAACATCGGCCGCCCGTTTGGCCCTCCGGCGAAGAAACGGTGATAATCCGGTTCTTCGACCAGGAATTCGTCCATGAAATCCTCGCTCACCTCATAGGCGCGCTGGCTGATCGTGGGGCCGATAACAGCGCGGATGCGGGTTGCGCCCAGATCGTTCATCGCGCCCACCGCCGCCTCGATCACGCCCGAAAGCGCGCCGCGCCATCCGGCGTGAACGGCCCCGATCACCTGGGCTTCCGGGTCGGCCAGCAGGATCGGCTGGCAGTCGGCGGTCAGAACCGCCAGCGCCACGCCAGGCTGGTCTGTAATGATGCCGTCGGCGCGGATGCGGGCAAGATCAGCAGGGTCGTCGCCCTGCCGCAGCACGGCGATCTCGGCCGAATGAACCTGATGCACGGTGGCAAGCCCGCCGGAAGGCACGCCCATCGCCTTGGCGACCCGGGCGCGGTTGATGCTGACGATCTCTGCCTGATCGCTGGAGCCGTAGCCGCAGTTCAGCCCCGCGAACAGCCCGGAAGAGGCGCCCCCGCGCCGCGTGAAAAAGCCATGCCGCACCGAGGTGAGCAGCGGGTGGGTCAGAATCTCAAGCGTCGTCTGCATCTTCGTCCAGGGGCTCGAATCCAGCAGGCACGGGCGCATGGCGAGCCCATAAGGCCAGCACCTTGAACAGGTGACCCATTTCCCCGGGCGCGGTCAAGCGATGAAGCGCAGCCATCGCGCCGGCATCCCCCGCCTGCGCTAAGCGTTCCGCACGTTCCCTGATGCCCAGCCGCAACAGCCATTCGCCCTGCGTGACCATACGCGAAGCGCGGGCGCCAGCAGCACGCGCCGCCATGGCCAGCGGCGCGAAATCCACATGCGCGGTCAGGTCGGCCTCGCCCGGATTGGCCAGAGGCCCCTCGGGGGAATGGCGGCGCAGGGCCTGAAAGGTATCTCCCTGCCCGTTCCACCCACCATAGTCGATGACGATGGCACAGCCGCCATGCGCGGCGATTCGCCCGGCGACCTGCGCGGCGATCGGCACGGCATCGGGACAGAATTCATGGATCGCCCCATCGGTCAGGGACGGCAGGCGGGACCCCAGCGCCTCGTCACTCACCGGGGCCAGCCCCAGTTCCAATCCGCCCTGTGGGTCCAGAACCACGACCCGTTCGGCCCATCCCTTCCCGACTCGCTGGAACTGACGGATCGGCAGGGCATCGAAAAACTCATTGGCAACCAGAAACAGCGGGGCCTGCGGCAACTGCGAAACACCGTCCAGATGGTCGATTTCGCCAAGCTTTTCGTTCTGCACCCGGCGCAGATGCGGCGATGCCTCGACCAAGGCGACACGGGCCGCCCGGGCCATGCCGGGCACCACGCGAATGGCGCGCAGGATATCGGCCATCAGCGTGCCCCGCCCGGGGCCAATCTCGGCCAGAGTAAAGGGGCTGGGCGACCCCTGATCCAGCCACGATTGCGCCAGCGCCAGCCCCACCATCTCGCCAAACATCTGACTGATCTCGGGCGCGGTGGTGAAATCGCCCGCGGCGCCGAAAGGGTCGCGCGTCGCGTAATAGCCATGTTCGGGATGCAGCAGGCAAAGCCGCATGTATTCATCCAGAGGCATCGGGCCGGACAGCCGGATGCGCGCGGCGATCAGTCGCGCCAGCGGCGTCATGTCGCGCCGTGCGAAAGGGCCGGCCGCATCCGGGCGCGGATCAGGAAGGCCAGCCCGACCAATATCATCGGCAGCGACAACAACTGCCCCATGGTCACGCCCCAAACCGGACCGCCCAGCACATGGCCCAGCGGATTGTCCGGCGTGATGAATTGCGCATCTGCCTGCCGGAAGAACTCGACGACAAAACGCGACAGACCATAACCCATCAGGAACACCCCCAGCGCCTGCCCCGGACGACGCAAGCCCCCGGCGCGAACCAACAGGAACAAAACGGCGGCCAGCACCACGCCCTCAAGCCCGGCCTCGTAAAGCTGGCTGGGGTGCCGCGCGCAGGGGCCGACGATGCCAGGGCAATTCTGCGCCGCCTCTCCCGGAAAGATTACGCCCCAAGGGGCATCGGTCGGCCGGCCCCAAAGCTCGGCATTGATGAAATTCGACAGCCGGCCAAGGCCCAGCCCCACGGGAGTCGCCACCGATAGCGCATCCGCCAGCCGCAGCGCCAGGATGTCATGGCGGCGGCAGTACCACCAGGACGCCAGCACCACGCCCAGAAACCCGCCGTGAAAGGACATCCCGCCGCGCCATATCACCGGGATCTGCACCGGATTGGCCAGATAATAGCCGGGCTCGTAGAACAGAACGAACCCCAGCCGCCCGCCCAGCACCACGCCGGCAATGACCCAGGTCAGCAACTCCTCGACCTGCTCGGGGCGCATCGGGGGTTGATCGCCCCAGAGCGGCGGGCGCCGCATCAGCGCGACGATAATGCGCCAGCCGATCAGCAGCCCGGCCAGATAGGCCAGCGCATACCAGCGCAGCGAGAACTCCATGCCGAGCAGATGGATGGTAAAGATCTCGGGCGAAATGTCGGGAAATGGGATCATGAGCTCCTCGTTTCGGCGCGGGCAGGCTACGCGGGGGCGGTCTTGTGTCAACCGCTGCCGTCAGGCAATTGAACAGCAGCGCCACCGGGGCCATATAGGGGGTCTCGCTGAACCGAAAGGCCCGCCATGACCGCAAACAACCGCATTCTCGACGATCTCTCGAAATTGATGACCAATGCCATGGGCGTGGCCCAAGGCGCCAAGGACGAGGCACAGACCGCCTTCAACGGCTGGATCGATCGATGGCTGGCCGAGCGGGACTTCGTCACCCGCGAGGAATTCGAGGCCGTGCGCGAGATGGCGATCAAGGCCCGGACCGAGAATGCCGAACTGCGCGCACGCCTTGACGCGCTTGAGGGCAAGACGGACGCTCAGGGCTGAACCTGCTGGTGCAGCCGCCCTTGCTTGTCATACAGCAGCACCTCGCCCGTTTCGGTCACCACCACCAGCCAATCGCGGGCGAAAGTGACGGCGGCGGGGTGCGCCCCTTCGGGCAAAACGATCTGCTCGGGCAATTCCGGCAGCGGCGGCTGCGACAGGCGCAACCATAAAAGCGCCGCGATCACCAGCATGCCCAGACCCATCACCACCGCCAGCGCGGTCACCAGCATGCGCAACCAGCGCAGCATCGGCAGCGCTTCCTCTGGTCCTGCATCCAGCCTATCATCCCGTGCCATGGCCGAAATCCTTATCACCATTCCCGAAGGTCTGTCCGAGCGTCTTGATAAGGCGCTTGCCCTTGCCGCGCCAGAGCAGGCGGCGCTGTCGCGTTCGCGCCTGACGAAACTGATCGCCGAGGGCGCGGTTCTTGGCCCCTCCGGCCCGGTAACGGACGGCAAGGCCCGGGCCGAGACCGGCGACTACCGGGTCCTGATCGGTGCGCCCGAGCCGCTCGAGGCGCAGCCCGAGCCGATACCGCTGGCGATTGCCTATGAGGACGCGGACCTGATCGTCGTGGACAAGCCCGCCGGCATGGTGGTGCATCCCGCACCCGGCGCACCATCAGGCACGCTGGTGAATGCCCTGCTGGCGCATTGCGCAGGCAGTCTGTCGGGGATCGGCGGGGCCGCCCGGCCGGGCATCGTGCACCGCATTGACAAAGAAACCTCGGGCCTTCTGGTGGTGGCGAAAACCGACCGGGCTCATCAGGGGCTGGCACGGCAATTCGCCGACCACACGGCGCGGCGTCGTTATCTGGCCCTTGCCCACGGCATGATCGACGCTGCCGACGCAAGGCTGCGCGGCCTGCCGGGCATCAGCTTCGAACCGGGCAGCGTGCTGCGGATCGCCACCCTGATCGGCCGCCACCCCGGCGACCGGCAGCGTCAGGCAGTCAGCTTTCATAACGGCCGCCATGCCGTGACCCGCACCAAGGTGATCGAGGCTTTCGGCACGCCTCCGGCCGCCATGCTGGTCGAATGTCGATTGGAAACCGGGCGCACCCATCAAATCCGCGTGCATATGGCCCATGCGGGATTGGGCCTGATCGGCGACCCGGTTTATGGTGGGAACAGGCGGGCCTCGGCCAAGGTGCTGGGCACGGATGCAACCGATGCCATCGCCGCCTTTTCCCGGCAGGCCCTGCATGCGGCCGAGTTGGGGTTTGAACATCCGGTCAGCGGCCAGACGCTGACCTTTGCCAGCCCGTTGCCGCCCGACATGGCCGGATTGCTGGCGATACTGCGCGGCGAGCTGGTCTGACGGAACCCGGACCGCACCGATAGCGTTCACAATTACCCGCCAAAGTGCGGGACAGGGAATTTTCAAATGGCGAACTATCAGATCCTTCCGGCACCCAGCCCCGAACAGGGGCTGAACCGCTATTTGCAGGAAATCCGCAAGTTCCCTCTGCTGGAACCGGAAGAGGAATACATGCTGGCCAAGGCCTGGGTCGATCATGAGGACGCCGAGGCGGCACAGCGGCTGGTCACCAGCCACCTGCGGCTCGCGGCCAAGATCGCCATGGGGTATCGTGGCTATGGCCTGCCGCAGGCCGAGGTCATTTCCGAAGCGAACGTGGGCCTGATGCAGGCGGTGAAACGCTTTGACCCCGAAAAAGGCTTTCGTCTTGCGACCTATGCGATGTGGTGGATCCGCGCCTCGATCCAGGAATATATCCTGCGGTCCTGGTCGCTGGTCAAAATGGGCACCACTTCGGCGCAGAAAAAGCTGTTCTTCAACCTGCGCAAGGCCAAGTCGCGGCTGGGTGCGCTGGAGGAAGGCGACCTGCGCCCCGAGAATGTCGCCCAGATCGCCCATGACCTGAACGTGACCGAGCGCGAAGTCATCGACATGAACCGTCGTTTGTCCGGCGGCGATGCCTCGCTGAACGCGACTGTCGGGTCGGGCGACGGCGAATCGACCGCGCAATGGCAGGACTGGCTGGAGGATGAGGACGCAAACCAGGCCGAAGCCTTTGCCGAGGCTGACGAAATGTCGGCCCGGCGCGAGATGATGATCGCCGCGATGGATGTGCTGAACGACCGCGAAAAGGACATCCTGATGGAGCGTCGGCTGCGCGACAATCCAATGACGCTGGAGGATCTTTCGACACGTTACGCGGTTTCGCGCGAGCGCATCCGTCAGATCGAGGTCCGGGCCTTTGAGAAGCTGCAAAACCGCATCCGGGAACTGGCGCGCGAAAGAGGCATGACCGTGCCTGAAACCGCCTGATCCGCGATTGCTGCCGGCGCGTCCTTTCCATGGCCTGTCAGAATGGGGTCCCCTACGGCGCGGGTGTCGGGGACGGATTACGAAACCCGAGGAGTTGGCCGTCGGACGGATACGCCCCCGTAGAGCCGCCGGAAGACGGGCGAGCTTCGCAGTGCCGGAAAGCATTGCAGTGCCGTTGCGGCCCGACTTGCAGCAGCCGAAAAATCCGCGCAGTTTTCCCGGCTCCAACCGGTTTCTCTGCGGTAGCAGGTTGGAAATTATCGTGACAACGGGCAGAGTTGACCGAAGCCCGGCGTGGATTATGGTCGGGACAGGAAAGCAAAGGCCGGTGGCGCGGACATGACGGCGCTGAACCAATATCAACGGCTTGAAGCCGCAGGAATCTGGCGCGAGACGCCCAAATCGCAGCTGCGCGATGTGATCGTCTCTTTCGGGGACGCGACATTGATATTGACCGATCCGCGCTCGGAAATGCCGCTGGCGCATTGGTCGCTGCCCGCGGTAATGCGGCTTAACCCCGGCAAGCTGCCGGCGCGCTATGCCCCCGGCGGCGTCGATGCCGGCGAAGAACTGGAAATCGACGACGAGTTGATGATCTCGGCCATTTCCAAGGTTCATCAGGTCATCGAGGCAAGCAAGCCGCATCCCGGTCGACTGCGCAGCGGGTTGATGCTGGGCGCGGCAGCCGTCATGGCGCTGCTGGCGGTGTTCTGGGTGCCGCCCGCACTGGTGCGCCACGCCGCCGATATCGCGCCCCCTGCACAACGGGCCGAGATCGGGCGGATGGTCCTGGCCGAGATCGCCAAGACGACCGGTAACCCATGTTCGCGTCCGGCTGGTGATATGGTGCGGCAAAAGCTGGCGATGCGGTTGATCGGCCCGGATGCGCAGATCATCGTGGTGCCCGCAAGCTTGGGCGGCGCGCTGCGCCTGCCGGGACCATTTACCGTCATCGGCGAAGATCTGATCGAGCGACAGGTGACGCCCGAGGTCGCGGCCGGTCATATCCTGGCCGCACAGGCGGCGGCAGTGCGCGATGATCCCCTGCTGGCCGCGCTGCGCCATGCCGGACCGCGGGCGACTTTCCATCTGCTGACTGCCGGGACGCTGCCCGCGAAATCCCTGTCGGGCTATGGCGAAAAGCTTTTGGCCGATGCGGTGCCACGCCCGGATGATGAACCGCTGCTGGCCTATTTCACCCGCGCCGGAATCTCCAGCGAACCCTATGCCCGCTCGCTGGACCCAACGGGCGAAGCGGTACTGGGCCTGATCGAGGCCGACCCCTTTCGCACGGCCGAGCCCCGGCCCGTGTTGAGCGAGCGCGAGTGGGTGGCGCTGCAGGAAATCTGCGACCAATGATCGCGGGTCAGCGGGGAAAGGCATCGCCAAATCCCGCCTTGCGGATGGCGTCGAGCGCACGAACGATGGTTTCGCGGTCGGTAAAGGGCCCGGTCATGAGAAACTGCACATCGCGCCCACCAACCCGATCCTTCCCGCGCAACACTGGATAACCCATCTCCGCAACGCGCCCGGCGGCGCGTTCGGCATTTTGCGCATTGGCAAAAGTGCCGATCTGCACATAGCGCGCACCAGCCGGAATCATGCCAACCGAAGGCGTTACCGGCTTGGAAGGTGCATCAGGGCTGGCCCGAGGCGTCGCGACAGCCTTTGCCATGGCGGCAGGTTTTCCGCCTCCAGCTCGCGGTGGCCGGACTGCCATGACCTGCACAGGTTCTGACGCTTCGACAGCCCCGGCGGCAGGCAAGGTGAGAGGCGCGCTTTCGCCGGGCCCGGCACTGCTGCCCACCGGACGCATGAAACTGAGCCGCGACAGTTCGGATTTCGGCAGTGCCGCGCAATAACCCTGCGTGGGGTCGCTGAGAGCCGCCTTGCCCGGCTCGTCATCATAGCCCAGCAGACTACACAGCCGACGGTTGGGCTGCAGCGCCCCACCCATGTTCTGGCGCAAGGCGGGCGCCGCCGCCAAAGCCGCCCGCAATGTATCCGAAGGCGCAGATGAATGGGGTTCTGGGCCCAGATCCGGCAGACGCTCCATCGGGCGGGGGTCGCTGGCCAGTTCACCGGGGCGCAGGTTGGTGATGATTTTCAGCGACAGCGCCTCCTCCACCAGCTCGGCACGACTTCGTCCGGCATTCGGGTCCAGCGCCCGCAACCTGGCCTTGCCGTCCAGCCCGCGTGCCGACAGCGTGGGGGGATAGCCACAGATCAATGTGCCGTCGCGCGCGAGGCGCGCGCCCCAGCCCCCTGAATCATCGCGCAAAAAGACACAGCCGCGGCTGTCGATATACTGGCGGGATGGAAAATCGGCCGGTGGCTCTTCCGCCGGACGGAAGTCCTGCGCCACCGCAAACCCCGGCCAGAACGCCAGCATGAGCCACAGAATTGCGCGCATCGTCCCATCCCCGAATCGGTATCCTGACCCGGTGATAGGACCTAAGCGCTGAAGAGCCGGTTAACGCAGACTCATTTTGTCCCGAACATCCGGTCTCCGGCATCGCCCAGTCCCGGCCAGATATAGCCGTGATCGTCCAGCCGCTCGTCCAGCGCGGCGGTTACGATCGGCACGTCCGGATGAGCCTCGCGCATGCGCGCCACCCCTTCGGGCGTGGCGAGCAGGCACAGGAATCGCAGATTGCGCGCGCCCTTCGCCTTGAGCAGGTCGATGGCCGCAACCGAAGAGTTCCCCGTGGCCAGCATCGGATCGACCACAATGGTCATACGTGCGTCCAACTCATTGGGAACCTTGGAGTAATATTGCACTGGTTGCAGGGTCTCGGGGTCGCGGTAAAGCCCGATGAACCCCACACGCGCGGCTGGGATCAGTTCCAGAATCCCGTCCATGAGCCCATTCCCGGCCCGCAGGATCGAGATCAGCGCCAGCTTCTTGCCTTCCAGCGTCGGCGCATCCATCCCGCACAGCGGAGTTTCGATGCGCACCGTGGTCATTTCCAGCTCACGCGTGATCTCATAAGCCAAGAGCAGGCTGATTTCGCGCAATAAACGGCGGAAACCGGCAGTCGAGGTGGTCTTATCGCGCATCAGGGTCAGCTTGTGCTGAACCAGCGGATGATCGACGATGGTCAGATGCGCTTGGGTCATGTCAGTTCCTTTCGCAGGCGGGTTCTGGTGGTCTGGTCGCAAAAGGCCGCCTCGACGGCCCAAAGGTTCATCTGCCGAAACTCGGCCTCAGCCCAACCGAACGCGTCGGCAAGCCGTTGATATTCATGCGACAGCGTGGTGTGGAAAAATGGCGGATCGTCGGTCGAAACGGTGACGCACACACCGGCATCGACAAGCCGAGCGATGGGATGGGCGGGCCAGTCAGGCACCAGCCCAAGCGCCAGATTCGAGCCGGGGCAGACCTCAAGCGTGATATGTTGTTCGGCCAGATCGCGCATCAACTGCGCATCCTCGACGGCACGGATGCCGTGGCCGATACGGGTCACGCCAAGCGCCAGCGCATCGCGGATGGAATCCGGGCCGCCCCATTCGCCGGCATGGGCGGTCAGGCCCAGCCCCGCCTCGCGCGCACAGTCGAAGGCCCAGGCGAAATCGGCCAGTTCACCCACATCCTCGGCACCGGCAATGCCAAGGCCCGCGACCCACCCACCCGAGGTTTCGGCCGCGCAAATCGCCGTCTTGCGCGCGCGCTGGGGATCCAGATGGCGGATGCAGGTCAGGACGGCGCGGCTGGCGATGCCGTCACATTCGGCCTGCGCCGCGACCTCTTCCATGGCGGCCAGATAGTCGCGCCAGGCCGCCAGATCAGCGCCGCCGCAGAACTCGGGCGAGACGAAAAGCTCGGCATAGATCGCGCCCTGATCGGCACATTGCGCCAACACCTCGGAAAGCAACCGGGCATAGTCGCGCGGCGTGGTCAGGACCGACGCCGCGGCCTCATAGACGCGCAGAAAGTGCCTGAAATCCCGCCAGACATAAGCGCCGCGCTCATCGAAGATGCCATCGATGTTCTGACCCTTCTCGGCAGCGACCGAACGGATGAAAGCGGGCGGAGCCGCGCCTTCAAGATGCAGGTGCAATTCGATCTTTTTCAACGACTTCAAAGAAAAGACCTCCCCGGACCGACGGCTGGAAGGCCCAGATGCACGGCAACCGAGGCACCGATATCGGCAAAGCCCACCTTTCCAACGGCACGCGCGCCGTAGCCCCAGCCCAGCACCGGCACGCGCTCGCGCGTGTGATCCGTGCCGCCCCAGGTCGGATCGTTGCCATGATCGGCGGTAAAGATCGCCAGATCCCCCGGCCGTAGGCGCGCGATCAGCGCCCCGGCGACGCCATCGAACCACTCCAGCGCCGCCGCATAGCCGGCCACATCGCGGCGATGGCCGTAAAGACTGTCGAATTCCACGAAATTGGCGAATGTCAGGCTGCCCGGGCGGGCTTCATCGGCCAGCGCCAGCAGGTGACCGGCCAGATCGGCATCGGACTTGCCCTTGTGCAGTTGCGAGATACCGCGATGCGAGAAGATGTCGCCGATCTTGCCCACGGCATGTGTTTCGCGCCCGGCCTGTTGCGCAATGTCCAGAAGCGTCGGCCCCGGCGGGGCAATGGCATAATCGCGGCGGTTCGGAGTGCGGGCAAAGCTACCCTCGGCCCCCAGAAAGGGCCGCGCGATGACCCGGCCAACGCGCATCGGGTGGACCATGGCGGCCACGTCCTCGCAAAGCCGATAAAGCCGCTCCAGGCCAAAGACCCCTTCATGCACAGCGATCTGCAGCACACTGTCGGCCGAGGTATAGCAGATCGGCCAGCCCAAGCGCAGGTGTTCGGCCCCAAGCCGGGCGACAATCTCGGTCCCCGAGGCATGTTCATTGCCAAGGATGCCGTCGGTGCCTGCCGCGCGCGCGATGCTTTCGCTCCACTCGGCCGGAAAGGCGGGACGGGTGTTGGGGAAATAATGCCAGTCCCAAGGCACCGGCACGCCCGCGATTTCCCAGTGACCCGAGGGGGTATCCTTGCCGCGCGACACCTCGGTCGCCGCCCCCCATATCCCCTGCGGCACGGCGCCAAGGCCGGGCGCCACTGCGCCACTTGCCAGACGGATCGCCGCGCCAAGCCCAAGCGCATCCAGATGCGGCAGCGCCAGCGGGCGCGTCTGGGCAATATGCGCGACGGTATTCGCCCCCGTATCGGGCCGGTCGTCGTTGAAAAAACCGGCAGCGTCGGGGGCGCCACCTATGCCCACCGAATCCATCACGATCAGAAAGGCGCGTCTGTCGGTCATGTCACCTCGTTGCGGATCAATGGCCCGGGGTCCGGGCCATCGCCCAGCAGATAGGCGGCCGCAACGGTGGCGACTGCCGCCTCGGCCGCCGCCTCCGAGGCGGCATGGACCAGCGCCAGAGGGCGATCCGGGCCCGCCTCTTCGCCGATGCGCAAAAGTTCTGCAAGCCCCACTCGCGGGTCGATCCTGTCACCGGCATGCAGCCGCCCACCGCCAAGCGCCACGACGGCATGGCCAAGCGCCTCGGTGTCGATGGCGGCGACGCGGCCCTGACCCGGCACGACGCGCACCACGGGCGCTGTGGGCAGATGGCGGTCAGGGTGATCCAACAGATCGACGGGCCCACCCTGCGCCACCACCATGCGGGCAAATCGTTCGGCTGCTGCACCGCTTTCCAGCGCCCGCAAGGCATCGCCGGACGCACCACCCAGCGACAGGCAGGCCGAGGACAAAGCCAGCGACAGATCGCGCAGCGCCCCCTGCCCGCCCGTCAGCACGGCAATGGCCTCGCGCAGTTCCAGCGCATTGCCGGCTGCGCGGGCCAGAGGTTGATCCATGTCGGTGACATAGGCGCGGGTGCGGCAGCCAGCCCCATTCGCCGTATCGACCAGCGCATGTGCCAAGGTCAGCGCGGCCTCTGGATTGCGCAAAAAGGCACCGCTGCCCTGTTTGACGTCGAGCACCAGCGCATCCAGCCCCGCCGCCAGCTTCTTGGACAGGATCGAGGCGGTGATGAGGTCGATCGAGCCCACCGTCGCGCTTTCATCGCGGATCGCGTAAAGCCGCGCATCGGCCGGCGCAAGATCGCGCCCTGCCGCCACGATCGCACAACCCACCGTGGCCACGACGCGGCGAAAATCATTCTCGGGCAAAGCGGTGCGAAAGCCGGGGATGGCCTCCAGCTTGTCCAGCGTGCCGCCGGTATGCCCCAGCCCACGCCCTGAAATCATCGGCACATAGGCGCCGCAGCACGCCACCACCGGGGCAAGGATCAGGCTGACCGTATCGCCAATGCCGCCGGTCGAGTGCTTGTCCACCACAGGCCCCGGCAGGTCCCATGCCAATACCTGACCGGAATCGCGCATGGCCCGCGTCAAGGCCACCCGGCCCGCCTCATCCAGACCGCGCGTCAGCACCGCCATGGCAAAGGCCCCGGCCTGGGCATCACTGACCGAACCGTCGGCCAGACCGCGCGCGATCAACACGGCACCCGCCGCATCCAGACCCCGGCCGTCGCGAACGGCGGCGATGACCGGGCGCGGGTCGGCTGGGCTCATTCCGTGCCCGACATATGGCTGATGCCAAAGCGGCCGGGCAGCAGCTCGCCGATGGTGGTGGCAAGTTCGTCGCCCCGCGTCGTGGCCAACAGCACCGGAGTCTCGGGTCGGCCGAACTCGGCCAGTTTTTGCCGGCAGCCGCCGCAAGGGGGCACCGCGCCTTGCGAGTCGGCGATGACGGCGACCTCGACGATCTCGGTCTCGCCCGCCGCGACCATGGCGGCGATGGCGCCGGCCTCGGCGCAGGTTCCCTCGGGGTAGGCCACGTTTTCGACGTTGCAGCCGGCATAAATCCGGCCCGAGGCCCCGCGCACCGCCGCGCCGACCTTGAAGTTAGAATAGGGTGCATAGGCCCTTTCGCGCACCTCGCGCGCCGCGTCCAAAAGCGCCATCATTCCCGCCTTTCACCTGCCCCTGCCGACCGGAATGCAAGTTTGCGCGCGCCCCGCCCCCGATGCAAGAGCGGCACGAACCAGCGCCGGACCGCCGCTGTCTGCAATGCCCTCTGTTCCCCGCCAAAAAAATAGTTTAACGCTGAACCATATTGAGAGGAGAGGCTCTGGCATGGAAGAACGCAGGCAGGATAACGCCCGGCAGGCGGCACTGGATTATCACGAATTCCCGCGCCCGGGTAAGCTGGAGGTCCGCGCGACCAAGCCCCTTGCCAACGGCCGCGACCTGAGCCGCGCCTATTCGCCCGGCGTGGCCGAAGCCTGTCTGGAAATCAAGGCCGATCCCGCCACTGCCGCGCGCTATACCTCTCGCGGAAATCTTGTCGCCGTCGTTACCAACGGCACCGCCGTTCTGGGGCTGGGCAATATCGGCGCCCTTGCCTCGAAGCCGGTGATGGAGGGCAAGGCCGTCCTGTTCAAGAAATTCGCCGATATCGACTGTTTCGATATCGAACTGAACGAATCAAACCCCGAGAAACTGGCCGAGATCGTCTGCGCGCTGGAACCGACCTTCGGCGCCATCAATCTGGAAGACATCAAGGCCCCCGACTGCTTCATCGTGGAAAAGCTGTGCCGCGAGCGCATGAACATCCCGGTCTTTCACGATGACCAACACGGCACCGCCATCGTCGTCGGCGCGGCAGCAACCAATGCGCTGCACATCGCCCACAAACGGTTCGAGGATATCAAGGTCGTCTCGACGGGCGGCGGCGCAGCCGGCATTGCCTGCCTCAACATGCTGCTGAAGCTGGGCGTAAAACGCGAGAACGTCTGGCTTTGCGACATCGCCGGTCTTGTCTATGAGGGCCGCACCGAAGAAATGACCCCGCAAAAGGCGGAATATGCGCAGAAATCCGACCTGCGCACGCTGGATCAGGTGATCGAGGGCGCGGATCTGTTCCTGGGCCTGTCCGGTCCCGGCGTTCTGACGCCCGGGATGGTGGCCAAGATGGCCAAGCGTCCGGTCGTCTTCGCGCTGGCGAACCCCACACCCGAAATCCTGCCCGAAGACGTTCGTGCGGTCGCGCCGGATGCCATCATCGCCACCGGCCGCAGCGACTATCCCAATCAGGTCAACAACGTCCTTTGCTTCCCCTTCATCTTCCGCGGCGCGCTGGACGTGGGCGCAACCACGATCAACGATGAGATGCAGCTTGCCTGCATCGAGGGTATCGCCGCGCTGGCCCGCGCCACCACCAGCGCCGAAGCGGCCATGGCCTATCGTGGCGAGACGCTGACGTTCGGTTCGGATTACCTGATCCCCAAGCCCTTCGATCCGCGGCTGATCGGCGTCGTCTCGACCGCCGTGGCCCGGGCCGCGATGGAAACCGGCGTTGCCACCCGGCCGCTTGACGATATCGCCGGCTATAAGCGCAAGCTTGACGGCTCGGTCTTCCGCTCGGCTCTAATCATGCGCCCGGTGTTCGAGGCGGCCGCCACCGCCAAGCGCCGCATCGTCTTTGCCGAGGGCGAGGACGAGCGGGTGCTGCGCGCCGCCAACGCCATGCTGGAGGAAACCACCGACGCCCCCATCCTGATCGGCCGCCCCGAGGTCATCGAGATGCGCGCCGAACGCGCCGGCCTGCCGATCCGCCCCGGCCGCGACTTCGAGATCGTGAACCCCGAAAACGACCCGCGCTATCGCGACTATTGGGGCACCTATCACGAGTTGATGGCCCGTCGCGGCGCCACGCCCGACATCGCGCGCGCCATCATGCGCACCAACACCACCGCCATCGGCGCCGTCATGGTGCATCGGGGCGAAGCCGACAGCCTGATCTGCGGCACCTTCGGGCAATATAGCTGGCACCTGAACTATATTACCCAGATCCTTGCCCGCAACGGGCTACGCCCCCACGGCGCGCTGTCGCTGATGATCCTGCAGGACGGGCCGCTTTTCATCGCCGACACGCAGGTCACCCACGCCCCGACCCCGGAACAGGTCGCCGAGGCCGCCATCGGCGCTGCCCGCCACGTCCGCCGCTTTGGCATCACCCCAAAGGTCGCGCTGTGCAGCCATTCGCAGTTCGGCAATCTCGACACTGAATCGGGCCGCAAGATGCGCGCCGCGATGGAGATCCTTGAGGCGCGCGGCGTCGATTTCATCTTTGATGGCGAAATGCATGTCGACTCGGCGCTCGACCCCGCCATCCGCGAACGCCTGCTGCCGCATTCGCGTATTGAGGGCGCGGCCAACACGCTGGTCTTTTCCGGCACCGACTCGGCCTCGGGCGTGCGCAATGCGCTGAAGCTCAAGGCCAATGGGCTGGAGGTGGGGCCGATCCTGATGGGGATGGGCAACCGCGCCCATATCGTGACGCCCTCGATCAGCACCCGTGGCCTGCTGAACATGAGCGCGATCGCCGGGACCCCGGTCGATCATTACCGGTAATGGCCGAATACAGGGCAGGTCGCGGTGATTCTATCGCGACCTGCCACAAATTTTGCAAAATGCCCCGGGATTTTCACCCTAAAGCAAAGTTACCCGGCATTTGCAAATTGATGCGGTGAACTGCACCGAGATTCTGCAAAATATTTTGTCGCACCCCCGACTGTGGGCGTTAACATCCTTGCGCCCCGCTTTCTGCCGCGCATAACTCCGCCCCATCCACTCGGGGAGGAGTTGTTTCATGGGATATCGGGACATTTATTCCGCCTGGCAGGCTGATCCGGAGGGCTTCTGGATGCAAGCGGCCGAAGCCATCGACTGGGAGCGCAAGCCCTCGAAGGCGCTGTTTAACGACAAGGCCCCGATTTATGAATGGTTTTCGGACGGGCTGGTGAACACCTGCTGGAACGCGGTGGATCGCCATGTTCTGGCTGGTCGCGGCGACCAGGTCGCCATCCAGCACGAAAGCCCGATCACGCTTTCGACCAAGGGCATCACCTATAAGCAATTGCGGGACCGCGTCGCCTCGCTGGCCGGCGCCCTGCGGATGCGCGGTATCGAAAAGGGCGACCGCGTCATTATTTACATGCCGATGATCCCCGAGGCGCTGGAGGCGATGCTGGCATGCGCCCGCCTTGGCGCCATCCACTCCGTGGTCTTTGGCGGGTTTGCCGCGAACGAGCTTGCGGTGCGCATCGACGACTGCCAGCCCAAGGCGATCATCGCCGCCTCTTGCGGGTTGGAGCCGAACCGCGTCGTACATTACAAACCGCTGCTTGACGCCGCCATCGACATGGCCAGCCACAAGCCGGAATTCTGCGTCATCTTCCAGCGCGAGCAAGAGGTGGCGAAGCTGGTCGAGGGCCGCGATTTCAACTGGCACGGCTTCCAATACGGCGTGAAGCCCGCTGAATGTGTCCCGGTCGAGGGCAACCATCCCGCCTATATCCTTTATACCTCGGGCACGACCGGCCAGCCCAAGGGCGTGGTGCGCCACACCGCCGGCCATCTGGTGGCGCTGCAATGGTCGATGAAGAACGTCTATAATATCGAGGCCGGCGACCGCTTCTGGGCCGCCTCGGACGTGGGTTGGGTCGTCGGGCACTCCTATATCTGCTACGCGCCGCTGATCGCCGGCGCGACCACCGTGGTCTTCGAAGGCAAGCCTGTCGGCACGCCGCACCCTGGGGTTTTCTGGCGCATCATCCAGAACCTGCGCATCAAAAGCTTTTTCACCGCCCCCACCGCGCTGCGCGCCATCCGCCGCGAGGACCCGGACGGGGAATGGATCCGGCGCTATAAACTGCATGACCTGCAGGCGCTGTTTCTGGCTGGCGAGCGTGCCGATCCCGATACGGTGAAATGGGCGCAAGAGCATCTGGGGGTTCCGGTGGTCGATCACTGGTGGCAAACCGAAACCGGCTGGGCCATTGCCGCCAACCCCATTGGCGTCGAAATTCTGCCAACCAAGCTGGGCAGCCCCTCGGTCCCGATGCCCGGCTATGACGTTCAGGTGCTGGACGAAGGCGGCAATCCCGTGCCCGCCGGCACCTTGGGCGCGATCACCGTCAAGCTGCCCCTGCCCCCCGGCACCCTGCCGACGCTGTGGAATGCGGACGAGCGGTTCCGCAAGTCGTATCTTGACCACTTCCCCGGCTATTACGAGACCGGCGATGCAGGCTATATCGACGAGGACGGCTATCTTTACATCATGGCCCGCACCGATGACGTGATCAACGTCGCCGGCCACCGGCTTTCGACGGGCGCGATGGAGGAAGTGCTGGCCTCGCACCCCGATGTGGCGGAATGCGCGGTGATCGGGGTAGCGGACAGCCTGAAGGGGCAATCCCCGGTCGGGTTCCTGTGTCTCAAATCCGGGGCGACGACATCGCATGACCAGGTCGTCAAGGATGTGGTGAAGCTGGTGCGCGACAAAATCGGCCCGGTCGCCGCTTTCAAATCGGCCTGCGTAGTAGACCGCTTGCCCAAGACGCGCTCAGGCAAGATCCTGCGCGCCACCATGGCCAAGATCGCCGATGGCGAAAGCTTCAAGCCGCCGGCCACCATCGACGATCCGGTCATTCTGGATGAGATCCGCGAGGCGCTGGCCGGGATCGGATATCCCGGCGCTGCCTGAAGACGAGCCGAGGCTCATCCGGCGACCGGGGCGCGTCGTGGCGCCCTTGGTTCGGTTGCCCGGCCGGATTTGGGTATTTGGGCAACGAAGAAGCGGTGGGCGTCAAGGCCGTCGCTGCTGATTGTGGAGATGTGGTATTAGGATACGGGCGCCGCTTTTGGACGGCGCCCTTTTCTTTAGTCGATCTGCGCCCCAAGGCCACGCATCAGCGGCAGAAAGTCGGGGAAAGAGGTGGCAATCGGCCCGCCATCATCAACGCTGATCGGTCGTTCCGAGGCGAGGCCCGCCACCAGGAAGGACATGGCAATACGGTGGTCCAGATGCGAGGCGCAGGTGGCCCCACCGCCAAGCACACCCTTGCCGTGAACTGTCATGGTGTCGGCCGTATCCTCGACCTCGGCGCCATTGGCGCGCAGGCCGACCGCCATGGCGTCGATCCGGTCACTTTCCTTGACCCGCAGTTCATGCACGCCCTGCATAACGGTCGTGCCTTGGGCAAAGCATGCGATCACGGAAAGGATCGGGAATTCGTCGATCATACTGACGGCACGTTCGGGCGGAACGGTCACGCCTTTCAGCGGGCCGTGGCGAACGACGAGGTCGGCCACCGGCTCGCCCCCCTCTTCGCGGTTGTTTTCAAAGCGGATGTCGGCCCCCATCTCGATCAACGTGACGAATAGCCCGTCGCGGGTGGGGTTGCGGCTGACGCCCGGCACGCGGATTTCGGAGCCCGGCACGATCAGCGCCGCCGCCACCGGGAAGGCCGCGCTGGAAGGGTCGCAGGGCACCGCAACCGGCTGCGGATTCAGCTCGGGCCGGCCCTTGAGGGTGATCACCCGTCCCTCATCGGTGATTTCGGTGCGGATGCTGGCGCCGAAGCCGGCGAGCATGCGTTCGGTATGGTCACGGGTGGGCTCGGTTTCGATCACCACGGTTTCGCCGGGGGCGTTCAGCCCGGCCAGCAGGATCGCGGATTTGATCTGTGCGCTGGCGACCGGGGTCTTGTAACGCACCGGCACCGGCTCGGACGCGCCCCTGATGGTCACGGGCAGGCGCTTGCCTTCGCGCGCGGTGACTTCGCAGCCGAACAGCTCCAGCGGGTCGGTGATCCGGCCCATCGGGCGATGCGACAGGCTGGCATCGCCGGTGAAGGTGGCTGTGATCGGTGTCGTCGCCATCGCGCCCATGATCAGCCGCACGCCGGTGCCCGAATTGCCGCAATCGATCACGCCCTCGGGCTCGGCAAAGCCGCCAATGCCGACGCCATTCACGCGCCATTCGCCTTCGTCCAGACGCTGAACCTGCGCGCCGAAGGCCTGCATGGCCTTGGCGGTGTCCAGCACATCCTGCCCTTCCAGCAGGCCGGTGATATGGGTTTCACCAACTGACAAGGCACCGAGGATCAGCGCGCGATGGCTGATCGACTTGTCGCCCGGCACCTTGGCAGTGCCGGTCAGGGGACCCGAGCGCCGGGCGGTCATCGGAAGCGGTTCGGCAGAATGTGACATCAAGGCCCCCTCGTGCTTGTCGCGCAAGGTGATAGCGGTCACGGGCGGGGGTTGCAATCGGGGGCGATCACCCCCGCGCATTCAGGGCCGACGGCGGAAGGTGAGGTAATGCGGCGGCCGGCCTTCGCGCAGGGCCTTTTGCTCATAGCGGGTGGACAGCCAGTCGTCCCACGGCTCGGGGCTTTCGCCGATCAGATCGAACCCGGCCGGGGGCACTTCTTCCAGCGTCTGGCGGACATAGTCAGGAATGTCGGTGGCCACGCGGAATTCGGCACCCGGCTTCATCACGCGGGCAAGCGGGATCAGGTGCTCGGGCGTGACGAAGCGGCGGCGGTGATGCCGCGCCTTGGGCCATGGGTCGGGATAGTTCAGAAAAGCCTTGCTGATCGAGGCATCCGGCAGCACGTCCATCAGGTCGCGCGCGTCTCCGGGGTGCACGCTGACGTTTTCGACACCCGCCGCGCGTATCTTGCCCAAGAGCATGGCGACGCCGTTGATAAAGGGTTCGCAACCGATGATGCCCACGCCGGGACAGCGCGCGGCCATATGCACCATGTGCTCGCCCCCGCCAAAGCCGATCTCAAGCCAGACCGGACGGCCGTCGCCAAAGATCGTCGCGGGATCGACGGGCGTTCTGTCGGGGTTCTCTTGAACCGTGATGCCGCATGGGCGCAGGCTGCCCAGATCCTCGGACAGATAGCCCTTTTGGCTGTGGCGCAGGGTCTTGCCGTGGCGGCGGCCGTAGAAATTGCGGCGCGGAGGTGTGGGGTCGAATTCGCTCATGAGCCGGGGCTTTGCCCGGCCCCGGGCGCAAGGTCAAGCCATTCCGTCACTCGGCGGCAAGGCGCGAAATCACCACCGTCACTTCGGGCTTCTTGCCGATTTCCTCCATTGAGACCTGACGGGTGATCTTGCGGATCGCCTCTTCCAGCCGGTCGTCGTTCATGACCGTTCGATCATCGGCGCGTTCCAGGAATTCGGCCAGTGCCGACTCGATATTGGTGGCCAAGGGCACGCCGGCGCGGCCCAGTTCGGGCAGACCGGACAACTCGACCCAGGCATCGGGCAAGGGGGTGTCCTCCTCGTCTATGATCACCGAAACCATGGCCTGACCGTTCAGCGACATGCGAATGCGGTCGCGCACCACACCGTCCATGGCGCCGATCAGCACGTTGCCGTCCAGATAAAGCCGTCCCGTATCGATCTGATCAACCACCCGCGGCACCGGGCCCGACAGGTCCAGCATGGTGCCATTAGTCGCCACCACCGAGGAGATACCGCGCGCCTCAGCCAGTTTGGCATGTGCGCGCAGGTGCATATGTTCGCCATGCATCGGGATGACGATCTGGGGCTTCAGCAGGTCGTGCACCGCCTCGATGTCCGGGCGGTTCGCATGGCCCGAGACGTGATAGACCCCGTCGTCGGCATCATAAAGGTCGACGCCCATTTCCGACAGCGCGTTCATGATGCGGATCACGCCACGCTCATTGCCCGGAATGGTGCGCGAGCTGAACAGAAAGCTGTCGCCCTCTTTCAACTGCAGACCCAGATAGCGGCCGCGCGACAGTTGGGCACTGGCGGCCCGACGCTCGCCCTGGCTACCGGTGACGAGCAGCATCACCTTGTCCCGCGGCAGTTCCGAAGCCTCTTCAGGGCCGATCACTGCGGGAAAACGATCCAGAATGCCCGCCTCGGTCGCCACCGTCACCATGCGGCGCATGGCGCGGCCCAGCAGGCAGACCTTGCGACCCGCCGCGATACCCGCCTCGGCCAGCGTGCGCAGCCGGGCAATGTTGCTGGCGAAGGTCGTCGCCACCACCATCTGCTTTTGCGCCATGACGAAATCCAGAATCGGATTGGCCAACACCGCCTCGGACCGGCCGGGATGGGGCGAAAACACATTGGTGGAATCGCAGGTCAGCACCTTGACCCCCTGCCCTTCATTGGCGATCTCGTGCCACAGGATCGGGTCGAAGGGTTCGCCCACCACCGGGGTTCCATCCAGCTTGAAATCGCCGGTATGCACGATCCGCCCGGCCGGAGTGTCGATGATCAGCGCCGAGCTTTCGGGGATCGAGTGGCTGACCGGGACGAACTGCACCTGAAAGGCGCCCACCGTCACCACATCGGGGCGCGGTGCGTGGACATGGATCTGGTCGACGGGCTGTCCGGCCTCTTCCAGCTTCAACCGCGCCAGCGCGGCGGTAAAGCGGCGGCAATGCACCGGTTTTTGCAGCTTGGGCCAAAGCAGGCCTAGGGCACCGACATGATCTTCATGCCCGTGGGTGATGAAGATGGCGTCGATGCGGTCGCGGTTCTGTTCCAGCCAGGCGACATCCGCCATGATCAGGTCGATACCCGGCGAGGAATCCATGTCGCCGAAGGTGACGCCAAGATCAACGACGATCAGCCGTTCTCGTCCCGGCTCACCATAGCCATAGACATAGGCGTTCATGCCGATTTCGCCCGCGCCGCCCAACGGCAAATATATCAGGCGCTCAGCCATTGCCCATCTCCTTATTGTAATCATGGATCAGGCGCAGGCCATGCATGGTCAAATCGTCCTCGATCGCATCGAAAAGATCAAATCCCTGGTCGAAAAGCGGTGCCAGCCCGCCCGTAGCTATAACCTTCATCGGTCGTTCGCGTTCCTCGCGGATTTTATCCACTACGCCTTGCACCAAACCGATATAACCCCAGAAGATGCCAGATTGGATACAAGCAACCGTATTCGTGCCAATCACCTTGGCCGGCATCGTCACATCGACATGCGGCAGGCTGGCGGCACCCATGTGCAGCGCCTCAAGCGACAGGTTCACCCCCGGCGCGATGACGCCGCCGACATAGGCGCCGTCGGTGTCCACCACATCGAAGGTCGTTGCCGTGCCGAAATCCACCACGATCAGGTCCGACCCGTGCCGGTCAAAGGCGCCCAGCGTGTTCACCAACCTGTCGGGACCGACCACAGTGCCGAAATCGACGCGTGGCGCCACAGGCAGCAGGCAGTCAGGCTTGCCCACCACCAGTGGGCGGGTATCGAAATAACGGTTGCAGAGCACCCGCAGATTGAACACCACCCGCGGCGCGGTCGAGCTGATGATGCAGGCATCGATATTCAGCTCCAGCTTCTGCAAGGTGATCAGCGTGGACAGCCAGACGAAATATTCATCCGCCGTGCGCCGATGATCGGTCGAGATGCGCCATAACCCGACGAATTTCTCGCCATCCCAGACCGAAAAGACCGTGTTGGTATTGCCGGTGTCGATGCAAAGCAGCATAGGGCTAGCCTCCGAAATAGACTTCGGCGGCGGGAATGATCTGGCGCCCCGCCGGGCCGCGCAGGATCAGTGCGCCGGAATCGTCTATACCCTCGAATATGCCGTGACTTTCGGTCGTGCCCGTGCGGGCGACGATAGGCTCGCCCAGCCGGGCGGCGCGGGCCAGCCACGCGTTGCGGATCGGCGCGAAGCCATAGGTATCCAGTTGCGCCTGCCAGCGGGCAAAGGCGGGCGCCAACAGGTCCAGAAACTCCTCGGGAGCGATGACATGGCCGCATTCACCCCGGACCGATACCGGCGGAACCGCCCCCGCCGCCAGCGCGCCCGCATCGGGCGCAGCGGCCAGGTTCACCCCGATGCCGATCGCGACAGCCTGTACCCCCGGACCCGAACCCGAGCTTTCCAGCAAAATCCCCGCCACCTTGCCGCCGTTCAGCAGCACGTCATTTGGCCATTTGATCGCAAGCCGGGCTGAGGGTCCGCAGGCAAGGCCAAGCGCGTCGTAAAGCGCCAGCGCTGCGACAAAGGATAGTTGCGCGGCCGCCAATGCGCCGCCCTGCGGTCGGGTAATCAGCGTGGCGGCAAAGTTGCCGGCCGGCATGACCCATTCGCGCCCGCGACGACCACGGCCCGCGAATTGCTCGCGGGCCAGGATCCAGGCTGGACCAGAAAGACCGGGCGCCAGCCTCAGCGCCTCGGCATTGGTACTGTCGGTGCGGGCCAGGATATGACGGGCCACACCTTCGGGCCAGGTATCACTCACCTTGCACGGGCTCGGCGGGTTGCTCCGCAACGGCGACCGGCCCGACCAGGGTTTCTGCCGCGCGGCCAGCAGCCGCATCCACGCCGAACATGCTGATCGCACCCACCACCATGACCAGTGCCGGCACCATCAGTGCCAGATATTGCACCGCGCTCATCCGGCTGGTCATGCCGTCGGCCTCGGCGCCGAAATACATGTAATAGACGATACGCAGATAGTAGAAGGCACCGATGACCGAGGCGACGACGCCCAGCAGCGCCAACCAACCCATGCCGGCATCAACCGCCGCGGTCAGGACGCCGAACTTCGCAAAGAAACCCAGTGTCGGCGGCACACCCGCAAGGCTGAACATCAGCACCAGCATCGCCAGCCCCTTGACCGGATCGGTCCAAGCGAAACGATTTAGCGAGGTCAGGTCGGTCACCGGCGTGCCGTCACGCTCCATCGACAGGATGAAGGCGAAGGTGCCGATGTTCATCACCGTATAGATGGTCATGTAAAGCAGCATGTTCTGCACGCCGATAGCAGTGCCCGCGGCAAGACCGACCAGCGCAAAGCCCATATGCGCAATCGAGGAATAGGCCATCAGCCGCTTGATGTTGGTCTGGCCGATCCCGGCGATCGAGCCAAGGAACATGGACATGACCGCCAGCGCGGCAATGATCTGGCTCCAGTCGCCGATCACATGGCCGAAGGCGTCAAAGACCAGCCGGGCAATCAGCGCCATGGCCGCGACCTTGGGTGCGGTGGCAAAGAAAGCGGTGACCGGCGTCGGCGAACCTTCGTAGACGTCGGGCGTCCACATGTGGAAGGGCACGGCCGAGACTTTGAAGCTGAGACCGACCAGCAGGAACACCAGCCCGAACAGCACGCCCAGCGACAAGTGCCCTCCTTCGATGGCTTGGATGATCCCCGCAAATCCGGTGGTGCCGGCAAAGCCATAGACCAACGAGGCGCCATAGAGCAGCAGGCCCGACGAAAGCGAGCCGAGCACGAAATACTTCAAGCCGGCCTCGGCCGAGCGCCCCGAGTCGCGACGCATGGCGGCGATGACGTAAAGCGCCAGCGATTGCAGCTCCAACCCCATGTAAAGCGTCAGCAGGTCGCCTGCCGAGACCATGAACATCATGCCCAGCACTGACAGCGCGACGATGATCGGGAATTCAAAGCGCAGCATGTTGAGGCGCTGCATGTAATCGGCACTCATCGCCAGCACGCCGGCGGCGGCGACCAGAGTCACAACCTTGGCGAAACGCGAAAAGCTGTCGTCGACGAACATGCCGTAGAAGGCGGTCCCATCGGTATGATTGCCAAGGCCCACCATGGCCGCGACGATCAGGAAGGCCGCCACCGTGGCCCAGAGCAGCGTCCGGGCCAGCTTGTCCTTGCCGAGATAGGCCCCCGCCATCAGGGCGGCCAGGGCGTAGCCCGCCAGCACCACCTCGGGCAGAATGGTCGAGAAATCGAGCGAGGTCATGTCTGCCCCCTAGTGGCTGGCTTGGGCCGTGGCGACGGGTGCCGCCGGCTGGCTCTGGTTGTAGTCTTGGATAAGCGCGGAGACCGCCGGACCGGTCACATCGGTGACTAGTCGCGGATAGACGCCAAGGATCAGCGTCATGGCGATCAGTGGGATGAACACCCAACGCTCACGCGGTGTCATGTCGGTGATCGACTTCAGGCTTTCCTTGATGAGCTGGCCCAGCGTCACCCGACGATAGAGCCAGAGCGCATAGGCCGCCGACAGGATCACGCCCGAGGTCGCGACCAGCGCCACCCAGGTATTGACCCGGAAAACGCCCATCAGCGTAAGGAACTCGCCCACGAAGCCCGAGGTGCCGGGAAGGCCCACGTTCGCCATGGTAAAGAACATGAACACCGCCGCATAAGCCGGCATCCGGTTCACCAACCCGCCATAGGCGTCGATCTCGCGCGTGTGCATACGGTCGTAGATCACGCCGACGCAAAGGAACAGCGCGCCCGAGATAAAGCCATGCGACAGCATCTGGAAGATCGCGCCGTCGACGCCGATCTGGTTCGCGGCGAAGATCCCCATGGTGACGTAGCCCATGTGAGCCACCGACGAATAGGCGATGACCTTTTTCATATCCGACTGCGCCAGCGCCACCAGCGATGTATAGACGACGGCGATGGCCGACAGCCAGAACACCACCGGCTGCATAATGCCCGATGCGACCGGGAACATCGGCAGCGAAAAGCGCAGGAAGCCGTAGCCGCCCATCTTCAGCAACACGGCCGCCAGCAGGACCGAACCGGCGGTCGGCGCCTGCACGTGCGCGTCAGGCAACCAGGTATGGACCGGCCACATCGGCATCTTGACCGCGAAACTGGCAAAGAAGGCCAGGAACAGCAGCATCTGCATGCCACCCATGACCGTCATGCCCAGCAGCCGGAAGCTTTCCGAGGGGAATTCGAACTGCAACAGCGTCGGGATATCGGTGGTGCCCGCCATGCTGTACATGGCGATCATCGCCACCAGCATCAGCACCGAGCCGAGGAAGGTGTAGAGGAAGAACTTGAAGCTGGCATAGATGCGGTCCTTGCCGCCCCAGATCCCGATAATCAGGAACATCGGGATCAGCCCCGCCTCGAAGAACAAATAGAACAGCACCAGATCCAGCGCAGTGAACACGCCGATCATCAGCCCTTCCAGCACCAGAAAGGCGATCATGTATTCCTTGACTTTCACCTCGACATTCCAGGTCGAGAGAATGGTCAGCGGCATCATGAAGGTGGTCAGCAGCACGAACAGCACCGAGATGCCGTCCACGCCCATCTTGTAGCGCAGCCCCATGATCCAGGCGTGATCCTCGACGAATTGGAAGCCGGTGTTGGCCGGGTCGAAGCGGAACAGCACAAAAAGCGAGATCACGAAGGTCGCGGTGGTGGTCAGCAGCGCCAGCCATTTGGCATTGCGCGTCGCAGCCTCGTCCTGGCCGCGCAGAAACAGCGCCATGATGATTGCGGCGACGATCGGCAGGAAGGTGATGATGGAAAGAAGGTTCGTCATGTCAGTGCGCGCCTCGCATCATCACCCAGATCAGCAAGCCCACGATGCCCAGAACCATCGCGAAGGCGTAGTGGAACAGATAGCCCGTTTGCACCCGGCCCGCCGCGCGGGTCAGCCGCGGGATCAATCCCAGAGCCACCCCGTTGATGGTGCCGTCGATGATGGCTCCGTCGCCGCCCTTCCACAGGACACAGCCAAGCCATTTCGCGGGCCGGACAAAAATGAAGTCGTAAAGCTCGTCGAAGTACCATTTGTTCAGCAGGAACCGATAGAGCGCCGGTTGCACCGCAGCCAGCCGCCCCGGCAGAGAGGGGTTGGCGATATAAAAGATCCACGCGGTGATCAACCCCAGCAACATGGCGACGAAGGGCGACACTTTGACCCAAGCCGGTGCGTGGTGCGCTTCGTCCATGATGTGGTTGTCGGGATGGATATAGATCGCACCACCGACCGGCGCGGCAACTGCTGCGTGCTCGGCCTCGGCCGCCGCTTCGCCCCCGTCCGCGGCATCCGCTGCGACCTGATCGGTCGTGGCTACCGGGGCCTCGGCCGTGGCGTGTTCCACCGCAGCCTCGCCCTCGACCACCTCATGCGCCCCAGCGATGTGGAAATAGCTGGTGAACTTATTGTGGTCGCCGAAGAAGGGGCCGTACCACACCATACCCGCAAAGATCGCGCCGATGGCCAGAATGCCCAGCGGGATGGTCATGACCGGCGGGCTTTCATGCGCATGGTCATGGGCATGATGATCGCCGCGCGGCTTGCCGTAGAATGTCAGGAAGATCAACCGCCAGGAATAGAAGCTGGTGAAGCAGGCCGCGATGACCAGCATCCAGAAGGCATAGTTGCTGCCGGCCCATGCGCTTTCGATGATCGCGTCCTTGGACAGGAAGCCCGCGAAGCCGATATGGGTCAGCGGAATGCCGACGCCGGTGATGGCAAAGGTGCCGATCATCATCGCCCAGAAGGTCAGGGGGATTTTCTTGCGCAGCCCGCCATAGTTCCGCATGTCCTGCTCATGGTGCATGGCATGGATTACCGAACCGGCGCCCAGGAAGAGCATGGCTTTGAAAAAAGCGTGGGTCAGCAGGTGGAACATGGCCACCGAATAGACGCCGACGCCCGCTGCCACGAACATATAGCCAAGCTGCGAACAGGTCGAATAGGCGATGACCCGCTTGATATCGTTCTGCACCAGACCCACGGTCGCGGCGAAGAAGGCGGTGGTCGCACCGATAATGACGATGAAGTTCTTCGCATCCGGCGCAAATTCGTAAAGCGGCGACATGCGGCAGACCAGAAACACCCCTGCCGTCACCATGGTTGCGGCATGGATCAGCGCCGACACCGGGGTCGGACCCTCCATCGCGTCCGGCAACCAGGTGTGCAGCAGAAGCTGCGCCGATTTGCCCATGGCTCCGATGAACAGCAAGAAGCCCAGCAGGTTTGCCGCGTTCCACTCGCGCCACAGGAAGTGCATGTTGGTCTGCGCCAGTTCCGGCACCTGACGGAAAATCTCGTCGAACTGGACCGAGCCGGTCATCCAATAGAGACCGAAAATACCCAGAAGGAAGCCGAAATCTCCAACGCGGTTGACGATGAAAGCCTTCATCGCTGCGGCGTTGGCGCTGGCTTTCTTGTAGTAAAAACCGATCAGCAGATAAGAGGCGACGCCCACGCCTTCCCAGCCGAAGAACATCTGCAGCAGGTTGTCCGCCGTCACCAGCATCAACATGGCGAAGGTGAAGAACGACAGATAGGCAAAGAACCGTGCCTTGTAATGCTCGTCATGCGTCCAGTTGTCGTCATGGGCCATGTAGCCCAGTGAATACATATGCACGAGCGCCGACACGGTAGTCACCACGATCAGCATGATCGCCGTCAGCCGGTCCAGTCGAATGGCCCATTCAGCGTGGAAATCGCCAGTGACGATCCAGTCCACGACCGGAATATGCCGCGGCACGCCGTCAAAGGACAGCAGCAGATACCAACTGACCAGACAGCACAGGAACAGAACGCCTGTAGTCAGGTATTGCGCGGCTTTCTCGCCGATCGCGCGCCAGCCAAGGCCGGCGATCAGCGACGCGATGAGCGGCGCGAATAGGACGAATTTTTCCATGACCGCTTATCCCTTCATCACGTTGACGTCTTCCACCGCGATGGTGCCGCGGTTGCGGAAGAAGACCACCAGGATCGCCAGGCCGATGGCGGCCTCGGCCGCAGCGACGGTCAGCACGAACATGGTGAAGACCTGCCCCGTCAGATCGCCCAGATGGGTCGAGAAAGCGACAAAGTTGATGTTCACCGCCAAGAGCATCAGTTCGATCGACATCAGAATGACGATGACGTTCTTTCGGTTCACGAAGATCCCGAAAATGCCGGTGACGAAAAGTATCGCCCCCACAACAAGATAATGAGTCAATCCGATCATCGTCCTGGTCCCTCCGGGTCGTTCACCCGTTGAATATCCGTTCGCTGTATGGACCGCGCCGCGCGGTCCGCATTGGCTAGGCCGCCTAAGGGCGGGCCCTAAAGGCCCTGTCCCGGCTTCACGTCTTTCATTTCCATCGTCTTGGCCGGGTCGCGCCACATCTGCTCCAGCACATTTTGGCGCTTGATGTCCCTGCGGTGGCGCATGGTCAGCACGATCGCCCCGATCATCGCCACCAGCAGCACCAGACCGGCAAGCTGGAACATCAGCAGATAGCGATCATAAAGCACCATGCCCAATGCGACCGTGTTCTCAACCGCCGGATCCACCGGCACGGCCCGCAGGCTCTCGGCAATTTCCGAAGGCGCCCAACCCGAGAAGACGATGCCCAACTGCGCCAGCAGCACGATGCCGATCAGCAATGCCAAGGGCAGAGAGCGCGCCAACTCGCCCTTCAACTCGGCGAAGTCAACGTCGAGCATCATGACCACGAACAGGAACAGCACCGCCACGGCGCCGACGTAGACCACGACCAGCAGCATGGCGACGAATTCCGCGCCCTGAAGCACGAAAAGCCCGGCCGCCGAGAAGAAGGCGAGGATAAGCCACAGCACCGAATGCACCGGGTTGCGGCCGATCACGACCATGAAGCCCGCGACGCAGGCGCTGATCGCGAACAGGTAGAAAGCGAAGGTCATCATTCCTCGTCCTCCTCGGCATAGACGCTTTGGGCGATTTCCAGCGCCTTCTGCATCGCGGGCAGCCCGCCGAACATGCTCATCTGAAAGATCG
The DNA here is from genome assembly GCF_016919705.1 of Paracoccus methylovorus. NCBI lineage: Bacteria > Pseudomonadati > Pseudomonadota > Alphaproteobacteria > Rhodobacterales > Paracoccaceae > Paracoccus > Paracoccus methylovorus. Next base: position 1,690,330 of record NZ_CP070368.1, read on the forward strand.
TCTCGGCGATCTCGCGTTTGGTGGCGCCGGCCGCCAGCGCCTGACGAATGGTCAGTCGCAACTGCGGTTCGGCCAGCGCGCCCTGAACGGTGATCGCGCCAATGGTAAGAAGCAGACGTGTCTTGGCGTCCAGCCCCTCGCGGTTGAAAGTCTTGCCGAACCACATTTCCAGCATGTCGGCAGGAATCGTCGGCACCAGCTTTTCCATGGCGCGCATGTCGAAATGTTCGAGCCCCGGGTTGAAGGCGCGCGCCATTTCCTGGCCCGAGGCCATCATCTGTGCGAAAAGCTTGGTGAACGCGTCGGTCATCTGTAGGGCGCATCCATTTGCAGGTTGCGGGCAATCTCGGCCTCCCAGCGTTCGCCGTTCGCAAGCAGTTTCTGCTTGTCATAGAACAGCTCTTCGCGGGTCTCGGTGGCATATTCGAAATTCGGCCCCTCGACGATGGCATCGACCGGGCACGCCTCTTGGCAGAAGCCGCAATAGATGCATTTCGTCATGTCGATGTCGTAGCGCGTAGTGCGGCGGCTGCCGTCCTCGCGCGGTTCGGCGTCGATGGTGATGGCCTGGGCCGGGCAGATTGCCTCGCACAGCTTGCAGGCGATGCAGCGTTCCTCGCCGTTGGGATAACGGCGCAGCGCATGCTCTCCGCGGAAACGCGGCGACAGCGGGCCCTTTTCATGCGGGTAGTTCAGCGTCGGTTTGGGCGACACGAAATAGCGCATCCCCAGACCGAAGCCCTTTATGAAATCCCACATCAGGAAATACTTGGTGGCACGGGCGAAATCGAAGGCCATCAGAAATGCTCCCCTTCCCTGGGGGCCGCGAAACGGTCGAACGCGGCAACATAGTCGCGGATGCGGGCGCTGCTTTGCGCTTGGTCCGCACTGTCCAGATGATTGGCGAGGAAATGCGCCAGTTCCACCTTGTCGGTCTCACTGGCTTTGGCAAATGCCTCGGCTAGCTTATTGGAATACATGCGTCTTATCCTCCGACCGCGAAGCGGGCCCAGAAGCTGCCCAGTACTTCGTAACGGGCCAGGATCGCCACCAGCACCACCCAGCCCAGCGACAGGGGCAGGAACACTTTCCAACCGATCCGCATCAGCTGGTCATAGCGGTAGCGGGGCACGATCGCCTTGACCATTGCGAACATGTAGAACCAGAACCACATCTTGATAACCATCCACCACCAGCCATCGGCGATGAAAGGCACCGGCGACAGCCAGCCGCCAAAGAACAAAAGCGACAGCAGCGCGCACATCAGATACATGGCGATATATTCGCCCGCCATGAACAGCAGATAGGGCGTGGACGAATATTCGGTCATGAAACCGGCGACCAGTTCGGACTCGGCTTCGACCAGATCAAAGGGCGGGCGGTTGCACTCGGCCAAGGCGCTGACAAAGAACAGCACCACCATCGGCAGGTGCGGCAGCCAATACCAGTTCAGCAGGCCGTAATCGCCACGTTGCGCATCTACGATGGCCGTCAGGTTCATCGAGCCGGTCGAGATGATGACACCGATGATGATCAGGCCCAGCGACACTTCGTAAGAGATCATCTGCGCCGCCGACCGCAACGACGCCAGGAACGGGTATTTCGAGTTCGAGGCCCAGCCGCCCATGATGACGCCGTAAACCTCAAGCGAGGAGGCGGCAAAGATGAACAGGATGCCGACGTTGATGTTCGCCATCACCCAACCTTCATCGAAGGGGATCACGACAAACGAAAACAGCGCCAGCATCATCGACAGGAAGGGGGCCAGGAAATAGACGAACTTATCCGCGCCGGCCGGGATGACGATTTCCTTGACGACATATTTCAGTGCGTCGGCAAAGGTTTGCAACAGGCCCCACGGGCCGACCACGTTCGGGCCGCGGCGCATCTGCACTGCCGCCCAGATCTTGCGGTCGCCATAGACCATGAAGATCAGCGACCCCATGACAAAGGCGATGACCGCCAAACCCTGCAAGAGCATGCTGAGTGCGAAACCGTAGGGCGAGGCCCAGAATTCAGCCATGATCTTTCGTCCCTCTCATCACGCCGCGGGAATGCCGCGTGCCTTGCATTCCTGCAAGGTCTGTTTCGTTGTCATCACGGTCAGGCCCATCGGTTTTTTCTCGGACAGGGTGAAGACCGAGCCGACGACCACCTTGCCGTTGCGCTTGTCCTGAAGCGTGCGGATGTGCCGGGCATAAGATGCCCCTTTCGCATCGGCCCAGTTGGCCAGCGCGCATGTGGCATAGGCGAAGGCAGTGTCGGCGTCCACCCCGCGCCGAAGGTTTGCCGTCACTTCCACCAAGCTGTCCGAGCCTTTGCGCGAGCTGGCCAGATCGGTGACCTGCGCGCCCTGAAAATCCTTGGGATCGGCTTCGAAAGCAGCGGGCAGATTCAGCCGCAGCGGGCGGGTGCGGGCCGCGAATTCGGCCAGCGCCTTTTCCTGCGACGTAAGCTCGCGCGCCCGAACCGGGGCCATGTCCGGCAGACCGGACAGATCCAGTTCCAGATTCGCGTTCAGCGCCATAAGATCGGCCTCGGTCACGGCGAAAGCGTCGCGGCCCTCGGGGCTGTCCAGCGCCATCTGCGTTACGGCGCCATCCGGTTCCAGAATCAGGATCTCGCCCGATTTGGTCGAAATCCGACCGCGGGTCAGCACCTTCTTGTTCGGCGACCCGGCATCGCTTTGCAAAACCGCAATACCAAGCTCGGCCGGCTTGGGTTGCGGGCGTGCATCCTTGATCGCGCCGCAACCCACCAGCAGGGCCAAGGCGCCTATTCCGGTCAGCAAGGCAGGGCCGGACCGCATGCTTGTCACTCCGCCGCCATTGCCGGGGCCTTGCGGGCCGCCGCCATTGCAGAAAGCTCTCCCATCAGGGGCGAAGACCGTGCGATCGGGTTGGTCAGATAGAAATCCTTGATGACATTGCGGAAGCTGGCCTGCCCCAGATCGAACCGATCTAGCGGCTGCCACGCGTTCTGCGGCACCTGATCGACCTGCGCCAGATGCGGCACAGCCTCGATCAGCTTGCGCCGCAGCCCGGCGAGGCTGTCCCAGGGCTGGGTCATCCCCAACTCGGCCGAAAGCGCCCGCAGGATCGCCCAGTTCTCTTTCCCTTGGCCCGGAGCGAAATTGGCGCGCATGGCAAGTTGCGGCCGGCCCTCGGTATTCACGAACAGGCCGCTTTCCTCGGTATAGCAGGCACCGGGCAGGATAAGGTCGGCGCGATGCGCACCGCGGTCGCCATGGCTGCCCTGGTAGATCACGAAGGGACCTGCTGCGATATCAACCTCATCGGCGCCAAGGTTATAGATCACCTCGGCACCGTCGATGGCGGCATCCAGCCCACCCTCGGTCACCGCGCTGACATCCATGGCTCCGACACGCCCGGCGGCCGTATGCAGGATCAGCAGCTTCGAGTTGCTGTTCTCGCACAGCCTCATCGCATGGGCCAGAACCGCCTCGCCATCGGCCTCGCGAATCGCGCCCTGCCCGACGATGACAAGCGTCGGCTTGCCGCGGGTTTCGTCGGTGATCTCCATCGCAGACAGCTTTTCCAGCGCCGCGCGGTCGTCGCCCAGATGGGCGTAATCATAGGTCAGATCGACCGCCTCACCGACCAGCCCAATCCGTGCGCCATGCGTCCACGCCTTGCGAATACGGGCGTTCAGCACCGGCGCTTCGTCGCGAGGGTTGGTGCCGATCAATTGGATCATCGCCGCATTGTCGATATCCTCGATACGCGCCGTCCCGACATAGGCCGAACGATTGCCGATAGGCAGTCGCGCACCATCGGTGCGGCATTCGACCTTGCCGCGCAGCCCCTCGATCAGTTGTTTCAGACTGAAAGCAGCCTCGGCCGGGACCAGATCCCCGATAAGGCCGGCAAGCTTTTTGCCCTTCATCGCGCGGGCGGCTGCCTCAAGCGCCTCGGGCCAGTCGGCGGGGCGCAGACGACCGTTTTCGCGGATATAGGGCCGGTCGAGGCGCTGGCGGCGCAACCCGTCCCAGACGAAACGGGTCTTGTCGCTGATCCATTCCTCGTTCACGCCGTCATGGTTGCGCGGCATGATACGCATGACCTCGCGGCCCTTGGTATCGACGCGGATGCTGGACCCAAGCGCATCCATCACGTCGATGGATTCGGTCTTGGTCAGCTCCCACGGACGCGCGGTAAAGGCATAGGGCTTCGAGACCAGCGCCCCCACCGGGCAAAGGTCGATGATATTGCCCTGCATGTTCGATTCCAGCGTCTGGTTCAGATAGCTGGTGATCTCGCTGTCCTCGCCCCGACCGGTCTGGCCCATCTGGGTGATGCCCGCCACTTCGGTGGTAAAGCGCACGCAGCGGGTGCAAGAGATGCAGCGGGTCATATGCGTCTCGACCAGCGGACCCAGATTCAGGTCCTCGGATGCGCGCTTCGGCTCGCGATAGCGGCTGAAATCCACGCCATAGGCCATGGCCTGGTCCTGAAGGTCGCATTCGCCGCCCTGATCGCAGATCGGGCAATCCAACGGATGGTTGATGAGCAGGAACTCCATCACCCCTTCCCGGGCTTTCTTGACCATGGGCGAGTTGGTGCGGACTTCGGAAGGCGCACCATCCGGGCCGGGGCGCAGATCCTTGACCTGCATGGCGCAAGAGGCTGCGGGCTTGGGCGGACCGCCCACGACCTCGACCAGACACATGCGGCAGTTGCCGGCGATCGACAGCCGCTCATGATAGCAGAAACGCGGCACCTCGACCCCGGCCAACTCGCAGGCCTGGATCAGGGTCATGTTGGGATCGACCTCGATAATCCTGTCGTCGATCTTGATCTTGCGAAGATCTGCCATCTTGTCTTCCCTTATCGCTCGCACCGGAAAGCCGTGCCGGAATGACCCCCGGCAGGTTTCGCGCGATGTAAATGCTGGCCGAAGGCTGGCCCGGTTTTCTGTGCGGCTGTCGTCGGTCCCATCCGCCCCGTCCTCATGACATCGCCCCGTCGAAAGAGGCTGTCCCAATGGCGGCGCAAGGCAGCAAGCCGGCATCACGATTCGCATCGGCCGCGCAGGCGGTGTCCTGCATCAACCGCTGCGGGATTTCCCCGGCAAAGCCGTCAGCGGCGATCATCGCCGCCGCTGCCGCCGCCACCAGGGCAATGCCGATCCGGTTCATCCACGTCTTCATTTCTTCGCTACCAACAAGCTGCCGATGACTGTGTTTCGTGCAATTTCCTGCCGGCCAATGCGGCAAAAGCTCTCGGGGTCACTTTCCTTGGCGCCTTGGCGGGTCAGGTAATCCTCGGCCACGGCATAAATGCGCTGCTTTTCCGCCTTGTTATCCAGAAAAGTGTCGATCTCGGTCCGGGAATAGCCCTGCTTTTCGGCATAACGCTTGAGCTTGCGTGCCTCGCCATAGGCGTAAAGGATCCTGCCATCGATGCTGGGACAGGTGCGGCGGATCCGGTCGGCAATGCGAGCGGCGATCAGCCGGTCGTTGATGTATTTTTCCTTGCTGAGCGGTTCAAGCGCAACGGCAGGCGTCGCCAGCATAGCAGCGATCAGCGCGGCGGGAATGAGCTTCATGACGGATGTCTCCCGAGTGAAATGGAACTTGTCCATAACACGCAGGCGTCGCCCGGGTTCGACACCAAGGGGTGAAGGCGATGTTATCCGGCCTTTCCGGCACGCGCACAGGCGCGGGCTGTCCCCCTTGGGGGTCAACCATGCCGAAATGGAAAAACCGGTCGCCATTATCGCTTACTCCGCCGCCATCGCGCCCATGCGGCCGGTGCGGCGCGCCTTGATGCGATCCTCGATCTCTTCACGGAAATTGCGGATCAGGCCCTGGATCGGCCAGGCTGCTGCATCGCCAAGCGCGCAGATGGTATGGCCTTCAACCTGCTTGCTTACGTCGAAGAGCATATCGATTTCCTCGATCTCGGCTTCGCCGCGCACCAGACGCTCCATCACCCGCATCATCCAGCCGGTGCCCTCGCGGCACGGGGTGCACTGGCCGCAGCTTTCATGCTTGAAGAATTTCGACAGCCGCCAGATCGCCTTCACCACATCGGTGGACTGGTCCATGACGATCATGCAGGCGGTGCCAAAGGAGGAGCGCAGCTCGCGCATGCCGTCGTAATCCATGATGGCATTTTCACACTGTTCCGCCGTCAGCACGGGACAAGAGGCGCCGCCGGGGATCACCGCCTTGAGGTTCTTCCAGCCGCCGCGAATGCCACCGCCATGCTTTTCGATCAACTCGCGCATGGGAATGGACATGGTCTCTTCGACCACACAAGGGGCATTCACATGGCCAGTCAGGCCGAACAATTTCACGCCCGCGTTGTTGGGGCGACCAAAACCGGCGAACCATTCTGCACCGCGGCGCAGGATGGTCGGCACCACCGCGATCGACTCGACGTTGTTCACCGTGGTCGGGCAACCGTAAAGCCCCGCGCCCGCCGGGAACGGCGGCTTCATGCGCGGCATGCCTTTCTTGCCTTCCAGCGATTCCAGCAGCGCCGTTTCCTCACCGCAGATATAGGCGCCCGCGCCATGATGCAGGTAAAGGTCGAAATCCCAGCCCGAACCGGCGGCATCGCGGCCCAAAAGACCGGCGTCATAACATTCGTCGATGGCGGCTTGCAGCGCCTCGCGTTCACGGATGAATTCGCCCCGGATATAGATATAGGCCGCATGTGCGCCCATGGCGAAGCTGGCGATCAGCGCGCCCTCGATCAGCGTGTGCGGATCGTGACGCATGATCTCGCGGTCCTTGCAGGTCGCAGGCTCGGATTCGTCGGCGTTGATGACCAGATACGAGGGGCGGCCATCCGATTCCTTGGGCATGAAAGACCATTTCATGCCGGTGGGGAAACCCGCGCCGCCACGGCCGCGCAGGCCCGAGGCCTTCATCTCGTCGATGATCTTGTCCCGCCCGCGCTGGATGATCCCGGCGGTGCCGTCCCAGCAGCCGCGCATTTTCGCGCCGGACAGGCTGCGGTCGCCCATGCCGTAAAGGTTCCTAAAGATCCGGTCCTGATCGTTCAGCATCGTCTTATCCTTGTCCCTGCGAGGACGCATTGCGCCGCCGCCAGATCCGCCAGGTCACCGCGAGTGACCAGATCAAGGCCCCAATCGCCATCAGATCGGCGAGAAAGGCGTATTTCGCGGGCCAGTCCTGCTGACCCCCCAGCCATTGCACCCCAAGCCACAATGCCACGGTCGCGGCGATCACCGACGCCACCAGCCGCATCTGCCGGGCATCCGCCGCAGCGGCCCTACCCCCATGCGGCGCATCATGTCCTGCCTGGCGGGCCATCAGCCGACCTCGCCCTTGTCCACGCTCCGGGAATGGGCGGTCTCGCCCCCCGTCGCCAGAAGCCTCGCCTGACCAACCCAATCATCGGCCTCGATACGCCCGCCCAGTCGTCCCAACCGTTGCGCGAAATCGGCGACCATAGCCGCATCCCAGGCAGCTATCTGTTCATAGCGGGTGACGCCGTGTTCCTTCAGTCGGTCCGAAAGCTTGGGACCGATGCCTTTGATCCGCTTCAGATCGTCAGCCGGCAGCGGCAAATCAGGGATTACCTCTGCTTCGGGCACAGACGCAGGCTTTGGCGCAGGGGATTGCGCGGGCAGCGCCCCAGCGACAATGGGCATCTGCGCGCCCGGGGGCGGAACCTCTGGTCCCAGCGAGCCGCTGACCAGAAGCGCCTCGGGCTGACTTTCCATGGCGGCACGTTGCCAGTCGGTGCCGGTCAGGCCCTTACTCTCTTGGAAAAGCTCGGGCCGGTCATGGCAGAGCAGCCAGACCAGCAGCGCGCCCAACAGCACAAAAGTCACGATGCCCAGAAATACGCCAGCCAACCAGTGCAAATCGCCGAGGCCGGCTGTGAACAACAGCACTACCACCCCGGCGATTGCCGCCGAGATCCAGCAGTTTCTGTTGCACTCTGCCCGTTCCATCGTAACCCGACCGCTCCTGTGCGAAATTAGGCGCCGTTATGCGCGGCAAGCCAAGGCGTTGCGATCGGCAACTCGGTGCCGTCGATGCGCTTGATCGTGTCTTCCAGCCGCAACGCGCGCGCGACGCTGGCATTATGCGCCTCGCCACCCTTCAGATCGGCCAGCGCAACCGGACCGCCCAGCGGCTCGGACGAGAAGCGACCGTTCTGCGGACCCGGCACGGGCACTTCACCAGCGACAAAGCTGTCGATCAGCGCGGAAAGTTTCTCGGCCGTGAGATCTTCGTAGAAATCCTTGCCGATCTGGGCCATGGGCGCGTTGGTGCAGGCGCCGAGGCATTCGACCTCTTCCCAGCTGAAACGACCATCGGCGGAAAGCGTATGCGCATCAGGTGCGATCTTTTCCTTGCAAACCCGGATCAAATCCTCTGCGCCGCAGATCATGCAGGTGGTGGTACCGCAGATCTGGATATGGGCGACCGAGCCAACCGGATAAAGCTGGAACATGAAGTAGAAGGTCGCGACCTCCAGCACCCGGATATAGGGCATGCCCAGAAGGGTGGCGCAATATTCGATGGCGGGCCGGCTTAGCCAGCCCTCCTGCTCTTGTGCGCGCCACAACACCGGGATGATCGCCGATTGCTGGCGGCCTTCCGGGTATTTGGTCATCTGGGCGCGGGCCCATTCCAGATTGGCGGGCGTGAACTCGAACGAGTCCGGCTGGATGGGGGACAGACGGCGCAGCATCAGCGGTCAACCTCTCCGAAAACGATGTCGAGCGTGGCGATGATCGCCGGGACGTCAGCCAGCATATGGCCATGCGACATCCAGTCGATCGACTGAAGATGCGCGAAACCGGGCGCGCGCAGCTTGGCACGCCAAGGCTTGTTGGTGCCATCGGCCACCAGATAGACGCCGAATTCGCCCTTGGGCGCCTCGACGGCGGCATAGACCTCGCCCGCCGGAACCCGGAAACCTTCGGTATAAAGCTTGAAGTGATGGATCAGGCTTTCCATGTCGCGCTTCATTTCGGCGCGCTTGGGGGGCGTCAGCTTGCCACGGGCCAGAACGTCGCCCGCAGGCTCGGCACGCAGTTTTTTCACGGCCTGCTGCATGATCTTGCAGGATTCGCGCATCTCGGCCATGCGGCACAGATAGCGATCATAGCAGTCGCCGTTCTTGCCGATCGGAATCTGGAAATCGAATTCGTCATAACATTCATAGGGTTGCGCCCGCCGCAGATCCCAAGCCAAGCCCGAGCCGCGCACCATGACGCCGGTATAGCCCCAATCCAGCGCATCCTCTTCGGTGACGATGCCGATATCGACCAGCCGCTGCTTGAAGATACGGTTTTCGGTCAGCAGCGTGTCGAGATCGTCGACCAGACGCGGGAAACGCTCGCACCACTCCTCGATATCGTCCAACAGATCGGGCGGCAGATCCTGATGCACCCCGCCCGGGCGGAAATAGGCGGCATGCAGCCGCGCACCGCAGGCGCGTTCATAAAAGATCATCAGCTCTTCGCGTGCCTCGAACCCCCAAAGCGGTGGAGTCAGCGCGCCGACGTCCATGGCGCCGGTTGTGACGCCCATCAGGTGGTTCAGGATGCGGCCGATTTCGGAATAAAGCACCCGGATCAGGCTGGCGCGGCGCGGAATCTCCGTGCCGGTCAGCCGCTCGATGGCCATGCACCAAGCATGCTCCTGGTTCATCGGCGCAACATAATCCAGCCGGTCCAGGTAGGGCAGGTTTTGCAGGTAGGTGCGGCTTTCCATCAGCTTTTCGGTGCCGCGATGCAGCAGGCCGATATGCGGGTCGGCACGCTCGACGATCTCACCGTCCAGCTCCAGCACCATGCGCAGCACGCCGTGCGCGGCAGGGTGCTGCGGGCCGAAGTTGATGTTGAAGTTACGGATGCTCTGCTCGCCGGTCAGGGCGTCCATCGAGCCGTCGTCGTAGCTGTTCTTGTGGATGTCGCCGTCCATGGTCAGCCCTCAAATCCGATGCGTGGCGCGCAGATTGGCTGCGCGGCTGCGGTCACTTCTTCGCCTCCGGCGCCTTCTCGTCACCCGGAAGCACGTATTTCGCGCCCTCCCACGGGGACAGGAAGTCGAACTGGCGGTATTCTTGCACCAGATTCACCGGCTCATAGACCACACGCTTTTCGATGTCGCTCCAGCGAACCTCGACATAGCCGGTGGTCGGGAAATCCTTGCGCAGCGGGTGGCCGCGAAAACCATAGTCGGTGACGATGCGGCGCAGGTCTGCGTGGCCCGAGAACAAGATGCCGAACAGGTCGAACACCTCACGCTCATACCAGCCGGCACCGGGAAAGACCCCGGTCAGGCTGGGGACCAACTCGTCCTCGCGCACCTGGACCTTCACGCGGATGCGCTGGTTCTGATACATCGACAGCAGGTGATAGACGACGTCGAAACGCGCCGGACGTGCCGGATTGTCCACCGCGGTGATGTCGATCAGCGTGGAAAAGCGGCAGTTCGGATCGCTGCGCAGAAACTCGATCAGGCCGATCACGCCCGACAACGTGGCATTCACCGTCAATTCGCCGAACGCGATCTGGGTCGAGATCACGTCGTTTTGGCGGCGCAGCGAGATATGCTCGGCCAGTTCCAGCAGGGCTTGGTCAGAGATGATTTCGGTCATGGCTCACCTCACCAGCGTGCCGGTGCGCCGGATGCGGCGCTGAAGTTGCAGGATGCCATAAAGCAACGCCTCCGCGGTCGGCGGGCAGCCCGGCACATAGATGTCCACTGGCACGATGCGGTCGCAGCCGCGCACAACGGAATAGGAATAATGGTAATAGCCGCCGCCATTGGCACAGCTACCCATCGAGATCACATAGCGCGGCTCGGGCATCTGGTCATAGACCTTGCGCAACGCCGGCGCCATCTTGTTGGTCAGCGTCCCCGCGACGATCATCAGGTCCGATTGCCGCGGCGAGGCGCGCGGCGCGGTCCCGAAGCGTTCCAGGTCATAGCGCGGCATCGAGGCCTGCATCATCTCGACCGCGCAGCAGGCCAGACCGAAAGTCATCCAGTGCAGCGAGCCGTTGCGCGCCCAGTTGATGATATCCTCGGTCGTGGTCAGCAGGAAACCTTTGTCCTGCAACTCGCGGTTAAGCTCGGCGGTAGCGAATTCACGATCGACGCCGGCAGTGTTGGATCCGGTCATCACGCCCATTCCAGCGCCCCCTTCTTCCATTCATAGGCAAAGCCCACGGTCAGAACGGCCAGAAACACCATCATGCCCCAGAACGCCACATCCGACAGGTTGGCAAAGCTGACCGCCCAAGGAAACAGGAAAGCCACTTCAAGGTCAAAGATGATGAACAGGATCGACACCAGATAGAAGCGGACGTCGAATTTCATCCGCGCATCGTCAAAGGCGTTGAAACCGCATTCATAGGCGCTGACCTTTTCCGGGTCGGGGTTGCGCACGGCGATGACCGCCGCGGCCAGAATCAGCACGATGGCAAGAGCCGAGGCCATTCCCAGAAAAACCAGGATCGGCAGATATTCTTGCAGCAGGTATTCCACTGGGTTGGGCTCCCTTTCGCTCGCAGGAACCCGACTGGCACCCCGCGATGGGTTTGGCTGCAGTCCGTTTATCCTTGGTCGCGGATATGGTCAACGGTGCCGCCCAGCGTCATGCCCGCTTTGCGGCCACCACAACGCGACAAATGCGCGCGTTCAGGCGCTGAATTTTCGTGGTATTTTACTCAGCTATCCCAGTTAGAGTGATCGAAGTGCAGCTTGCGCCGCCCCAGGGCAACTTGGGCCCGAATCCTGCGAGCGGCAAGCCACATGCGCCGGCCAGCGCACCACCCCAAGGCGATCAGCATCCTTCAGGCGCGGGCCGGGCTCAGCACGACGGCCGCGCCTATTCTGCGGCGCGGGTGCGGGCGGATCTAAGCATCGGCTCCAGATAGCGACCGGTATGGCTTTCCGACACTTCGGCCACCTCTTCCGGTGTGCCGGTGGCGATGATACGACCCCCACCGTCGCCGCCCTCGGGGCCGATGTCGATGATCCAGTCGGCGGTCTTGATCACGTCCAGATTATGTTCGATCACCACCACCGTATTGCCCTGATCGACCAAGGAATGCAGTACTTCCAACAGCTTGCGCACATCCTCGAAATGCAACCCGGTCGTCGGCTCATCCAGGATATACAGCGTCTTGCCGGTGGCGCGCCGGGACAGTTCCTTGGACAGCTTGACACGCTGCGCCTCGCCGCCGGACAGGGTGGTCGCCTGCTGGCCAACCTTGATATAGCCCAGCCCCACCTCGACCAGCGCATCCATCTTTTCGCGGATCGAGGGCACGGCTTTGAAGAACTCCTGTGCATCCTCCACCGTCATGTCCAGCACATCGGCAATGGACTTGCCCTTGAAGGTGACCTCGAGCGTCTCGCGATTATAACGTTTGCCCTTGCAGGTCTCGCAGGTGACATAGACGTCGGGCAGGAAATGCATCTCGATCTTGATGACGCCATCGCCCTGGCAGGCTTCGCAGCGGCCGCCCTTGACGTTGAAGCTGAAGCGACCGGGCTTATAGCCCCGCGCCTTGGCCTCGGGCAGACCCGAAAACCAGTCGCGGATCGGAGTAAAGGCGCCAGTATAGGTTGCCGGGTTCGACCGCGGCGTGCGCCCGATGGGGCGCTGGTCGATGTCGATGACTTTATCCAGATATTCCAACCCCTTGATAGTCTCGCAGGGGGCCGGGGTCTGGCGTGCGCCATTTAGCCGCAGGCTGGCGGTTTTGAACAGGGTCTCGATGGTCAACGTGGATTTGCCGCCACCCGAAACACCCGTGACGCAGACGAACTTGCCCAGCGGAAACTCGGCCGTAACGTTCTTGAGGTTGTTGCCGGTCGCGCCGACCACCTTTACTGCCTTGCCGTTGCCCCTGCGCCGCTCGGCCGGGGTCGGGATTTCACGCGCACCGGACAGATATTGCCCGGTCAGGCTGCAAGGATCGGCGGCAATCTCGGCCGGTGTCCCCCTGGCGACGATCTGGCCGCCATGAACCCCCGCCCCCGGACCAATGTCAAAGACGTAATCGGCGTGGCGAATCGCGTCCTCGTCATGCTCGACCACCAGCACTGAATTGCCCTGATCCCGCAGCCCCTTCAGAGTCGCCAGCAAGCGATCATTGTCGCGCTGATGCAGCCCGATCGAAGGTTCGTCCAGCACATACAGCACCCCGGTCAGCCCCGAACCAATTTGGCTGGCCAGCCGGATGCGCTGGCTTTCCCCACCTGAAAGCGTGCCCGCCGCGCGGGAAAGCGTCAGATAATCCAGCCCCACGTTGACCAGAAAACCCAGTCTTTCGCGGATTTCCTTGAGAATCGCCGCAGCAATTTCATTCTTTTGCTTGCTCAGGTGCTTCGGCGCACCCTCGACCCAAGCCAACGCCTCTTTGATCGAAAGCTCGGTGACATTGCCAATATGCGCTCCGGCGATCTTTACCGCCAGTGCCTCGGGCTTAAGCCGGTAACCCTGACATACGCCGCAGGGGCGGTTGTTCTGGTATTTCTCGAACTCCTCCCGCACCCAGGCCGAGTCGCTTTCGCGCAGCCGCCGCTGCATATTGGGGATCACGCCCTCGAACTGGCGGGTGACCTCGTAGATGCGGCCGGCATCGTCGAAGCGGAACGGAATCTCATCCTGACCCGAGCCGCGCAGGAACATTTCGCGGACCTGTTCCGGCAGATCCTTCCACGGCGTCTTTTTGTCGAAGCCATAGAATCGGGCCAGCGCGTTGACGGTCTGGGTCAGATAGGCAGATTTCGACTTTGCCCAAGGCGCAATCGCCCCCTGCGCCACCGAAAGCGCCGAATCGGGCACGACCAGCCGGTCGTCGAAAAACAGCTCCATCCCCAGCCCGTCGCAGACCGGACAGGCTCCGAAAGGGGCGTTAAATGAAAACAGCCTCGGTTCGATCTCGGGAATGGTAAAGCCGCTGACTGGGCAGGCAAAATTCTCCGAGAAGGTGATCCGCTCACCCTCAGCCGCGCCATTTTCATCCCCTGTCTCGCCCCCGGCGGTCTCCAGCAGTGCGATGCCGTCGGCAAGGTCCAGCGCGGTGCGGAAACTGTCGGCCAGCCGCGTCTCCATGCCTTCGCGCACGACGATGCGGTCCACCACCACGTCGATATTGTGCCGGAACTTCTTGTCGAGCGCGGGCGGTTCGTCCAGTTCGTAGAACTCGCCGTTGACCTTGACCCTCTGGAAGCCCTGCTTGCGCAACTCAAGGAATTCTTTGCGATATTCCCCTTTGCGGTCGCGAACGATGGGTGCCAGCAGATAGGCGCGCGTGCCCTCGGGCATCTCCATCACCCGGTCCACCATGTCCTGCACCTGCTGCGCCTCGATGGGCAGGCCGGTCGCCGGCGAATAGGGCGTGCCTGCGCGTGCGAACAAAAGCCGCAGATAGTCATATATCTCGGTCACCGTGCCCACGGTCGAGCGTGGGTTTTTCGACGTCGTCTTCTGCTCGATGGAAATCGCCGGCGACAGGCCCGAGATATGGTCCACGTCCGGCTTGCCCATCATGTCCAGGAATTGCCGGGCATAGGCCGACAGGCTTTCGACGTAACGCCTTTGCCCCTCGGCATAAATCGTGTCGAAGGCCAGCGAGGATTTACCCGAACCGGACAGCCCGGTGATGACCACCAGCCTGTCGCGCGGAATATCCATGTCCACGTTCTTCAGATTATGCTCGCGCGCGCCGCGAACCTCGATGAACTTCTGTTCCATCGTCACGTCCTGATTCCGCCAAGCGCAAGAGATAGGCATCCACAGCCAAATGGCAACCTCAAATAGAACAACTAGGGAACATTTCTGCTTGCGACCATGGGCTGATCACGCCACCATAGGCCCGAGTCGCGAACGGAGTTTCCCATGGCCCGACAGCATTACATTGGCACCTGCCAATGCGGCAGCATCGCATACGAGGTGGATGCCGATTTGGACAAGACCTTTACCTGCAACTGCTCGCGATGCCAGCGCATGGGCTTTGTGCTGACCTTCGTGCCCATGGCGGACTTTCACCTGACCAGCGACGGGCCGGTAACGGAATACCTGTTCAATCGACAACAGATCCGCCACCGCTTTTGCCCGACCTGCGGCGTTGAATCCTATGCCTTGGGCAAGGGGCCGGACGGGGTCGAGATGGTCGCGGTGAACGTGAATTGTCTCGCGGGCGTCAATCCGCGTGATCTGGCCAGCCAGCAGGTGGACGGGGCCAGCTATTAACCGCCGGTATGGCTCATGAAACGGCTGACCTGCCCGGCGACATGACGTCGGGAGTAGTCGAAATCATGGCCTTTGGGCTTGCGGCCGATGGCATCGCGGATGGCGGCGCGCAAAGGTGCATCGCCCAGACTGCCCCGCAAGGGGCTACGCAGGTCGGCACGATCCTCCTGCCCAAGGCACATGAACAATTCGCCCGTGCAGGTGATGCGCACCCGGTTGCAGCTTTCGCAGAAATTATGCGTCAGCGGGGTGATGAAGCCGATCTTCTGACCGGTTTCCTCAAGACGGACATAGCGCGCCGGCCCACCAGTGCGCTCGGCCAAGGGCGTCAGGGTGAATCGTTCCGCCAACCGGGTACGAAGGTCGGAAAGCGCCCAATATTGGTCCAGCCTTTCGTCCTCGCCCATCTCGCCCATGGGCATGACCTCGATAAAGGTCAGATCGTGGCCCTGATCCGCACACCAGTCGATCAGGGGGAACAGTTCATCCTCGTTAAAGCCCTTGAGCGCGACGGTGTTGATCTTGACCCGCATACCGGCGGCCTTCGCAGCCTCGATCCCCTGCAACACCTGCGGCAATCTGCCCCAGCGGGTGATTTGCGCAAACCGACCCTCATCCAGCGTATCCAGCGAGATATTCACCCGCCTTACACCGCAGTCCACCAGTTCAGAGGCAAAGCGGGCCAATTGGCTGCCGTTGGTGGTCAGCGTCAGCTCGTCCAGCCCGGCGCCCAGATGGCGCGACATGGCGCGAAAAAACTCCATGATATTGCGCCGGACCAGCGGCTCGCCGCCCGTGACCCGCAGCTTGCGCACACCCAGCCCGACAAAGGCGGAGCAGAGCCGATCCAGCTCTTCCAAGGTCAGCAAGTCACGCTTTGGCAGGAATTGCATGTGCTCTGCCATGCAATAGGTGCAGCGGAAATCGCATCGATCCGTCACCGACACCCGCAGGTAGGTGATCGGTCTGGCGAATGGGTCTATCAATGGGGCATGCACGTCCATGGATCAAAGATAGGCGCAGGCCGGCATCGGCACAAGACAGCCGATTCGTTGACCATCTCGTAACCACGAATTCAAGCTGCGGTGGACAGAGGGGGCCACCGGGGTCTAGCCTCGGTCCCGACCAGAAAGATGATGATAAAAGACAAGGGAATTGCCAATGACCACGCCGATCCTGCGCCTTCTGGGCGCGCTGATGCTGTTGGCACTGGCCGCGTGCACCCCTGCGGACAAAACGTCGCAGACAGCCCCCCGCACAATCGGCAGCGATGGCGGTGCCGAAGGGGGGGCACCTGGCGGAACCGCCCCGGTCACCCCGGCCAAGACGCTGACCACAGCTGCACGCCCCTCGCCCGCCGCGCGGACTGCGGCCGAATTCGACACGACGACGCCGGCGCAAAGGGCTGCAGCAGCCGCCCAGCCCGCGACCAGCGAACGCCGGCTCGGCACGACCATCGCTTCGCTTGGCGACCCGTCGCAACCCGGATTCTGGATCAAGACCCCGCTGGTGAAATCCGAAACCGATGGGCGCATCGTAAACCCCGCGAATGGCAAATCCGCCAAGGTGCGCCTGATCCCACTGGACGGGCCGGCCAGCGGGGGCAGCCAGGTCTCGTTGCCCGCATTGCAGTTGATCGGCGTCAGCCTGACCGATTTGCCCGCAATCGAAGTCTATGGAAGCTGATCTGCCCCAGCGCCCGGATCCTTCCTATTCTCCGGCAACCAGCGCCCCGCCTCGCGCCGGGCAAAGGGTTTCAGCCGCACGCCATGTGCCATCAACCAATCACGCACACACTGCGGGTCATGCTTGGACAATTCACGCAACCACCAACCGATAGCCTTTTGAACGAACCATTCGCGGTCGTCGGCCAGCCGAACAAGCCAGGACAATATCCGCTCGCGCTGCTGCAGATCCTGCGGCTTGGGATTGCGGATATGCGTCCACGGCAGGGTTCCCACCAGCGCGGCGCGGCGCACCCAGAAACTGGGATCCTCCAGCCATAGCTCAACCTCGTCCAGCCGCTCGGGCACGGCCCGCAGACGCCGCTCACCCGCCTTCATGGCGTGATCTGCAATCGCCCAGCTATCGAATTGTGGCACCCAGGATGCGATCAGCCGCCATGCCGCCTCATCCGGCCGTATGCGTGCCTGGGTAAGCAGCTTTGCCGCGGCAATCCGGGCCTCATGCACATCGCTGTCCCATAGCCGTCGCGCCAGATCCACCCGTTCGGGCACATCCAGCCCGGCCCGCCAGCCGCGCGCAAGTTCGTCGATCACCGGCACCGCCACACCCAAATAGGAACGGTCAGCCTTATGATAGGCCGCCATTTCTACCGCTTTGCCGGCATCACCCAAGGCTTTAAGCTGATCCAGTTCCTGCATCTTCTTCGTTGTCCAAATACCCAAAGGACCGGCCGATATCCGATCTCCCGCAAGGAATAGTCCGCATCGACGGCGAAAAGAAGCAAGGAAAAGGGCGGCGCCCGAGAGAAGCGCCGCCCCAGTCGCATACGCCAAGAGGGAAAGCCTGACGATAAGGTGCAAACGCCCCAAATCCCGATCCGGTTCATCACAAATCCTCGATCCTCGGCCGAATCCGCGGCGGCTTGCGTTAACCCGGCAAAAGCGCAAGCCTGCGCCCAACAGGAATGGAAGGAGTCCCGCCATGAACAAGCATGCCACCGACTTGAAGATGTTGCTGAAAGACCCCTCGCTGTTGCAGACCCGTGCCTATGTCGCCGGCGAATGGATAGACGCCGATGACGGCAAGACCTTTTCGGTGGTGAACCCTGCGCGGGGCGACATCATCGCCGAGGTGGCGGACCTGTCCCGCGCCGAGGTCAAACGCGCCATTGCAGCAGCAGCACAGGCGATGAAGGGTTGGACCGCCCGCACTGCCAAGGAGCGCGCACAGGTCATGCGCAAATGGTTCGACTTGATGATGGAAAACCAGGACGATCTGGGCAAGATCCTGACAGCCGAGATGGGCAAGCCGCTGCCCGAAGCCAAGGGCGAGATCGCCTATGGCGCCAGCTTCATCGAATGGTTCGGCGAAGAGGCCAAGCGCATCTATGGCGAAACGATCCCCGGCCACCTGCCCGACAAAAGGCTGACGGTGATCCGCCAGCCCATCGGTGTGGTCGGATCGATCACGCCCTGGAACTTCCCCAATGCGATGATTACGCGCAAATGCGGGCCAGCCATCGCCGCGGGCTGTGGCTTTGTCGGCCGCCCCGCCGCTGAAACACCACTCTCCGCATTGGCTCTTGCCGTATTGGCCGAGCGCGCCGGCATCCCAAAGGGACTATTCAGCATCGTGACCTCGTCGCGTTCGTCGGATATCGGCAAGGAATTCTGCGAAAACCCGCTGATCCGCAAACTTACCTTTACCGGCTCGACCGAGGTGGGCCGCATCCTTTTGCGTCAGGCCGCCGATCAGGTGCTGAAATGCTCAATGGAACTGGGCGGCAATGCGCCCTTCATCGTCTTTGACGACGCAGATCTGGATGCGGCGGTCGAGGGTGCCATGGCCTCGAAATTCCGCAACAACGGCCAGACCTGTGTTTGTGCCAACCGCATCTATGTGCAAGCCGGCGTCTACGAAGAGTTTGCGAAAAAACTGGCGGCAGCGGTGGACAAGCTGCAAGTCGGAGACGGGCTCGAGGAAGGCGTCACCACCGGCCCCCTGATCAACCAAGACGCGGTCGAGAAGGTGCAGGAGCACATTCAGGACGCGGTCCAGGGCGGCGCCACCGTTGTCACCGGCGGCAAAGCGCGCGACGGGCTCTTTTTCGACCCGACCGTCGTCACCGGCATTACCGACAAGATGAAGGTAGCGACCGAAGAAACCTTCGGTCCACTTGCCCCGCTTTTCAAATTCGACACAGAAGACGAGGCGGTCGAACGCGCCAACGCGACGATCTTCGGCCTCGCCTCGTATTTCTATGCCCGCGACATCGGCCGCATCACCCGGGTGCAAGAGGCGCTGGAATACGGCATTGTCGGCGTGAACACCGGCATTATCTCGACCGAGGTCGCGCCCTTCGGCGGCGTCAAGCAGTCCGGTCTGGGCCGCGAAGGTTCGCGCCACGGCATCGAGGATTATCTGGAAATGAAATACATCTGCCTGTCGATCTGACCGACAAGAAAAAACCCCGGGGCAGATGCTCCGGGGTTTTACGATCAGCGGCCTTCTTCGTCGTCGTCGTCATCCGCATCGGGCAGGTTGAAGAAACTGTCCGCATCCAGCTTCTCTTCCGGTTCGGGCTTGTCTTCATCCCTGCTGAGGCTGAAGTTTTCCAGCCCGGCGATCGAGCTGGGCAAACGAGGCTCATCCGACATGGCAAGCGAGGTTTCGGTCGAAAGCAGCTTGCGACGTTCGTCGTCGGTCATCGCACCACCTTCGGCGGCCTTGCGTTTTGCAGCCTTTTGCACGGCGGTATCCAGCTCGGATTGGCGGCAAAGCCCCAACGCCACCGGGTCGATGGGCTGGATATTCTGGATGTTCCAATGCGTCCGATCACGAATCGAGGCGATGGTCGGCTTGGTCGTGCCCACCAGTTTCGATATCTGCGAATCGGCAAGCTCGGGGTGGAACTTGACCAGCCACAGAATGGCAGCGGGCCGATCCTGACGCTTGGAAAGCGGCGTGTAACGCGGGCCGCGGCGCTTCTCCTCGCCCTCGGCAGCGGGATTGTGCTTCAGTCTCAGCTTGTAACGCGGATCCTTCTGACCCTTCTCGATCTCGGACGCATCAAGTTGGTTCGAGGCAACGGGGTCGAATCCCTTGACGCCGACCGCCACGTCGCCGTCGGCGATGCCTTGGACCTCAAGCTCGTGCATGCCACAAAAATCGGCGATCTGCTTGAAGCTCAGTGTCGTGTTATCGACCAGCCAGACGGCGGTGGCCTTGGCCATCAGCGGCTTGTTCATGACCTTCTCCTTAACAATATCTCTTCCGGCCGGGAAAACGGCTTTCGGCGGGCGCCATTCCATTTTCGGGGGATTGACGCGTTATATACGGCCGAAAAGGGTCAAAATAAAGCCTGAATTTCATGGCAAGCCGCATAACCTGCCGCTAGGTTCGGCATCATGAGACTGCTTGCCCTGATTGCCGCCCTGCTTCTCGCCCCACCCACCCAGGCCCAGGATGCCTCGGGACGGTTCGACTATTACGTGCTGTCGCTGAGTTGGTCACCCACTTGGTGCACGGCCGAGGGTGATGCAAGCCAGGCCCGGCAGTGCGCGGCCGGCCGGCGTACCGGTTTTGTCGTTCACGGCCTCTGGCCGCAATACGAGCGCGGCTGGCCCGAGGATTGCCCAACCGATGCACGCGCACCCTTGCGCCACGAGACCCGCGGCATAGCGGATTTGATGGGTTCAGACGGGCTGGCATGGTATCAATGGAAGAAACATGGCCGCTGCTCGGGCCTGTCGGGACAGGAGTATTTCGCCCTGACCCGCGAAGCTGCCGATCGAATCGCGCTCCCCGAAGCGCTGCGTCAACTCAACCGCGACGTGATGCTACCCGCCAGGGTGGTGGAGGATGCCTTTATTGAAGCCAACCCGGACCTTACTCACGATGGCATAACCGTGACCTGCCGGGGCCACGCCCTGCAAGAGGTCCGCATCTGCCTGACCCGCGATCTGGAACCCCGCGCCTGCGCACCGGATACGCGACGTGATTGCACGGGCAGTTTCCTGATGGCCGCGCCCCGCTAGCTGAAGGGGCATGATGCCTCCGGCGGGGATATTTAGGCACGAAAGAAGCTGTTAATCTGATCTTAGGGATTTTCTGCCAGCCTGGTATCACGGAACAGGCGGGGACGCCGATGGCCGTCACGGAAGAAGCCACACCCCAGCCTTCAGCTCCGGCGGGCGGGGTGTGTGCTTTTCTTTTGTGTCTAAATATCCCCGCCGGAGGCACCGAATCGAACCAGACGCGCCAACGGATCAATTTTCGGCCGAAACCTGCAACAGGATCTTGCCGATATGGGCACTGCCCTCCATGCGGCGATGTGCATCGGCCGCCTGGCCAAGCGGGAATATGCTATCGATCAGCGGACGTACCGCCCCCGCCTCGACCAGCGGCCAGAGCCGCTCGTACAATTCCCGGGCGATGCGCGCCTTTGCCCGGTCGGATTGCGGGCGCAGGGTCGAGCCCGTCACCGATAGACGGCGCGTCATGATCTGGGCAAAATTGATCTCGGCCTTGGGACCGGCCAGGAAGGCGATCATCGCCAGCCGCCCATCATCCGCCAAGCATCTGATGTTGCGGCCGATATAGTCGCCGCCCACCATGTCCAGAATGAGGTCGGCACCGCCTGCTTTACGCAGCACGGCGACGAAATCCTCGTTACGATAATTGATCGCGATTGCACCCAGCTTTTCGCAGGAAGCGCATTTCTCTGCCGAACCGGCCGTAGCCCAAACTCGCGCCCCCAGCGCGCGGGCGATTTGGATCGCCATCGTGCCGATACCAGACGAGCCGCCATGAACAAGAAAACGCTCACCAGATTGCAGCCCACCGCGCATCACCACATTGGACCAGACCGTAAAGGCGGTTTCGGGCAATGCCGCGGCCACGCGCAAGGATAGCCCCTCGGGAATCGGCAAGGCGTGCTCTGCCGCGCAGGTCGCATATTCCGCATAACCGCCGCCAGGCAGCAACGCGCAAACCCGATCGCCGGGCTTCCAGCGCGTCACACCAGGCCCCACCCCCGCCACCACGCCGGCGCATTCCAGCCCCGGCAGGTCCGAGGCACCCGGAGGCGGCGCATAAGAACCCGCGCGCTGCAGCACGTCGGGGCGGTTCACCCCGGCCCAGGCAATATGGATCAGGATCTGACCATGTCCGGCCACCGGCACGGGCCGCGTCACTGGCCGCAGGACCTCAGCTCCGCCTGGAGAGGAAATCTCGACCGCCTGCATTACGTCGGGAATCACCCATCGCCTCCTTTGGTTCCCGCGCGCGTGTTTGCGCGCAACTCGCCGGGCAGATTGCGATTTTCCGGCCGCCTGATCCAGCCCGTTGCGAGACCGCTCAGTGTCGTCACCCCCGGAAGCGCCCTGACCCGATCCTTGAGATTTTCGAAACGCATCACCCCTTCGATGCGGCGGTCAAGGAACCGGCGCGTCTCTTCGGCATCGGGCGAATCGTCGCCGAGCCAGTACAGCACCGTCGCACCATAGACAGCGGAAAGCGTTGCGCGTTTGGAATACCAGTTCACGTCCTCGGAGCGGTCGCCGAGTCCTTCCCAAACCGCATCAGCCGTTTCCCATATCAGCCGCGCGCCCAAAGCGGCGTTCTGCGGCAGCGCCAGAATCGCCGCGCCCGCCCGTGCGAGTTCGCGGTTGCTGAGCCCGATCCGATGCATCACCGCCGAGGATATGCGATCGCGAAACCGCCCCTCGGGTGGATGCGCGGCCAGCCATTCACGCAACGCGGCATCACCCTTGCGGTGAAAGGCGGCGGCAAGATCCGCCCCGCCGCGCGGCAGATGAACCCGGGCAAGCGCAGGGTCCATGCCGATATCGCGCGCACCCTCGGCAATGGCTTTTTCACCCATACCCTCGAAGATGACATGGGACAGGGCGGCCTCGATCAGCCGCTCACGGTCATCCGTCATGGCACTCTCCTCTTTTCCTTGTGCGGCGCGGGCCCGGAAAATCTGGACAAACCCGATTCGCCTTGCTAGAAGGCCGCGTCCTGCAATCAGCTCAACTCTAACTTAGGAAGGTGGTGACAACCACATGCAGGTAAGTGTTCGCGACAACAACGTCGAACAGGCGCTTCGTGCTCTGAAGAAAAAACTTCAGCGCGAGGGGGTGTTCCGTGAAATGAAGCTCAAGCAGCATTTCGAGAAGCCCTCGGTCAAGAAGGCCCGTGAAAAGGCCGAAGCCGTCCGCCGCGCCCGCAAGCTGGCGCGCAAGAAAGCGCAACGCGAAGGCGCGCTGTAAGACGAGCGACCACATCAGTTCAGGAAACCCCCGCCTTGCCGGGGGTTTTCTTTTTGGCTGTCTCAGACCGGCAGCGCCGTAGTGAAAGCCACCGTGCGCAGCGAGAATGAGGAGTGCATCTGCGCCACCCCCGGCAGTTTTGCCAGCCGCTGGCGGTGGATGCGGGCGAAATCGTCGGTGTCCTGGGCCACGACCTTCAGCAGATAATCCGCCGAACCTGCCATCAGGTGGCATTCCAACACATCGGGAATGGTGCGCACGGCGCGCTCAAAGGCCTCCAGCAGTTCGTCGGCCTGACCTGACAAGGTAATCTCGACATAGACGGTCGTCGGGCGCTCCAGCTTGCGCGCGTCCAGCAGCGCGACATAGCCGCGAATCACCCCCGCCTCTTCCAGCCGCTGAACCCGGCGATGGCAGGCACTGGGTGAAAGCCCGACCTCATTCGCCAGATCCGCATTGGTCATGCGCCCATCGCGCTGCAAAACGGAGAGAATGCGGCGATCCGTCGCGTCAAGCTCGATCATCGGGGCGATTCCTGTCTTGCAGGCGCCGGCCGGCGCCGGTTTCTTCGACAATAGCCCCGTCAGGCACTGGACATAAACAAAAAACGGCTTTGCTAGAACAGCGACGGTGCAAACTCTGCACCGTCGCCTTGCCTAACGGCACAGGTCAGGCGTTGCGGGCACGCAATTCGTCGCGGATCTGCATCAGCAGTTCCTCTTGCGTGGGGCCTGCGGGTGCCTCGGCCTCAGCCTCGGTCTTGCGGATCGCTGCGCTTTGCACCCTGTTCACCGCCTTGACCAGCAGGAACACAGCCCATGCGACGATCAGGAAGTTGATGACCGCCGAGAGGAAGGCGCCATAGGCAAAGACCGATGCACCGGAATCGCGCGCCACCTGCAGGCTGGCGCCATCCGGAACCTCGCCCTTCAGCACGAAGTAATGGCCGCTGAAATCCGTGCCGCCGGTCAGCAACCCGATGATGGGGTTGATCAGATCGGCGACCAGCGAATTCACGATTGCGGTGAAGGCTGCGCCGATGATGATACCGACGGCAAGGTCAATGACATTGCCTCGGGCGATGAATTCCTTGAACTCCTTGAACATGAACTTACCTTTCCAAGCCTGTTGCGCGTGCTTTGGCCGAGGCTGCCACATCACGATCATCCCATGCAACATGAGACAGGACAGGAAACGACATGACGGCACTTTCCCAATTCCCGATCACGCGGCGCTGGCCGCCTCGGCGCCCCGAAGTCATCCAGCTTTACACCCTGAACACGCCCAACGGCATCAAGACCTCGATCATGCTTGAGGAATGCGGACTGGATTACGACGCCCACCGCATCAGCATCGGCGACCCCGAAGACCAGTTCACCCCCGAGTTCTTGTCGCTGAACCCCAACAACAAGATCCCGGCGATGCTCGACCCGAACGGGCCGGGGGGCGAGCCCATGGGCCTGTTCGAAACCGGCGCCATGCTGATCTATCTTGGCGACAAGACTGGTAAGTTCCTGCCGGCCGAGGGCGCGGCGCGCTATCACACCATACAGTGGCTGATGTGGCAGATGGGAGGTGTCGGGCCAATGTTCGGCCAGGTCGGTTATTTCCACCGCTACAAGGGCAGCGAGATCGAGGATCCCCGTCCCCGCACCCGCTATTACAACGAGGCGCGGCGGCTGCTGGGTGTGCTTGACCGCCAGCTTGAGGGGCGCGACTGGATCACCGGCGAATATTCCATCGCCGATATGGCGGTCGGTCCCTGGCTGCGCACGGTGCGGGTGAATTATGAGGCCGAGGCGGAAACCGGCATGGACGGGTTTGCCAATGTGCAGGCCTATCTTGACCGTTTCCTCGCCCGCCCTGCCGTGCAGCGCGGCATCGAGGTCGGCGCGGCATAAGAGATGGAAAACGCCCCGACTCGGCTCGGGGCGTTTTTCAGGGCCGACAGCATGGCATTGCCTCGCGAGACAGTGCAGCCATTCCCTAGTATCGTCGCAGCGCCCCTCTCCAGAATGGTACCCACGGCATGTATATCCCTCCGCACTTTCAGGAAATCGACCAGGCTGAGATCGCGTCCATCATCGAACACTCGCCACTGGCATGTATCGTGGCCCAAACCTCCGAAGGTCTGATTGCCAATCATGTCCCGTTACTTGCCGCACCGGACGGAACGTTGATCGGCCATGTGGCACTGGCCAACGACATGCACCGCCTGATCCTGAACGGCCAAGAGGTGATGGCGATCTTTCGCAGCGATGACGCCTATGTCTCGCCAAACTTCTATCCCACCAAGCCCGAGCATCACCGGCACGTCCCGACGTGGAACTATCAGGTTGTCCACGTCCACGGCGGCATCCACTTTCAGCATGACACCCACGCCAAACGTGCGGCGGTCGGTCTGCTGACACGCATCCATGAGCGGCGGATAAACGGAAAGGCGGCGTGGCGGATGGCGGACGCGCCCGCCGACTATATGGAGCAGATGCTGGGCGGCATCGTCGCCTTCAAGATCGATGTCAGCCGGACGCTCGCAAAATCTAAGTTGAGCCAAAACCGCGAGGAACGCGACTATCTCGGCGCCATTTCCGGCCTTCGCTCTACCGGGCACGGGGCCTTGGCGGATCGGATGGAGTACCGTCTCTCCAAACCGGAGTGAAAAAGCGAAGCCTGATGCGCCGGGGTCCGCTTACGAGGTAACCCATCCGCAATGGGTTCAAAACCCAACCATATGAAAAGGCCGGGACATCTGCCCGGCCTTTCCCCAATCCTCGACGGGCTTGAACCCGCCCTCAGCTCCGCAGCACGCCGCCGGTGGCCTTGCTTACCTTCTCGACGATCTTGGCGCTGACCGCCTCGATCTCGGCATCGGTCAGGGTCTTTTCCCGGGGCTGCAGGCGCGCAGTGATGGCGATGGACTTCTTGCCGCCCTCAAGACCGACGAACTGGTCAAAGACCGTCACCCGCTCGATCAGCGCCTTGTCCGCGCCCGCCGCGGCGTTGACCAGCGTCAACGTCTCGACACCGCTATCCACGACAAAGGCGAAATCGCGCTCGACCGCCTGCAGATCCGACAGCACCAGCGCCGGACGCGAGGGCGTCCTGACCTTGGGCAGCGGCACAGCGGCGATACGCACGGTAAAGCCGACCGCCGCGCCCTTAATGCCGAAATGCCGCAGCACGCGTGGGTGAATCTCGCCGAATGTCGCCAGCGCGTTCGGCCCCAGCGCGATATTGCCCGCACGACCCGGATGCCACCAGCCCGCCAGCTTGCGGTTGATCTGCGCCTTGGCCGGGGCGCCGACGGTTTGCAGCACCGCCTCGGCATCGGCCTTGGCGTCATAGATGTCCACCTTGCGGCGCGAACCATAGGGGTCGCGCGGGGCGGTTGCACCGACGAGGATGCCGGAAAGATGCAAATCCTGCTCTCCCGGCTCACCGCCCGAGAAAACCGGACCGCATTCGAACAGCGCCAGATCGGCAAAGCCGCGCGCCTGATTGCGCGCCGCTGCCGCCAGAAGCCCCGGCAGCAGATCGGGACGCATATGCGTCATCTCGCTGCTGATCGGGTTTTCGATCCGCACCGCATCAGCGCCGCCGCCAAAGAGTTCCGCCGCCTTTTGGTCGATGAAGCTATAGGTGACGCATTCGTTGTAACCAAGGCTGGCCGCCATGCGTCGTGCCGCCTGTTCACGGCGTTGCAGCACCGTCAGCACCGGCTGCGGCACACCGGCCTGCGGACGCGGCAGCGGCTGGCCTTGTAGCCGCGTCAAAGAGGCGATGCGGGCCACTTCCTCGATCAGATCGGCGCTGCCCTGCACGTCAGGACGCCAACTGGGCACGAAAGCCCGATCGCCCTCAAGCCGGAAGCCCAGGGCCTCCAGCGTGGCGCGCTGCTCGGCCTCGGGAATATCCATGCCGACCAGACTGCTGACGCGCGCGGGCTCCAGCAGGTAGCTGCGGGTGGTGTCGGGAACCGCACCCGCCGTCACCACCTCGGACGCCTCGCCGCCGCAAAGGTCCAGAATCATCTGCGTCGCCAGTTCCAGTCCGGGCTGGGTGAAGGCAGGATCGGCACCGCGTTCGAAGCGATAGCGCGCGTCCGAATTGATCTTCAGCGCCCGGCCCACCGTCGCGATGGCGACAGGGTCCCAATAGGCGCTTTCCAGAAACACGTTCACCGTGTCCTCGGAACAGCCGCTATGCTCACCGCCCATGACGCCGGCGATGCTTTCAGGGCCGTTCTCGTCGGCGATAATCATGGTGCCGGCAGGAAAGGCATAGGTCTTGCCGTCCAGCGCCAGGATCTCCTCGCCCTCGACCGAGGGGCGCACGATCAGGTCGCCCTTGACCTTGGCCGCGTCAAACACATGCAGCGGCCGGTTCAGGTCAAAGGTGAACAGGTTGGTGATATCGACCAGCGTATTGATCGGCCGCAGCCCGATGGCGGTCAGGCGTTTTTGCAGCCACTCCGGCGAAGGGCCGTTCCTGACCCCGCGAATCAAACGGCCCGAGAAGAACGGCGCTTTCTGAGCAACTTCCGCCGCGATCACCACCTTGATGGGCGAGGCAAAGCTGCCCGGGACCGTCGCGGTCTTTAGGGGCCGCAGGGTGCCCAGACCCCGCGCGGCCAGATCGCGGGCCACGCCGCGCACACCCAGCGCATCGGGACGGTTCGGCGTGATCTTGATCTCGATCACCGGATCGACCGCTTCGGGCCGGTTCACGGCCAGCCAGTCCACGAATTTCTCACCTACCTCGCCCGAGGGCAGTTCGATGATGCCGTTGTGTTCGTCCGAAAGCTCCAGCTCGCGCTCGGACGCCATCATGCCATGGCTCTCGATGCCGCGGATCTTGCCGACGCCCAGCGTCACGTCGATGCCGGGGACATAATCGCCCGGCTTGGCCAGCACCACGGTAATGCCGGCGCGGGCATTGGGCGCGCCGCAGACGATCTGCTTTTCTCCCTCATCCGTCAGCACGCGGCAGACCCGCAGCCGGTCGGCATCGGGATGCTGCTCGGCATGAAGCACCTTGGCCAGCGTGAAGGTCCCCAGCTTCGATGCGGGGTCGGTCACGCCCTCGACCTCGAGGCCGAGATCGGTCAGCGCCTCGGTGATCTCGTCAAGCGAGGCAGTGGTGTCGAGATGCTCCTTGAGCCAGGAGAGGGTGAATTTCATGGAGGCCGCTCCGTCACGTTTGCGCGTCCCTTAACCCATGGCGCGGCGGATTGGTAGGGTGGTGCGCGCCAGACGGCAGGACGCGGATTTCCGTAACCCGATCACGCAGGCTCTATCACATGCATCACGCGCCGATCTTGTTCCGGGCAACGGCCTTCCTATCTTTTGGGGGACGTATCAAGGACATGGGGTCGATGGACAACCACAGGGAATTGCTGATCGAACATCGGGTGGCAAATGACGCGCGATCGCCGCTGGTGGCCTATCTGCTGGCGCTGCTGCTGTGGGGCTTCGGCGCGCATCGGATGTATCTGGGCCGCTGGGTCAGCGGCCTTGTGATGCTGTTTCTTTGGGGACTTGGCTGGCTATTGACGCCGGTGCTGATCGGCTGGCCGCTCGTCGGCCTGGTCTGCCTGTGGGCACTGATCGACCTGTTCCTGATCCCCGGCATGATCCAGGACGACAAGGACGAGATCAGGCGGCGGCTAGGCTCTTCCCTTGGGTAAGCCCAGTGCAAGGCGCGGCCCAAAAGAACCGCGTGGGTTCCAACCATGCCGGTGGCCCATCAACACGCGAAGCCCGATCAGCAGCGAAGGCGCCCGTGGTCAACCGGGCACCGATCAGCCGCCAACCTGTCGCGGGTAACTATAGCTTACCTGCTCAACCCACCTGCAACGCTGGGCACATCGCCGGGAGCGAAGCCGTAATGCCGCAGCCAACGCAAGTCGCTTTCAAAGAACGCACGCAGGTCGGGAATGCCGTATTTCAGCATGGCAATGCGGTCGATGCCCATGCCGAAGGCAAACCCCTGCCATTCCTCGGGGTCGATCCCGCCGGCAGCCAGCACCGTGGGATGAACCATTCCCGAGCCGAGGATCTCCAGCCAGGATTCGCCTTGGCCGATGGTCAGCTTACCGCCCTCCCATGAGCAACGGATGTCGACCTCGGCCGAGGGCTCGGTGAAGGGGAAATGCGAGGCGCGAAACCGCAACTCAACCTCGTCCACCTCAAAAAAGGCGCGGCAGAATTCCTCCAGCGTCCATTTCAGGTTCGCCATCGAGATATCCTTGCCCAAGGCCAGCCCCTCGACCTGATGGAACATCGGCGTATGGGTCTGGTCCATGTCCATGCGATAGACG
Source organism: Paracoccus methylovorus (assembly GCF_016919705.1). Classification (NCBI taxonomy): domain Bacteria; kingdom Pseudomonadati; phylum Pseudomonadota; class Alphaproteobacteria; order Rhodobacterales; family Paracoccaceae; genus Paracoccus; species Paracoccus methylovorus. Next base: position 1,719,840 of record NZ_CP070368.1, read on the forward strand.
CGGCCCGGACAGATCACCCGGATCGGCGCGCCCGTGGCCTGCATGGCCCGGATCTGCACCGGCGAGGTATGGGTTCGCAGCACATGCGGCGGGCGCGGGTCATCGGCACCACGCGCCATGAAGAATGTGTCGTGTTCCTGCCGGGCGGGATGCTCGGGCGGGATGTTCAGCGCGTCGAAATTGAACCAGTCGCTTTCGATCTGCGGCCCCTCGGCCACACGAAATCCCATATCGGCAAAGATCGCGGTAACCTCCTCGGTCACCTGGCTGATGGGATGGATGGTGCCTTGGGGGCGCGGACGGCCCGGCAGGGTCACATCCAGCCATTCTTCCTTCAGCCGGGCGTCCAGCGCCGCATCCTCCAACCCCTGACGACGGGCGCGCAAGGCGGCGTCGATCTCGTCCTTCAGGCGGTTCAGGCCGGCACCGGTTGTCTGGCGCTCTTCCGGCGTCATCCGGCCCAGTTCCTTCATCATGCCGCTGATCTCGCCCTTTTTGCCAAGGGCGGCCAGACGCACCTGTTCCAGCGCCTCGGTATCGGTGGCGGCTGAGATACGGTCGAGATAGGACTGGCGAAGGGTGGTAAGGTCGGACATGGCAGGCTTCCTTGCGGTTCCCGCGCCGATTAGCACGCGGGCGCCGCAGGGAAAAGCCTCAGCGACCGAAGGTCTGCGCCACCAGCTCGGGCGGACGGCAAAGCCGCACACCGCCGGGGCCGCAAACAATGGGGCGCTCGACCAGCAAAGGGTTTTCGACCATGGCGGACAGGATATCCTCGTCGCTGGCCTGCGTCAGCCCGCGTGTCCCCGCATCCGTGCCCTTGACGCGCAGGGCCTGACGCGGGGACACGTCGGCTGCGGCAAACAGGCCCAGAAGCTGGGCGCGGGTCCAGCCGTCGCGGGCATAGTCGATAACCTCCGGCTCATGGCCAGCGTCGCGGATCATCTGCAGGACCTTGCGCGAGGTCGAGCAGGTCGGTTTGTGATAAATGGTGATCATGCCCGGACATTGACCCGCGCCGGACGGGCTTTCAAGAGCGTTCGGTGACCTTCAGCCACACCCCGCCCTGCGGCCGCAGCGTCAGGATCATGCGCGGCTGGGGTTGGCGCGCAGTCAGCTCAAAGCGGAATCGGGCAACCAGCGTCGCCAGGATGATAATTGCCTCCTGCATGGCAAAACTGGCACCGATGCAGATCCGGGGACCGGCGCCGAAGGGCAGAAAGGCAAAGCGATCGCGCACCGCGCCGGGGGCAAAACGGTCGGGATCGAAACGATCCGGGTCCTCCCAAAGCATATGGTGGCGATGCAGGGCATAGATCGGCAGCATGATCGTGTCGCCGGGCCGCACTTCGCGCCCTCCCAGAGTGTCGTGGATGCGGGCGGTGCGCGACAGAAAGGCGGCAGGAGGATAAAGCCGCAACGCCTCCTCGACCACCTGACGGATATAGGTCAGATGCGGCAGATCGGCGACAGTCGCCGCCCGGTCGCCCAGAATCGATCCGGCCTCGATGGCGGCCCGGTCCTGAACCTGCGGATCAAAGGCCAGCAGATAAAGCGCCCAGGCCAGCGTCAGCGCCGTGGTCTCATGCCCGGCCACGATGAAGGTCAGCAGGTTGTCGCGCAACTCGGCCGGGGTCATGCGGCGATGCGTCTCGGGGTCCTCGCCGGCGCGCAACAGGTCCAGCAGATCAGGGATCGGCCGCGGACCGCTACGGGCGCGGGCGCTGATCGCCTCGTCCGCGACACGCTTCATCCGCCGAAGATCGCCGCCCGAGAACAGCCGTCCCGGCCGGGGAATCCAGCCGGGCAGCCCCAATATATCCAGCACCGAAATCCGCGCGGTGCCGGCGATATAGGCGTCGATGGCCTGATGCACCGCGTCACGGTCAAAACCCTCGTCGCCGGAAAAGGTTACATCCGAAATCACCTCGAACGTGGCCGCGACCGTCTCGGCAAAGACATCGACCACGGCGCCCGAGGCAGCAAGCCGGCGGACGCTGGCTTCGGCGGCGGCAGTCATCACCGGGGCCAGCGCCTCGACATGCCGCTGGGCAAAGGCGGGCGCGGCGGCAAGGCGCTGCCAACGCCAATGCGCACCCTCGGCCACGAACATCGAACTGCCTATGGCCGGTTCCAGAATCAACCGCGTCACCAGAGATTTCGGGTAATCCGCCACGCGATCCTTCAGCACCTGGCACAGCGCTTCGGGGTCCATGACCATGTGCCAGCGCTTTCCGGTCTTGCCGGATACCATGGGCTGGCGGGTGGCGATCTCGGGGATCAGTTCCAGCACATTGCGCCGCGCCGTGACGGCACTGGCGACGATCCCCATCGGCTCGCGATGCAGGGGAACACGGGCAGGATAGCGAATGAGCGGACGATCCAAGGGCATCTCCGGCAGAACCCGCCAAGCCGGGCAAAGTTCCCGCCGACCTGATCCATTTCTTTCGTGCCAAAATATCCCGGAGGAACGCCGGGCCGGCCCCATCAAGGGGTCGACCCGGTGTGGGGGCAGAGCCCCCGTCCCTCTCCCAAAGCTCGACATGAAAAAACCCGCGCCTCTCGACGCGGGTCTTGTCGGTTCAGCCTGCTGCCCGGATCAGGCGGCGGCTTTTGCCTGGGCAACGACTGCTGCGAATGCCTCGGGCTCGTGAACGGCCAGATCAGCCAGGACCTTGCGGTCCACCTCGATCCCGGCTTTCGCCAGCGCGGCGATAAAGCGCGAATAGGTCATCTCGGCATCCACCGCGCGAACGGCCGCGTTGATGCGTTGGATCCACAGCGCGCGGAAGTTGCGCTTGCGCGTCTTGCGGTCGCGCGTCGCGTATTGGTTGGCCTTATCGACAGCCTGGGTCGCGGTGCGGAAGTTGCGCGAACGGTTGCCATAATAGCCCTTGGCCGCGTCCAGAACCTTCTTGTGACGGGCGTGGGTGATCTTACCCGATTTAACTCGTGCCATGTCCGGTTCTCCTTAGCGGTTGTAAGGCATGTATTTCTTGACGATCTTCGCGTCCGCATCGGACAGGATCATCGTCCCGGTCACGTCGCGGATGAATTTCGTCGAGCGCTTGATCATGCCATGGCGCTTGCCTGCCGGGCCGGCCTTGACCTTGCCCGTCGCCGTCATCGAGAACCGCTTCTTGGCGGCCGCTTTGGTCTTCATCTTCGGCATTTTACTCTCCTTGCGGTCAGAGTGAACACGCGACTCGGCAATGCCATCTCGGCCGGCCGCGTGGGTGGAAGCGTGCCCTATAGGCGGGCACGCGCGGATTGGCAAGTGTTATTGGCCTTCGGCCGATGCCTCGCCCTCGGTCGCGTCCGTGGTCGCATCAGGCGCGCCCTCGGCAGGGGTGTCAGCCGCACTTTCGGCGGCGGGGATATCGGCGGGCGCAACCTCGGGGGCAGGCTCTTCCGCCGCCGGGGTATCGGCCTCGGGCGCCTCGACAGCCGGCGTCTCCGCGGCGGGTTGCACATCCGCAGTCTCGGAGGCGGGCGCTGTCACCGGATCGGTACCCAGCGCAACCTGACCGTTCACCAACCGGTGCCAGCTTTCATACAGCGTCTGAAGGCCCAGTTGCCGCGGATCGCGCCAGCTGCCCACGAAAAGCAGCACCAGCCCCAGTGCCAGCGCAATAGCAGCGCCGCGCGGCGCCTGCGTGCGAACCACCGAAATGATGGCCAAAAGGACCGAAAGCGCGCAAAGCGCCACGCCGGCCAGCAGCAGGATGTCGATCATCTGATCACCTTTCCGTTGCAGATCTATCTGGAACTGCGCCTTATTCTGGATCGGTGCGATAGATCAAGCGCTCGTCGCAGGGAGCGATGCGCAGAATGTTGGTCGTACCCGGCACGTTGAAGGGCACCCCGGCCATGACGACGATCTGGTTCGATTCGTCGGCAAAGCCGAAATCCCGCGCCGCCTTGGCCGCGTTTACCACCGCTTGCTTGAACCGTTCCAGCGAGGGGGTCTGGACGCAATGCGTGCCCCAGGTCAGGCACAGCCGGCGCAGCGTGCCCTGTTCCGAGGACATGGCGACAATCGGTACCCGTGGCCGCTCGCGCGCGGTCAGGCTGGCAGTGGTCCCGGATTGGGTATAGGCACAGATGCAGGAAATATCGGTGGTTTCGGCGATCTCGCGCGCGGCGGCCACCATGGCGTCGGCAACGGTCTGACGCTTGGCGCTGCGCGAACTTTCGATGATGTCGCGATAAGTGGGATCCCCCTCGACCGAGCGGGCCACGTTGTCCATGGTGGCGACGGCCTCGACCGGATAGGCACCTGCAGCGCTTTCGGCAGAAAGCATCACCGCATCAGCACCCTCGTAAATGGCGGTGGCAACGTCCGAAACCTCAGCGCGGGTAGGCATGGGGCTTTCGATCATCGACTCCAGCATCTGGGTCGCGACGATCACCGGCTTGGCCGCCGCGCGGCAGGCGCGCACCAGCCGTTTCTGGATGGGCGGCACGGAATGCACCGGCAGTTCCACCCCCAGATCACCCCGCGCAACCATGATCCCATCCGAGACCTTGAGGATTTCACTGAATGCGCGAACGGCGGCAGGTTTCTCGATCTTGGACAGGATGGCTGCGCGACCCTTGGTCAACTCACGCGCCTCGATCACGTCCTCGGGCCGCTGCACAAAGGACAGCGCCAGCCAGTCCACCCCCATTTCGCAGGCGAACTCCAGATCGGCCCGGTCCTTTTCCGACAGCGCCGCCAGCGGCAGAACCACATCGGGTACGTTCACACCCTTGCGGTTCGAAATCGCGCCGCCGGCAGTTACCGTGCAATCGGCAAACTCTGGCCCGCAATCCCTGACACGCAGGCGGATCTTACCGTCGTTGACCAGAAGCTCGGCCCCGGGTTCCAGCGCGGCAAAAATCTCGGGGTGCGGCAATTGCACGCGGCTGGCATTACCCGGCGCCGGGTCCAGATCAAACCGAAAGGACTGCCCTTCAGCCAGATCATGCGGCCCTTCGGCAAAGGTGCCGACGCGCAGCTTTGGTCCTTGCAGGTCGGCAAGCACGGCGATGGGCCGGCCCGATTCGGCCTCGACCTTGCGGATGATGTCGTAGCGCGCGCGCTGCTCCTCATGCGTGCCATGGCTCATGTTCAGGCGGAATACGTCCGCGCCGGCCTCGAATAGAGATCGGATGGTCGCGAAATCGCTGGATGCCGGGCCCAAGGTTGCCACGATCTTGACCTTGCGATGCCGTCTCATCCGTCTCTCCATCCATGTTTGCGCTATCTTCGCCATAGTTATGGCCTATCGGGCCGGCTGCGGCAACTGGTGCTTGGTTTCGTAATTGCCTAAAGCTTTCTACACAAAAGGCGACGGACGAATGACGGCAAAGCCCTATTCCACGATCGGCGAAGACCGGCCCTCGCGCTGGCTGATCACTTGCGACCATGCGACGAACCGCGTGCCGGTCTGGATCGGCGGCGGCGATCTGGGCATCGCGCCGCGGGACATGGCCCGTCATATTGCATATGACGTGGGCGCCGCAGGGCTGACCCGTGCGCTGGCCGAGCGGTTGGACGCGCCGGCAATCCTGTCGGATTTCTCGCGTCTTGTGATCGATCCCAATCGGGGCGAGGACGACCCCACACTGGTGATGCGCATCTATGACGGCACGGTCATTCCCGCCAACCGCCACATCGACCCGGCCGAGCGCGAGCGTCGCCTTGAGCAGCTTTACCGTCCCTACCACGCCGCCTATGCCGCACTGGCGGCGACGCACCCCCACCGGGCGATCTGCGCCATCCACAGCTTTACCCGCCAGTTGCGTGGCCGTCCGCGCCGGCCTTGGGCGGTCGGGGTGCTTTATTCACATCGCGACAAGCGGCTGGGCCCGGCACTGGTGCGCGAATGCCGCGATCTTGGCTGGATCACCGGCGAGAACGAGCCCTATTCCGGCCATCTGGATGGCGATTCCATCGACCGCCACGCGTTGGCGCATGGCCGGCCGAACATATTGATCGAGGTCAGGAACGACCTGATCGCTGACGAGGCCGGCCAGCAGCTTTGGGCAGACCGTCTGGCCAGGGTGCTGGAGGGCTTTCTGACACGGCACGGCGTCTGAGCAAACCACAGCCGGCAGGACTGCCCCGCCAGAAGCGCCCGCGCCGGGCACCGCATCCGGTTTTACAGACCATGGAAAGATCAACGGAAAGGGGATGGGGTGGTAGGCCCGGAGGGCATCTAAAAATCGCGAAAAATATTACAAAATCAACGCAGTAGTGCCACCATTTTCCCGCGATAGCACCCAAATAGAAACAATCGGTTACGTTGAGGGTGCCCCCACTTACCAATCCATTCCGGCAAGCTTTTGCATCGCCTGATCCGCCAGCCTCGCGCGATCCGCGCCTTGGGTATAGATCTCGCTGGTCTTAGCGCTGGCGTGGCCGTGGACAGCCATGATGTGGTATTGGCTGGCACCATTCAGCGCCAGTAGTTCCCCCGCCGCCTTCCTGATCCCATGAGAGGAGAGCCCCTCAAGTCCAGCCTTCCCCGTCCAGTCCGCGAACTTGTTGCCAAATGAGTTCTTCGAGCTGAATGGCTGCCCCTGTTCGGTCAGGAGATAGGTGGGACCTACGACCGACTGAGCCCGTATTGCCTTAAGCAACGGGGGCAAGATCGGGATTTGCACGCGGGTCGATCCCTTCTTTTCTGGCTGCCAGTCAAGCCAAACGGCCCCATCCCGCTTCACCTCATTTTTCCGGCCGAGGTTGACCACGTCCCCAATCCGGCAAGCTGTGAACATGAACAGTGTGAGGGCAAGGTGAGCCATCGTGCCGAGAGGATAGCGTTTGCGGAAGGCCTGCAAGTCGTCAAGCGTCCATGGTTTGGCCCCGGTGCCTTGGTTTATTTTCTTTATGCCTGCCGCGGGATTGCTGCGAGCGTGCTTGCGGCGCTCCCCCCAATCATACATCGCGCGAACCGCTTTGATAAAATTGTCGGCGGCGCCCGGTGTATCAGCCTTCTTATCGCGTAGCAGGATCAACTGGCTTTGTGGCATCGCCAAGCTATATTCCCCGACCTCCGACCGCAGCCACGTCAGGAACGTGCTGCGTTGATGACAAGTCGAAGGGTGCATCTGTTCCGCCGCGACCGCGCGATCCATCTCTGCAATATAGAGGTCGACCAGCCAACCGACCGAGCCACGTATTGCGGCTACGCCATCTGGTTCGGCGTCTAGTCTGACCCCTGCCCTCGCGGCATGGTAATGCTCCATGAATTTCGGGTGCCCCGGCGCGACTGCGAGCGTGGTTTTCTTGGTCTTGTCACCCTCTTTCCTCACGACATATCGAATTCGCGAGCCTCTTTTCTCGGCATACAGGCCCGGAAACTCAACCTTCATCGCATCACTCATCTGGCCATTCCTTCGGCTGGAGAGTGTCCTGTGCCTTGGGTGGATCGACAAGAACAAATGGCACGATGCGCACCCTGCCCGGCTCAACAATGATCTCGACCCGATCGGGCGCCACACCTGCCTTGGCAAGAGCGTCCAGCGCGCGCGTCATATCAGTGCCCGAAACCGCTCTTGGCCGTGCCATCACGCCCTCCTCCTGATCTGGTCGAGGGCGTATCCGCCCCATTGCTCGGCGCAGGCCCGGGCGATCCCGTCAAAAGTCCTGCTGCGGATTTTCCATCGGTCGCGGCCCGGGCTGGCGCGGTGGATCCCCGACCATGCCTTGTGCCGCTCGGGCTCGGTTGTCGCTTTCGGCGGGATCAGCCGCTTGGTGGCGGTCAGTTGCGGCAGGCCGCGCAGATAGAACCCGGTCGCCTTGAACGCCGTCTCGCCGAACCACCATGGCTGGACAATCTGGGGCTTGGGCAGATCTACCGGCATGCGCTCACGGCCGTGCTTGTGCATGACCGGGTTTTCAACGGCTACGCGAGGGACGGGCGCCTTCCAGCAAGCTGAAAATAGCTCTGCGCCCTCGTCCAGAAGTCGCCACATGATGGCGAGCCGCGTCTCGCGCGACAGGATCGGCCATACTGCCTTCTCGGCGGGGGTCGCATCATTAGGCGGGTTCTTGGGCGGATCGATCAGCCACCGGACGCCGCTGTTGCATAGGCGCGTGCAGGGTGGATGGCAAACAACCAGCAGGTCCCAGCCATAGTCCAGATAATCCTGCACATTGCCGACGATGTGATGATTGCTGCCGTCCTCTGCCGGTAGAAGATCGATCGAGGTGGCATCGTGCCCGAGGGCGGCAAAGGCCCGGCGCATTACGCCCGAGGTCTCGCACAAGATGCCGACGCGAAGGGGACGGGTCATTCTGCCTCCATCCGGTCGATGTTGATTTCCCGGGCCTCGAATGAGACGGCGCAAACCCATGGGTTGCTGGCCCATGGGGCGCGCTCGGCGTTCAGACTATCCCAAAGGTCACGGAACGCGGATTTCCCCGTGGCGCGGCCGTTCTCGGTCCCGAACCACCATGTTTCAGCCGGCTGCCCAATGTCATAAACCGGCCGTATCTGGCGTGTCTCAACACCCTCGGCCCTCGCATCTTCCTCGCTAATGTCCTGCAACCGCTGCACGCACACATCGGTGACGTGCAGGGTCAAGCGGCTAGCCCAGCGGGGCATGTGGATCGAGGGTCGCCATGGATAGCCGCGGACGGACTTGTCGGCGTCCGCAAGCGTATCGGCAGCAGCATAGCGTAGATCGCAGGTCCTGCTTTTGGTGGGCTGGTAATCCCCGAACGAAAGTCCCTGCCATTTCTCACGCACCCACAGGCGGTCACCGACCCGATAGGCTCCGATCCAGTCTGACCAGTCCAATCTTCCCTTGTCGCCTTCACCGCGTTTCAGCAGCCAATAATCTCCGCGCTCGCTGTCCTCCCAGCCCCAGCATGACGGGTCATGCGTGCAACCGCGTGGGCCGATATAATCGGGTTTGCATCCGGCGAGTTTGATCACCCGCCGCGTCTGCGTCTTACGGCCTTCGAGGATCGCGCGGACCATGGGGCCGCTGAAAAGGATGGGGCGATCAGCCATCACCGTTCCCCCGCCAAAACAGCTCGGTCGTGTTCCGCCTGCCGGTCAGCTGCCGACGGAAAGAAGACAGCAGCGTGCCGGTTCAACACATGGGCCACTTTCAGCATCGTCTCATCGGGATCGGACCACATATCCTGCGGCATCAGCAGCAGCGGTGCCCGCAGCGGAATAGACGTGCAGCCGTCCGCCCTGCGGCGCGGCTTGTCGCCGCAGTAAACCGCCAGGGCGCCGCGCGTCGGGATCGTGCAGGACGTGGGCAGCACTGTGAAATATTCGTCATCAGCCATGGCGCACCTCGCATCCCTCGGGCTTTTCGCCCTCGGCCGTCGGCAGAAACCCTTTGCCCCGAAGGACGGCCGGCGCTTCCAGTGCCGGGTCCATCGCGCGGGCTTCATGGACGATCCCGATGGCAAGAGTGTCCACGGCGTCGTGCAGGTCGAGGCGATGGTGGAAAATGGTTAAGGGCTTGGACGAGGTTCAGGCTGACCTGATCCGGCGCCTCTACAACGTGCGACTGGCGGCGAAGCAGGAGGCGCGCACGCAGGGAGAGGGGGTCGCGGCGGCCGCCCGGTATCTTGCCCCTCACGATGATGGCGATCTGATTAGATCCATCCGTGTCGAAGATGTGGATTCGGTTACGACCAGCAAGGGCGAGCGCGATTTTATCGGCGTCTCGATAAAGGCAGGCGACGAAAAAACGGTCGTCACCAATAGCAGCGGCGGCCGGTTCCAGAACGCGAGGATTCAGGAGTTCGGGACGAAGGCACGGGCCGCAAATCCGTTCTTCTTCCCGGCGTGGAAAGCAAACCGTCGCCGGGTTCGATCTGCTATCAGCCGGGCTGTTCGGAAGGCCTGGACGAGCTAACCAGTGTCTCGCAGTAGCTTAGGCGGTCGCGCGTTGCGAAGGTGGGTGCGCTGTTGCTCTTACCCCACGCGACAATCAGTGCTGCGCAGTCCTCAGCCTCTTCTGCCGTATCAGCGAGGGTATTAACGCAAGCCGACAAATCCCCTTCCGTGCCTGCTAGCTGCAACGCTCCGGGGGAATACCAGTCTCCGACTGCAGCACGACAATCCGAAAATCGCTGCGCATCCCGGATTTGCTCGCGCAACTCAGCGTCAGCCTTCGCGGCTTGCCGCATTTGGTTGCGGTCATACAGCCAGAAAGATCCGGCGGCGATTACGACGATGCAGGCAGCGGCAACAAGGAATTGGACAGTTTTACTCAAGGCATCCTCCACGGTTAGCGAAGGATAGTTCCATGCCAAGACAAAGGAAATGGCGTGTCCTTCGCACTTTCGAGTGGGCGCCCAAACGCAACATCATCATGATTTACCGTGCCGGAGAAGTCCACGCTGGCCTGACGCGGGCCTGCCGCCAGAAGGCAGGCGACCGCATCGAAGAAATCCGGGGCTGATCCCGGCCGCCCATTCCGTCGCACCCTTGGGCAAGGTGCTACATCATCAGGAGCCTACCATGGCGAAACCAGTCACTTATGCTGGGTCGATGGTCGCGATCTATCTGGAAAGCACGACCCCCGGCCAGTTCACCCGCCCTTGCGGCCTGACAAGCCACACGGCCACTTTTACGAAGAATACAACCGAAGTGAACGTGCCTGATTGCGATGACCCAGAATTGGCTTCGTGGATCGAGCGCGGTGTTGAAAGTCTCGATTTCAACGCGTCAGGGAATGGCGTTCTCGCTGCCGAGGCGGTCGAGGTGTGGTGGGATGCCTTCAACACGACCGAAAGTATCAATGCCCGGATCTATATCGGCGCCCCGGACAACGTGACGGATGGAAAATACTGGGCCGGGAAGGTCCACGTTACCAGCTTCGAGGTGTCTGGCGAACGTGGCGGCAAGGCGCAGGCAAGTATCGCCATCGTGTCGGATGGTGAGATGACCCTGAACGATGTGACGGCCCCCTGATGGAGCCGTTGCGCTGGAACTGGCCGAGCGGGGAAGATGAATTTCTTCTGCGCATCGGTGAACTTGAGGCGCTTGACGACCAAACCGCTCAGGGCGTTCTCGATCTTCGCTATCGCCTAATCCAAGGCCATGAACGAGGCGGCTTCGAGAATGCGCCGGTCAGGGTTCGGGAAATCCTAGCTTGTCTGCGGCTGGGCCTTATCGGCGCTGGCATGGATCGGCATATCGCGGAGCGGAAGGTCAAGCAGGCATTTGACGAGGCTGATATTGCCAGCCTGAACCTGCTGGCTTTCACGATCATCAGCCGTGCTTTCGCCGCGAAGGATCATGACCCGTTGGGGGAGGCCGAGGGGGAAACGGAGAAAGCCGAATCCGCTTCTCCCGCGTCTACGGTAACGGCGCAGCCATCGGCTTCACCCCGGCCCAAGTCAAAGAAATGACATTCTGGGAGTTCCAGGCCTGCATGCAGGGATGGAACAAGTCTCAGGGCGGCGGGCACCATTACAACGGCGATCCTTTGACCGACGCCGAATACGACGCCTTGTGCGAATTGGGAGATATGTGGAATGGCGCAAACACCTGAGGCCGCGCTTGAACTGCCAATCGGCGTTGCGGCCGAGATCGACCGCCAGCGGCGCGAGGCCTTTGCCTGGGGCCGACAGGACTGCGCCCTTGGCTTGGTCAGCGGATCGGTGCGGGCCATCACGGGTGTCGATCTGGCGGTCGGTTATCGCGGCAAGTATCGCGGCCCCGCAGCGGCGCTGCGCATCCTGCGCGATGAGGGTTGCGAGACGCTGGCCGATTTCGCCGCGACCAAGCTGCCCGAGATCGGCCCGGCCATGGCCCGGATCGGAGATGTGGGCGTGATCGAGGCCGATGGCCCGCTGGGTCAGGCGTTTTGCATTGTCGATGCCACCGGCCTGATCGTGATGACAGAAGCCGGGCACGGGCGCAGGCCGCGTGCCGACATGATCCGCGCATTCCGGGTCGGAGAATAGCCTTGAAGAAAATCGCGATTATCGCCGCCGCGCTCGCGCTGGTGGCCGGTCCCGCTCATGCCGGGCCTGTGGCCGCTGCTGTCGCATGGGTAGGCAAAGTCCTCGCCGCGAACACGCTTATGGGCATCGCGGCCAGAATGGTCGTCAGCGCGGGCCTGTCCCTGCTGTCGCAGGCGCTAATGAAAAAGCCGTCGCAGCCCGGATCGGACGTCCAGTTCGACATCAAGCTGGGCGACGAACACCCGCTGACCTTCGTGGTCGGCGACTATGTGACGGCCGGCAAGCGCAAGTACCTCGGCTCATGGGGCACGAATACCCGGTTTATCACCGAGGTGATCGAGGTGTCGGCCCTGCCGCAGGGTTTGTCGGGCCTTTGGGTGGATGATGAGCCGGGCGTATTCGTCACGGGGCGGCGGGGCTATGTCCCGGCCTCGGCCAGCCCGTCCAACATCGGCAATATCACCGAAGGCGCGACCGTGCCGGGCGGCGCGCTCGACCTGGGCACGCCGCTGGACAACTACCGCGACAATGCCGACAGCACCGAACCCCGGATCTGGGTCAAGTGGATCAATGGGACGCAAACCGCCGCCGATCCGCTGCTGACATGGGCATTCGGCGGCGACCCGGATTACCCGTGGACCGCCGCCATGATCGGCACGGGGAAAAGCTATGCCATCGTCACGACGCAGTATGACCATGACACCCTGCTCAACTATCCCACCTATCTGTTCCAGCCTGCGCCGCTGGCGGTCTATGACCCGCGTCTCGACAGCACCAATGGCGGCAGCGGTCCGCAACGCTGGAACAACCCGGCAACATGGCAGCCAAGCCGCAACCCGGCCGTCATCGCCTATAACATCGCCCGCGGCATCTACTATGGCGGCGAATGGGTGTTCGGCGGCCGGAACCTGCCCGCGTGGCGGTTGCCGGTGGCGGAATGGATCGCTGCGGCGAACGAGTGCGATGCATCCGAACCGCTGGCCGGTGGCGGCTCCGAGCCGGCCTATCGTTGTGGTGCGGAAATCAGCGTGGACATGGCTGCGGCCGATGTGCTCGAAGAAATCGGCCGCGCCGGCAACATGCGGTTTGCCGAGGTCGGCGGCCAGTTGAAGCCCGTTGTCGGGCTGCCCGGTGCGGCGGTCTATTCCTTTACCGACGACGAGATCATCATCACCGAGGGGCAGAGCTTCCGGCCGTTTGTGCCGGTGTCGGAAACCTTCAACGCGATCAGCGCCACCTATCCCGAGCCGGCCGAGAAATGGGCGACCAAGGACAGCCCGGAATATATCGACACCGATGCTACGGCGGACGATGGCGACCGCTACCTGCCGACCTCGATCAGCTACCCGGCCGCCCCCTTTGCGCAGCAGGTGCAGCGGCTGCAACGGTCGATGCTGCAGGATTACCGCCGCATGCGTCGGCACCAGTTCCACCTGCCGCCGGAAGCCTATTCGCTGGAACCGGGCGTGGACATGGTGTCGTGGACCAGCCAGCGCAACGGCTACATCTCCAAGCTGTTCGTGGTGGAATCGGTCGCCAAGACGCCGGGCATGAATGTGCTGGTCAGTCTGCGCGAGGTCGATCCGAGCGATTACGACTGGTCGTCAGATTTCGAAATGCCCGTCGTCATCACCCCGCCCAAGGGACCGTCGCCCTATGTCCAGAATGTGCCCGGGCTGACGTTCACTGCGGCCAGCATCCGTGACGGCGCCGGGCAGCCGCGCCGGCCCGCCATCCTTGCCGCGTGCAGCAGCGACCAGACCGGCGTCACGGATATCCAGATACAGGCCCGCGTTGCGGGCGAAGATATCACCATCGACACGATCCGCCCCTATGTGGCGCCACATAGCTGGTACCTGCGGGACGTGCTGCCCGACACGCTCTATCAGTGCCGCGCGCGGCTCATGTCGCGGCTCACGCCGAAATCGCCGTGGTCCACATGGCACGACGTGGCGACGCTGGATATCACCCTGACCATCGAGGACATGGCCGACGATATCCTTGAGGAAATGAAGGATGTCGCGCGCCGGGCTGGCGTGACGCCGGTGGAAAGCCTGCCGGCCAGCGGTGAGCCGAACCAGATCGTCATGCTGGTGCCTGACGGCGTCCTGTATCGCTGGGACGAGGATGCCGGGGAGTGGACGACCGCGATCTATGCGGGCATCCCTGACGGTGCGATTGATCCTGCAAAGTTTGCTCAGGGCATCGAGCCGGTCACCATCATAACCGATCCACCACTGCCGACCACCAAGTCCACGGAACTGATTTTCTACGTTCCCGAGGGCAAACAATATCGCTGGAACGGTACTGCCTACATATCCTCGATTCCTGTCGTTGATCTCGACGGCCAGTTGATTGGCGATCAGCTTGAGGATAGCGCCGTTACGCCCGCTAAGCTTGCGGTCATTCCGGGTCATAACCTTGTAACCGATCCTAAAATGTTGATCCAAGCAGAATGGTTTTTGCAGAATTCCGTTGCTGCTTGGACGTATTCGCCCGGTAAGTGGTCACTCAATCTTGCTGCAATTGTGTCCACCCCTAACTTGCGCAACAGGGTTGGCGGCGTTCCTATTGGTGCCGGGCTGCGCTATCGTTCGTCGTTCACTGTCACAAATACAACCGCAACACAGTGCAACGTGCGGACGGGGTTCTTTTGGTACGATGAAAACGGCGCGTACATAAACGCAACTTGGGGAGCATATCAGGTTGTAAACGGCTCAACGCCGGTTGTGATCAGCGCCGACCTGAACGCATTAACCGGCGCTAAGTTTGCTGCGGCTGCCATTCAGTTCAACACATCCGGGGCGGCGAACGATGGTATCGTTGAGGTTTCGCAACCTGAAATGATACACATCAATTCGTCCGACACGATTGCCGATAGTGCCATTACCACTGCTAAGATCGTCAACGATGCGATTAATGCCGCCAAGATTGCCAATAATGCCGTCGAAGCGGCGAAGATCGCGGCGGGCGCGGTAACCGAAACGAAGATTTCGGACAACGCGATCACCACTCCGAAAGTTGTCGCGGGCGCAATTGAGACGAGCAAAATCGCGGCGGGCGCGGTCGCGGCGGATAAGATCGCGGCCAATGCCGTCGAGGCAGCCAAGATCGCGGCGGGGGCAGTCACAACGGCCAAGCTGGATGCGCTGGCGGTCACCGCCGAGAAGGTTGCGGCCGGCGCAATCGAAACCAACAAGCTGGCCGCCAACTCTGTAACCGCAGCCAAGATACTGGCCGGCGCAATCGAGACGGCCAAGCTCGCGGCCAATGCTGTCACGGCTGACAAGATCCTTGCTGGTGCGATCACCACCATCAAGCTCGATGCCCTCGCCGTCACGGCCGACAAGCTGGCCGTGAACGCGGTGACGGCCGACAAGATCGCGGCCAATGCCATTACGGTGGGCAAGATCGCGGCGGGCGCGGTCGGCGCCGATCAGATTGCCGCCAACGCCATCGCGGCGCGTCATCTGATGGTGGCCGACTTCACCAACTTGGTACCCAACGCGGACATCTCCGACGCGCCGTCCTGGACTATCCCGGCTGCCTGGAGTCGCGGAAACTCAGGCCCGTACGTGCGCTCGGGGTATTGGCTGTATATTGACGTTGCGACGGGGGAAACCGGGAACAGCCCGACGGTTATTTCGCAGCGGTTCTCGGTTGAGGTCGGAAGCGAGTATCTGGGGCGCTTCCAAGCCCGGACAAATGGTCCGACGCAAACTGGGCATGTCAACGTCAACGTCCAGTGGTTTGATAATTCCGATACGTCACTCGGTTTTGGGTCGATCCACAACGCTTCTGTAACGAATATCGTGACCGATTACTCGGCAATTTTAACGCCCCCCGCAAATGCGGTGCGCGCCGAATTCCGCATGACGGTAAACCGGACAAATAGCGATGGACGGATTTACATAGCATCGCCGGAAATTCGCCGTCGGAATGGCGGGGAACTGATCGTTGAAGGGGCGATTACCACTAACAAGCTCGCTGCGGGTTCAGTGACTGCCGACGCAATCGCTGCCGGGGCCATCGTGGCATCTGCTATTGCCACGGGCGCAGTGACGGCTGCTAAAATCGCTGCGAGCGCGATCACAACCATCAAGCTTGCGGCTGGTGCTGTCACCGCCGATAAAATCACCGTCGCAAACCTGTCGGCTCTTGGTATCACGGTCGGGTCGGCTGACATAGCAACCGCCGCCATCACCAGTGCAAAGATCGCTGACTTGTCGGTCGGGACGATCAAGATCGCAAACAACGCAATTTCGACCTATCGCCAAGCGTATACCGCCGGAAACATTACAATCGGGGCAAACCAAAGTGGTGTGATCCAAACGCTCACGGTCACGCCGGGGCGTTCCGGTCCATTGAAAATTGACTTTCAGTTTTTGCGGGCCGGTGCCGCAACCGGGTTCGACGTCCGGTTGGTTAAAAACGGCAATGTAATGATATCGGATGACCTCGCGCCGGGGCGGTTAATTAGCAATCGCTACGTTTTAAGTTTTGTCGATGTAGCCGCTGCAGCGGGCGTTTCCGCGACATATACGGTTGAGGTTGTGGTTGCTGCTGGTGGCGGCAACTTTATAGCAAGTCAAAGGTTCCTTGGTGCGCTGGATATTATAAAATGATTTGGCGCCCGCTCATAATCTGCTAACTTAATCCACAAGGAAGGAAACCGACCAATGCAATACAGAATTACCAACAAGAAGAACCAAACAGCCACGCTCGAAGCGGATCGTTATGAAATCGATGGGTCAGGAACCCGGTTTTATGGCGAGAACGACGAAGTTATCGCGTCGTTCTACGATGGGGAAATTATCTCCGTTGCGCCGGCCGCGCTGCAATTCGATTCGGGCGATGAATCGTAAAGCGCGGCGTCGTGCCGCTAGCATCTCAAAGAGGAAACCCAAGATTATGAACGCAGTAGCATTGCGCGCCGCGCTGGAAGAGTCGAAAGCGGAAAACGAGTATCTGCGCCAAAGAAACCTGAACCTGCGGATCGCGATTGAAAACCTGTCGCAGCAGGTGGCGGATCTGACGCCGAACGAGGAAGCCGCAGAAGGCGAAGCCGAGGCGGCCCCCGCTCAGTAAGGCTGCCGGAAGGCCGATGCAGACAGCCCGCCTCGCGCGGGCTTTTTTCATGACCAAACGGAGAGACGATGACAGACCCGGATTACCGGCGCGATCTGGCGCGCATTGAAACCAAGCTGGATCGCGTGGAGACGGCCATTGTCAGCCTTGCTCGCATGGAAGAGCGGATGGTTACACTGTTCAACCGCATGGACCGATATGATGGTGAACTACGTGACGTCCTTAAGCGCGTGGCCGAGATTGAGCGGCTGACTATCGGGCGTGGCCATTTCTTTCGGTGGCTGGACCGCGGGGGGGCGGCGCTGGTGGCCCTAATTGTCGCCTATGTCTTCAATCAGTGGGTGGGGAAGGGCTGAGCTCAATGCCCAACTCCTTCGCCAACCCCTCCAGCGCCGCCACCGTCGGGTCGTAGGCCCCTTTGGCCTTCGGAAACCTGGCCTTCCGTGCGCGATAGAACCGCAGCCACTTCGGCAGTTCTTCCAGTGGATAGGTGGCTGACCAGATTTCGCCGGTCAGCGTGAAGGTCGTGTCGTCATGAGTGGTTTTCATGGCGGCGTTTTGCGGCACCCAGCCATGGGCTGCAAGACCGCCCGGATGATGACGGCCCCCAGAGTGTGCGTGATGTTCGGGAACTGGGGGCCGGCCTGCCCAATAGGATCCGGTGTCGGCAGACTTGGGTAATATAGGTGATGCCGCGTAAGCGTCAATTTTCCCTACCGCTTTGCGGTGTTCAGTTGGCGAACGCATCAATCAGGTTGAGGACAGCCAGCACCTTTCGGGTCTCGCTGTCGACACGATAGATCCGGTCGTCATCGCGGTAGTAATTCCAACCATGGCGAGCTTCCAGATCGTAGCGACGGGGGTCTCGCACGACGATATAGTCTTTCGTGCGAAGGATGTCTCCCACCCGGTTCCCATAGCGGGCCACGTGCTTGCGCGCTTGCCCCGGCGGGACACATGGCGGGTTCTTTTTGGCAAGCCCCGGTGGGCAGTCGGCGATATATCTCGCTTGTGGTCGAGGCTTGCGGTGATCGCCCCTGTGTTCATCGTGGCGTGCTTGGTGACCCTTTCCATTCCCTCTACCGGGATCGGAGAATGCAGGCGCCGCGCCAAGGGTGCCTGCAATGACAGCGATTGCTGCCAGTGTGGGTGCGAGCTTCATGTCTATGCTCCTTAAGATCGTCGCAGATGGATACGCCGATCCGACGACCAAGTTGCATCACGATTGATTGCTAGGCGGGCTGTTGCCATTTCATGATCGGTTTTCGGCTGGCCTCTGCTTGCACCTTGATGATCTCCGCGAGTGCGCGCGCATCGCGGGTACCGACCCCCGTAGGCCCTGACGAAATGTAGGAACGCCTCCAAACATAACCGCATCCGCCCCGCCTTCGTGCGGGGTTTTTTCATGGAGAAACGTATGTACCCAGCAGGGTTCAAGGGCCGCGCCAAGCGGCTCACTGTTATTGATATTGCCCGCGTCGGGCGGCTGATCGGCACCGGAGAGGATGAAATCCGAGCCGTCATCGAGGTCGAAACTTCCGGCGGCGGATTCGACAACAAAGGTCGGCCGAAGATGCTGTTCGAGCCGCATGTGTTCTGGCGTGAGCTGGGCCCCGGCCAAAAGCGCACCACAGCCGAGGCAACAGGTCTCGCCTATCAAAGGTGGGGTAGCGCGCCGTATCCCAAGGACAGCTATCCGCGCCTGGCATTGGCCATGAAGATCGATGCCGCAGCCGCGCTGCGCTCGGCGAGCTGGGGCTTGGGTCAGGTCCTGGGCTTCAACCACAAGGCTGCGGGCTATGCCTCGGCCGGCGATATGGTCGAGGCATTCTGCGACAGCGAGACCGCGCATCTGGAGGCGATGATCAGTTTCATCATCTCCGAAGACCTCGATGACGAATTGCGCCGGCATGATTGGTCAGCTTTCGCCCGTGGCTACAACGGTGCCGGTTACGCCACTCATGGCTACCACACCAAGCTCGCGGCCGCTTTCAAGCGCTGGCAGGCGATCCCAGACGCGCTGGCACCGGCCTGCCCGAAGATCGGTCTTGGTTCGCGCAACGATGCGGTGCGCCACGCGCAGGCTCGTCTGACCGCGCTTGGGTTCGACACCAAGGGCACGGACGGGATTTTCGGCGCGAACACCCGTGCCGCCACCATCGCTTTCCAGAAATCCGCCGGCCTCGCACCGGACGGCATTATCGGCCCGATCAGCTGGGCCGCGCTTCTCAAGGAGAACTGATTTATGCAAGCCATCATCGACGCGGCAATGCCGCACTTTCTTGAACTGCTCGGCCTGGCGCTGACCGGTATCATCGGCTGGGCCGCGTCCAAGGCCCGCCAGAAATGGGGCATCGAGATCGAGGCGCGCTATCGCGAGGCGCTGCATTCGGCGCTGATGACGGGTGCGCTGCTGGCGGTCAAGCACGAGCTGACGGGGCGGGCGGCTATCGATCTGATCCTGCGCTACATCAGGCATAGCGTGCCCGACGCGATCATGGGCCTGGACGCCCGGCCGGATGTTCTGACCGATCTTGCCAAGGCCAAGCTGGAACAGGCGGCCGCCGAGAAGGCAAGGGACGTGACCAGTGTTGCGGTGGATAAGCTGGCCGAGGCGCTGCGCAAGGCCGGCGCACCAGCCTAAACGATAAAAGCCGGGCTAGTGCCCGGCTCTTTAGATCATACGCTGACCTGATAATCATCAACTAGACAACCAATATTTGTTAACCAACAGAACAATACTTGTTAACTGGCAGATCAACTAATGTGCGACAGATCAGCGCGGTAGATGTCTATTTGGTTAGGTCCACAGTGGGTGACAGCAAGGGTGCTCAAGCCCTGATGCAGCCTCCTGAGCTTACACGGTTACGACATTGCCGCTCTGGTTTGGTGTGATCAGCTTGGACAGATCAAAACCTTGGGTTCGTGCAGCCGTCAGGTACATTTCTTTTATCTCATCCGGCAGATGATGATTCCGGGCTAGCAGCCACAGATTTTTACGATCCGGTGTGCCGACAAGCGAAACCGAATAATCGTCCGCGAGGGCAAGAATCCAGTAGTCACCTTTGGTGAACGGTATCCAGCGAAGGTATTCGGGCAGGAACGTGACCGTTAGCTTAGCGTTGGATTGGTCAGTCGGTATGGCTTGGCCAAGCGCCCGTACCGGCTTCCCGTCCTCGTCGATGCAGCGGTTATCTACTTGGATCGAGCCATCATCATCCAGGCTGTAAGTCGCTGTGATGTCTTCTGCTCCCTCGTCTTCCCATCTGAGGGGAAGGCGGCAGATCTCGAACCATGTTCCAAGATATCTGTCGAGATCGACATGCGGGATAGTGATGACTTCGCTGGCGGGGTTCATCAGGCATTCCTTTTGGGGTTTTGCACCTTCGAAACCCATTCTGCGCAGATTTGTTCCGCCCAGCCCTGCTCCGGTTCACCCTCGGAGCGGGGCCTTTTTGCGTTTAAGGCGTCGAGTTATGCGGGCTACCATGTCCAGGCTGACGATTCGGAGGCCAGCCCTTGTGCAATCAGTATGTCCCGCCCGCGAACTTCGATGAATTCCGCCAGATCTACGACTATGAAGCCGAGAACCTGACCGGCAACGAACCGTGGTTTGATGAGGCTTTCCCAGACCGGACACTACCGATCGTGCGCCGGGACGAGGCGGGGATGCAGTTGGTCAAGGCGCGCTGGGGCATGCCGTCGCCCCCGAAGTATCTGAGCAAGTCCGGCCGGGATAGCGGCGTCACCAACATCCGCAACGCCGGCAGCCCGCACTGGCGCCGCTGGCTGGGGCCGGAGCATCGCTGCTTGGTCCCGGTCAAGCGGTTCGCAGAACCGGGGCCGGACGGTCGCCCGGTCTGGTTCGAAAGTGCGGACGGCCGTCCCATGATGTTCGCCGGGATCTGTGTCGACGGCTGGGTCAGCATCCGCAAGGTCCGCGACGGCGAGACTGAGGATGATCTGTTCGGCTTTCTCACGACCGAACCCAATGCCGAGGTGGGTGCGATCCACCCCAAGGCCATGCCGGTGATCCTTCGCACGCGCGAGGAATGGGACGCATGGCTGACACTGCCTTGGCATGAGGTGCGACACATGCAGCAGCCGCTACCGGACGGGGCGCTAAAGCAAACCGGTTGAAGATGCGAGCCGGCTACAGAATGCGGATGTCATCGCGACTTATCTAATTGGTGGCGTGAAACGTTGATGCTTTATCGTTTCGTTAATCCTGATATAGGTAATAGCCTGTTCACGAAATGCCTTATGCTGGAGACGAATTCCGTACAGCTCATACCGCTCCGGCCAAATGTGCTTCGCAACGCAAAGAATTTGATCCGCCGCGCGAACAACATTCACAGTGGCTAAGTGACGTGCAGCGCCGTCTCCAAGATGAGAAAAGTAGACAGTACCGTTCTCTTCGCCCGGCTTGAAATCCATTGTTGTCATCAATTCGATAGCATCCGAGTTCGGATGCCCCCCGGTATCGATCATCTCATCGTATAAGCTAATAATAGCCTCGAAGAGCCTTTTATCGCGCATTTGCATCGCGGCTCTGGCTGCGCCAAAGCCGTTCCTACGGAAATTATCGCGGCTCTTCGGGTTGGTGCCCCTTTCAGACCATATTTTCAACCAGCCGCTATCATGCATAAAGAGGTGCGCGTATAGCATCGACTCTAGCGAAAGTCGGAGGAGCGAAGGTATCTGCGATGCATTTCCAGCCTTCGATAAAACTGCCGCTGTCCGCCAAGTACTAAAAGCAAAATTAACTAACCCAACGGACCGGTAGCCCTTCGCATGATCTAGATTTCCTATAAACAGTGAAAGGGTCGCGTCAGCAGAGGCAACTGCGAGAACCGTCGGCCCCCTTTCTAGGTTGTCGCGGATCATTTGAGTATAGCTGTCGAGATCAATAATATTTGCCATTCGATACCGATAACATTTCAAACGTAGGCCCACTAGCAGTAGCTGGATATGCAGTGGTTCTACCACGTTACCCAAAATCGCGCTCTTCGTCCCGCATTATCCGCGCTCGAAAAACCCCGGATGCGGCCGATTGACGCCGAACCGAATGGTGCCCTGTCCGAACCGCTGGTTGATGAAATCGGCCGCAGCCGAGGCGCGCTCGCCTTGCGTGCGCTCGGCCGGGGCCACCGGCAGCAGTAAGTCTCCGGTGCGCGAGGTCAGATAGTCGACGTCGCCCAGGTGCACGCCGATGGCCGCCAAGCGGCCGCCCCGGATTTCGGGCCAAGCCCGGCGCCATAGAGCCCGATTGATCCGCATGAACTCCAGCGTGTCCTGCGTCGGAGCGCAGCGTATCGAACGCGCCCAAGGAAAGCGTCCCATGGGCGAAAGGTGAAGGGCAAAGCTGCCCGCGACCCGGCCGTCGCGCCTGAGCCGGGCCGCCGCCTTTTCGATTAGCCAGCGCGACACCAGATAGGCTTCGGCCGGCGCGCGGAACTCGGGCGCCAGCACCTTCGAATTTCCGAAGCCGCCGCGCTGGGTCTTGACCAGCGGGATCGGCTCGCCTTGCAGCGCCCTGACGAAACGCTCCCCCTCGACCGATCTCCAGATCGCCCGCGCATGCCGCGGATCGAGGCGGCAGAGCGACACTATGTCACGCACGCCGGCACGCTCCAGACGCTCGCGCATCGAGCGCGAGATGCCCGGCAGATCGTCCAGCGCCAGATGGGCGATCCGGTCGGGCATGTTGCCCCGGTCGAGGTGCTGGCAGCCGTTCGGCTTTTCCAGCTTGCCGGCGATCTTGGCCAGCAGGTGATTGGGCCCCATCCCGGCGCTAAACCGCAGGCATTCTCCCACTTCCTGCGCCACCGCGTCCTTGAGCCGTGCGACCAAGGCCCGGGCGCTGTCGATCTCGGTTTCCTCGCCGGACAGCACAATCTGGAATTCGTCCACCGACCGGATGCGCTCCAGCTCAGCATGGCGATCCAGCACGGCCGCGACGCGCAGGTTGAACCGCACATAGAGCCGGTGCCGCGAGGGCAGGAACACGATGCCGGGGCATAGCTGCCGAGCCTCTGGGACGCTGGTACCGGTCTTTACGCCGAAGGCCTTGGCCTCATAGCTGGCCGCGACACAACACCCCTTTTCATTCTCCATGGCGGTGATCGCCACCGGCCGGCCCCGAATCGAGGGGTTCAACTGTTGCTCGACAGACGCGAAGAAGCTGTTCATGTCGATGTATAGCGTGCGTAGCGGTCCCATTACCCCAGATCCTGCGGATGTTCATCGGCCCTCTGATGTTCTATAAATGTTCTTGTTCGGCAAGAGGGCGAAATGGACAGGAAGCAACAGCTCAGCAACGTCAGCTTCGGGGGTGCGTGGTCAGAGCAGATCGCCGATGACGAGGCGCTTGCGCTGGCCATGGCCCGCCTAGACGGGGCGGTGATCGATACGCTGGTCGAGGATCTGCGCGGGGATGGTGAGCTGGAGGCCGCCTTTACCCGCGCCGCCGCCGCGCACCCGAAAGGCTATATGCTCCTGAGGGCGTGGACGCGCGCGCTTGCCATGCCGAACGCCGGCCTGCGGTCCGCCGAGTTGAAGCGAATCGCTGCTGCCTTGCGGGCTGGCATTGGCGTGAGGCTTCCGAAACCGTGACAGATGCTGCGAAGTTCGGGAGATCGACCAGGGCCGATGGAGAGGTCAGATTAAAAATTCATACCATTCAAGAAGACCATAAGTTCTCGGGTTTTCTCCACGGCGTCACCGCAAAAACGGAGGAAAACTTTTTCTCGGTCTCTGTCCCGTCGGCTCAAATCGAAATCCTTGGTAAGCCGGACCACATGGCGGGAAAGAATTTCTTCATGGATCAATAAGTCAGCCTTTGAGCTATGCAGCTGAAGGCGGAGGACGCGTAACCAGCCTGCATCTATGTGTCGCCATACACTTACCTGCGTTGTGCCGACTCTCAATGCTAGTTTGGGATGATTTTCGAGTATCAGTTCCAACCCTCGCGCTGCTTCTAATACAGCGGGGCCACCCGTTACCAACTTGACGATATTGTCCCTATGTGCCGGTTCCATCATTTTGCCATCTCGCCGGTTGACTTCCATATTTTCGATGCATTGCAAGAATTGTCTAGGGCGGATCATCAGAGATTGAGAACGCCGCTGAAATTCTGGCCAGTTCGCGAGAGCAGGGGCTACATACGCGAGAACACCTATGAGTTTCTCCGCAACCAAACAATGCGGGTTGGAGCGCCCAGAGTGCCCCCACATGGTTTCCCCTTGGGGGCACCCCTACACTTACCGAATTGTTAAATAAGGTAAATTTAGGGGGTTTGGTAGGCCCGGAGGGACTCGAACCCCCAACCAAGGCGTTATGAGCGCCCTGCTCTGACCATTGAGCTACAGGCCCCGAACGGCGCCACCATTGGCCGAGCCGGCTCGTTTCGTCAAGGACAAGATCGCCCTTGGCCGGGAAAGTTGCGGGGGCGCGGCCGTCATAAGCCCTATGATCTGCACGGCTGCCATGTGGATTGGCAACCGCGCAGCCTTCCTGGACAGAGGCTACGCAAAGCTCCCCAAGACCCGACCGGCACGGGAACCAAGCGCTTCGGTGTCGCGTTCTCTTGGCTCAATAGCCAAGAGGATTTCCCCCCATGTCCGACCTGCTTGTCATTGCCTTCGACGACGAGGCCACCGGCTTCGAACTGCGCACCGAATTGGTCAAGATGCAGAAGGAGTATCTGATCCAGCTTGAGGATGCCGTAGTCGTCACCCGCCCCACGGCCGACAATATCCAGTTGCATCAGGCCGTAAACCTGACGACCGCGGGTGCGCTTGGCGGCGGGTTCTGGGGTACGTTGGTGGGGCTGATCTTCCTCAATCCGCTGATCGGGGCCGCAGTGGGTGCCGGCGCAGGCGCCATTGCCGGCAGGTTTTCGGATATCGGCATCAACGACGATTTCATGCGCGAACTTGGCCAGTCCATTCCGCCGGGCGGTTCGGCCGTATGCATCCTTGTCCGCAAGATGACCGCCGACAAGGTGCTCGCACGGGTGGAAAGCTTCCGCATCCGGGGGCGTGTGCTGCAAACATCGCTGCCCGAGGCCGAGGAAGAGCGGCTGCGTCAGGCTTTTGCCGGCGGAGAGTTGGGCTCGGCGCTTGGCATGCCGCAGGTGGATCAACCCGCATCTGGCACCGCTTCGGCGGAAATTTCCGCATCTACAGTTACATCCGCGCCCTCAACGCAGGCCTGACGCTTGACGCAGGGGGCATGGGCGTGACAGGACGCGCCCATGCCCCGCCGCATGGACACACTCGACGAACCCGAGGCGCCGATGCCACGCCGCCGCCGCAGCATGCGCTGGCGGCCGCTGCTGCGACCGCTGCTGTGGCTGTGGTCCTGGCTTCGCTGGATCGGGTTGCGAATTCTGGCGCTGATGTTCGTGCTGGTCTTTCTGTTTTCCTTTATCAACCCGCCGACAACCTGGACCATCATTCAGGGCCAGCGCGAATTCCCCGGCCGGCCGGCGCATGAATGGGTCAAGCTGGACCAGATAGCGCCCAATGCGGTGCGCGCCGTGGTCGCGGCCGAGGACGCCAATTTCTGCAACCACTGGGGTTTCGACATGGTCGAGATCCGCCGGGTCATCGCCTCGGGCTCGGCGCGCGGGGCCTCGACCATCACGCAGCAGACGGCGAAGAACGTCTTTCTGTGGCAGGGTCGCAGTTGGCCACGCAAGGTGATGGAGACCGTCTATACCCCGATGATCGAGGCGCTGTGGTCCAAGCGGCGCATCGTCGAGGTCTATCTGAACATCGCCGAGTTCGGCCGGGGCGTCTTTGGCATCAAGGCGGCGTCGGAATATTACTTCAAGACCACGCCCGACAAGCTGACCCTGCGGAAGGCTGCTGCGCTGGCCTCGATCCTGCCCGCGCCGCGCACGCGCAACCCGCAGACCGATTCGGCCCGGACCCGCTCGATCATCAGCGGGGCCGAGACGATCCGGGCGGATGGCCGCGACTCCTGCCTCAGGCTCGGGCGCTGATCCGCCCTGCCCCGCCATGGCGGTTGAAACCGCGGCGCGGCGGGCGTATCAACCATAAGCCCGAGAACGAACCGGTTTTCCCCTTATGAATACTCCCTCGCCCAGCTCCACGATTCGCCTTTACCACGTCGCCCTGTCGCCCTTTTGCCGCAAGGTCCGGCTGGTGCTGGCCGAAAAGCGGATCGAGGTCGAACTGGTCGAAGATCGCTTCTGGGAGCCCGGCTCGGAAATCATGCGGCGCAATCCGGCGGGGAAACTGCCGGTGCTGCGCATGGACGGACGGCTTTTGGCCGAAAGTCAGGCGATCTGCGAATATCTGGACGAGATCCAGCCGCAACCCGCGCTGATGCCGGCGTTGCCGGCCGAGCGTTACGAGGTGCGCCGCCTTTGCGCCTGGTTCGACGACAAGTTCAACGCCGAGGTGACAAGGCCGGTGATGAACGAGCGGGTGTGGAAAAAGGTCATGCGCCTTGGCTATCCGGATTCGCGCACGGTCAAAAGCGGGCTGTCGGCGATCCGCTATCATCTCGATTATATGAAAAGCCTGCTGGAACATCGCCGGTGGCTTGCGGGCGACGTGATGACGCTGGCCGATTTCACGGCCGCCGCACATCTGTCCTGCCTCGATTATATCTCGGACGTGGACTGGACCTATTCGACCGAGGTTCAGGAATGGTACGCCAAGATCAAGTCGCGCCCCGCCTTCCGCAGCCTTCTTGCCGATCACCTGCCGGGCGTGCATCCGGCGCCGCATTATGCGCTGCTCGACTTCTAGATTGTCCGATCCGGCGGAAATCCGGTCGCGACTGGAACAGCAGGCAGGGGCCGAGGGATTCTCGGCCCTTGGCATCTGCGCCCTCGACGCCAACCCGCAACTGCCCGAGCGGCTGGCCCAGTTTCTGGAAAAGGGCCGGCACGGCCAGATGGGCTGGATGGCCGAGCGGACGCATTGGCGCGCCTCGCCCGCAGATCTGTGGCCCGAGGCGCGCTCGGTCATCATGCTGGCCGAGCTTTACACCCCCGAGCATGACCCGACCGAGATCATCCGCCACAAGGATCGCGGCGCAGTCAGCGTCTACGCGCAGGGCAAGGACTACCACGATCTGGTCAAGAAACGGCTCAAGCGGCTTGGCGGCTGGCTGGTCGGGCTGACAGGTTGCGAGATCAAGGTCTTTGTCGATACCGCCCCGGTGATGGAGAAACCGCTGGCTCAGGCGGCAGGGCTGGGCTGGCAGGGCAAGCATACCAACCTGCTGTCGCGCGAACTGGGAAGCTGGTTTTTCCTGGGCGCGATATTCACGACGCTGGACCTGCCCAAGGATGGGGCCGAACGCTCGCATTGCGGATCGTGCCGGGCCTGCCTAGACGCCTGCCCGACCGGGGCTTTCCCCGCGCCCTATCAGTTGGATGCGCGACGGTGCATTTCCTATCTGACCATCGAACACAAGGGCCCGGTCGATCCCGAGTTGCGGCCGATGCTAGGCAACCGCATCTATGGCTGCGACGATTGCCTTGCCGCCTGCCCGTGGAACAAATTCGCGCAGTCGGCGACCGAAATGCGCTATCACGGGCCGCATGGTGGCCCGGCGCTGGCAGAGTTGGCGGTCCTGGACGATGCCGCATTCCGCGAGCGTTTTTCAGGCAGCCCGATCAAGCGCATCGGACGCGACCGCATGGTGCGCAATGTGCTTTACGCAATCGGCAATTCGGGGCTTGCACATCTGCGCCCGGTCGCCGAATCCTTGGCGGATGACCCCGACCCTGCGGTCGCCGATGCGGCACGCTGGGCATGCGAGCGATTGCGATGATCCACACCCCACCAAGCCCGCTGCGCGGCATCTTGCTAAAATGCCTCAGCGTGCTGGTGTTCACCATCATGGCTTCGATCGTCAAGGCAACCGCCGACGGGGGGCTTGGCGTGCCGCCGGGGCAACAGGTGTTTTTCCGTTCGCTGTTCGCCATTCCGGTCATTCTGGTCTGGCTGGCGTTTCGGCACGAACTGGGTATCGGCCTGCGGACTTTTCGGCCCATGGGGCATTTCTATCGCGGCATCATCGGCACCGCCGCCATGGGGCTGGGTTTCTGGGCGCTGGCCTTGCTGCCTTTCCCCGAGGTCACGGCCCTGGGCTATGCCGCACCGCTGCTGACCGTGATCTTTGCCGCCATGTTCCTTGGCGAAGACGTACGGCTGTTTCGCCTGTCCATGGTGATGCTGGGCTTGCTCGGCGTCGTCATCGTGCTGTCTCCGCGCCTGACCTTTGGCGGTGAAATGGGCTATAAGGAAAGCTTGGGCGCGATGGTCACGCTGTCGGGCGCAGCCTGCGCGGCGCTGGCGCAGATATTCGTGCGCAAGCTGGTGCAAGAGGAACGCACCTCGGCCATCGTCTTCTGGTTCTCGGTGACATCGACGTTGCTTGGCCTGTTGACCCTGCCCTTTGGCTGGGTGCTGCCCGACGCCCCGACCACCGCACTGCTGGTCACGATCGGGCTATTGGGCGGGCTGGGGCAGATCCTGCTGACCTCGGCCTATCGCTATGCCGACGCGTCGCTGGTGGCACCCTTTGAATATGCCTCGATGCTGCTGGCACTGCTGATCGGCTGGTTCATTTTCGACGAGGCACCAACGGTGGTCATGTTGATCGGCGCAACGCTGGTTATCACCGCCGGCATCCTGATCATCTGGCGCGAACGGCAACTCGGGTTGGAGCGCAACCGCCAGCGCAAGGCCATGACCCCGCAGGGCTAGGGCCGACCGGCAAAGCCAAAGGCGACATAGTCGCGCAAATACACTTTTTTCGCAGCGGCACGCAGTTCCTGATCGTTCAGGAAATCCGGGATGGCCGCGGGATTTGGGAAATCCGCAGGCGTCTTGATCCCAACCCCTTGGGCAAACCATGGCAGGTCGCGGGGCAAATCCGCCTCGCGCAGCACCATGTCGGGCGCGCCAAAACGGGCAAATCCCGCCAACACCTCGGACTGACTGGCCCAGCCGGGATAGGTCGGCAGCGTCGTCTGCCCGTTCAGGTTGCGGCGCAAAAAGTCCAGAAAGGCCGCAAACAGTTCGGCCTTGCGGCCCTGATCCAGCGCGGCCAGCCCTTCTTCGGACGGCAAGGGCACGCGATGGATCTGGCGCATCAGATCGCGCAACTCGGCCTGCTGCCTGCCCCGAAGCAGCGCTTCAAACGCATCCCACGCGCGCAGCAACGGGTGGCGCAAGACGGTAAAGCTGCGATGGCCGACATGCTGGCGCTTCCATTGGCGCAGGCTGTTTTGGTTGAAATCGCCCGCGACCTCGCCCATGCGCCGCAGCCAGTCCGACACCGCGCCGGTCGGACCGCCCTTGATGGGCATGAAGATCATTCCACTGCCCACCTCGGCCCCCAGGAACGAAGGCACGGCCGGCCCCTTGCGCGGTTCGAAATTCGGGATGCGGCGCAACATGAACGGGTCCAGACGGGCAAGCTCCGCCTGCATGTCGTCGAAGTTCTCGACCTTTTCGGACAGTTCGCGCGGGTTCTGCGGCACCTGATCGCTGGCAGGCTCGACCCGTTCCAGATCGGTGCGGCCCAGCCAATGCAGCAGGCCGGTCATCACCGCGGCATCGCGCAGATCCTCGTATCCCAGCCAGAACGCGGCCTGACCGGTTACTTGCAAGCGGTGCATGATCTTGAACTGGAATTCCTCGATCTCTCCGGTCACCCGGCAGAATTCGGCGCCATCGAAACGCACCGCGGCCGGAATCGCGGTTTCGGTTTCGTTCAGCTTCCACTGGTTGGTGGCACGCGCCAGTTCGGTCGAGACATAGCTGTCCACCGGATTGCGGGTCAGGATGATCTTGGCGCAGGCCCGGTCCGCCATGATGGCATCAAAGACGCGCGGGTCATGGTCGTGGAAATAGCGAAACCCCGACAAATGGTTCGGCTTGTCGAAAAGGGCGGCCAGCAGCCGGTGCGGATCGGCCTCGCGTTCGGCCATGGTGATGCCCTTGAGCTCATCCTTGTCGGGCCAGCCCATCATGTAGGGGTTGAACGCCTCACCAAAGCAGGTGACGCGCTTGACGGCATTCAGCGTCGCCTCCAGCAGGTTCGAGCCGGTGCGCATCTCGGCGAAGATGACGAAACTGCGGAAAGGCTGGGTCATGGTGCAGGGTTTCCTTGGGCAGTCGGCGGTTCGGGATTGGTGGCGGGGAAATCCCCCATCAGTTGCGGGCGTAGCCCCGCATTGCGCAGCCTTTGCAGAAAGCGCCCCATGCCGGCAATCTCGCGCATGGGCGGCAGATCGTTGGCAGTATCGGGATTGCCGCCCAAACGGTGCAGGATCGCCCCCAGCACGGCCGAGGGTCGGGCGCAGAAATCGGCCAGGTCCCAGATCTGCGTCTGCGCCTTGAGCCAGACCGAGTTCAGCACCTCCATCTGCGCAAGTTCGGTGCGTTGAAGAATGGCCGCAACACGACGAATATCGTCAAAAGGCATGTCGGAATGCAGCAGCGGCACCACCCACGCCCCGGTGATGACAAAGATGCGCGCATTCGGATCGGTGGCGAGAAACCAGTTCATATCCTGTTCGTCGCGCGGGCTGAACTGCCAGACCTGCATCCGTCGGGTGATGCGGATCAGGTTGGCCAGAAAGCCGCGTTGGTCAAGATCACGCAGCACCGCACTGTCTGAAAGCGCGCCCGGCCCGATCGGCTGGCGGCCGGCGAATTCCACGCCATGCACGGCAAAGACATGCCCATGCACATCGGCGTCGATTCGACTGGCGAGCCAAGGCTCAAACCCGGGAAACAGGTCGGTAAAGCCTTGAAACAGCGCATAGGGGGCCGAGGTCTTGCCGTTCTCGCGGTCTTTCAGCGGAAAGCGGCTTTGCATGTAAAGCCCCGGACGGCCAAGCCGGCGCCGGGTCACCGCATGGCTGATGATGCGGTCCACCCGCCCGGGGCGCGGCTCGGCAGCCGAGGGTTTGTTGCTGCAAGAATAAGGAAAATGCTGATAAAGGCCGCGCGCGCCGCGCCAGATCTTGCGCGCGACAAAGCAGCGCGATTGCTGCAACAGCTCGCGATGATCGTCGTAAAAGATATAGGGTTTGCCCTGATCGTCGAACTTGGCCAGCGTCAGCGAGCGGCTTTCGATATGCGTGGAATGCCGCCGGGCAAGCGTCTGGAAATAGCTTTCATCCGGGATCCAGACCCGGTTGAAATAGCGGTCGAACTCTTGCCGGCGCGGATCGTTCAGGATCGCATGCAGCGTCGCCCGCGTCAGGCACCACCATTGCGAACCCAGATGCGGCACCAAACCCTGCGGAATGCGGCGGCTTACCTGCAGCCGGCGCTGCAGCTCGACATAGCGGTCGAAAAGCTTGCGCTGCCGCCGGAACGAGAACGGAAAACGCAGGGTAAAGCGTTCCTCGTTCAGCCCTCCCACGGTCCAGCCGACATCCTCGGCCGTCACGCTTTCGATGAAATCACGCCCCGGGTGCAAAGCAAGATAAGCGCAGATATCCCGCACCGGCCGCAACGGCAGGCAAGCACCCGAGACGACCAGAACATGCGTCACATCCTTAAAGCCCGCCAGCAGCAGGCCGGCCGCGTCCTGCGTGGCGCGCACCAGACTGAAGCTGCCCCATTCGCAGTCATGGCGCGGGCTGAACAGCACCTGCGGCAGTTCCGCAAGCTCGGCTCGCATTGCCTCAATCGCATCTGCCGGGGTCTTGGCGTCGATATGGACCGACACCGCAGCGCCACCCTGCGCCCAGACCCGCGCCACGCCGGCGGCGATGCGCAGCTCCTCGTGGCACAGCATGACCACGCCCAGCCTGACCGGCGCGGCGCTCATGCCCAGTTCCCCTTGGAGATCAGGCCCAGATCCTCAAGCTGGCGCCAATCCTGCAATTCGCAGGATTCCTCGCACCAGAAATCCGGGTCGTCCCGCAACCCGGCGTGATAGGCGAGGTATTCCTGGCTGTTGGCGTAATGCTGACGACGGGTCAGTTCCTCGGCGGATTTCTCGACAAAGGTGGACAGGAATTTGGCGTGCAAAAGACAGCCCGAGGCCTTTTCCCCGCCGTTCTCGTCATAGACCCGGTTCAGCGAGCGTGGCAGCAGCATATGGGTCGAACTGAGATAGGCTTGACCGCGTCGCCATCGGACCAGCGGAATCTTGTTCAGCGCCGGCGCACTTTCGGGGTCGTCCGCGAAAAACGCCCGCGCGCGCGGCCCCCCCTGAATCCAAAGATTGCCATATTCGCCATTCTTGCGGATGACATAATTGGCCGGATCGAACCAGCGCGCCACCTGAAACGGGTCCTGCCCGGCGCGATAGGGCTGCGCAGTCAGCGAACCCTTGGGATACATGTCCAGCAACATGGCCGAGAAGGATCGGATATTGCTGGCGTCCAGCCAATCGGTCAGCGCCTGCAAGGGCCTTGTGTCGTGATGCGGATAGATCAGGAATTCGTCGCAATCCACCGTCAGGCACCAATGTCCTGCGCCATACCGGCGCAACAACCAGTTCAGCCAGTCGAGCCCAAAGAGCGCATCCTTATAGCTGGCATGGGTCAGCCAGACCGAGACATCGGGCTGATTGGCCAGATATTCGCATCCGCCATCATCCGAGCCATTATCGACCACCAGAAAATGCCGGATACCCATCGCCCGGTAATAATCCAGAAACCACGGCAGACGCAGCGCCTCGTTACGGATGGCGGTGAACAGCAGGATATCGCCCGGTTGGATTTGGGCGGTACGGTCCCACAGCGGACGCAGCCGCCGGCGACACCGAAACGCGCGCCATAACAGCCATTGACGGCGGGCGCGGAGTCTAAGCTTTTGCCGAAGAATCCTGAACAGGCGCGGCACGGACCATCTTACCTTTTGCCGCTGTTACATAACCTTAACGCGCATGTGGCGCAATGATTGGGCTCAACCCGGCGTAGAAAAGTGCAAAATGCCCGTCCCAATCGGGCACCGGCCAGGGCGGCAGCCGCACTGGCGGTGCAGCAGCCAGACGCGCAACTTCCGCCGCCCAGTCGCCCGCAGCGTCCGGGGACAGCCAGGTCGCGTAGTCGCCCAACATCTCACGCGCCGCAGGCGAAGGGGCGGCGAGGACGGGAATGCCCCGCCCCGCCGCCTCGGTCAGCGGCAGGCCGAAACCTTCGGCCCGGCTGGGCATCAACAGGCCATGGCTGCGGCCGATCAGTTCGGCCACCGCACCGTCGTCAAGATCGGACAGCTCGCGCACCGGACCATCGGGCGGCAGCCGGTCAAGCCGGGCAAAGACCTCGCGATTCTCCCAGCCACGGCGCCCGATGATGAAAAGCTGCGGCGGATCGGGCCGCAGGGTCAATTGCTGCCATGCGTCCAGAAGAAGGGCGTGGTTCTTGCGCGGCTCGATGGTGCCCAACGTAACGAAGAAAGGGCGCGAGAGATCCAGATCCGCGGGCAGTCCGGCTGCATCTGGCGCAGCCAGCCGGGTGCCGATCGGAGCCGCAATGACCGGGGTCGCATCCGGCAGGTTCAGCCGGTCGCGCCAGCGCAGCACATCGGCACGGGTCGCCCCCGAGACGGTCAGGACCAACTCGGCCTGCCCCAGCGCCGCGATGAAACGAGCGCGGAACTTGTCATCCTGCCCGGCGCGGGTGAATTCGGGATGGTCCAGCGGAATCGTGTCGTGGATCAGCACAGCGCGGGGCAAGGGGCGCAGGTTTTGCAGCAACTCCCGTTGCAGATTGGCGTGGCCGACATTCAGATAGACCGCCTGCCCCAGATACGCTTGCGCGACAGGGCCAAGGCCGTGCCCGTCACGCCCGGCGCGCGCCAGCGCCATGCGACGCAGCGCGGCCTCGGCCCGCGCGGGCAAGCTATAGCGTCCCCGCAAACGATCCAGAAAATCGGGCGGCGGCAGGTCATCCAGCTTGCCGCCCAACCAGCGCAAAATAGCTGCCCCGGCCAGCGGCGGCAGCAGCAACTGACCCCGCCGCACCCGGCAAAGCAGCAGATGCGGGCGGGTTTGCAGATGAGCCAGCCATTCGGCCTCGACCCGGTCTATACCCGTCGCCGGGCCGCCGCCAAGCCGCGAGATCAGCCGTGAGACGTCCAGCAGAACAGCCGCGTCAGGCCCCATATCCGCCGTTCTGGTGCCAGCGCCAGGCATCGCCAATCATCTGCGGCAGGGTTGAACGGGTGGGGTTCCAGCCAAGCACCGACACCGCCTTTTCACTGCCCGAGACCAGCTTGACCGCATCGCCACCGCGTCGCGGTCCCTCGGTCAACGGCACAGGCCGATTGGTCACATGGTGGGAATGGTCGATCACCTCGCGCACCGAGAAGCCGTTGCCGGTGCCAAGGCAAAAGACCTCGTGCCCGCCAGCCGCCACCTTGCCGTCCAGCAGGTATTTCAGCCCCAGCACATGCGCATCGACCAGGTCCATCACATGCACATAATCGCGGATACAGGTGCCGTCCGGCGTGGGATAATCCGTGCCGTGAATGGTCAGCGCCGCGCGCTTGCCGTCGATGGCGTCAAGGATCAGCGGGATCAGATGCGTTTCGGGTTGGTGGAACTCGCCCACCTCGGCATCCGGGTCCGCGCCGGCCACGTTGAAATAGCGGAAGATTACCGACTTCAACCCGTCCGAGGCCCCGAAATCCTTGAGCATATCCTCGATCGCGCGCTTGCTGGCGCCATAGGCGTTCAGCGGCGTCTGTGCGGTCATCTCGTCCAACACCACCCCATCGTGGTCGCCGTAAGTGGCGCAGGTCGAGCTGAACACGAAGTTCCGCACACCCGCCGCCAGCGTCGCCTCGATCAGGCTGAGCGAGGCGCTGACATTGCCGCGCCAGTATTTGCCCGGCTCGCGCATCGCCTCGCCCACCTGGCTGAGTGCGGCGAAATGCATCACGGCGACGGGCTTATGCCGGGCGAACACCTCGTCCAGCCGCGCACGGTCCAGCAGATCGCCCTGTTCGAAGGGGCCGAATTTCACCGCCTGCTGCCAGCCGGTGCACAGGTTGTCATAGGTGACGGGCTCAAAACCCGCCGCGCGCAATGCCTTGCAGGCGTGCGAGCCGATATAGCCCGCGCCGCCAGTTACCAGAACCTTGTCTGTCATATCCCGTTATTCCGCCGCCTTGCGCATTGCCAGGACGTCGGACAGGTAATCCGCGAATTCGTCCTTGAGTTCGTCACGCGCCAGACCGAAGGCCACGGTCGCCTGCAGGAAGCCGGCCTTGGAGCCGCAGTCGAACCGCTGGCCGCGGAAACGCAGGCCGTAAACGTCCCGCCCTTCGGCGATCTCGTCGGCGATGGCGTCGGTCAGTTGGATCTCGCCGCCCGAGCCTTGCTTGAGCTTGTTGAGACTGCCCAGCACTGTCGGCGCCAGAATGTAACGGCCGATGACCGCAAGGTTCGAAGGCGGGTTTTCCTTGGGCTTTTCAATCATGCCTTTGGCACGGACGATGGCGCCCATGTCCTCGGCCACGTCCAGGACGCCGTAAGCCTTGGTCTTTTCGACGGGGACTTCCATCGTGGCGACCATGCTGCCGCCGGTTTCCTGATAGGCTTCGATCATCTGCTGAAGACAGGGTGGTTCGCCCATGATCACGTCGTCGGTCAGGATGACGGCAAAGGGCTCATCGCCAACAAGACGACGCGCGCACCACACCGCATGGCCAAGGCCCAACGCCTTATGCTGGCGGATATAGGCGATGGCGCCCGAGTCCATGTTGGTCGAGCGCAGGATATCCAGCAGTTCGGTCTTGCCGGCCTTTTTCAGATTCGATTCCAGCTCGTGGGCATGGTCGAAATAATCCTCGAGCGCACCCTTGCCGCGCGAGGTGACAAAGATGAATTCCTCGATCCCCGCCGCACGCGCCTCGTCGATGGCATACTGGATCAGCGGGCGATCCACCAAGGTCATGATCTCCTTGGGAATGCTTTTCGTGGCGGGTAGAAAGCGGGTGCCCAGTCCAGCCACGGGGAAGATGGCCTTGGTGACTTTGCGAGTCATGAATTTCGGTCTCCTGATTCCTGCGCCGACACGGGGCGTGTATCTCTTTCAGCGCCTGCGCAACAAGCGTCTGGTCAGCACAGTCGTTCCCTAAAAATAGCAAATCGATTCAATTTTTGCACTATACGGCGTTTTTTCGCTGGGTCACCTCCGTCATCCAGGCAAATTTCCCCGCTCGCGCAAAATGCGCGCATTCTTGCTCAGAAATATGACAGGCGGATCACCGGGGCGGGATGGCGCCCAAAGTCCACCACATTGTTCCCACCAGCCACCCGGAGCAAGGGTCCGCCGATGCGGTAGAAAACCGGGCGTCAGCAGCAATAACGTCACCGTCTGGCCCTGTGCCACGACCTGCGCCGCACGGGCGCGCAAAGCGCGCGCCTGCCAATACCAGCCCGCCAGAAACAGCGGCTCACCGGCCATCGCCATCCGCGGCATGGGCCGCAACGGCGGCGGCGGGGGGCGAGACCATGGGGCCGGCGGCGCTGGCGACGGTCCCTGCCCCTCAGCCAAGCCCCGCTCAAGCGTCGCAAGGATCGGCGCGATGGCAAAGGGGTCAAGCCGTCCGGCCACCATATGCCGCAACAGCCGTCGCCGCTGGCTGTCGCGCAGGCCGCCGATGTCGCCCCCATGCCGCGCGGCAAAGATCGCGGCCGACCGGCCGATGGCGGTCAGGTCACGCGGCACCCCTCCTTTGCCACGGCCGGGGCCGGGGGCGATACCGTGGATCACCTGCGCCGAGGGAACCACTGCGGTCAGCCCCTGCGGAAAGCGCGCAGCCATGCGCATGTTCACGTCGCTTTCGTCCAGATAATAGGGGAATGCCGGATCAAAGCCGCCGATGGCCAACAGCGCCTCGCGCCGAAAACCGCAATTCGTGCCGATAGTACTGACCGGACAGCCGTTTTCGGGCGACAGCAACGTGGTCTTTGCGATATCCAGCGGCTCGGTGGCACCCGAAGGGGTGATCCGCTCGGCCCGCACCTGCCAGCGCAACCCGTCCGGGCCGCGGGTAAAGCCGGTGGCTGCGACAACGCGCGGATCGGCAAGGGGACGGGCCAGCGCCTCGGCCCAGCCCGACTCGGCCAACGCGTCATCGTCGATGAACAGCACCACCTCGCCGGCTGCCAGCGCCAGTCCTTCGTTGCGCGCGGCGGAAATATTGGCGTGGTCAAAGGCCAACCGTTTCAGTGGCAGGTCCGGGCGCATGCCCGAAGAGGCCGGATCGGCGACCAGCACCACCTCGAAATCGGGATGGGTCTGGCCCGCCAGCGCGGTCAGACAGCGCGCAAGTGCCTGTGGCCGGTGGCGCGAGATGACGACGATACTTGCCGAAGGCATATGACTTGTCGAAGGCTCATGGCCCTCGGGCATCAGGCGATGCCCATCCGCTGCATCATCGCCTCCAGCTTGGGCACATCCGAGGGGTTGTTCAGTTCCCAGAACTCACGGCCCTTCGCCTCGACCTCGACGCAAAGGATGCGCCGACCGCGTTCCAGAAAGCGCAACTGTTCAAGGCCCTCCAGCACCTCCAGCCGGCCTTCTCCCCACGCCGGATATTCCGCCAGCGCCTGGGGGCGATAGGCATAGACGCCGACATGATGGTATACGGGGGTCGGGTCGCTGGGACCGAAATCAGCCCCGGCATAGGGGATGACCTCCTTGGAGAAATAAAGCGCACGGCCGTCATGGCCGAAAACAGCGGTGGTGCCACCCACGCGCCCCGCCACCCGGTCGGCGATCAGTTCAGAACGCATGGCACCAGAACAGCGCAGCACCGGCGTCGCCACATCGGCCCCCGGATCGGCGCGCAGGCCGGCGATCAGTTCCTCGACGAACCAGGCGGGGGTCAACGGCGCGTCCCCTTGCAGGTTCACCACGATCTGGGGCGACAGTCCCAGCCGTTCCACCGCCTCGGCACAGCGCTCGGTGCCGTTGCGGGCCGTGGTCGAGGTCATGGCGACCTCGGCCCCGAACCCCTCGGCATGGGCGCGGATGCTGTCGTCATCCGTGGCGACGATTACACGGTCAACGCCCTGAACGGCACGCGCCGCCTCCCAACTGCGGCGGATCAGCGAAAGCCCCTCGCCGGTCGCGCCACGCAGTTCGACCAGCGGCTTGCCGGGATAGCGCGTCGAGGCATGCCGCGCCGGAATGACGATAACGACGGACATGCGATCAGTCCTTGACCAGCAGCACGCCCGGGGCAAAGGCGATAAAGAACGGATTGTCGAACCCCGGCTTGCCATATTTCAACGGTGTGTGGTCGTCGAAGCGCACCACTTCGCCGCCTGCTCCGCGCAGCACCGCATCGCCGGCTGCGGTGTCCCATTCCATCGTGCGGCCCAGACGCGGGTAAAGATCGGCCTCGCCCGTGGCGACAAGGCAGAATTTCAGCGAGGAACCAGCCGAGGTCATGTCCCGCACCCCATAGCGGCCGATATACTCGTCGGTTGCGGCATCCCGGTGCGATTTCGAGGCGACCACCATCAGCGCCCGGTTGTCGGGGGTCGAGTTGACGCCGATGGGCGTGACCTCGCCCGGCTTTTCACCGAAGGGAGCCTTTTCCTCGACCGAGCCGCCCTGCGCGGTGGTATAGAACAGCCGCCCCTTGGCCGGGGCATAGACCACGCCAAAGCGGGGCACACCGTTTTCCACATAGGCGATGTTGACGGTAAAATCGCCGCGACGCTGCACGAATTCCTTGGTGCCGTCCAGCGGATCGACGATCAGGAAGGTTGAAAGGCTCTGGCCATGGGTTTCGGCCTGCTCTTCGGTCACCAGCGCAATGTCGGGAAAGGCCGCGCGCAACCCGGCCGAGATCAACGCATCCGCGGCCTCATCGGCCTCGGTCACGGGCGAAGAATCGGATTTCGCCCGCACCTCGAAATCGTCGCTGCCATAGATCTTCATGATCTCGTCGCCGGCCTGCAAGGCAAGGCGTCGCATTTCCGCAATCATTTGATCGAATTGCATGGTTTTTCCTTTCCGACCCGTAGCCTCGGGGATGCGGTGCCGATTGAATACGGCTGTCGGCTTCCTTATGATGCGGCGGACCGCGCAGGGCAAGCATCCCTCACGGACCGCAACAGAAACCCAAGGCAGGAAACCGACCGGCCGATGTTCACCCAGCGCCGCAGCCGCAACATGGTCGAGGCCGCGTTCACCACGCTGTCGCTGATCTATCATGTCACGGTGAATAACCTGCGCAAGGGGCAGCGCAATGCCGTGGTCGGGCTACTCATGACGGTCGTGCAGGCCGTCGCGATGGTTCTGGGCTTTTATCTGTTGTTTGCCATGATGGGGGTGCGGCGCGCGCCAATCCGGGGCGACTACATCCTTTACATCATGTCCGGGATATTCATGTTCATGGCCCATTCGCAGGCCATGGGCGCGGTGGCCGGTGCCGGCAATCCCAGCAACCAGATGATGAAGCACGGGCCTATGAACACCGCGGTGATGATCTCGGCCGCAGCGCTTGCTTCGCTTTACCGACAGACCTTTTCCAGCATCGTGGTGTTGTCGGGTTATCATTTCCTGATTGAGCCCATCCATATCGACAACCCGCTGGCCTGCTATGCGATGCTGCTGCTTGCCTGGTTTTCGGGCTGCTGCATCGGGCTGATATTCCTGTCGATGCGTCCGTGGTGGCCGCAGGCCGCGCAGGTGCTGACCCAGCTTTACCAGCGCCTCAACATGGTGTTTTCCGGCAAGATGTTCGTGGCCAACATGATGCCTACCATGATGCTGCATATGTTTTCCTGGAACCCGCTGTTTCATATCATCGACCAGACGCGGGGCTTCGCCTTCATCAACTATTCTCCGCGAAATTCGTCCTTGGAATATCCGATCTATGCCACGCTGACATTGCTGATGATCGGGCTTATGGCGGAATTCGTGACCCGCAAGGCCGTTTCGCTCAGTTGGTCGGCCGCACGTTGAGCCGGCGCCACGTCTTGCCCCCGCCGCGCTTTGGCACCGGCTTTTGCGCGGCCTTGCGCGGACCTCCAGGCCGCGGGCGCCGAGAGCATATTTTCTGCTGCTCGGCCAGCTTGCAGCCCGCCAGACCCCTTCCTATATAGGCCCATGAAGCGCGAAGGGCCCCTGAACAGGTCCCTTCGGTCAATCCAGGGATCGGGCTTCGGGGGCCGCTCAAGGACCCAAGGCCCAGAATATCGCCGCAAGAAAGGTTATTGCATGTCCAAAGTCATCGGCATCGACCTCGGAACCACCAACAGCTGCGTCGCCATCATGGACGGCAGCCAGCCCAAGGTTATCGAGAATTCGGAAGGCGCGCGTACCACGCCCTCGATCGTTGCCTTCACCGACAGCGAGCGTCTGGTCGGCCAGCCGGCAAAGCGCCAGGCGGTGACCAACCCCTCCAACACCGTCTTCGCCGTAAAGCGCCTGATCGGCCGTCGCACCACCGACGCGGAAGTCGAGAAGGACAAGCACCTTGTCCCCTACTCCATCGTCGATGGCGGCAATGGCGACGCTTGGGTCGAGGTGCATGGCGACAAATATTCGCCCAGCCAGATTTCCGCCTTCATCCTGCAGAAGATGAAGGAAACCGCCGAATCATACCTGGGCGAGTCGGTCACCCAGGCCGTCATCACGGTGCCCGCCTATTTCAACGACGCCCAGCGTCAGGCCACCAAGGACGCCGGCAAGATCGCGGGTCTTGAAGTCCTGCGCATCATCAACGAGCCGACCGCGGCTGCGTTGGCCTATGGCCTCGACAAGAAAGATTCCAAGACCATCGCCGTCTATGACCTTGGCGGTGGCACCTTCGACATCACCATTCTGGAAATCGACGACGGGCTTTTCGAAGTCAAATCCACCAACGGGGACACGTTCCTTGGCGGTGAGGACTTCGACATGCGCATCGTGAACTATCTCGCCGATGAGTTCAAAAAAGAGCATGGCGTCGATCTGACCAAGGACAAGATGGCCCTTCAGCGCCTGAAAGAGGCGGCCGAGAAAGCCAAGATCGAGCTGTCCAGCTCTAGCCAGACCGAGATCAACCAGCCGTTCATCTCGATGGACAAGGATTCGGGCACCCCGCTGCACATGGTCATGAAGCTGACCCGCGCCAAGCTGGAAAGCCTGGTCGGCGACCTGATCAAGCGCACGATGAAGCCGGTTCAGGACGCGTTGAAAGACGCGGGCATGTCCAAGGGCGACATCGACGAGATCGTGCTGGTCGGCGGCATGACCCGTATGCCGAAAGTGGTCGAGGAAGTGACCGCCTTCTTCGGCAAAGAGCCGCACAAGGGTGTGAACCCCGATGAGGTCGTGGCGCTTGGCGCCGCCATCCAGGCCGGCGTGCTGCAAGGCGACGTCAAGGATGTGGTCCTGCTGGACGTGACCCCGCTGTCTCTGGGCATCGAGACGCTGGGCGGCGTGTTCACCCGCCTG
This sequence comes from Paracoccus methylovorus, assembly GCF_016919705.1. Lineage (NCBI taxonomy): Bacteria > Pseudomonadati > Pseudomonadota > Alphaproteobacteria > Rhodobacterales > Paracoccaceae > Paracoccus > Paracoccus methylovorus. The sequence continues at coordinate 1,761,290 of NZ_CP070368.1, forward strand.
ATCGACCGCAACACCACGATCCCGACCAAGAAATCGCAGATCTTCTCGACCGCCGAGGACAACCAGAACGCCGTGACCATCCGGGTCTTCCAAGGCGAACGCGAGATGGCCGCGGACAACAAGCTGCTGGGCCAGTTCAACCTGGAAAACATCCCACCGGCACCGCGCGGCATGCCGCAGATCGAGGTGACCTTCGACATCGACGCGAACGGCATCGTCAGCGTCAGCGCCAAGGACAAGGGCACCGGCAAAGAGCAAAAGATCACCATCCAGGCATCGGGCGGTCTTTCGGACGATGAAATCGACCGGATGGTCAAGGATGCCGAGGCGAATGCCGAAGCCGACAAACACCGCAAGGAACTGGTCGAGGCCAAGAACCAGGCCGAAAGCCTGATCCACTCCACCAAGAAATCGCTGGAAGAGCATGGCGACAAGGTGGACGGCTCGACCGTCGAAGTGATCGAACTGGCCATCGGCGCGCTGGAGGAATCCCTCAAATCCGAGGATGCCGGCAAGATCAAGGGCGGCATCCAGAACCTGATGGATGCCTCGATGAAGCTGGGCGAGGCCATCTACAAGGCCAGCCAGGCTGAAGCCGGCGCGGGCGAAACCGATCGCGAGGCAGGCCCGCGCGACGTGGATGACGAGATCGTCGATGCCGACTTCGAGGATCTCGGCGAAGACAAGCGCAAGTAAGCGCGATGTGAACCCATCGGCCGGCCCGCTGCAGACCCGCACGGGCCGGCCATTTCTTGAAAGACCCCGGACGCAAACAACATGGCGAAACGTGATTATTACGAGGTTCTGGGCGTTGCACGGGGCGCCTCGGCCGATGAAATCAAAAAAGCCTACCGCACCAAGGCAAAGCAGCTTCACCCGGACCGCAACAAGGATTGCAAGGTTTCCGAAGCCGCGTTCAAAGAAGTGAACGAGGCTTACGAATGCCTTAAGGACGACCAGAAGAAGTCCGCCTATGACCGCTTCGGCCATGCCGCTTTCGAGAACGGCGGCGGCTTTGGCCGTGGGAACGGTCAGGGCCACGGTGATTTCGGGTCGGCCTTTGCCGACGTGTTCGAGGATCTGTTCGGCGATATGATGGGCCGCCGCGGTGGTGGGGGCGGCCGCTCGCGCGCCAGCCGCGGTCAGGATCTGCGCTATAACCTGCGCGTATCGCTGGAAGAGGCTTATAACGGCGTTCAAAAGACCATCAACGTGCCCGGCTCGGTCGCTTGCGCCGCCTGCAATGGCACAGGTGCCGAAGGCGCGGTCGAGCCCGCCACCTGCCCCACCTGTTCGGGCATGGGCAAGGTTCGTGCGACCCAGGGTTTCTTCACCGTCGAACGCACCTGCCCGACCTGTAACGGCCATGGTCAGATCGTCAAGAATCCCTGCTCGGAATGCAGCGGCGCGGGCCGCATCCAGAAAGAGCGCACGCTGTCAGTGAACATCCCGGCCGGAGTCGAATCCGGCACCCGCATTCGTCTGGCGGGCGAGGGCGATGCCGGAATGCGCGGCGGACCAGCCGGAGATCTCTACATCTTCATCGAGGTCAAGGAACATCCGATCTTTATCCGCGACGGCCGCATGCTGGCCTGCCAGGTGCCCGTCAGCATGGCCACCGCAGCTTTGGGTGGCGAGATCGAGGTGCCGACCATCGACGGCGGCCGCTCGCGCGTCAAGGTCCCTGCCGGCACCCAATCGGGCAAACAGTTGCGGCTGCGCGGCAAGGGCATGCCGCCTTTGCGTCATGGGCCCGGACTGAACGGCGAAGCTGGTGACATGCTGATCGAGCTCGCCGTCGAAACGCCGGTGAACTTGACCGCCCGCCAAAGGGAACTCTTGCGCGAATTCGAAGCCATCAACGCCGACAACAACCCCCAAACCCAAGGGTTTTTTCATAAAATCAAGGGGTTTTGGGATGAGATGAAAGGTTGATCGGGCGTTAACCGCCTATTCATGCTTCCATGCCAGTCTGACGGTATGGAACCGAATCGTGCCTTTCAAGAAGCGCCGCTGCCGTTGTTTTCCGCGGCATCGGATGCTGTGCAAATCTCAGGGGACGAGGCAACGCGCTCGGGAATGCCTCTTCCCGCCCCGCATGGCCGCCTACCCAGTTACATCGCCGACCACCGCGCCCGACTGCGGGAACGCTTCATGCAGGGTGGGGCGACGGCCATGCCGGATTACGAATTGCTTGAACTGGTGCTGTTCCGCGCCATTCCGCGTCAGGATGTAAAGCCATTGGCGCGTCGGCTTCTGGATCGCTTTGGCGATTTTAACCGGGTGCTCTCGGCCCAGCCAACTCGGCTGGCCGAGGTTTCTGGCGTCGGACCTGCCGTCATGCAGGAGCTGAAGATCGTCGAAGCCGCGGCCCAACGACTGGCACGCTCGCGCGTTATGCACCGTCCGGTGCTGACCAGTTGGGATGCGCTTCTGGACTATTGCCACACTGCGATGGCGCACCGCGACACCGAACAGTTCCGCGTGCTCTATCTGGACCGCAAAAATGTGCTGATCGCTGACGAGGAACAGGCCAACGGCACCGTCGACCACGTCCCGGTCTATCCGCGCGAGATCCTGCGCCGTGCGCTGGAACTAACCGCCAGCGCGCTGATTTTGGTGCATAATCATCCTTCTGGCGATCCGACTCCCTCACAAGCCGATATCAACATGACGAACCGCATCGTCGCGGCAGCCGAAGTGATGGGAATCGCCCTCCATGACCATCTGATCATCGGTAAATCAAGCGAACTCAGCTTTCGCAGCCAAGGGCTGCTTTAGCGCAAACACTAGAAAAAGTGGGTCTTCCTGCGCAACCAAAATCCCACACCTGCGGCGATTTGCGGCGGCGCAGCACACCGGGGCCGCTGGACTGACGCGGATTTGATCGCTAGAACCGCGCGGCGAGGGCTGTGCTACTAATGCGGCCCGTTCCGTCGTATCGCCCCGATTCCGGGGCATAAATGGAGATCAGACCCGTGTCCCACGCAGACGAACACGCAGGCGATCACGGCACTACCCGGAGGGACTTCCTCTATTACGCGACAGCCGGTGCCGGCACCGTCGCGGCCGGGGCCGCCGCCTGGACGCTTGTCAACCAGATGAATCCCTCGGCCGATGTGCAGGCGCTTGCCTCGATCCAGGTCGATGTCGGCGGCGTCGAAACCGGCACCCAGCTGACCGTGAAATGGCTGGGCAAGCCCGTGTTCATCCGCCGCCGCACCGAGGAGGAAATCCAGGCTGGCCGCGCGGTCGACCTGGATCAGTTGATCGATCGAAACGCCGAAAACGCCAACAAGCCTGACGCGCTCGCGACGGACGAAAACCGCTCGATGGACGAGGCGGGCGAATGGCTGGTCATGATCGGCGTTTGCACCCATCTGGGTTGCGTGCCGATCGGCGACGGCGCAGGCGATTTCGGCGGCTGGTTCTGCCCCTGCCACGGTTCGCATTACGACACATCCGGTCGTATCCGCAGGGGTCCGGCACCGGAGAACCTGCACATCCCGGTCGCCGAATTCGTCGACGAAACCACCATCAAGCTGGGCTGAGGAGGCACACATGGCCGGTATTCCCCACGACCATTACGAGCCCAAGACGGATTTCGAGCGTTGGCTGCATCGCCGCCTGCCCATCGTCAGCCTTCTTTATGACACCCTGATGATCCCGACCCCCAAGAACCTGAATTGGTGGTGGATCTGGGGTATCGTGCTGGCTTTCTGTCTGGTTCTACAGATCGCGACCGGCATTGTGCTGGTCATGCATTACACGCCGCATGTCGATATGGCTTTCGCCTCGGTCGAACATATCATGCGCGACGTGAACGGCGGCTATATGCTGCGTTATCTGCATGCGAACGGCGCTTCGCTGTTCTTCCTTGCCGTCTATATCCATATCTTCCGCGGCCTCTATTACGGGTCCTACAAGGCTCCGCGCGAGGTGACATGGATCATCGGCATGCTCATCTATCTGATGATGATGGGCACTGCGTTCATGGGCTATGTTTTGCCCTGGGGTCAGATGTCCTTCTGGGGCGCCACCGTGATTACGGGCCTGTTCGGCGCAATCCCGGGCGTGGGCGAGTCGATCCAGATCTGGCTGCTGGGTGGTCCGGCGGTGGACAACCCGACGCTCAACCGATTCTTCTCGCTGCATTATCTGCTGCCCTTCGTCATTGCGGCGCTTGTGGTCGTCCATATCTGGGCCTTCCACACCACCGGCAACAACAACCCAACCGGTGTTGAAGTCCGTCGCACCTCGAAAGAAGAGGCCCAAAAGGACACCCTGCCCTTCTGGCCCTATTTCGTGATCAAGGATCTGTTCGCGCTGGCTGTGGTGCTGGTCATCTTCTTCGCCATCGTCGGCTTCATGCCCAACTACCTGGGGCACCCCGACAACTATACCGAGGCGAACCCGCTGGTGACGCCCGCGCACATCGTGCCCGAATGGTATTTCCTGCCCTTCTACGCCATCTTGCGCGCATTCACCGCCGATGTTTGGTTGGTGATGCTGGTCAACTGGCTATCGTTCGGCATCATCGACGCCAAATTCTTCGGCGTTCTGGCGATGTTCGGCGCGATTATTGTTATGGCACTTGTGCCGTGGCTTGACACTTCGCGCGTGCGCTCGGGTCAGTACCGTCCGCTGTTCAAGTGGTGGTATTGGCTGCTGGTCGTGAACTTTGTGGTTCTGACTTGGGTGGGTGCAATGCCGGCCGAGGGGATCTATCCCTATATCGCGCTGGCCGGTGCAGCCTATTGGTTCGGCTATTTCCTCGTGATCCTTCCGCTGCTGGGTATCATCGAGAAGCCGGATCCGATGCCGCAGACCATCGAGGAAGACTTTAACGCCCAGCATGGGCTCCAAACCCATCCTGCCAAGTAAGGAGAGGCAACAATGACCTTGAGAAACGCATCGCTCACGGCTGTTGCGGCCCTGACCGTTGCCCTGGCAGGCGGCGCAGTGGCACAGGACGCAAGCACTGCACCGGGTACAACGGCCCCCGCAGGCTCGAGTTATCAGACGAACCAGACCGCCACCCCGGCAGCCAACGCTCCGACCCCTGAAGCCACGGCCGAGCCGGCGGCAAATGAGGTCGAAGCCGAGTCCGCCGAGCCCACACAAATCCCCGTAGCCGAGGAACCGGCTGCGGAGGCTGTCTCGGATGAGCCGGCGGAAGAACCGGCCGCTGACGAGCCTGCAGCAGAAGAAGCGCAAGCAACCACGGAAGAGACGGCGACCGACGAAACGGTTGTCGAGGAAACTGTGGCGGAAGAACCCGCAACAGAGCCTGTTGAAGACGGCGCTGTAGAAGAGGTCGCTGCCGAGGAAACTCCGGCCGAGGCCGAAGCTGCCGCCGAAGAACCGGCTGCCGAGGAAGCGGAAGCAACCACGGAAGAAGCCCCCGCCGAGGAGGCCGCGGCCGAGGAAGCTCCGGCAGATGAAGCCGAAAGCGACGAAGCGGTGGAGGAAGAACCTGCAGCCGAGGAGACCGGTGAGGCTGCTGCAGCCGAGGAGGCGGGTGACAGCCACGCCGCCGCGCATATCGAAGACATCTCGTTCAGCTTCGAGGGTCCCTTCGGTAAGTTCGACCAGCATCAGTTGCAGCGCGGGCTGCAGGTCTATACCGAGGTTTGCTCGGCCTGCCACGGCCTGCGTTATGTGCCGCTTCGCACCCTCGCCGACAAAGGCGGCCCGCAGCTGCCCGAGGACCAGGTCCGCGCCTATGCCGAGAACTTCGACATCACCGACGCGGAAACCGGCGAGGATCGCCCACGTGTTCCGACCGACCACTTCCCCACCGTCTTGGGCGAAGGCTTGGGGCCGGACCTCTCGCTGATGGCCAAGGCGCGCGCTGCGTTCCACGGTCCTTACGGCACCGGCATTTCGCAGCTGTTCCGTGGCACCGGTGGCCCGGAATACATTCATGCGATCCTGACAGGCTATAACGGCGAGGAAAAGGAGGAGGCGGGCACTGTTCTTTACCATAACGCCGCCTTCGCCGGGAACTGGATCCAGATGGCCCCCCCGCTTTTCGACGAGCAGGTGACCTATGAGGATGGTACCGAAGCAACGGTTGATCAGATGGCCCGCGACGTCGCGGCCTTCCTCATGTGGACTGCGGAGCCGAAAATGATGGATCGCAAGCAGGTCGGCTTTGTCTCGGTGATCTTCCTGGTTGTGCTTTCTGTGCTGCTCTACCTGACCAACAAGAGGTTGTGGCATTCGGTTAAGCATCCGCGCAAACCGGAGTGATCGCTTTGCCCTGATCTTGGAAACGCGCCCTACGGGGCGCGTTTTCATTTCCGCCGCGCGTTTCCGGCGGCTCGATATGGACAAGCCGGTCCAGCCCGGATCAGATGAAACATGGCGGCATTGACGAGGGGCTGAACATGGCAATCTACAATCTCGGCTCGATCAATATAGATCACGTCTACCGTCTATCCGCCCTCCCCAGGCCCGGCGAAACGCTGCACGCGCAATCCTATACGCAAGGTTTGGGCGGCAAAGGTGCGAACCAGTCCGTCGCCGCCGCCCGTGCGGGGGCCAATGTCGTGCATCTGGGTGCCATGGGCATGGGCGACGACTGGGTGTTGGGGCGACTTGCCGCTGCGGGCGTGCAGACCTCGGCCATCGCTCGGCTGCCGGATATCGCCACCGGCCACGCAATCATTCTGGTCGACGCCACGGGCGAAAACTCGATTGTGCTGTATGGCGGCGCCAATTTGGCCTTGCCAACTGATTTGACCAACCGCATCGAATTCGGCCCGGATGATTTCCTGTTGATGCAGAATGAAACCAGCCTGCAGGCCGAAACTGCAGCCCGCGCGCGCGAGGCCGGCGCACGCGTGATCTATTCCGCAGCCCCCTTCAGCATTGCAGCCCTGCGCGAGGTTCTGTCGCATGTCTCAATTCTGGCAGTCAACGACGTCGAAGCCCGCGACACCTTTGCCGCCTTGGGCGAAGACCTGCCGGTTGACGGCCTGCTGATCACACGCGGCGCAGATGGGGCCGAGTTCCGCGATAAGCGCAGCGGACGGATCTGGCGCCAACCGGCATATACTGTGCAGGCGGTAGACACGACCGGGGCCGGAGATTGCTTTACCGGCTGGTTCACTGCTGGACTGTCGCGGGGCGAAGATATCCCCAGCGCCCTGCGCCACGCCGCGGCGGCCGCAGCACTGCAAGTGACGCGCAAGGGTGCAGGGGACGCCATGCCCGACCGCGATGAAGTGCTCACCTTTCTGAACGCCTGCGGCTGAGAGCTTGCCCGCAGGCCCGCATCTGCCTATCTGGAACCTATGAGAGTTCCATTCCTGAACCGCCCGGCCACTGTCGCCGTCCTGCGCCTGCAAGGCGCCATCGGAGTTGCCATCCGCGGCGGCCCCGCCCTGTCCGACGCGGCCTTGGCGCCCCTGCTGGAGCGCGCCTTCAAGCGGCGCAAACCCGTGGCAGTCGCCTTGGCGCTGAACTCTCCCGGCGGCTCGCCGGTGCAGTCCAGCCTGATCGGCGCCCGCATCCGGCGCCTGGCCGAGGAATACGACATTCCCGTCCATGCCTTTGTCGAGGATGTGGCGGCCTCGGGCGGCTACTGGCTTGCCAGCGCAGCGGACTTCATCTGGGCCGACGACAGTTCGTTGCTGGGCTCAATCGGAGTGATTTCGTCGGGCTTCGGCTTTGCCGAACTGATCCAGCGACACGGGATCGAGCGTCGCGTGCATACTGCCGGACGCTCAAAATCAATGCTGGATCCATTCCGCCCCGAAACCCCCGAGGATATCGAGCGGGTAAACCGCCTGCTCGGCCCGATCCACGACGCTTTCAAGGAACAGGTGCGTGCGCGGCGCGGCGCGCGGCTGCCCAGCGATCGCGACCTGTTCACCGGCGAAATCTGGACCGGACGCGAAGCAGTCGAGCTGGGACTGGCCGACGGCATCGCCCATATGGTGCCGAAAATGCGCGAACTTTACGGCAAAGAGGTCCGCTTCCTGACCTATGGCCAGCGCGTGCCATGGTTCCGCCGCTTTGGCCTGTCCGCCGACGATTTCATCGACAGTATCGAGGAACGCGCCGCCTTCGCACGTTTCGGGGCCGGCCGCGGATGATAAAGACCGTCCTGCTGTGCCTGCTCATCATCATCGCGCTGGCGCTGGCCGCCGGCCCGGGGGTGCGTCGTGTAATCGCGAAACTGCTGGGGATCAGGCTGAAATGACCGCGCTTGTCACCGGGGGGGCCCGCCGCCTGGGCCGGGCCATCACGCTGTATCTGGCGCGGCGCGGGCTGGACGTCGCGATCCACTATCAGTCCGCGGACACCGAGGCCCAGGCTACCGCCGCCGAGGCCCGCGCCTTGGGCGTGCGGGCCGAGATATTCGGGGCCGACCTGCTGGATCTGGATCAGAGCGAGGCGCTGATCGACCGCGCCCATGCCGCGCTTGGACCGCTGAGCCTGCTGGTGAACAATGCGTCGATCTTTGAATACGACAATATCGCCACGGCGACGCGCGAAAGCTGGGACCGGCATATGGGATCGAACCTGCGCGCGCCATTCAGCCTGACGCAGGCCTTCGCCCGTCAGGCCCCCCCCGCAGACCGCAGCGGCGGGGAACCGGTGGCACGCAGCCTGGTCGTCAACATGATCGACCAGCGGGTGTTGAAACCGACGCCAGAGTTCATGACCTATTCGCTGGCAAAAGCCGGGCTGTGGTGGCTGACGCGCACTTCGGCGCAAGCCTTGGCACCCGATATCCGAGTGAACGCCATCGGCCCCGGCCCGACCCTGCAAGGCATTCGGCAGTCCGACAGCCATTTCAACAATCAACGCGCAGCAACCATTCTGCAACGCGGAGCTGGACCCGTGGATGTCTGTGCCGCGCTTGGCTATTTGATGGACGCGCCCTCGGTTACGGGCCAGTTGATCTGCGTGGACGGCGGCCAGCATCTGGCGTGGCGCACACCCGATGTGCTGGGCGTCGAATAGAGCAAAAAACCGCCGATCTGCGGCAAGTTGTCCACTTTGCCCGAGGCGTTCACACAATCTTCACGATTCTGGCAAGAAATTCAGTGGATTGCAGAGAGGAGAAAAAATATTTTGGAAAATCAGCACTTTATAATACTGCCCGAAATTTGGGCAGATCAACGAAACCCCAAGAAACGCTAATTGAACGTGTGATACTCCCAAGCTGATTCACAGAGTTATCCACAGATTCCGTGGACAGGATTCAACTTGAACTTTCCCGCACGAACTTGCAGCCGCGCCCCAGAATCGTTTGGTTAGCAATATGACCGATTCCCCCCCAGAAATGCGTGCCGCCAAAACCGGCCATGCGCTGATCCAGGACTATCTAAGGACGCTCGACGGTTCGCCGGGTGTCTACCGGATGCTGGATGCGCAGGGGGCGGTGCTTTACGTCGGCAAGGCGCGCAACCTCAGGGCTCGGGTTTCGAACTATGCGCGCGGCGCGGGGCATTCGGCACGGATCGCACGGATGATCCGCGAAACCTGCTCGATGATGTTCCTGACCACGCGCACCGAGACCGAGGCGCTGCTGCTGGAACAGAACCTCATCAAGCAGCTCAAGCCGCGCTACAACGTGCTTTTGCGCGACGACAAGTCGTTCCCGAATATTCTGGTGGCCAAGTCGCACCCTTTTGCCCAGATCAAGAAGCATCGTGGCGCCAAGGCGGAAAAGGGCGATTATTACGGCCCCTTTGCCAGTGCCGGGGCGGTGAACCGGACCTTGAACCAGCTTCAGCGGGTGTTCCTGCTGCGCTCTTGCACCGATGCGACGTTCAGCAGCCGGACGCGGCCCTGCCTGCTTTACCAGATCAAGCGGTGCAGCGCACCTTGCGTCGGCCGGATCGGGCTTGATGACTACAACGCGCTGGTGGCCGATGCCGAGCTGTTCCTGCAAGGCAAGTCCACCGCGATTCAGGCCCAGTTGGCACGCGAAATGACCGTGGCCAGCGAGGCGATGGAATACGAACGCGCCGCCGCCTTGCGCGACCGCATCAAGGCGCTGACCGCCGTGCAGTCGGTGCAGGCGATCAACCCGCGCGGCGTGGCCGAGGCGGATGTGATCGCCCTGCATATGGAGGCCGGGCAAGCCTGCGTGCAGGTGTTTTTCATCCGTGGCAACCAAAGTTGGGGGAACCGGGACTTCTACCCGAAACTCAACGGCGTCGAGTCCGCCGACGAGGTGATGCAGGCGTTCCTGGCGCAATTCTATGATGGCAAGGTGCCGCCACGGCTGATCCTGCTGTCGCATGGGATCGAAGACCCGGACCTGATGACCGATGCGCTGTCGGAAAAGGCTGGCCGCAAGGTTGTCTTGGGCATCCCCCGGCGCGGCGAAAAAGCCGAACTGGTGGAAAACGCCCTGCGCAATGCCCGCGAAAGCCTTGCCCGCCGCATGTCGGAAAGCGCTGCCCAACTGCGACTGCTGGAGGGGCTGACCGAGGCCTTCGACCTGCCCGCCCCGCCGCAGCGCATCGAGATCTATGACAACAGCCATATCCAGGGCACCAATGCGGTTGGCGGCATGGTGGTGGCCGGACCCGAGGGCTGGATCAAAAGCCAGTATCGCAAGTTCAATATCAAGGGCACCGAAATCACCCCGGGCGACGATTTCGGCATGATGAAAGAGGTGCTGACCCGCCGCTTTTCACGCCTGCTCAAAGAGGACCCCGACCGTCAGACCGACAGTTGGCCCGATCTTTTGCTGATCGACGGCGGGGCGGGGCAGGTTTCGGCGGTGCATGAGATCATGGCCGATCTGGGGGTCGAGGATATTCCGATGATCGGCGTCGCCAAGGGCGAGGACCGCGACCACGGGAAAGAGGAATTCCACCGCCCCGGCCAGCGTCCCTTTGCCCTGCGTATGAACGATCCGGTACTGTATTTCATCCAGCGCCTGCGGGACGAGGCGCATCGCTGGGCAATCGGGACGCATCGCGCCAAGCGGGCCAAGGCCACGATGGCCAACCCGCTGGACGAGATCGCTGGCATCGGCGCAGCGCGCAAGCGCGCTCTGCTGGCGCATTTCGGCAGCGCCAAGGCGGTCAGCCGCGCTGGTCTGGCCGATCTGGTCGCGGTCGAGGGGATCAGCGAATCCATGGCGCAAAAGATCGTGGATCACTTTCACAAGGGCTGACAGGGGGCCAGCATGGAAGACACTGTCCGACAGTTCTTTACCCGCTACGAACGCCTGTTTGGGCAGGCGCTGGCTGGTCAGGCGGACATGCAGGACATTGCCGCCCTCTATGCGCCCGAATTCGTCGCAGCCTCTCCGGCGGGGGTAAGGGCGGGTCGCAACGACGACCAGCTAAAGCAAGCCATGGCGCAGGGGTATGAGCATTATCGCGCCATCGGCACCAAAGCGATGACGATCCGTGAGATCCGCCTTTCGCCCATGGACGCGCTGCACTGCGTGGCCCATGTCAGTTGGAGGGCGGTTTATGATCGCGGCGAGGCCCCCGACGTGCAGATCGAGTTCGAGGTGCATTACCTCGTCCAGATTCTTGACGGCACGCCCAAGGTCTTTGGCTGGGTATCGGGCGATGAACAGGCGCTGCTGAAACAGCACGGCATCATCGCCGATTGACCCGAGAGCCCGTCAGACCAGACTAGCGGCAGCGAGCCGGGTTCACCCCCACCGCACGCAGCCCCCAATCGGTCATCTGCGTGACAAGCTGCTGGCCGGCCGCGTCAAAGGCCGGGATCAGGTCGGCTGTCCGCGTCGTCGGCGCCTCGGCCGTCGCGGTGAACCGCCCGCGCGAAACGACGCGCGCATCCATCTCGTTCACCATCTGCGCATTGACGGACAGCCTGATGATCGCGCCCTGCCCCACAACCTCGGCATTGAAGTCATTGATTTCACTGATGAGCGCGTAATCGCCCGAGGTGCCCAATGGTGCCCTGCCGACATGGGTAAAGGCGTCGTAAACGCCAAAGCCGCGCACCAGCAAGGTCTGCAAAGTCACCGGCACCGTGTCGCCCCAGCGCGCGTCGGGCAGGTATTGCGTCTGCAACTCGTTTGGGCGGATCATGATGCGGTCGGTATCCAGCGTGCCGCGCGTTTTGGGCGGCTCGATTACCAGCTCCGCCCGCCGGCCCTGCCCGCATTGCCGCGGCACATCCGAGGGCGGGCGCAGTTCAAACACGTCGCGGTCAGGCTCTCCCTTCAGCGCGCTCAGTGCGGCGCAGCCCGGCAGGGTCATGGTCAGGACAAGAAGGGCGACGGTAAGGCGCATCATGGACTCCTTCAACGGCGAAACTCGGGCGCACGCGGCCCCGAGAAGATTTGCGACGGGTTACGCCTCAGCGCCGTGACCAGATCGTTCACATTGCCGACCAGCGTCCGCAAGTCGCTGGCCATGCGGGTGAATTGCGGCAGCCCGTCACGGGTGAAAGCCTGCACCGGGCCGCGCGCGCTGTCCAGCATCCCGCGCAGGCTGGCAAAGGCGGCGTCAGCGCTGTCGGCGGCATCGCGTAGCCGACCAGTGATCTCGGGCAGGTCGGCCGCGACGCGATCAATGGCCTCGTTCGCCTTGCCCAGCGTCACGCGCAGATCGGCCACCACCGGCTCAACATTGCTGTTGATAACCCGGTCGGCACCGTCAAAAGCCCGCTCGGCCGAGGCAAGCGTCCGCTGCCCGACCTCAAGCGCCGCATCAAGGCTATCCAGACTTTGATCCGCCCGCGTGGTCAGCCGGGACAGATCCTCTTGCAGGGTGGCGGCTGTCTGGTCCAGGCGCTGCGTCAGCGAGGTCAGGTCGCCCGAAACATAGGTGCGGACCTCGTCCAGCAGGGCTGTGCCCGATTCCAAAGTCGTATCGACCTTGGCCGCGCTTTCGGTGAACTTGGCCAGCGCGGTATCGGCATTGCCAAGCGTCGTCTCGGCCGCGGCGCTGAGACCGTCCAGCCGTTCACCGAAAGCCGAGATATCCGTGGCCGCCGAGGCGATGGACTCGGTCGCTGTCGTCACATCGGCCAGCGCCTTGTCCAGATTGGCACTGGATCGTTCCACATTATCCAGAATGTTGCTGACCCGACTTTGGTTTTCGTCGCCCAAAAGCTGGGTCAGTTGCTCGGCCACGGTATTGAGGCGCGAAACCATCTCGGGGCCCTGATCGGACAGGGTTTGCAGGGCGGAGCGGTTGGCCGCGATGACCGGGACCGAATCCGGGTCCACCTCGCGCAGCAGCGGCGCATCAGACCGCCCTGCGGTGATCGCCACTGCGGTCACACCCGTGACGCCCTGTATCTCGATCGAGGCACGGGAATCGGTGCGCACTGGCGTATCTTCGGCCACTTCGACGCGCACGCGGACAGCGCCGTTCACGCTCTGCGACAGCTGCATGTTCACGACCCTGCCGACGGAAAGCCCGGCGAAAGTGACCTCAGACGACACGCTCAGCCCCGACACCTCCGGGAAATAGATGTCGTAATAAGCAAACTGCCGGTCCAGTTCGAGCTTGGCGAACCACATCAGAAACAACAGCAGGCCCAGGAAGCCGGCGATGGTAAAGGCTCCGATCAGGACATAGTTTGCCTTGGTCTCCATGGGCTTACTCCTTTGCGCGGCCGGTGGTCAGGGCGGCGCGGGCGCGCGGGCCGTGGAAATATTCATGCACCCAAGGGTGATCGACCTGAAGCATCTCGGCCATGGTGCCGCTGACCAGCACCTTTTTTTCCGCCAGCACCGCGATACGGTCGCAACAGGCATGCAGCGTATCCAGGTCATGCGTGACCAGAAAGACCGACAGGTCCAGCGCGTCACGCAACTCGACGATCAGCCGGTCAAAGGCATCGGCGCCAATGGGGTCCAGCCCTGCCGTCGGTTCGTCCAGAAACACGATCTCGGGGTCCAGCGCCAGGGCACGGGCAAGGCCGGCACGCTTTTTCATGCCGCCCGACAGGTCCGAGGGGTATTTGTCGTTCGCATTCCACGGCAATCCGGCCATCGAAACCTTGAGTTCCGCCAGCCCCTGCCGCGTCTCGGGCGACAGCCCGGGCACGGCACGCAACGGCACCTCGACATTCTCTCGCACGGTCAGCGAGGAAAACAGCGCCCCGCTTTGGAACATGACGCCCCAGCGCCGCTCCAACGCCTCGCGCGCGGGACCGGCAAGCCCGCCCACGTCCTGCCCGAAAACCCGCACAGTTCCGGCAGCCGGGCGGTTCAGCCCGACGATGGTCCGCAGCAGCACCGATTTCCCGGTGCCAGAGCCACCAACCACACCCAGAATCTCGCCCCGCCGCAGATCGAGGTCCAGCCCGTCATGCACGACATGCCGTCCGAACTGGGTGCGCAGCCCCCTGACCTCGACGATATTGGCGCTCATATCCCCACCTCAGCGAAGAAGATCGAGAACAGCGCATCGACGACGATCACGGCGAAAATCGCGTTGACCACGGCGCGCGAAGTCTCGGCGCCCAGCGATTCCGCATCCTTGCCAACCTTCATCCCGGCATGGCACCCGATGATACCGATGATCAGCGCGAAAACCGGCGCCTTGGACAGGCCGACGATGACATGATCGACGCTGGTATCCGCAAGCAGCCGGTAGCGAAACAGCGAGGGCGAGATGCCCAGTTCGATCCACGACATCAGCGCACCGCCGACCAGCCCGGAGATATTCGCAACCAGCCCCAGAATCGGCAGCGTAATCACCAAAGCCAGCACGCGCGGCAGGATAAGCACCATGTCGGGGTCCAGCCCCAAGGTGCGCATGGCGTCGATTTCCTCGTTCATCTTCATCGAGCCGATCGAGGCGGTCAGCGCCGAAGCGGTGCGACCCGCAACGATAATCGCCGTCAGCAATATGCCCAATTCACGCAGGATCGAAATGGCGATCAGGTCGATGACAAAGATCTCGGCCCCGAACTGCTTGAGTTGCGCCGCGCCCTGAAAGGCCAGGACGACACCGATCAGAAAGGACATCAGCGCCACGATCGGCACGGCGCGCAGCCCGGTTTCATGACAATGCCAGATCAAAGAGGTAAAACGGAAATCGCGCGGATGCCGAATTCCGCGCACGAGCGCAGCCAGAAAACGGCCCAGATATTCAGCGATCTCGCGCAAGAACACCACTGCGGCGACCACGCGGCGGCCGGTCTGTTCCAGCATCAGCCGCCAGCCTGCCCGTCCAGCGGTTTCCGTGTCGGGCTGTGGCAGTGCCTGCCGCACATTGTCGAGCAACCGCGCATGCGCGGTGGTCAGCCCCTCAAGACCCGCGCCCTCGCGTTCACGCCCGACCAGATACCATGCGGCGGCGGTATCAAGGCGTTTCAGCCCCGACAACTCCAGCCGATGCGCTGTCCCGGCCTCGGGCGGCAATTGGCCCAGCGTCCAGACGGTGAACTCGCCCTCCAGCCGCATCACACCGTCCGAAGCGGTGGCGCCAAGCTTGGGATCGGCAGAAAGGCTGGCCATGATCATCCTGATCGCAAAAGATAAATCGGATTCATTCAGTGATTGCGGGATTTTGTCAAATCCGCAGGGTATTTCCCTTGGCTTGCTGTGGCCAATCCGCCCCGCACCCACCACCGGTTTGCCTTAACATCCGGCTTTGCCAAGAGAATTTTCAGCGTTTTTTAAAGTCGCCCATATTGACTAAAATGTCTAACCTAGATTAATTGGCCGCGTTCCGTTTCTTCTTATTGAAGTGGTGACGACCTCTTCAATCGCTGGCCTTAACTATGCTGCAGATCGGTATCGCGTGCGACCGGCAGGAAGAAACACGCACGGCATGAATCGGGGTTCCCGCGACTCACGATCCATGTCGGGGAAGGCTCCTCGGGATCTGAATGAACCAGTGTCATTTTAACGATAATCCCGAGGACAACCGCCCCGCGCAATTCAACCCTGTGCCAGACCGCGCATCATCCTGACCGGCTCGGTCCGCGCCAGACGCAGAATATGTGCCATATAGGGCTGTTGCAGATCCTCGGTCCGCAGCGCCGCGTAAAGCCGGCGCAACATGCCGTGGCGACCCAAGGGCAGCAGCGCCAGTTCGGGATTGCGGGCCTGCGCGCGCAGCACCCAGTCGGGCATCACTGCCACGCCGCGCCCCGAAGCGATCAGCATCAGCGCGATAGCCGTCTGCTCGACCTGCCGGACATGGGCCGGCTCTACCCCCGCCGGGTCGAGGAATTGTGAAAATACGTCCAGACGCGGGCGTTCCATCGGATAGGTAATCAGCGTCTCGCCCGCCAGATCGGCGGGTTCGGCATAGCCCTTGGCGGCCAGCGGATGGCCGGCCGCGACCACCATGGTCGGGGCATAGTCGAACAGCGGCTGAAAAGTAATGCCGGCAATATCTTCCGGGTCGGACGAGATCACCATGTCCACTTGTCCTCGCTGCAACGCCGGCAGCGCCTTCAGCGCCAAGCTGGATCGGATGTCCAGATCGACCTCGGGCCAGGCGCGGCGGAACTGATCCAGCACGGGCAAGAGCCAGTCGAAGCAATGATGGCATTCCATCGCCATGTGCAAACGCCCGGCGCGGCCCAATTCGACGGCCCGGAACTCGGCCTCGGCGGCCTCGATCAGCGGCAATACCCGTTCAGCCGTGCGCAAAAGCCGCATCCCTGCCGCCGACAGCCGCAAGGGCTTGGTGCGGCGCAGGAACAGTTCGACTCCCGCCTGCTCCTCCAGCGCCTTGATCTGATGCGACAGCGCCGATTGCGTCAGGTGCAACACCTCGGCCGCGCGGGCAAGTCCCCCTTGCTCATGAATGGCGCGCAGGCTGCGCAGATGACGTAGTTCAAGGTGCATCTTGATCGGTGCTCATGATAATCTTGAAGATTATGAATTTGTCTCACGTCACGGCGCATGTCACAAGACCCGCGACATAAGGATAAATGCCATGCCCACGCCCGCGACCTCTCCGGCCGTCAGTTTCGAATTTTTTCCGCCCCGGAACCTCGATCAGTCGTTCCGCTTGTGGGAAACCGCGCGTGCGCTGGCACCGCTGGGCCCGGATTTCGTTTCGGTCACCTATGGCGCAGGCGGCACCACCCGGCAATTGACGCATGAGGCGGTGACCGCCCTGGCCAGCCATTACGGGTTGAACGTGGCCGCGCATTTGACCTGCGTGGATGCCACGCGCGAAGAAACGCTGCAGATCGTTCAGGACTATGCGGCCGCCGGTGTGCATGAGATCGTGGCGCTGCGTGGCGATGCGCCGCAGGGGCAGGATCGCTTTGCCCCCCACCCCGAAGGCTTTGCCAATTCGGCCGAACTGATCGCCGCCATCGCGGCACGCGGCGACATGACCATCCGCTGCGGCGCCTATCCCGAACCGCACCCCGGAAGCCCCGATACCGCCGCCGATGTCGCCTGGCTGAAGCGCAAGGTGGATGCCGGCGCAGCCTCTGCGATAACGCAGTTCTTCTTTGACGCCGAAACCTATTTCCGCTTTCGGGATTCTTGTGTCGCCGCCGGAATCGACGCGCCGATCATTCCCGGCATTCTGCCGATCCAAAGCTGGGCCGGCACGCGCCGCTTTGCCGAACGTTGCGGCACCTCGGTTCCCAAATGGGCCGAGGACGCCTTTGCCGCTACCGGCAAGGAAGGCGAGGCCACGCTGGCACTGGATATCTGTGTCAAGCTGTGCGAGCGGCTGGTCAAAGGCGGCGTGGACAGGCTGCACTTCTATACGCTGAACAAGCCCGAATTGGTGCTGAAGGTCTGCGCTGCACTGGGGATTGAGCCGAAAGGCGAGTTTTCCCGCGTGGCCTGAGCGGGCCACACCAAGGCAGAAAAGCAGATCAGCCATCCGGCTGTTCCCCCGCGCTGGCCACCGTGTCGGGCTGCCCGCCAGCGGCCAGCGGGACCGCTTCGGCCCCCGCCGCATTCGACGCCGGCGATTTCACCTGAATCCGCCGGCGACGTGGGCGCGGCGGGGCCGCGTCGGCCAGCGCCCCGGTCAGCAGCGCAGGGCCCGTATAGGGGCGCGGCACGGTTGGATGCAGGCCCTCGGACGGATCGGCCCCGGCCAGCCGCGGCGCGCGCGCCAGAAAAGCCTTGCCCCAGTTGCGCCATGAACCGACCGAAGGCGCGGTGGAATCGCAGGAAAAATGCGCGCGCCAATCGGACGGCAGTGGCAGGCCGAATTGCTCGGCCCGCGACATCATCCAGACCAGCGGGATATTGGCCAAGGGCCGCGCATATTCCAGCCCCGAAAGCTGGCCGCCCACATCCGGATGGCAGCCCCGAAACCACATCTGCTCGACCCGGCCGGGGGCCGAGGCGCTGTCCCAGATCATCGGTTGGAACGCCGCCCGCGTCTCGTCCAGCGCCAGCGCCTGCACGCCATGTTCAACCTCGGCACCCAGATGTGCGTCGTGAAAGCGAAAGCGCGGCTCGGTCAGCATCCACAGCAGCGGCAGCCTGATCCCCAGCGCCATCACGGTATCGAACACGCCGATCATGCGGATCGGCACCGTGGGATGGCATATCGCCGGATCAAGGCGCCCCACCAGCCGGTCGCGGCCGCTGCGGTAAAGCTGCCAAGCCTGCTGCACATTGCGGCGCGACGCACGGGCATGGGTCAGCAACCCCACGCGCCCGATCATGCCCGCAAGCGAGCGCACGGCAAAAGCGCCGCGGGAATAGCCGAACAGGAACAAGGGATTGCCCGGCCGCCATTCGCGCGCAAGCCAGGCATAGGCATCGCATATATGCCGCTCCAACGTCGAACCCATCGCCAGTTCGGGCAGCGTGCGCCATGCCTCCCATTGCTGGCCGGGGGCGTAATGCACCCGGACCGGCGCCGGTCGCGCCCCGTATTCACCCGACAGCAGAGCGTAGATGCGGGCGATAGAGGACCTTCGCCCCTCGGTCAGCGAGGCGAAAGTTCCATCCATCAGGACAACCTGACATATCGGCGGGCGGGTCGATTCCATGATCAGACGCTAGCACGGAAAAACGAAGCGTCGATTAATGCCTACTCAAGTGCATTCACGGTCATGTGTGCCATCAACCCAAACCCGTTGAAGCGGGTGTTGGTGACGGTCGAATAGGCACCTGCACCGTGAAAGATGACATAGTCGCCTTCCTGGATATCGGCCGGCAGGGGCAGCTCGCCCGGCAGCCTGTCCACCGAATCGCAAGTGGGCCCAAAGATGACGCGGGGCATTTGTTCCCCCTCACGCGGGGTGCCCTCGGGCGTCAGCACCTGAAGCCGGTCGAGGTTGCCGACGATGGGCAGCTCGAACAGCCCGCCATAGACGCCGTCGTTAAGGAATACGTTCACCCCATCGCGCACCGCCTTGACCCGGGTGATCAATGAAAAGGCGTCGGCGCAAAGACCCCGGCCCGGCTCGCAGACAAGCTGCGGCGCGTCGGCGCCAAAGGCTTCGTCGGTGATGCGGCGGATCAGTTCAAAGATCGCGGTCAGATCGGGTTCCACGCCCGTCACGCGATGCGAGGGAAAACCACCGCCCACATTCAGCCGCCGCGCCTTGACGCCTGCCATGTCGCATATCTCGGCTGCGGTGGTGATATAGCTTTCCCAAGCATGCGGATCGGTGCATTGCGTGCCCGGATGGAAGGTCAGCGACGGGATATAGCCGCGATCCGCCACAGCGCGCAGCAGTTCTGCCGCCAGTTCCGGCGTCGCACCGAATTTAGAGCCGAAATCATAGGCCGCACCCAGCACCGGCAGCTTGAACCGGGGCGAAATCTCGCAGTTCCCGGACGGGACACGGGCAAAAATCTTTTCCAGTTCCGAGCGGCTGTCTACCGACCATGCCTTGATCCCTGCCTCGACCGCATGGGTGATTTCAGCCTGCGAGCGCACGGGGTTGTGGTAATGACGCGCCGCATCCGGGGTCAAACGGCCGATCAGGTCGATTTCAAAGGGCGAGGCCACGTCGAACCCCTTGATTCCGGCGGCCGAAAGCGTGCGGATGACCGCCTCGTCCGGGTTCGACTTGACCGCATAGGTGACAAGGCCGGGAAAGTCGCGCAGGAAACGCTGCGCCGAGGCGCGCAGGACCGAGGGCGCAAAGACCATCACCGGGTTTTCCGGCGCCAGCCTGCGAATGATCTCGGCGGGATTGCTCCAGACGGTCTTGGGGCCGCGGCCCTCGGTCAGTCCCATCGGCATGTCCTTCCTGTGCGCGTTTGGGTGAAAATCAAGTCTGCGCCCTATGGGTTCCGATTGCTGCAATGAAAAGGGTGGAAATGGGCCGAGGCTTCGTTAATATGACGAAAGTTTCGGCAGATTGACAGGTGCGCGGGTGGATGAACTTGATCGTGGGATTCTGGCTCATCTGGCGCAGGACGCCCGCATGTCCGTAGCGGTTCTGGCGCGCCGCCTCAAGGTGGCGCGTTCCACCGTGCAGGCGCGGCTGGAGCGGCTGGAAACCTCGGGCGCGATTGCAGGTTACACGCTGCGGCTGGGTGATTCCGCGCGCGAGCATCGCATCCGCGCCACCTGCCTTCTGACCATCGAGCCGCGCGCGCAGGCGGCGATTCTGGCCCGGCTGCGCAGCCTGCCCGAGGTCGAGCGGATCCATACCACCAGCGGGCGCGTCGATCTTTTGCTGCAACTGGCCGCGATATCGACCAGCCAGCTTGACGATGTGCTGGATCAGATCGGCGGATTGACCGGCGTTCGGTCAAGCGAGAGCCTGATTCACCTGTCAACCAAGCTGGACCGCGCCACCTGATCGTGTCCGGCGCGCAACAATGTGACGATTGTGTCGCCATATTTACGCCGGTCGATCTGCACCAGCCCCGAAACGGGGGGCGGTGCGGCCGATTCTTCCCACACCACCACACCGCCGGGGGCGATCCAGCCGCCCGCCAAGGCCGATTCCAACGCGCGACCACCCAACCCCTTGCCATAGGGTGGGTCCAGAAACACCAGATCAAAGGGCGCGGCGCGATTTTCCCCCAGCCGGGTGGCGTCCTTTCGCCAGACATCGGTGACACCCATGGCGCGGGCCTTTTCGATATTGGCCCGCAGCAACGTCCGCGCCGCCACGCCGTCATCGACAAAGGCCACCCGGACCGCGCCGCGCGACAGCGCCTCCAGCCCCAGCGCGCCGGTGCCGGCGAACAGATCCAGCACCCGCGCACCGGGAACCGGATTGCCATGCGTGCCATTGACCAGCAGGTTAAAGATCGATTCGCGCACCCGGTCGGTGGTCGGGCGCAGATGCGCGGCCGCGTCCCCTTCGCCGACCTCGGCCAGTTTCAGCCCGCGCAAAGCGCCGCCGACGATTCTCATGTCCCGCACCTCATCCCAACAGCACCTTCAGGTCAGTAGCCTCTGTCACAGCCTCGGGGCTGGGCGACTTGCCCCCTTCGATCAGGCGCTTTCCGATCATATAGGCGCGGGCGTCGTTCAGCGCATCCACGGCAATCAGCCGCCCGTCGCGGAAATACCAGACCGATCCGCCACTGGCTGCGGGCCGCGTCACCACCCGGTCATAACCCTGGTTCAACCCGGCGATCTGCAACTTGGCATCGAACTGATCCGACCAGAACCATGGTTTCGGAACATAAGGGGTGGCGGTCCCCAGCATGTTTGCCGCCACCGTCTCGGCCATGTCGATGGCATTGCCGACGCTTTCCAGCCTCAGACGCCTCCTGCCCTTTTCAGCACCCAGCGGAAAGCTGGCGCAATCACCCGCCGCCCAGATCGCCGGGTCCGAGGTGCAACCGAACGCGTCCACCGCGATACCGTTGTCGATGGCCAGTTCCGCCGCCTCGGCCAGCGCGGTTTCGGGCGTGATCCCGATGCCGCAGATTACCGGATCGGCGGGCAAATGGCGGCCGTCGGCCAGTTCGACACCATCGGCGACGGTCGCTCCGGTAATGCGGGCAATGCCGGTGCCCTCGATGATCTGGACGCCGTGTGAGCTGTGCAGTTCCCGGATCATGTCGGCGGTCTCGGGCGCGGCGACGCGGCCCAGAATGCGCGGCGCGGCCTCGACCAGCGTGACCTCCAGCCCCAGTTTGCGGGCCACCGCCGCCGCCTCCAGTCCGATATAGCCGCCGCCGATCACGACAAGGCGGCGCCCGGCAATCAGCGCCGGTTTCAGACCGGCGATATCGGCAAGATTGCGCACCACATGCACGCCGGGCAGGTCGCCGCCCAGCGCCCCCGGCAGACGGCGGGGCGTGGCACCCAGCGTCAACGCCAGCGCGTCATAGGGGTATTCGCCGCGCTCTGTCACCACCGCGCGGCGCTCACGGTCGATCCGCGTCGCGCGCTGGTCCAAGGCCAGGGTAATGCGCTGTTCCTCCCACCATTCGGCGCCGCGCAGTGTCAGGCGGTCCAGCCCCATCTGGCCCAGCAGATAGGCCTTGGACAGCGGCGGACGCTGATAGGGGGGGGCCGGCTCATCGCCGATCACGGTGATCGCGCCCTCGTGCCCCAACATGCGCAGTTTCGCCGCCAGAGAGGCCGCCGCCTGTCCCGCGCCAAGGATCACGATGTTCATTCTTCGCCCTCGCTGGTTTGCCCGCGGCGCGCAGCCTATAGTCGCCCCCGGAACGATGCAATTCACGGAGGAACCGCGCATGTCCATCGCAAAAGGCGACAAATTGCCCGAAGGCAAGCTGCTGAAACCGGGCGCCAACGGCCCCGAAGACCTTGCTGCCGCCGATCTGGCCAAGGGGCGCGTGGCGATCTTTGCCGTGCCGGGCGCCTATACCCCGACCTGCACGAACGCCCATATGCCCAGCTTTGTGAAGAATGCCGACAAGTTTCGCGAAAAAGGCGTGTCGCGCGTGGTCTGCATTACCGTGAATGATCCCTTTGTCGCCGGAAACTGGGCCAAGGACACCGGCGCGACCGACGCCGGCATCGAGGTTCTGGCCGATGCCGATGGCAGCTTTACCAAGGCATTGGGAATGAACATCGAGGGTGCAGGTTGGATCAACGGCCGGTCGAAACGCTATGCCATGCTGGTCGATGACGGCACCGTCAGCGAAATTCAGGTCGAGGAATCGCCCGGCGCATGCTCGATTTCCTCGGGCGATTCGCTGCTGGATCTGGTCTGAGGCTTCAGGCGGAACAGCGCCGTGAACTGCTGTGCGGCGTCAAGGTCGCCGCGCAGCCCGATCAGCCCGGCCGAGGCCATGGCCACGGGCCCCGGGCCATAGACCGCCGCGGCCAGCGCATTGCCGCTTCCCTCCAGAACGAAATCCGCAGCCGGCGTCCGGACCGCCCGCACTTGCGGCATGCCCCGGGCGGACAACGCAACCTCGAACCCCTCTTTCCCCGATACGAATCCGCCGGTCAGGGTCAGCTCCCCCGCCCGGCTGCTGTCCACGGTGGCCGAGATCGAAATCATCAGCGCGGAAATGCTGATAAACTTGCTGGGATCGTGCCCCGGCATGATCAGCGCCCAGCGGCACAGCTCACGCAGCACAGGATACAGCGCGCGACCGGCATCGGTCAGCGCGTATAGCCCCAGCACATCGTCATGCGTCACCACCCCCGCCTGCACCAATTGGTTCAGGCGCTGGGTCAGCACGCTCGCCGTTACGCCGGGCAGCCCGGCGCGGATCATCTGGAACCGCTTGGGCACAAACATCAATTCGCGCACCACAAGCAGCGCCCAGCGGTCGCCGATGAAATTCAGCGCATGGGCGCCAAGACAGCCCTCTTCATAGCGCGTTCGCGGAGTTTTGCCGGTGCTAGTCATGTTTTCGTATTATCAGTTGCTTTTTAATACTGCAACTGCCAACCTGCGATTCATCGACGCATTTGGCGCCACAAGAGGAGGAAGAAAGATGACCTATTATTCCGGCTTCCTGCTGGCCGTTCCGACCGGCAACAAGCAGGCGTATATCGACATGGCCCAGGCAGCCTGGCCGATGTTCAAGCGTTACGGCGCCTTGCGCATGGTCGAGACCTGGGGCGTCGACGTGCCCCATGGCAAGGTCAACGACTTCTACATGTCGACCCAGGCCAAGGACGACGAAACCATCGTGTTTTCCTGGGTCGAATGGCCCGACAAGGAAACCGCCGACGCAAGCTATGAAAAGATGATGTCGGATCCCGAAATGCAGAAACCGCCGGAAATGCCCTTTGACGGGATGCGGATGATGTGGGGCGGATTCGAGCCCATCGTGGATGTGAAAGCCTGACGGAGAGCACCATGTATCACGGCAAACCCTGCTGGTTCGAACTGTCCGCCGCAAAGGATGGGCTCGACAAGGCCGACGCCTTTTATGGCAAGGTTTTCGGCTGGACGACCGCCGATTCCGGGATGGAGGGCTTTACCTATCATCTGGCCAGCCATGGCGGCGAGATGATCGCCGGGCTAATGGAAATGCCCTACGACTGCACCGATGTACCGCCGTTCTGGATGGTTTATTTCGACGTGGACGATGCCGACGCCACAGCGGCCAAGATCGGCACGCTGGGCGGCAAGGTCTTCCGCGAGCCAGCCGATATTCCGGGCACTGGGCGCTTTGCCGTGGTCTCGGACCCGCAGGGCGCGGCTTTCGGCATCCTGCAACCGGCACCGATGGACCCACAGCCCCCGGTCGAAGCCGGCGCATGGAACCAAGGCAAGGAAAGCCACGGCAACTGGATCGAGTTGATGTCCACCGACCCCGGCGCGGCTTTCGATTTCTACGCCGAGTTGTTCGGCTGGACGAAATCCACCGCAATGGACATGGGCGAGATGGGCACCTACCAGCTGTTTTCCTGGCGTGGCGGCGACATCGGCGGCATGATGGGGCTGGGCAACGCGCCCGTTCCCTGCTGGCTGCCCTATTTCGGCGTAAACGGCGTCGATGCCGCCATCACCCGTATCCGCGACGGCGGGGGAGAGGTCCTGCATGGCCCGATGGAAGTGCCCGGCTCGGCCTTTATCGCGGTGGCCCGCGACCCGCAGGGCGCGCATTTCGCCATCGTCGGGCCCAAAGACGAAACGCCATGATCCGCGCCTCGCTCATTGTACTTGTCCTCTGGGCCGCCCCCGCTGCGGCCCAGGAGGTGACGCCGGACAATATCCCGCGTGGCCAGTCGGATTATCACGCCGCCAGCGCCGGCGCTTATCGCCTGGACCCCGCGCATACGGCCGTGCTGGTCCGTGTGCCGCATATGGGCTTTTCGGTCAGCGTGTTTCGCTTTGGCGAGGTCTCGGGCAGGCTGGACTGGAACCCGGACGATCCGGCCCAGAGCAGACTTGAGGCCGAGGTGGCAATCGCCTCGATCACTACGCCGGTCGAGGGCTTTGCCCAGACCCTGACCGGCCCGGATTATCTGGACAGCGCAAAGAACCCCACGGCGCGCTTTACGGCCGACAGCTTCACAGCGGACAGCCTGACCGGGGGCAAGGTCTCGGGTCCGCTTACGCTACTGGGCCATACCCACCCTGCCACGTTCGAGGTCACGCTGATCGGCGCAGGCAAGGGCTATACCGGCGATGAGGCCGGCAATCCGGTCATCCGCGACCTGATCGGGTTGCATGCCGAAACCCGGATCGACCCGCAGGCATATGGCATGAACGCGTTTTTCACCGATCCGATCACCATCGAGATCGATGCCGAATTCGCCCGGCAGGAGTAGACCATGACGATTTCCATCACGACCTATGACTGGGTTCCCGATACGGCGGTGGGATATGTGCGCGACCTGCGCATCCGCTGGGCCTGCGAAGAGGCCGGCCTGCCCTATGACGTAGAAACCACCAGCGTGCGCGAAAAAACTCCGCAGCATTTCGCGCGCCAGCCCTTTGGTCAGGTGCCGATCCTGCGCGACGACGCGCTGTCACTTTTCGAAAGCGGCGCAATCCTGCTTTATCTGGGCGAACGCTCCGAGGTGCTGATGCCGCTCGACACCGCCGCCCGTGCCGATACTCAGCAATGGCTGATCGCCGCCCTCAATACGCTTGAGCCGGTGGTGATGGACATGGCGTTGGTGCGATTTTTCGACCACGACGCGCGGACGGAAGAACTGGCCCTGCCGCGCCTGCATGTGCGGCTAAAGCAGCTCGCCCCCCTGCTGAAGGCGCGAGACTTCATCGCCGCCGGGCGCTTTACCATCGCTGATATCATGCTGGCGGATGTGCTGCGGATCGTGGACCGCATGGGGGAACTGGCGTCTTATCCAGCACTTGCCGATTACATGAACCGCATGACCGCGCGTCCGGCGTTCCGACGCGCACATACTGCGCAGGTCCACCATTTCGCTCAGGCCGTGTGATGTTGACGCTTTATTATCACCCGCTGGCCGCCTTCTGCTGGAAACCGCTGGTGGCGCTTTACGAGGCTGGCACGCCATTTACTGCGCATATGGTCGACCTGTCCAAGCCCGAGGACGCAGCGGCGCTGGAAAGCCTTTGGCCCATGCGGCTGTTTCCGGTGCTCAAGGATGGCGAGACCGTGTTGCCTGAAAGCTCGATCATCGTCGAATATCTGGACCTGCATCGCCCCGGCCCCCGGCGCATGGTCCCTGCGGATCCCCATGCGGCGCTGCAAGTGCGGTTGTGGGACCGATTTTTCGACATGCATGTGCAGGCCGCGATGCAAGAGATCGTGTGGGACGCGTTGCGCCCCGAACCTCGCCGCGACCCGCAAACGGTGGCCGAGCAAAAGGCAAAACTTGACCGCGCCTATGCCACGGCCGACCGGCATCTGGCCGGCCGCGATTGGGTGGCGGGCGATTTCTCGATGGCCGACTGTGCGGCCATGCCGGCGCTGTTTTATGCCGGCGCTATCCATCCCTTCGATGCCCATCCGGCGCTTTCGGCCTATTTCGCGCGGCTGATGGACCGCCCCTCGGTCAGCCGGGTGATCGATGGCGCGCAACCGTGGTTCCAGTATTTTCCCTTTCACGACCGGATTCCGGCACGGTTCCTGACCTAGCGCCTCTTGGCCTTTTGCCCGCGCTTCGCTATCCCCTTTTCGATTCAAGGGGTGAGCGACATGGCCATGGACAAGAATTTCGACGCGCAAACCGCCGAGGCGCGGATCGCGCGGGAATGGGCGGCAAAGAATGCCTTCGCCGCGGGCGCCAACGCGAAACCGGGGGCGGAAAGCTTTTCGGTCGTGATCCCGCCTCCCAACGTGACCGGCAGCCTGCATATCGGCCACGCGCTGAACAACACGCTTCAGGACATCCTTGTTCGCTGGCACCGGATGCGCGGTTTCGACACGCTTTGGCAGCCGGGTCAGGACCACGCCGGCATCGCCACCCAGATGGTGGTCGAACGCCAGATGGCCCTGCGACAAGAGCCCGGCCGCCGCGATATCGGACGCGAGGCGTTCCTGCAAAAGGTCTGGGCCTGGAAACAGGAATCGGGCGACACCATCATCGAGCAGCTAAAACGGCTTGGCGCGTCGTGCGATTGGTCGCGCAATGCCTTTACCATGTCCGGCGCCCCCGGCGCGCCTGCAGGCGAAGAGGGCAATTTCCACGATGCCGTCATCAAGGTTTTCGTGGACATGTATGACAAGGGGCTGATCTATCGCGGCAAGCGGCTGGTCAACTGGGACCCGCATTTCGAAACCGCGATCAGCGATCTGGAGGTCGAGAACCGCGAGGTTCCCGGCCATATGTGGCATTTCAAATACCCGCTCGCGGGCGGCGAAACCTATGAATATGTCGAGCGTGACGAGAACGGCAACGTCACCCTGCGCGAAACCCGCGACTATGTCAGCATCGCCACCACCCGGCCCGAAACCATGCTGGGCGACGGCGCGGTGGCGGTGCATCCCGACGATGCGCGCTATGCCCCCATCGTCGGCAAGCTGTGCGAGATCCCCGTCGGTCCCAAGCAGCACCGTCGCCTGATCCCGATCATCACCGACGAATATCCCGATCCCGATTTCGGCTCGGGCGCGGTCAAGATCACTGGCGCGCATGACTTCAACGACTACGCGGTCGCCATGCGCAACGACATCCCGCTGTATGTGTTGATGGACGGCAAGGGTCGGATGCGCACGGACGGCCTGTCCTATGAGGAAAGCGCCGGCATCGCCACCGCCGCCGCGCGGGGCGAGGATGTGGACGATGTGTCGAACGTGAACCTCGTCCCCGAGGAACTGCGCGGCCTTGACCGTTACGAGGCACGCCAGCGCGTGATCGAGGCGATCACCGACGAAGGGCTGGCCGTCACCTATCTGCACAAATCCATCGACAAGGAAACCGGCGCCGAGCATCTGGAGCGTCGGCCGCTGGTCGACAACAAGCCGATCATGCAGCCTTTCGGCGACCGCTCGGGCGTGGTCATCGAGCCGATGCTGACCAACCAGTGGTTCGTCGACACGGCCAGCATCGTCGGCCCGGCGCTGGAAGCCGTGCGGTCGGGCCAGACCAGAATCCTGCCTGAACAGCATGAAAAGGTGTATTTCCACTGGCTGGAGAACATCGAGCCCTGGACCATCAGCCGCCAGCTTTGGTGGGGCCACCAGATCCCGGTCTGGTACGGGCTGGACCTGCGGCTGGAAGGTCAGGTCGAGGACGACCACGACGGCGTGCTGGACGAGGTCGAAATCTTCGCCCTGCTGGAAGAGGGGCTCGTGCATCGCGACGAGATCCATTACGCGGCCTCGGGTTTTGCCGAGGTGGCCGAAAGGTTCCGCGACTCGATCGCCGAACTGCCGCAGCCGCTGGAGATCGCCCGCATCATCGAGGTCGCGGATCGCGAGGCCGCCATCGACGCCTTCGCGCAGGGGCTGGCCGATTACAACCTGACGCAGGACCCGACCAAGCTGGTCTATCCGGTCTGGCGCGATCAGGATGTGTTGGACACCTGGTTTTCCTCGGGGCTGTGGCCCATCGGCACGCTGGGGTGGCCCGAGGATACGCCGGAACTGCGCAAATATTTCCCGACCGATGTGCTGGTGACCGGCTTTGACATCATCTTCTTCTGGGTCGCCCGGATGATGATGATGCAACTGGCGGTGGTCGATCAGGTGCCTTTCCGCACCGTCTATGTCCATGGTCTGGTGCGCGACGAAAAAGGCGCCAAGATGTCGAAGTCGAAAGGCAACGTCATCGACCCGCTGGTGCTGATCGACGAATTTGGCGCCGATGCGTTGCGCTTTACCCTGACGTCGATGGCCGCCATGGGGCGCGACCCCAAGCTGGGTCCGAAACATGTAGAGGCGAACCGCAACTTCGTCACCAAGATCTGGAACGCCACCCGCTTTGCCGAGATGAACGGTGTGAAGGGCGGCGTGACCCGGCCCGAACCGCGCCATGTCGTCAACCGCTGGATCATCGGCGAGGTCGCCCGCATCCGCCAGTCGACGGATGAGGCTCTGCAGGGCTTCCGCTTCAACGACGCCGCGACCGGGCTTTACGCCTTTGTCTGGGGCAAGGTCTGCGACTGGTATGTCGAATTCTCGAAACCACTGTTCGACGGCGAGTTCGGGGACGAGACCCGCGCCACCATGGGCTGGGTTCTGGACCAGTGCTACGCCCTGCTGCATCCCATCATGCCCTTTGTCACCGAAGAGCTTTGGGCGCTGACCGGCGAACGCGACGGGATGCTGGTGCATGGCGATTGGCCGGACTGCGGGGTCGAATTGATCGACGCCGAGGCAGACCGGCAGATGAACTGGGTGATCCAGCTTATCGAGAGCATCCGCTCGGCCCGCGCCCAGATCGGTGTGCCGGCCGGCGCCCGTCCTGACCTGATCGTGACCGAGGCCGATGCCGCGGCCCGCGCGGCACTGGCCGCCAACGGACCGCTGATCGAGCGGCTCGCGCGGGTCAATCCGCCCAAGGATGGCGCTGCGGGGCCGGGCATGATCTCGGTCGCAGCACTGGGGGCAAGCTTTGCCTTGCCGGTAGGCGAGATGATCGACGTGGCCGCAGAGACCGCGCGGCTGGAGAAATCGGCGGCCAAGGCCGAGAAGGACGCACAAGGCCTGCGGGGGCGGCTGGCCAACCCGAAGTTCGTCGAAAACGCCGAAGCCGAGGTTATCGAGGAGACGCGCGGCAAGCTTGCCGCGTTGGAGGACGACCTGACCCGGATCCGGGCAGCGCTGGCGCAATTGGCCGCGATGTGACCCCCGGCTTGTGCGGCCCGCGCTTATGGCGCGGCCGCATGGGTATTTGAACAACGAAGAAGGTCAGGGCCGCTCGGACAGGGCGGCCTTGATGCTTTCGGCGATCATCTGGGGCACCTGCGCAGCAAGGCCGACCGGGGGCAGGACAAGGCCGGGAAAGCCCGCTTGCGACAAGGCGGCGGGCAGGTCGTCAGTAACGTGTTCGGCCTGTGTGGCAAAAAGCGGCAGGCAGACCGCCTGCGTCGGTAAGCCGCGGGCGGCGTCGGTGATGAAGGGCGTCTCTTCGATGAAGCCGCAGGTCGTGGCGGCGACATGCGGGGCAAGGTTGGCTGCCATCTGCCGCGCTGCCCGGGCCGGGGCGGGCGAGCGGCCGGAGCCATGGGCAGCGATGAAAAGATGGGTTTGCGCAAGTTGCCAGCCCTGCGTCCCGGCAGCCTGGGTGATGAGGTCAAGGCAGAGCGCGGGCAGGCCCGGATCGCTGCCAAAAGGCGGCAGAACATATGCACCGGGCGCACCGGCCAGCGTCAGGCGGCGCGGCAGTTCGACCTGCGTGAACCAGCCGGTCGCCATGAACATCGGATAGATCAGGGTTTCGTCATCAGCCCGATCCAGTGCGCCGGGCATGGCGAGAGTCGCGCCCCCGACCGCCACCTGGGGTGCGAGGGCGGCGACGCTGGCTGCCAGCGACTCGATGAGCTGTTGCTGCGGAGCGGGGTCGCCGGGCTGGCCATGGGCGACGATCAGCGCCTTACGCACGGAAAGGTGCGGCGAAAGCTTCGGGAATCGCGAATTCCTCCAGCGCCCGGGCACGGGACATGGCGGACATCTTGCGTGCGGTCTTTTCCACGATGCGCTGCAGCTCGTCCGGATCGCGCCCTTCGGCGAAGGGACCCATATACCAGCGGATGAAGGTGAAGCAGGCCACATCCTCGAGCGCCTGCACCTCTTCGTCGCGTTTGATGCCTTGCTTGGTCAGCATCTTTTCCGCATGGGCAATGTCCTCGTCGCCATAACCGGCGTCACGCATGATGCCACTGATGCGAGCGGCGTGGCGGCGACCCTGCTCGGTCCGCCATGCCAGATAGCCGGCGCGGTCCATGGGATAGGCGTTGCGCGGCAGCAGGAAACGCTCGATATGCTGGCCGCGGCAGGCGATGCGCAGCGGCTCTGAGGCGTCGGGATAAAGCGCCTGCTGCTCGGCCGTCATGCGCTGGCCGTAGAGCAGCGCCTCGGGCTGGTCGTCGGCGCTCAGTTGCGGATCGGCGGAATTGGCCTTGTCGATGGCGTCGAAAGCTTTCTGAAGGCTGGTCATGCTGTCCTCGTATTTTGGGCCATCATGCCGCAGCGGCGCGTGGCGTCAACGCGGATTGCCGTCGCTGGCGCGCGAGGCTAGGGTTTCGCCCATGGAATGGGGTGAATTCGCATTGGCGCTGGCGGTCTTTCTGGGCTCGCATGTGATCCCGGCACGGCTGCGCGGGCCGCTGGTCGCACGGCTTGGGAAACGCGCCTATATCGCGGGCTACAGCCTGCTGTCGCTGGGGTTGCTTTACTGGCTGATTCTGGCGGCAGGGCGGGCACCCTTTGTCGAAATATGGCCGCAAGAGCCGTGGATGCGCTGGCTGGTCAATCTGGTGATGCCGGTCGCAGTGCTGGCGGCACTGACGGGCGGCATGGCGGGACTGATGGCCGCATTCGCGCTGTGGGGTGCGGCGCATCTGATCGCCAATGGCGATCTGGCGCATGTGATCCTGTTCGGGTTGCTGCTGATCTACGCCTGTTTCGGCCTGGCGATCAGCCTGCGGCGCGGCATCACGCTGCGGCCGACATGGCAGCGCATTGCCGTCGCCGTGCTGATCTGGGCGGCGCTTTTGCATCTGCACCCGTCCATGATCGGCGTCAGTCCCCTGCCCTGAGTTCAGGGCGGAACCCATCCGGAATACGGTCGTGGCCTTCGACGATCAGATCGGCCAGCATGACGGCAACCGCCGGCGCCATGGCCAGCCCGATCTTGAAGCCGCCGTTGGCTACGTAATGACCGGGACGTCCCGGCCATGCCCCGACCAGCGGCGCGCGAGACAGCGCGCGCGGCCGAAAACCGGCCCAACGGTCGATCACCGGCGCATCGCCCAGCACCGGGCACATCGCGCGTGCCTTTTCAATCAGCGCCTCAAGCTGGCCATCCGTGGCAAGATCGGTCGCATCGCGTTCCGAGGTCGAACCGATGGCCACCGTCCCATCGGCATGGGGCACGATATGCAGGCCATCGGCAAAGACCTGCTGCTCGGCGGACAGGTCCAACGCAAGCAGCGCCGACTGCCCCTTGACGCCATTGCCGCCAAAGGGCGCAAGCCCCGCAACACCCGTCGCCCAGATCGCAGGGGCGTCGGGGGCGGCCTGCCCCTCGATGATCTCGCCACCCTGGGCGCGGATCGCGGCGGCCAGCGCGGCACACGCACGGCGCGGACTGACACGGGCGGTCAGCCGGTCCACCAGCCACAGCCCCGAGGGTGAGGCAGGCACCAGCGCCCCCAGCGGTGCATCGGTCAGCTCCAACCCTGCCCAGTCAGGCCAGTTCGTCCGCGCTGCCTCGACACGCTCGGCCATGCGGGCCTCGGCCCCCTCGGGGACGGGCTGCAGGCGGCCAAGCCGGATATAACCGGGATCGGCCCCGCCCGCCGCCTTGACCCCGGCCCACCAATCCGCGGCCGCAATCAGGGCGTCCAGCTGCACCTGTTTCTTGGCGTTCCAGTTTTCCGGTGAATGCGGCGCCAGCGCACCGACATGGCCGCCCGAGGTCCCGGACCCGATCCGCTCTGCCTCGAACAGGCGCACCTTTTGGCCGCGCCGCGTCAGTTCCCATGCGCAGGCAAGGCCAAAGATCCCGCCGCCCGCCACCGTGATTTCGCTTGCCATTCGATCCCTTTCGCCGCATCTGCCGCTGGAAAAAGAGGAGTTAGCGCGGATGCAGCGGCCTGACCAGAGCAGCGCCGATCTGGACTGGCGCGAGGGGGCGGTTCCCGTCTCGCGCAGGTTCGACGATCCCTATTTCAGCCTGAACGGCGGGCTGGATGAAACGCGCCATGTCTTTCTGGCGGGCAACGATCTACCGCAGCGGCTGCGTCCCGGTTTTCATGTCGCGGAACTGGGGTTTGGCACGGGTTTGAACCTGCTGGCGCTAGCCCGGATCGCAACCGTCCCGGTCCGCTTTACCAGCTTCGAGGCCTTCCCGATGAGCGTTGAAGAGCTTGCCCACGCCCATGCGGCATTCCCCGAACTTGCACCGCTGGCCACCCAGTTGCGCGACGGATGGTCGCAGGGACGCTTTACCGTGGGCACGGTCGAGGTTCAGGTCCTGCAGGCCGACGCCCGTCAGGCGCTGCCCACATGGACCGGCCGCGCCGACGCGTGGTTCCTGGACGGGTTTTCCCCGGCCAAGAACCCCGAACTCTGGGGCGAGGCGCTGATGGCGCAGGTGGCCGCCCATACCGCACCGGACGGCACTTTCGCCACCTATACCGCCGCAGGCCATGTGCGCCGGGCGCTGGCAGCGGCCGGTTTTACCGTCACGCGCGCGCCCGGCTTTGCCGGCAAGCGGCACATGAGCCGCGGCAGGCTCTAACGGCGCACACGCGGAATGCGCGAGGGGGCAAGGTCGACCGGCGCATGCGGCGGGCGCCCCTGACTGCGCAGCCAAAAGGCCGACCCGCCCCGGCGCAGGAACAACGGCAACGTCAACACAACCCCGGCGGCGAAACCGGCGGCATGGGCGACATAGGCCACACCGTCATCGACCATGATGGCGCTGGACAGCAGTTGAATGCCGAACCAGACCAGCAAAAGCACCCATGCCGGAATGGTAAAGCGGCGGATGATGATAATGATGATCGCGATCACATCGACGCGCGCGCGCGGGAACATCAGCAGGTAGCCCCCCATCACCCCGGCGATGGCGCCCGAGGCCCCGACCATGGGGATCTGTCCCATCGGATCGGCAAGGATCTGTCCGGTAGCTGCCGCAAGCCCGCAGGCAAGGTAAAAGACCAGAAAGCCGAAATGGCCCATCTGGTCCTCAAGGTTGTCGCCAAAGACCCACAGAAACAGCATGTTGCCGGCGATATGCATGATCCCGGCATGCAGGAACATATGCGTCCCCAACCCCCACAGCCATTCGCCATGCGTGATCGCCACCGGATAAAGAGCCAGTCGATACCACAGCCCCATCTGCCCGCCCGCCCAGGGGACGGTCAGCAGGAACATCGCCAGGTTCAGGACGATCAGCGCATGGGTGACATATGGCGTGCGCTCAGACGGATTATGGTCACGGATCGGGAACATGGCCGCAGCCTGAAGCATCGGGCGGGGGTGCGCAAGCGGGCCTGTTCGGATCGCCGGGTCGCGTATAGCATCGGCTCCGAATCGCATCGAGAAGAGGGCCAGATGACCAGCCTGACCGACCGCAAGAATGCCGCCATTTCGCGCGGCGTGGGCATGACCACGCAGATCTATGCCGAACGCGCCGAGAACGCCGAGATCTGGGACAAGGATGGCAACCGCTATATCGACTTCGCCGCCGGCATCGCCGTGGTCAACACCGGCCACCGCCACCCCCGGGTGGTCGAGGCGGTGCGCGCCCAGCTCGACCGGTTCACCCACACCTGCCACCAGGTGGTGCCCTACGAAAACTATGTCGCGCTGGCCGAGCGGCTGAATGCGCTCGTCCCCGGCGACGGGCCCAGAAAGACCGCCTTCTATACCACAGGGGCCGAAGCGGTGGAAAACGCGGTCAAGATCGCCCGCCACTACACTGGGCGCGCGGGTATCGTCGCTTTTGCCGGGGGCTTTCACGGCCGGACCTTCCTGGGCATGTCGCTGACCGGCAAGGTCCAGCCCTACAAGGCCGGCTTTGGCCCGATGATGAACGATATCTGGCACCTGCCCTTCCCGAACGAACTTCACGGCACCAGCCAGGACGAGGCGCTGGCCGCGCTTGACCGACTGTTCAAGGCTGATATCGACCCCTCGCGCGTCGCCGCCATCATCGTCGAGCCGGTGCAGGGCGAAGGCGGCTTTTACGAAGCGCCCGCCGGCTTCATCCAGCGCCTGCGCCAGATCTGCGACCAGTATTCAATCCTCTTGATCGCCGACGAGGTGCAGACCGGCTTCGCCCGCACCGGCAAGCTCTTCGCGATGGAGCACCATGGCGTCGCCGCGGATCTTACCACCATGGCCAAGGGGCTTGGCGGCGGCCTGCCGATCAGCGCGGTGACCGGCCGTGCGGATGTCATGGACAGCCCCGCGCCGGGCGGGCTGGGCGGCACCTATGCCGGGAACCCACTGGCGGTCGCCGCCGCCCACGCAGTGCTGGACGTGATCGAGGACGAAGGGCTTTGCGAACGCGCGACCCGTCTTGGCCAGCGGCTGAAACAGCGCCTTGCCGGCATCGCGGAAACCGTTCCCGAGATCGTGGATATCCGCGGCCCCGGCTTCATGAATGCGGTCGAATTCAACGTCGCGGGTACCGACAAGCCGAACCCCGATCTGGCCAACCGCGTCCGGGAAGAGGCGCTCAACCGCAACCTGATCCTGCTGACCTGCGGCGTGCATGGCAACGTGATCCGCTTCCTCGCGCCACTGACCATCCAGGACGAGGTCTTTGACGAAGCTCTGGGCATTCTGGAAACCGCCATCCACGCCGCCCGTGCCTGAAATGCCAAGGTCCGACCCCAAGGCCGGACCTTTCGGATTTCTTCGTTGCCCAAATACCCATGCGACCGGGCAATGGGTAGCCTAGGCCAGCATTTTCGAACCCATGGCCAAAAACTTCTGCCGGCGATCCTTGATCAGTTCCGCCGGCTTCTTGCCCTCAAGCTCGCCCAGCATGACGGTGACCGCCTCACCCACGGCCTCGATCGCCTCCGCAGGCGCGCGTTGCGCGCCGCCCACCGGCTCGGTGATGATGCGGTCGATCACTTCCAGCTTTTTCAGATCCTGCGCGGTCAGCTTCAGCGCATGGGCGGCCTCGCGCATCTTCTCGGCATCCTTCCACAGGATCGAGGCGCAGCCCTCGGGCGAGATTACCGAATAGATCGAATGTTCCAGCATGGCGATGCGATTGGCAGTGGCAAAGGCCACGGCACCACCGGACCCTCCTTCGCCGATCACGACCGAGACCAGCGGGACACCGATCTGCAGACATTTCTCGGTCGAGCGGGCGATGGCTTCGGACTGGCCCCGTTCCTCGGCCCCCTTGCCCGGATATGCGCCGGGAGTATCTACCAGCGTGATTACCGGCAGGCGAAAGCGGTCGGCCATATCCATCAGCCGGATGGCCTTGCGATACCCCTCGGGCCGGGCCATGCCGAAATTGTGAAAGATCCGCGATTTTGTGTCGTTACCCTTTTCATGGCCGATGACGACACAGGGCTTGTCCTTGAATCGCGCAAGCCCACCCATGACCGCGTGATCCTCGCCAAAGGCGCGGTCGCCGGCCAGCGGCGTGT
The DNA here is from genome assembly GCF_016919705.1 of Paracoccus methylovorus. NCBI lineage: Bacteria > Pseudomonadati > Pseudomonadota > Alphaproteobacteria > Rhodobacterales > Paracoccaceae > Paracoccus > Paracoccus methylovorus. The sequence continues at coordinate 1,797,791 of NZ_CP070368.1, forward strand.
ATTCGGTGAAAAGCTGCTCGATATAGTCGCGGCAATGCGGGCGTTCCGGGTGGCGGGCGACCTGCGTTTTGCGCCAGGGATCAAGCTGCTTGTAAAGATCGCGCAGCATTTCCTCGGCCTTGCGGTCCAGCGCCGTCGCCTCTTTCTCCAGATCGACGCCTTCGCCCTTTCGGGCCAGGGCCCGCAGTTCCTCGGCCTTGCCCTCAAGATCGGCAAGGGGCTTTTCGAACTCCAGGTAAGTCATGCAGGGCTCCGCGCTGTCATCCGGTCGGGTCAGGTCCGCGCCCTATATGATCGCCGAAGCCGGGGATTGCAACTTTTGCCTTACCACCGCGACAGCGCGTCCTCGTCCTCGGTCCGTGCCTCAACCCAGACGCCGGGGCCTTCCGGTCCGATCTCGCGCTTCCAGAACGGCGCGCGGGATTTCAGCCAGTCCATCAGATATTCCGCCGCCTGAAAGGCCGCTATGCGGTGACGCGCGGCAGTGGCGACCATCATGATCGGCTGGCCCACTTCCAGCCGGCCATGGCGATGTATGATGCGCCAGTCATCCAGCTCGAAACGCTCGGCCGCCTGCGCGCCATAGGCGGACAGCGCCTTTTCGGTCATGCCGGGATAGTGCTCGATCTCCAGCGCCACCAACCGGCCGCCCTCATCGCGCACCAGTCCGGAAAAGGTGACGACGGCCCCCGAACCCGCGCCGAAGCCCGCCAGTTCGGCGGCAAGGTCGAAAGGCGCGCTTTGAACCCGGGCGGCCATCTCAGCCCCCGGTCATGGGCGGGAAAAACGCGACCTCGCGCACCCCGGCCAATGGCGCATCCAGATCGGCCAGTTCCTGATCGAGTGCGACACGCACCGCCGACAGATCCGACAGCGCATGCGCATGCCATTCGTCCATTCCGGCCAGTTCCGCAACCAGATCGCGCACGGTGGCGGCCTCGGTCTCGATCCGCTCGCGCGGCTGGCCGATGCGTTCGCGCAGCCAGGCAAAGTAAAGCACGTCAAGCGCCATGGTCATCCCTCAGGAAAGGCCGGGCCTTGGCGAAGTAATCCCAGCCGGTGATCGCCGTCAGCACCGCCGCGATCCAGATCAGAATCAACCCGACCTGCGTCGCCAGATCCGACCAGTCGTCGGACCAGGGCAGGCTGGTTTCGCCGACCAGCGGCGGGCGGCCGGTTTCATAATAGTTCAGGCCGGTGCCCAGGAAAAGCACGGCGATGGCGACCATCTGCGCCGTGGTCTTCCACTTGGCCAGTTTGGTGACCTGAAGCAGCCTTGCCTTATCGCCCAGGAATTCGCGCAGACCGGACACGAAGACCTCGCGGAACAGGATCACGGTCGCAGGCAGGATCAGCCACGGGTTCATGCCGGAATAGCCGGTGATGACGACCACGGCGATGATGACCATGGCCTTGTCGGCGATCGGGTCCATGGCGGCGCCAAAGCGGCTTTCCTGCCCCCACGCGCGGGCCAGATAGCCGTCGAACCAATCGGTTATCGCGGCAATCATGAACAGCGCCAAAGCCGCGAAATCGGCAAAGGGCCGGCTGAGGAAAAAGAACATCAGCGGAACCAGCGGCGCGGCCGCAAGTCGCAGAACGGTCAGGAGATTGGGCAAGGTCCAGCGCATGGCGTCAATCTAGGACGTCGGCGCGCCGGGGGGAAGGGGCGACCGAAGCCAACGGCCAAAGCACGCCCCTAGACCGCCTGACCGGCCGCCTGCGCATCATGGTCATGGGCGCAAAGCGCATGATTGCCGAGCACCTCGATAACCCGGCATTCCGCGATGGTGTCGCTGGCGCAATGATCCAGCATACGCTGCAATTCGTCGCGCAGCACCGTCAGGCGGGCGATCCGGGCCTGGATCTCGGCAAGCTGGCGCCGGGCGATATCGTCGGCAGCAGTGCAGGGTTGGTTCGGGCGATCCGACAGGCTTAGAAGTTCACGGATCGCCTCCAGCGGAAAGCCCAGATCGCGGGCGTGACGGATAAATGCCAGCCGTTCCAGCGTGCTTTGCGCGTAAAGCCGCTGGTTGCCTGCCGTGCGTTCGGGCTCGGGCATCAGGCCGATCTGTTCGTAATAGCGAATCGTCGGCACCTTGACGCCGGTGGCCTTGGCCAGCTTGCCGATGGGGAACATAAAAAACCTCTTGAAGCTCTAGTCGCTATAGGAATTAGGTTCCGAATCACCAAAGACAAGGCCCGCCGAGGGCAGGAGAAGGGTGATGAACACAGAACAGGCGCAACGGCACGAATGGACGGTGACGGGCATGGATTGCGCGTCCTGCAGCGCCAAAGTGACGCGGGCCGTCGAGCGGCTGCCCGGCGTCGGCGACGTCAGCGTCGCGCTGATGGCCGAGCGGCTGTCGCTGACGCTGAAACCCGGCACCACCGCCAGCGAAGAGATCGAGGGCATCGTCCGAAAGCTGGGCTACGACATCATGCCCAAGGGACAAAAGCCATCCGCCGGGAATACTGCGGTCCCCCAATCCGCCGCCACACATAATCATGACCACGATCATCGCCACCACCATGGCGACGCCAGACATGACGAACGCTGGTATCGGTCGGGCAAGGGCCGGCTGGTGATCCTGACCGGCGCGTTGCTGGTGGTGGCATGGGGGTTTGAGCTGCTGACCTCGGCCGAGGCGGGCTATTGGGCGTTTCTCGCGGCCTGCCTGATCGGGGTGGTCCCGGTCGCAAGACGCGCCTGGGCCGCGCTGCGCATGGGCCAGCCCTTTACCATCGAGGCGCTGATGACCATTGCCGCACTTGGCGCGCTTATCATCGGCGCGGCGCAAGAAGCGGCCTTGGTGGTCTTTCTGTTCGCCGTGGGCGAGGTGCTGGAAGGCGTCGCCGCCGGCAAGGCCCGCGACGGCATCCGGGCCTTGGCTGACCTAGTGCCCAAAACCGCGCTGCTGGATGACGGCGGCACCATCCGCGAAGTCCCCGCCAGCCTGCTGGAGATCGGCCAGACGGTGCTGGTCCGGCCCGGCGACCGCATCCCCGCCGATGGCGATATCGTCGAGGGCATCAGCGGCATCGACGAAAGCCCCGTGACCGGCGAAAGCGTGCCGCAAAGCAAGGGACCGGGCGAGCCGGTCTTTGCCGGCTCGATCAATACCGAGGCCGCTCTGCGCATCCGCGTGACCCGGCAGCCCTCGGACAACACCATCGCCCGCATCGTCCGACTGGTCGAGGAAGCCGAAGAAGCTCGCGCCCCGACCGAGCGTTTCATCGACCGTTTCAGCCGCTGGTACATGCCCGCCGTGGTCGCGGGGGCCGCGCTGGTCATGCTGGTGCCACCGCTGGGGTTCGGCGCCGACTGGGATACGTGGATCTATCGCGGGCTGGCCCTGCTGCTGATCGGCTGTCCCTGCGCGCTGGTGATCTCGGTTCCTGCCTCGATCGCCTCGGCGCTGTCATCGGGCGCGCGGCACGGCCTGCTGATGAAGGGCGGCGCAGTGATCGAGGCGGCGGCGAATGTTCGCCACGTGGCGCTGGACAAGACCGGCACGCTGACCCATGGCCAGCCGGCCGTGACCTGCCTGCTGCCCGTGCCCGACGTTACCGAAGCCCGGCTGCTTGCCACCGCGGCCGGGGTCGAGGCCGGGTCCAGCCATCCGCTGGCCCAGGCTATCCTGCGCCGCGCCGCCGAGGCGGGTATTGCGCCTCTACCTGCCCGCGACGCCCGCGCCCTGCCCGGCAAGGGGGTCGAGGCGGTGTTGGGCGAATCCCGTGTCTGGGTCGCCTCACCCCGCCATGCCGCCGCACTGGGCGGGCTTCACGACGAGGCCGCGGCAGTGGCACTGGAGGCAAAGGGCATGACGGTGGTGGCCGTCCTTGACGAACGCCAGCCCCTTGGCCTGATCGCCATGCGCGACGAGCCGCGCCCGGACGCTGCCGAAGCCATGCGCCAACTGACAGCCATGGGCGTGACACCCCTTATGCTGACCGGCGATAACCCCCGCACCGCTCAGGCCATCGCCGGCACGCTCGGAATCGACTTCAGGGCCGGGATGCTGCCCGAAGACAAGCTGGCCGCAATCCGCGAAATGGCCGCCAAGGGGGGCGTGATGATGATCGGCGACGGCATCAACGACGCCCCTGCGCTGAAGCAGGCAAGCGTCGGCGTCGCCATGGGATCGGGCACGGATGTCGCGCTGGAAACCGCGGATGCGGCTATTCTGCGCAACCGGGTCGGCGACGTGCCGGCGCTCATCCGGCTGGCGCGCGTCACGATGGGCAACATCCGGCAGAACATCACCATCGCGCTGGGGCTGAAGGCGGTGTTTCTGGTGACCTCGGTGCTGGGGATCACCGGCCTGTGGATCGCGATCCTTGCCGATACCGGGGCCACGGTGCTGGTCACGCTGAATGCGCTGCGCCTGCTGGGACATGACCCCAATGCCTCTGCCCGGTGACATGCGCAGCAGCCTTTCCGTGCGATCATGCCGTCAAGGACACAGGCGGGGCTGTTTGCCCCGCTTGCCAAAGCGTGATCCTTGGGTCAGTCCGCATCGCCCTTCGTGATCCCGGGCAGGAGCCGATAGAGGTTTCGTTCGGAAATCCCCAGTGTTTCTGCCATTTCCCGACGATTGCCGCCCGTGGTTTCCAGCAGCAGGCGCAGATATGCATCGCGCAGGCTCTCCAGCGTGGGGGCTTGTGGGAAACGCAGCACCACCTGCCCGTCCTTGACGGCGACCGCCCCGGTATCCAGACCCAGATGCGCGGGCTCGATCCCGTCGGCGCCGGCAGAAAGGATCAGCGAGCGTTCGATCGCATTGGACAGTTCCCGAAGGTTGCCGGGCCAGCTATGGGCAAGCATCGCCTTTTTCGCAGCATCCGAGAAATGTTTCGGCGTATTGCGCTGAAAGCTGCGGTTTTCCAGGATCTCCTGTGCCAGCAGCAGGATGTCCTCGGGCCTTTCGGCAAGAGACGGCAGGCGGATGGTAAAGGCCAGCATCCGAAACAGCAGTTCGGAGCGTTGCGGCCCGGCCTTTGCGATCTCTTCCGGCGAAAGGGCGCTGCCAAGGATGAAACGCGCCCTGCATGGCAGTTGGGTGGTCGTGCCCACCGGCCGGTAAGAGCCGCTTTCGATCACCCGCAACAGCCTGACCTGCAAATCCAGACTTAGCCGGTCGATGCCTGAAAGATAGATCGTGCCGCTGTCCCCTGCGGCCAGCAGCCCTTCGGTCCGCGCCACTCCCTTTCCTTCGGGGCGGACCAGACCAAAGATTTCCTCGGCATCCAGTCCTCCTTCGCAATCCGCGGAAACGAAGCGGCCGTTCGAACGCGGCGACAGGCTGTGCAGCGCCAGCGCCACGCGTTCCTTGCCCGCCCCCGCCGCACCAAGAACCAGAACCGGCGTTTCGGCCCCGGCAAAAAGCGAAATCAGGCGCTGCACCTCTAGGATCTGGGGGGAGCTTCCGCCGACAGGCTGGTTTTTCCCGGCCAAGGCGCGGCTTTGCCAGAAGGCCAGATCGCGGCGCAGGTCGGCCGCATCGAAAACCCGGCGCAGCGCCAGCTCCAGCGTCTGCGACGTGGCGGGCTTTACAAGGAAATCCAGCGCGCCGGCCCTGACCGCCTGCACGGCCTGATCAATCGTGCCCACCGCGGTCAACACGATGGCGGGGCAGTATTCGCGCAGTTCAGGCAGAAAGCTCATTCCATCGCTGTCGGGCAGGCGCAGATCAAGAATAGCAAGATCGGGCCTGAAATAACCAAGAGTTTCCAGCGCTACGGCACGGGAAAGCGCACCAAGCGCCTCATACCCCAGACGGCCAAGCTGTTCGACCAGAAGCCGGTTTAGGGTCTGATCATCCTCGATCACCAGAATGCGGCGTCTGTCGGGTAACTGTGTCATCGCGAGCCTTCTTCCTGGCGTGCATCTGGATCGGGAAAGCGGATCGTAAACACCGTGCCTTGGCCAAGCGTGCTTTCCACCGCGACGCTTCCGTTCCAGCGCGTGATGATGCTTTGCACGATGGCAAGGCCAAGGCCGCGACCGGACGTGCCATCGGCCCGGCGGGTCCAGAACGGCAGGAAGATGCGCGTAAGATCCGACGGCGCGATACCAATACCTTCGTCGGCAATGACAAGCACGACGTCCCTGCCGTCGGATCGGGCCGTGATATGGACAGTGCCGCCGTCAAGCATGGCATGGAACGCGTTCAGCACAAGGTTCGTCACCAGCATCCGCAGATCGCTTTCCGAGCCAAGGAACCGCAGGCCCGGCTGGATATCGACGACCTCCTTCGCGCCCGCCTGCCTGGCCTGAAAGGACAGGATCGCCAGCGCCTCGGGCACGATCCGGTCGATCTCGACCAGGATCGGCTCTTCAGAAGGCGGCATGCTCAGCAGCATCAGGCTGTTGGTCAGGGTCAGCGTCCGGCGCATTTCTTCGCCGATCATCCTCAGCCGCCCGGCGGCTCCGGGATTGTCGCCCGCGCCCAGATCGCTCTGCGCGGCATCGACCAGCAACGAGATCGAGGACAGCGGGTTGTGGATTTCATGGGCCAGTCCGGCAGCCAGCAGACCGATTTCAGAAAGCCTTTGTTCCTGACTAAGCCGGGCCTGCTGGTCAAGATCACGGATCGCCTCGACGACGCAGGCGGTGCTGCCGCCTTCCCGCACCAGCACAAGCGTCGCGGCAGCAAGTTCTACATGCCGTTCCTCGCCCCCCGGTGCCTTATGGATCTGCCGGCAATTCAGTGGCAACCGCCCGTTTGCCGCCTCGGCCACCGGGCAAATCACCAGCGTATCAGGGCACGGGGAACTACGTTGATGGGAAAGCTTGTAGCAAGGCTGCCCGATGACACCTGCATGAGAAAGCCCCGATTGCGCTACATAGGCCGCATTGGCCATCAGGACGCGATAGTCCGGCCCAATGACGCGAATGCCATCCGGGATCGCGTCGATCACCGATTGCAGTGTTTGCCCCGCGGCATCCAGCCGGCCCATCGCCTCTTGCAGTCGGGCTGCCATCCGGTTGAAGCCTGCGGAAAGCGTCGCGATCTCGTCCTGCCCCGTAACCGGCAGCCTGTGGTCCAGATGGCCTTCGGCAAGGGCGCGGGTTCCGGCCTCGATCCGGGCGACGGGGTTGATGACGGTGCGTCGCAGCACCCACCAGCTTGCGGCAAGGCTGGCAAGGGTGACGGCAAGCCCTGCAAATGCAAGAACCACGGCGGTTTTACGCGATTCCGCCTGAAGCTCGCCTTTGGCAAAGTCGATGACGAGAATGCCGTTGACGGGATGCTCTTCGACAGGGCCGTGACAGGATTGGCAGGCCGCGCGGTTGGGAACGGGCCTGATCGCCCGCAGGATGTCGGGCTGGTCAGGCAGCGCTTTGGCCGAGGGTATGCGGTCGGCAAGCGCGCGGCGAATCTGTTCGGTATCCAGAACTTCGCTGGCCAATGCGGGCGGCGAGGCAAAGCGGACCTCAAGCTCGGGGTTCAATACGCGAACAGCACTTATGTCGGGCTCGTGCCCCAGAGCCGAGATGATCGCGGCAAGTCCAGGCAGGTCGCGCTTGAGCATCGCATTTTCCAGCGTGGCATGGAAAAGCGCCGAAAGCTGGATCGCCGCTCGCTCCTGTTCGGCTGTGATCCGCGTCCGGTAAAGGCCCGAAAGCACAACCAGAAAGATCAGCGACAGGATCAAAAGCACCATGGCCAGCGTGCCGACCATCCGCCGCTGAAGGCCGCCGACCCTTCGGGATATGCCGGTCATCGTCGTGGAAACCTGCCCTGCCATCACTCAAGAACCTGAAACAGCCGTTTGTGATGGCCGGTGCGGTCGCAGACGGGGCAAATTCCGTGCGCCGCATAAGGGCCAAGGGCAGGAACATGCACGTTCACGCCGCAGCCCCTGCAGCGAAAACCGACCAGCGCCACTGGCTGGGGCGCGGCAGACAGATGACCAAGCCGGATCGCATTTTCGCCGCATAAATCACAACATAGCCCGCAGTCGTTACAGGTGGCCGGGTCGACAACATACTGCATTTCGCCGTCCCCCGACTTGACACGGCTCAAGCTTGCGGTCGGACACAGCGAAATACAGGCGTCACAACCGGTGCAGCGGCCCGGATCTATCAAGGGGACGTTGACGTAAAGCGTATCTGGCCCACAGGACAGCGATTGCAGCCGGGCCAGCGGCGGTGCACTCGCCGCCCCCATGGGCAAGGCGGAAAGGCCGAAAAGCCTGCGGCGACCGGCATCGGTCGCAGTACCGGGGCCTATCCGCGTTGTGCGGCGGGGTGGTTCCCCGGCCCGTTCAAGCAGCAGCCCCGGCAGTTTGCGCGACGCCAGCAGGGCATTCAGCGCAGCAACATGGCGGTGAACGGACAGCCCCGCGCCATCGGGACATGCGGCGCAGTCGCCGGTAAGGCAGGTGATCCGCCGCAACCCCTGCAACCAAAGGCGCGTCAATGCCGCAAGACCCAAAGCCTGAAGGCAAAGCGCATCGCCGCCCTTGCCCTGCGCATGACGGGAACAGGCAAGCCACCCCTCGGCCCCCGGTCGTGACAAAGGCTCGGGACACTCGGCACCGTCAAGCGTGACAGCCCCGCTGGGACAGGCGGCACCACAACCCCCGCAGCCGGAACAGGCAGCGGCATCCAGTTCCAGACCATCCTCTCCAGTCGTCAGGGCCTTGCTTGGGCAGGCCTCGACGCAGGCCGAGCAGGTCGAGACGTCAAACCGCGACAACACGCATAATTCAGCGTCGATCTGGGGAATGGCCACGGCCCGGCTTTCTGCGATCACCAGCTTGCAGCAAGACCGGGAACGAAGGGCCGGTCCTCGTCAGCCTCGGCCTGCCGCGCCGCGCGCGCGCCTTCCGTCGTCCAGGCATGGGGCAGGATATCCGGCGCGATCCCGGTTGCGCGGGCCACATCGTCACGCAACGCGAGCAGCAGGGTCCGCGTTACCAATGCCACCCCCGCAAGGAACGGGTGGCGGGCATTGGCAGCGATCTTCACGCAATAATCCGGCACCCAAGGCAAGAGGTGATGGTCAAGGAAGAAAGCCGCGTCCTGCAACGCCGTCAGGGTCCCCACCCCAAGAAGATGGGTGACGAATTGCAGCTCGTGAACGATGTGATCCTCCGACCGCAACCGCCAGTCCGGCACGGACAGCCCGTAATGGGCATAGAAATCACGAACCGCGAACATGGGCTCCTGTCGTTCCAGATGATCCTCGGTCATCCAGACCGATCCGGTGGGTGCCGCGCGAAAGCCATGGGTCAGATAGGCATCGGTGTAATCGGTGGCCAGTTCGTCAAGCACCGCCTCGGGCACGGGCCGCGGCAACCCGGAAAGCACCCGGGCAAAGCTTAGCGTGACGGAAGCATCCTCGCGCCCCTCGGTCAGCACGCCGATCACCGCAGGGAAATCGGCATCAAGCAGGGCGTCGATCAGCGGCTGATCCGGTTCCCGGTCATGCAACCGGATCAGCGGTGCCAGCACCTCGGCCCATAGCGCAAAGCGCCATGCCTCCTCGGAGGCAAGAGCGATCGGGGTTGCAGTGGTCATGTCTGCCATCACTCAACCCGCCCCTTGGAATGCGGCACAAAGCGGATCGACGGGTTGGTCAATTCGGGATCAGCCATGGACCTGACCTGCCGCACCAGACTTTCGCTGGGGCCGACCGCTTTCGTGTCGAAGGTTCCGGCGTCGATCTGATCCAGCGGGCCGACGTCAAGCACGCGCATCATGCAGGCCGAAACGCAATAGGGTTTGCGCCCGACCTCAAGCTCGTCGATGCACATGTTGCACTTCTGGACAATATTCAGCTCGACATTGAACTGCGGCGCCCCATAGGGACAGGCCGCCTCGCATTTGCGGCACCCGATGCAGAGGGTGCTGTCGATATCCACCACCCCGTTATCCTTGCGCTTGTAGATGGCGCCGGTAGGACACGAGGGGATGCAGGCCGGTTCCGCGCAATGGTTGCACGACATGTTGATCTTGAAGGCAAAGACCTCGGGATAGGTGCCGCCCTCGATATACTGGACCCGGCGGAACCGAGGCCCCGCATCAAGGCCGTTCTTGTCCTTGCAGGCGATTTCACAGGCCCGGCAGCCGATGCAATCCACATTGTTGTGGATGAAAGCAAACTGCTGTTCCGGCACGACCGGCACATAGACCTCGCGCTTTTTCTTCAGAACGCTGGCCTTGAGCTTGCCCTTGTCGAGATCAGGATTGGTTGCCATGAGAAGATCCTCTCCTGTCAATAGTCGCGGCGGAAGACATGGCTGCGCGCGGTCGCCAACTGGTCCCAGCCAGGCCGGTGCGCAAGTTCGGATTTCCGCACGTCCACCAGAATCGTGTTGTAGGCAAAGGCCCCGGCGGGCGACGGGTTGTCGAGCGTCAGAAAGTCGGGGTTCCCCGAACGGTCGACGCCGTTTTCATCAAGATCCATCCAGGAGCCTTCGAACAAAACCACGACGCCGGGCATGCAACGTTCCGTCACATGGACCGGGGTCACGACCTTGCCGCGCTCGTTCCATAGTTCGATCGTGTCGCCGGTAACGATGCCAAGCCGTTTTGCATCGGCGGTGTTCATCGTGGTTTCCTGGCTGAAGGTTTCCCGCAGCCACGGAATGTTGTTGAAGATCGAGTGCGTCCGCCAGCGCGGATGCGGCGTGATCATGTGGAACGGGTATTCCTTGGCCTTTTCGTGGTTCAGGCTTTCCCAAGGTTCGATCCATTTCGGGATCGCGGGGATGTGATAGCCCCATTGCGTTCGGGTCCAGTCCTGCACCTGTGCAAGCGTGGTCGAGAATATCTCGATCTTGCCCGAGGGGGTTTCAAAGGGAACGCCCTTCTCGATCTGGTCGCGGAAGGCGACATGCGGCTCTGGCAGGACGAACTTGTAAACGCCGCGTTTTTTGAACTCTTCCCAGCTCCAGGTGACGCCCTGATGGCTCTGGACCTTTTCCCACCACGCCACCAGATACGCCTCGTCCACAGCGTCGGGGTCGTGGAAATAGTCGCGGCTGGCGCGGGGGTTGTATGCCGGGCCAAAACCCAGCCGATAGGCCAGTTCGGTAAAGACCTGAAAGTCGGTCTTCGATTCCCCCAGCGGTTCGATCACCTTGGGCCGGTGGATATAGTAATGCCCCTTATACCAAGGCAGCGCCACGTCATGGCGTTCGAAATGAGTGGCGATAGGCAGCAGGTAGTCGGCCCAGATCCCGGTAGGTGTGATCGTGCTGTCCATGCAGACCAGCAGGCTTTCGCCCTCGCCATAGCTGTCGAGCTTGCGGATCGCCTCGATTTCCTTGTTGATGTTCGTCAACTGGTTGAGCCAGTCCGAGCCCTGCCAGAAAATCCCCCGGATATTCGGTATGACCCCGTCCAGATTGTCCGAACGCGGCCATAGCCCCGCCTCTTCCCGGCTGACGTTAGGATAGTTCAGCACGATATGGGCCCAACGGTCGGACTTGATCGAGGCATACCAGATATTCGAGTTGGCATCGTAGGGATAGGCGATGGATTCGGCATGCCACCCCTTGCCCACGCCCTCGGCGCATCCGCCAAGAATGCCGATATTGCCGGTCATGGCCTGAACCGCCGCAGCCATGCGGTTGTATTGTTCGCCATAGGCGGCGCGACCGGGGGCCCAGCTTGCCTTCAGGGCGGCGGGCTTGGTGTCGGCATACATCTCGGCCAGCTTGATGATGTTTTCGGCCGGCACGCCGCAAATCTCGCTGGCCCATTCCGGGGTTTTCGCAATGCCGTCCGAGGTGCCCTCGATATATTCGCGAAAGCTTTCCTGACCCTTGGCCCATTCAGGCATGGTGCCCGGATCCATGCCCTGCACGAAGCGGTCGATGAACGCCTGATCGTGCCGGTTGGTGGCGAATATGTGATAGGCCATGCCCGCCAGCATCGCGGCATCGGTATTCGGCCTGATGGGAATCCACCACGCATCATAGGCCGAGGCGCTGTCGGTATATTGCGGGTCGATCAGGACGAACTTGCATCCGCGCTGCTTGGCCAGGCGCATGTAATAGAACGTATTGCCGCCATGGAAGGTATAGGCCGGGTTCCAGCCCCACATGATGATCAGCTTGGAATGGGCAAACGCGTCATCTTCGTTGCCATCCTGAATGGTGCCGAAGGTCCAGCGCGAGGACGAGGTCGTACCCTGATAGCTGGGCACCGACCAACTGTTGGTCCGGCAGCCGAACATACCCATGAAGCGACCCAGAAGGCCCTCGATCTGGTCGGATTTGTGCAGGACGCCGTAAGAAGCGCCGGCATAGCTTTGATCCAGAAGCGCGGTCGGCCCATAGGTTTCACGCAGATGGACCATCCGTTCGGAAATTTCGGTAAGGGCCTGCTCCCAGCTTATCCGCTTGAACTTCGCCTCTCCGCGCGCGCCGACCCGTTTCATCGGGTAAAGCAGCCGTTCGGGCGAATATAGCCGCAACCGATAGCTGCGCCCGCGCAGGCAGGCGCGCAATTGCGGCTTTTCCTCGGTATCGGTGCCGTAGGCATCACCCTGATACGATCCGTTGTCGGTGGAAAGCCGGACGATCACATCGCCCTTCTTGTGCGCCACCAGCATGTGACGGCTGCCGCAGTTATGCGCGCAGGAGGTGACGACCGTGGTAAGATCGTCGTCGCGCGGATATGGCTCATAGGCAAAGGCACGGGCCGGAGCCGCCTTGCCGCCAACAAGAGCCGTCGCCGTGGTGGCTGCCGCGCCTTTGAGAAAACCGCGACGCGAGGGGGTCAGAAGATTGGCCAGCCGGTTGAAATCGAAATGCTTGGTCATGGCTGTTTCTTTCATGGCGCGGAGGAAAGCTGATGTTCCGGTTTCGATTCCGTCGGGCGGTCGACAGCCCATTGCGGAATCTCGCTGTCATCCATGTCCGGCCACGGATGGCGGGCGTAAGGATAAGAGGTCCGGTACCAGGCCCGCCCCCCGTGGCAGCCGTAGCAACTGTCCGAAGTGCCGTTGCGGGCGATTTCCTCGATGGCTGCGGCGTTCAGGTAATTCACATTGTGCCGTTCGGTGCGATAGGTCTCGGCATGACAGGACAGGCAGCCGTTCGGCGCCTCTGCGTATTCCAGATCGACCTTCAATTCGTGCCAGTCGCCCTCCATATCCATGATCTCGGCCGGATAAGAACCGTGGCACATCAGGCAGGTCTCGGACGGGTTCACCATCTTGCGCAGGGTGAATTCCGGGGTGACCAGCGCCGAAAAGGCCGCGCGCGTCGGCATCATGTCCGGGCTTTCTTCACGCAAATCGTTGCCTTTGTGGCAAAAATTGCACTCGAGCTTCATGACCTCTTTGGCATAATCGCTTTCAAGATGACGCCAGTGAAAATCGGCCTGCGGCCCGGAATAGGTGTCCAGCGTCTGATACCAGGCAAGGCTTTGCTGTGCCTCAACTCCGGCGAGTGAGGTCTTGCGCGGCTCATGGGTCGCGATTTCCTTGTGGCAGGCCAGGCATTCCGCGCTCGACGCTGTCTCGATCAGCGGCGGATAATGGATCGGGTCGTGCCTTGCGGCTTCGTAATCCAGCGCAGGCAGTTTCGCCTCGATCGCCGCCACCTTTGCCGTGATTTCGGCAATCTCGTCCGCAGTCGGCTCGGGGGCGTCGTGATAGGTTACGTCTTCCGGGTATGGAACGGGCTCGATCTCGATCACCGCATCGTCGTCGAGATCCGCATAGGGACCGTCGACTTCATCGGTTTCGGTGTCAGGTTCCGCCTCGGTTTCCGGGTCGGTTTCCGCTACGGGCTCCGGATCGGTTTCAGCCTTGGCAAGAACAACGGTTTCCGCCGCCGAGGTCCCGTCGTCATTTCCTTCCGCTGGATCGATTGTATTCGCCTTGGCGATCTCGGGTTCTTCTTCGGCTGCGAGGGCCGCAGCAGTGGTTTCCGTTTCAGGGTCGGCGTCCGAAACGGACACCAGCGCCAATACCGGCATTGCGGAGTCGCGATAAGCCAGCACACCAAGGCTGTATATTGCGAGAAAGCTGAGGGCGCCGAAACCCAGCCCAGCCAGAATGCCAAGAAGGTTTATTGACTTGCGCATGGCACAGTCCCTTGAGGTGATGATTAGGAACGAAGAAGTGACGTTCCTGAATTTGGGTTTTGACGTTTACCGACCCGCAGACCGGGCCGTGCAGACCCATGCTGTGCCGTTCCAGTCATAGCGAACGCAGTCGGGTGAAGGCGTCAGGTTCTGCCCCTCGATACGGACCGGATCTTCCGTGCCGCCTGCCCCCTCAATGTTCACCACGGTTTCTTCTGGATTAACTGATCCCGAAGGCACGTCGGTCTCGGAGATGACGGTAGGATTGCCCGCGATTGGGCTTTTGGGGGGCATCATGAAATAGATCCCAGCCGCCACGGCAGCCAAGACGACAACAACGCCAAGTAGTTTTCTGTTCATTTCAACCAGGCCGGTTTCAGGTGAAAAACGCGGGGGCAGCGAACGCCGCCCCCGGGGGACTGGTGACAGTTACTCTTTCGGCGGGGTCCAATCGCCCGACATACCGGACATCCCACCCATGCCAGACATACCGCCCATGCCCGACATGCCGCTCATCCCAGTCTGACCGGCTGCATTCCAGACGTATTGGGTGCAGGCCCAGCCAGAACTGTTCCCAGCCATACCCGACATGCCACTCATACCCGACATGCCGCCCATGCCAGACATTCCGTCCATACCGGACATACCGCCCATACCCGACATGCCACCCATGCCAGACATACCGCCCATACCGGACATGCCATCCATACCCGACATGCCGCCCATACCGGACATACCGCCCATACCCGACATGCCACCCATGCCAGACATACCGCCCATACCGGACATACCGCCCATACCCGACATGCCATCCATACCCGACATGCCGCCCATACCGGACATACCGCCCATACCCGACATGCCATCCATACCCGACATGCCATCCATACCGGACATACCGCCCATACCGGACATGCCACCCATACCGGAGATACCGCCCATGCCAGACATGCCACCCATACCCGACATGCCACCCATACCCGACATGCCACCCATGCCGGACATGCCGCTCATCCCCGTCTGGCCAGCGCCCATCCAAGTGTATTGAGCGCAGGTCCAGCCGCCGCCGTTACCGGCCATCCCCGACATACCGCTCATACCGTCCATGCCGGACATACCACCCATGCCGGACATGGAATCTGCGGACGCGACCGACGCGAAGGCACCGGCGCAGATAATTACGGCCAAGCCACGCTTCATCGATTTATTCATCCATTTTCTCCTTTTTCGTGTCCGGGCCAGCGGGACTTGCCCCTGACCCATTTTTCACCCAGCCCCGCAGGCCGGGATTACTGCCCGTCATGCCAATGACGGATGTCGTAAGGTCCGGTCATCCCGGGCCAAATGAAGGGGGTGAACCAAGCGCCCTGATCTTCCAGAAACCGCAGGCTTGCCGGATAGGGCTGCTCAACGCCGGTAAGGGCGGACCCATACCATTCCGCGGTTTTCTGCATTTCGGTGATCACCGGCGCAGCGGCCGGGCGTTCCCATGGCGTCGTGCCAGCGGTGAAAAACGGCTCTGACTCTGCACGACCGACAAGGCCGCCGAACACGACCAAGCTGGTTGAAACTGCAAGGGCGAGAGTTGCTGAGCGCATGGTTCGATCCTCTAAGACTGGACCCGCATGTCAGGTTGGCGACGGCGGGCCTCTTAGGGGACAGATAGCAGGGGCGCAGAATTTATCTAATAATTTCTTATGGATAAGTCTAAATTTGGCCTTTGAATCCCCGCCATTTTGTCGGCTTGGTCCGGGCCTGCAGGATCGGCACGTTGAAATATTGGGGATTGCGTCTGACATGATGGCAGGGACGATCCCGAAGAGCTGTCATGTGATATTTCGCCACACCCGCCCAAACCCTAAGCTGACAGGAGCGGATTTGGGGACGGAACGGCATGCGATTGCCTGTGCGCCGAGAATCAGGCGGCAATCGGAAAGCTCCACCGACAGCAGCTCGACCATGCGCACAGCACCTTCGGTGCCCGCGGCGGCCAATGCGTAAAGCATCGCCCGGCCAAGCATCACCGCATCCGCCCCCGCAAGAAGCAGTTTCAGGATATCGCTGCCGCGCTGGACGCCGCTGTCGGCCAGCAAAGTATAGTCCGGGCCGACTGCCGCACGGATCAGGGGAAGGATCTCGACCGGAGAGATCGTGCTGTCGAAATTACGCATGCCATGGCTGGGAACGACGACACCATCCACCCCCATGTCCCGTGCGATGACCGCATCCTGCGGGGAAAGAATACCCTTCAGCAGCATCCGTCCAGGCCAGCAATCCCTGACCGCGCGGGTATGATCCCAAGACAGGCCCGGCTGATGACGCATCGTGGCCCCTTTGCGTCCAAGGATCGAGGCTCGCGCAGCGGGGGGATAATGGGCAAAGCGCGGCAACCCGTCCGCCAGAAGGGAACGCCCCATGAGTCAGACCCTTGGTAAAGGTGCAACGGCTCAGATGCCGCAAGCCTGGGTTCGGGTGCAAAGCCTGGCCGAAGCAGGCGATTTTGCCGGTGCGCTTGCCGTTCAGCGTCAGATGATTCCGCTGATGGACGCAATTTTTGCCGAAGAGAACCCCGGCCCCGCACGCGAGGCGTTGCGGCAACTCGGCATGGAAACCGGCAATTCCCGCTTGCCCATCGCCCCGGTCTCGGCCGGGCTTTGCAGCCATATCGCCCAAGTGCTGACCGATCTGCGCGCCGATGGTCACCCGCTGCCGCAACCCGCCTGACCATACCGCCATGGATGAAACCGCCCGCAGCTCGATCTATGCTCAGGACGCCGCAAACCAGTTCCGCTGGCCCGCACTTTCGACAGAGCTGCGGGCACGTATTGCCGTAATTGGCGGTGGCCTCACCGGACTTTCCACGGCGCTGCATCTGGTCGAGGCGGGACAGGACGTGGTCCTGCTTGAAGCGTATCAGCCGGGCTGGGGCGCCTCGGGGCGCAATGGCGGGCAGCTTAATCCGGGGCTGAAATACGACCCTTCCCAGATCATCGGAAAGTTCGGGACCGAAGCCGGGAACCGACTGGTCGAGTTCGGCTGGTCCACCGTCCAGCGGACAGCGGACCTTATCGGACGGCTGGGCATCGACTGCGATCTGCGGCTGAACGGAACCCTGCGGGCAGCGGCACGGGCTGCAGATGTCGCAGCGGTCAGGGCCAGCCAGCAGGATATGGCTGCCCATGGAATGCCTGTCGAATGGGTCGAGGCGGACGCCATGACACGGCTGACCGGGCATGGCCGCTATCACGGCGGCTTTCTGGACAAGCGCGGAGGTGATCTGGACCCGCTGCGCCTGTGCCATGGCTTGGCCGGCGCAGCGCATGCCGCAGGCGCCAGGATCCACGGCGACAGCCGCGCGATTTCTCTTGGCCGCGACCAAGGCCGCTGGCGAATCACGACCAACACGGGCGCGGTGATCGCTGACCGGGTCCTGATCTGCTGCAACGGCTATGCGGACGGGCTGGTGCCGGGGTTGAAGCGGGCGATGGTGCCTGTCTTCAGTTCGGTTCTCGCCACGCCGCCCCTGCCTGATGCACTTGCCGCGCAGATCATGCCCGGCCGTCAGGTTCTTTATGAATCAGGGTTGGTTACGGTCTATTATCGCGTTGATGCGCGCAACCGCCCGATCCTCGGTGGACGCGGCCCGATGCGGCCGGTGGCGTCACCCGAACGGCTGGGACACATC
The DNA here is from genome assembly GCF_016919705.1 of Paracoccus methylovorus. Taxonomy (NCBI): domain Bacteria; kingdom Pseudomonadati; phylum Pseudomonadota; class Alphaproteobacteria; order Rhodobacterales; family Paracoccaceae; genus Paracoccus; species Paracoccus methylovorus. Next base: position 1,815,532 of record NZ_CP070368.1, read on the forward strand.
GCGGATGACGCGCGGCGGCTTTGGCCGGGGTTGGCGGATGTCGGCTGGCAGACCGCATGGAACGGACGCGTCGCGATAACAACAGACCATCTTCCGCATTTTCACGATCTTGGCGATGGGCTGCTTGCGATTTACGGCTACAATGGCCGGGGTGTCGCATTGGCCACCGCAATGGGGGAACCACTCGCCTCGTGCTTGGCGGGCAAGATTGCGTCCGCCGAGCTGCCCATCCCGCCTACTGCGCTAAGTTCGATCCGCTTTCACGCATTTTGGCCTATCGGCGTGCATGCAACGATTGCCTGGTCAAGGCTTCGAAAAGCCCTGACCTAAGGACAGCGATCCCGGATACGCAAACAGAGGACTATGGCTGCGATCCGAAATCCTGTTCCATCCACCTTACGCCAGCATCCGGGTATCGCCGCATACCGAGATTGCCTGTCCCGACACAAACCGCCCCAGCGGTGACGCGAGATACAGTATTTGGGCGGCAATCGCCTCGGACGGGACATATTCCTTGATCGAGGTATAGCGGAACGCCTCGGCCTCGACCTCGGCAAAGCTTTGGCCGCGCTGCTGCGCCTTGGCCTCCAGCACGCGACGCTGACGGTCGCCCGCGACAAGCCCCGGCAAGATCGCGTTCACGCGAATGCCGGACTCGCCTAACTCGATCGCAAGGGATTTCGTCAGCCCGATGACCCCCCATTTCGCAGCGGCATAAGGCGTGCGCAGGGCAAAGCCGACCCGGCCTGCAATCGAGGACATATTCGTAATCGACGGATTTACGCTTTCCCGCAGCGCCGCGACCGACCGGGAAACGGTCAGGAACTGGCTGGTCAGCACGATATCCAGCGTCTTGCGCCAATCGGTCGTCTCGATATCTTCGATGCGCGCCGTCGGACCTGCGATACCGGCATTGTTCACAAGGCAATCAAGCCCGCCCAGTTCGGCGATTGCCCAATCCGTGAATGCGGTAAGCGCGCGTTCATCCGAGACATCGACGCGCTTGCGCAGCACGGTGTCCGGTAGGGTTGCCAGCGCGTTTTCGTCGATGTCGCAGGTGGCCACGGTCATGCCCGCATCCAACATGGCATCGACTATGGCACGGCCGATCCCGGCCGCACCGGCCGTAACGATAGCGCGCTGGCGCTTGAGCTGCAGGTCCATTCAGGGTCTCTCTTGTTGAAATGCTGGCAGGTGTTCAAGGATGATGCCTGACGCGGTGGTGATGTCGGTTCGGATGGCGTCTGCCGCAGCCTCGCGATCACGGGTTTGCAGCGCATCGACAAGAAGGGTATGCGATTCGACCGAATGGCTGGCGCGCTCGAACGAGTTGTGGCCGCCAAGGTCGAGCGAGATCATCGGACCCGCGCGCAGCCAAGCCATCCCGATCAGTTGGCGAAGACTGCGGGATTGCGCCGCGTCGTACAGGGTGAAGTGCAGCTTCCTGTTCAGGATCAGGGCATTGGCCCGTTGCTCGGACGCCAGCGCACTTCCGAATTCCTCGTGCAGACGGGTGATTTTTCCCGCCGTTTCGTCGGTCATGTTGTCGACGGCCAGACGGGTGGCCTCTGATTCCAGAAGCACGCGGGTGCGGGTCAGGTCGCGAAAGTCCTCCTCGGTCATGTGGGGGACGATCACCGCCTTGTTGCGCTGGATCGCCAGCGCCCCCTGCGCGATCAGGCGCCCGATCGCTTCGCGCACGGGCATGGTCGACACGCCCAGATGATCGCCCAGTTCCCGGATCGAAGTGCGGCTGTCGGGTTTCAATGTCCCATCCAGCAGCATTTCGGCAATCGCATCATAGACTTGCCCGGTCAGGGACGCCGCTTTTAACGGTGCATGAGGGGTTAAGAGATCGCTCATTAATTTTCCAGCCCGTTGACAGGTCGCGTTTTCAGCTCCAGTATGATCTGAGATCACACTGAATCAGCGCGAAAGTCAAGGCACCGAGGAGGGCAGACTGCTCCGCGCACTCAAGGGAGGAATGGGAATGACAAAGTTGATAGGTCGCCGTCAGTTGCTGAGAACGGGTGCAGCCGCGGGTTTCGCAACCTTGGCAATGCCCGCGCTGCTGCGCGCGGCCAATGATCCGATCGTGTTCGGACACCTGACGCCACGCACCGGTTTTCTGGGGCCGATGGGCGAATATGCTGTCATGGCGGTCGATCTGGCCGTGGAGGAAATTAACGCAGCCGGAGGCATCGACGGTCGGCCCCTTCAGGTAATCAAGGAGGATTCGGTCAATCCGCAGACCGCCACCACCAAGGCCGAGCGGCTTGTCGAACGCAAGGATCTGGCCCTGATTCTGGGCGAGATCTCGTCCGCCTCGGCGCTGTCGATTGCACAGGTCACGGCCCGCGCGAACAAGATCTTCATCAATACCGGCGCAAACTCGGACACGCTGCGCGGCAGCGACTGCAAGCGGACAATGTTCCACACCGAAGCGCAGAACGTGATGTATGTGAACGCCGAGGGGCAGTATTTCCTTCAGAACGATCTGGTGAAGGGCAAGCGCTGGTTCCTCCTCAGCTCGGACTATGCATTTGGTCACGACCTGCGCAAAGGGGCGCTTGCGTTCCTTGAGCGTCATGGCGGCGAGGTCGCTGGGGACGAATTGATCCCGACCGACGCCACCGATTTTTCGTCCCATCTGCTGACCATCCGCAGCGCTAAGCCGGATCTGATCGTCGTCAACCTGGCGGGCACGTCGAACGCCAGCTTCCTCAAGCAATATGGCGAATTCGGTCTGGACATTCCCCTTGGCGGTTTCGATTACAACAGCTCCATCGCATGGGCGACCGGCGCGCAGGACTTCAAGGGAACCTGGCCCTGCGTCTGGACGCATCAGGTCCAGACCGAGGGTTCGCAGGCCTTCGCCAAGGCGTTCATGGACAAATACGGCAAGCCCGCGGAAAACCAAGCCTACAGCGATTATATCGCTGTCCGGATCGCTGCCGAGGCGATTGCAAAGACAGGCGGCACCGACACCGACGCTCTGGTCGCATATCTGGAAGACCCCACCACCGAATTCGACATTCTGAAGGAACGCAAGGGTCGCTTCGATCCCGCAACCCACCAGTTGTTGCAAGAGGTTTACGCGGTCACCGCACTCGATCCGTCCGAGGTGACGAACGAGTGGGACATCTTCAAGACCTCTGCCGCCCTGCCCGCCGGCGATATCCCGCTGGAAGAGCTGATCAAGGGCGCAGTCGGCGGCGCCTGCTCATTCTCGTGACCTGACGGACGCGCCGATCGGTGCGTCCCATACAGTCCCCAAGGGCGCGCAGCCTCTGCTGCGCCCCCATCACTTTGCATGGACTCGAGGACGCCTCATGGTTCTGGTTTTTCTCTCGCAGTTGCTGAACGGGCTGCTTGATGGGTTCTATTACATGCTCATCGCGCTTGGCCTGTCCCTGATCTTTTCGCTTGGCGGCATCGTTAACCTGGCGCATGGCGCGTTCTTCACGCTTGGCGCATATCTTGCGCTGGTTCTGACGCCCCACATCGGGTTCTTCGGGGCGCTGATCGTCGGCCCGCTGATCGCAGCCGTGCTGGCCATCCTGATGGAGCGGTTCCTGTTCACGAGGTTTTACCGCGAGGACCCACTTTATTCGCTGCTGCTGACCTTTGGCATCGCCATGATCATCGAACAGAGCCTGCGCTGGTATTTCGGCGCAACGCCTCGGGCCTACTCGATGCCGACCGAACTGCGCGGGCAGGTTTTCATGGGCGACTTCGTGTATTCGCGCTACCGGATGTTTCTGATCGCGGTGGCCGTCGTCGTCGTCTCGGCCGTCTGGGTGCTGCTGAACCGCACCGCCTTTGGCCGGATCGTGCGGGCAGGCATCCAGAACCCCGACATCCTCGGCACCCTTGGGATTTCCTTGCGGCCCTATCTGTCGGCAGTCGTCGCCATCGCCATCGCCATCGCCGCCATTGCAGGCGTCCTGATGGCACCGCTGCAGCCCATCCATCCGATGATGGGGGTCGAGGTCGGAACCGCCGCCTTCGTCGTCGTGGTCATCGGCGGCCTCGGTTCGTTCTGGGGCGTGGTCATTGCGGCGCTGCTGGTCGGTCTGGTCAAGGGCGCGATGATCGGCCTTGGCCTGTCGCAATACTCGATGCTGGCAATTTACCTGCTGATGTTCGTCGTTCTGCTGCTGCGCCCGCGTGGCCTGCTTGGCGAACGCATCACTCGCTTTGAATAGGTATCAGATGCACTCCATGAAAAATCTGGTGATCGTGGCGGCAAGCCTGATCCTGCTGCCTATCCTGTTGCAAATGCTGGGATTGGGCGCGAACTCGGCCGTCGAGGTGGTGATCTATGCACTTGCCGCGATGGGGCTTAACATCCTGATCGGCTATACCGGCCTTGTCTCTTTCGGGCATGGGGTCTGGTTCGGCTTCGCGGCCTATGTCGCGGGTCTGACCGCGCTGCGGTTCAGCAATGCCAGCATGACCATCGCAATCCTCGCCGCCGTCGTCGCAACTGCGCTGGTGGCTGCTTGCATCGGCTTTCTGGTCCTGCGCCGGCGCGGCGTCTATTTCTCGCTGATGACGCTGGCACTGTCCGCAATGGGCTTTCAGCTTGCCTTCCGCTGGACCGAGGTGACGGGCGGCGAAAACGGCCTTGGCGGGATCGAGCGCGCGCGCATTCTGGACAACAACCTGAACTTCTACGTCTTCGTCGCAATCCTGGCATTCGCCGTTATCGCGGTGCTGATGCGCGTGCTGCATTCGCCATTTGGTTCGGTTCTCGTCTCGATCCGCGAGAACGAGGGACGCACCCGGGCACTTGGATACGAAGTGCAAACCTACAAGCTGAAGGCTTTCGTGCTTTCGGCGGCAATCACCGGCCTCGCAGGCGCGCTGCTGCTTTACAAAAACCGCATGACCTCGGCCGAGCCGATGTCGATCATCTTTTCGGGCGAGCTTCTGGCGATGGTCGTCATCGGCGGGATGCGCAACTTTTTCGGACCGCTGCTGGGGGCGCTGTTCTATATCCTCTTCCGCGAATACCTGTCGATGTATACCGAGAACTGGCTGTTCTGGTTCGGCCTGATCTTCGTGGGCTTCGTGATCTTCGCACGGCAGGGCCTGATCGGCATCGGCGGGCAGATCCGCCGGGCGCTGGTGCCCGAAAAGGTCACCGGCGCCGCGATGGCCGACCGCAAAACGGAAAAGCACCCCTTGCCCTCGGCGATCACCTCGCGCGATGGCGGTGGCGGGGATGTGCTGGTCGCGGATAGCATTTCCAAGAACTTCGCCGCGTTGAAGGCGGTCGACGGCGTGTCCCTTCGCGTCAAGGACCAGACGCTGCATGCGCTTCTGGGTCCCAACGGGGCGGGCAAGACCACGGCCTTCAACCTTCTGTCGGGGATTATCCCGACCAGCGGCGGCAAGGTTTCGCTGCTGGGTCAGGACATCTCGGGGCAATCGGCCGACAGGATCTCGAACCTTGGGTTGGGCCGGTCGTTCCAGATCACCAACCTGTTTCCCGACCTGACCGTGCGCGAGAACGTCCGCCTTGCCGTGCAGGCCCGCCATTCCAGCAAGACCTCGATGCTGCAAAGCACCGAAAACGTGCCCGAGGTCCGTGCGAAGGTCGACGAGATGGTGAAATGGGTCGGCCTGTCCGGGATGGAGGAAGCGCGCGCGGGTTCGCTGTCCTATGGCGGGCAGCGGTTGCTGGACCTAGGCCTTGCACTGGCAACCGAGCCGCGCATCCTTTTGGCGGACGAACCGCTTGCCGGTCTTTCGGTGGCCGAGCGTGAGCGCGTGGGCCTGCTGATCAAGGATGTCTCGCGCCACGTGCCGGTTCTGCTGGTCGAACACGACATCGACCGGGTGTTTGAACTGGCGGATCATGTCACCGTCATGGCCGACGGCAAGGTGCTGGTCGATGGCACCGTCGAGGATGCGAAAAACTCCAAGCAGGTGCGCGACATCTATATCGGGTCGGGCACCAGCGAGGTTGCGGCCTCGGCGCGGCAAGGGCAGTTCGTGGATGAACAGATCCTCGCGCTGGACAAGGTGAACCTGCACTATGGCAAAAGCCATATTCTGCAGGACGTCACCTTCGACCTGCACAAGGGCGAGATCCTGGCGCTGTTGGGTCGCAACGGGGCGGGAAAATCCTCGGTCCTGAAGGCGATTACCGGCATCGTTCCCCCGTCCTCGGGCTCGGTGCAGCTGATGAACCACGAGCTTGCGGGCAACACCAGCGCGCAGATCGCGCGGCTGGGGATCGGCTATGTGCCGCAGGGGCGCGGGCTGTTCGCCGGCATGACCGTGCGCGAAAACCTGGAACTCGGCCGTATCCGTCGCCAGACCGGCGAGGGCACGCATTGGTCGCTGGACGAACTGCTGGAATATTTCCCGCGCCTGCGCGAGCGGCTGGACACCCCCGCCGACAGCCTGTCGGGCGGCGAACAGCAAATGGCCGCCGTGGCCCGCGCGCTGTCGGGCGACATCCGCGTGCTTTTGCTGGACGAACCTTTCGAGGGTCTGGCGCCGGCCATCGTAGAGCAGTTGTTCCGCACTTTCGACAAGCTGAGAGATCGTCTGTCGATCGTCATCGTTGACCACAACCTAGATCTGGCGCTGTCGCTTTCGGACCGCACCATCGTTCTGGAGCGCGGCCGCGTGCTGCATGAAATCGAATCCCGCCGCATCGCCGAAGATATCGAATTGCGTCGCGAAATGCTGTGGATGTGAGGAAGCTGGAAATGTCGCATATTGCCATCGTCGGCGCAGGGCTGATCGGTCGCGCCTGGGCCTTTGTTTTTGCCCGGGCGGGATTCCAGGTTCGCGTCTGGGACATGAACCAGACGGTGCTGGACAACCTTGACGCCGATATCGCGGCCATGATCGCGCAGACAGAACCCTTTGGACAGGCCGGCGCCGACCCCCGCGCCACCGCCGCAAACATCAAGGGCGTCGCCACGCTGGAACAGGCGCTGGACGGTGCGATCCTTGTGCAGGAAAGCGGCCCGGAAGTCCTGTCGATCAAGCGCGAACTTTTCGCGCGTCTGGATGCGATCGCGGGGGCGCAAACGATCCTGGCCTCCAGCTCTTCGGCACTGTTGGCCTCCAGCTTTGCCGAAGGGTTGCCCGGCGCCTCGCGCTGTCTTGTCGGTCATCCCGTCAATCCGCCCCATCTTGTGCCGGTGGTCGAGATTTCGCCCGCCCCCTTCACCGCGCCCGAGGTGACCCAGCGTGCCCGCCAGATCTATGCGCAGGCTGGGCAGGTCCCGGTCATGCTGAAGCGCGAGATCGACGGGTTCATCCTGAACCGCCTTCAGGCCGTTGTGCTGGCGGAAAGCCTGCGCCTGATCGAACAGGGCTATGTCGATGTGCAGGGCCTCGACGACACGATCCGGCACGGTCTTGGCCGTCGCTGGGCTTTCATGGGGCCGATGGAAACGATCAACCTCAACGCACCCGGCGGCGCCGTCGATTATCTTGGTCGCTATGGCCCGATGATGGCGGGCCTGGCCGAAACCTCGGCGCGGGACGAGGCGTTCACGCCCACTGCCGCCCAAGCCGTAGGTGCGGCGTTCAGCGCGATTTCGACCCCCGACACCGTTCGCGCCCGTCAGGACTGGCGCGACAGCGAACTTGCCGCGCTGGCACAGCATCTTTCGTCGCGCGCCGCCCAGAACAATCAGGAGTGAACCATGAACCTTCAGGGTAAAGTCATCATCACCTGCGCCGTGACCGGCGCGATCCACACCCCGTCGATGTCCGAACATCTGCCGGTCTCTGCCTCGGAAATCGCCGATGCGGCCGTCGGCGCGATCGAGGCGGGGGCGGCGGTCGTCCACCTGCATGCGCGCGACGAAACCGACGGTCGCCCCGACCAGAGCATCGAGGCTTTCCGGCCCTTCCTTGGGGTCATCAAGCAGGCTTCGAACGCCGTCATCAACATCACCACCGGCGGCGCGCCGACCATGTCCGTGGCCGAACGCATCCAACCCGCGAAACATTATCAGCCCGAGCTTGCCTCGCTGAACATGGGCACCATGAACTTCGGCCTGTTCCCCATGCTCAACCGCTATGAGGCGCAACTGAAGCACCAGTGGGAACGCGACTATCTGGGCAACAAAAGCATCATCTTCCGCAACACCTTTGGCGATGTGGAAGAGATCATGACGACGCTTGGCGCGAACGGCACCCGGTTCGAGTTCGAATGCTACGACACCTCGCATCTTTATAATCTCAAGCATTTCTTCGACAACGGCCTCGTCAAGGGCCCGCTGTTCATCCAGACGGTGTTCGGCCTGATGGGTGGTATCGGCGCCCATCCCGACGACGTGCTGCACATGAAGCGCACCGCGGATCGGCTTTTCGGCGACAATTACCGCTGGTCCGTGCTTGGTGCCGGACGCAACCAGTTGAATATCGCGGCAATGGCCGCGGCGATGGGCGGTCATGTCCGTGTCGGGCTTGAGGACAACCTGTGGGCCGGCAAGGGACGGCTGGCGGAAAGCAACGCCCAGCAGGTCCGCGCCGCGCGCCAGATCATCGAAGGGTTGGGCCTTGCGGTCGCGACCCCGGATGAGGCGCGCGAACTCCTGGCGCTGAAAGGCGCCGACCGGGTCAACATCTGAAGGCACGAGCGATGGCAATCACCTATCTGAAACGCGGCCGCAGCGACAGCGCGCGGGCCGAAGACGACCGCCAGACCCGCGAGACGGTCGAGGCCGCACTGGCCGATATCGCCGCGCGCGGCGATGCGGCCGTGCGCGACATGGCCGCGAAATTCGACGGCTACACCCCGGAAAGCTTTCGCCTGTCCCCTGAACAGATCCAGGAACTGATCGCGACACTGACCCCGCGCGAGATCGAGGATATCAAGTTCGCGCAAGCGCAGGTTCGCAACTTTGCGCAGGTGCAGCGCGACTCGATGCGGGATGTCGAGGTCGAGACGTTGCCGGGCGTCATCCTTGGCCACAAGCACATCCCGGTGCAGGCGGTGGGCTGCTATGTCCCGGGCGGCAAGTTCCCGATGGTCGCCTCGGCGCATATGTCGGTGCTGACGGCAGCCGTCGCCGGTGTCCCGCGCATCATCGCCGCAACCCCGCCCTTTCAGGGCAAACCCAACGCTGCGGTGATCGCCGCCATGCACTTCGCCGGTGCACATGAGATCTATGTGTTTGGCGGCATCCAGGCGATCGGCGCCATGGCCCTTGGCACCGAAACCATCGCGCCCGTCGATATGCTGGTCGGCCCCGGCAACGCCTTCGTCGCCGAGGCCAAACGTCAACTGTTCGGGCGCGTCGGCATCGACCTGTTTGCCGGCCCGACGGAAACCATGGTCATTGCCGATGACACCGTGGATGGCGAGCTTTGCGCAACCGACCTGCTGGGACAGGCCGAGCATGGCTACAACTCGCCCGCCGTGCTTTTGACCAACTCTGCCCAACTTGCCCAAGCGACCGCAGCAGAGATCGAGCGGCTGCTTGCGATCCTGCCGACCGCCGGAACCGCCCGCAAGTCGTGGGAAGATTACGGCGAAATCATCCTCTGCGACACGCATGAGGAAATGCTGCAAGTCGCAAACGACATCGCCTCGGAACATGTTCAGGTCATGACGGACCGGGACGATTGGTATCTTGAAAACATGACCAGCTATGGCGCGCTGTTTCTTGGCCCACGCACCCATGTTGCGAATGGCGACAAGGTGATCGGGACCAACCACACACTGCCGACCCGCAAGGCCGGGCGCTATACCGGCGGTTTGTGGGTCGGGAAGTTCATCAAGACACATACCTATCAGCGCGTGCTGACCGACGAGGCGGCCGCCGATATCGGCCGTTATTGCTCGCGCCTGTGCCTGCTGGAAGGTTTTGTCGGCCATGCCGAGCAAGCCAATATCCGCGTTCGCCGCTATGGCGGCCAAAACATCGCTTATGGGGAGGCCGCCGAATGACTCCAATGCCCAGTTTTTCCTTGTCGGGCCGCACGGCGCTGATTACCGGCGCGGGTCGCGGGATCGGCAAGGCCATCGCCGATGTCTATGCACAAGCCGGCGCCGAGGTGGTCCTTTGTGCCCGCAGCATGGACGAAATCGCCGCCGTCGAGGCGGAACTGACCGGCGCGGGGCTGAAAGCGCGGGCGATTTCCTGTGACGTGACCGATGTCGCGGCCTTTCGGGCGCTGGTCGATGGGCTGGATCAGCTTGACATATTCGTCAACAACGCCGGGACCAACAAGCCGCAACCCCAGATGGAGGTGACCGAGGAGGACTTCGATCGTATCACCGGCCTGAACCTGCGTGCGGCGTTTTTCGCCCTTCAGGCTGTGACACGGCGCATGAAAGAATTGGGCCGGGGCGGCAGCATCATCAACATGTCTTCGCAAATGGGCCATATCGGCGCCGAGAACCGCTCGGTCTATTGCGCGACGAAATGGGGCATCGAAGGGCTGACCAAGGCGACGGCCATCGAAGTCGCGCCCCTTGGGATCCGCATCAATACGATCTGCCCCACCTTCATCGAGACGCCGCTGACCAAGCCCTATTTCGAAGATCCGGCCTTTGGCGAACATTGCAAGCGCATGATCAAGATCGGGCGTCTGGGCCAGGTGGACGACATCGTCGGTGCCGCACTTTACCTTTCCTCGGACGCCTCGTCGTTGATGACCGGCAGCTCTATCCTGCTGGATGGAGGCTGGACGGCCGAATAATCCCACACGCAAAGCGGGCTTTTCCCAAGCGCCGGGAGTCGCCCGCTTTCCCCACCAGCCTGCGGGCATATGCCATGACCTGCCCCGGCAAATCGCATCCGGCTTGACGCAACATCGCTGTTTCATAGAGTCAGGCTGCGCAATGCAGGCCCCCGATCTGCTCATCCCAGCCTGGTCGAGCTGTACAAGCAGGGACGTTTCCCCTTTGACAAGCTGATCACATTTTATGACTTCGACCAGATCGACCAAGCCCTTGAAGACAGCGAAAAGGGACGGACGATCAAGGCGGTCCTACGCTTCGCCTAAGGGGCGTCAACTTTCCACACGGCCACCGTGATCCCGCTTGGGCCATCACGGTGGTCCGCTGTCTACCGGCCGGTAATTCCCTCGATAGCTCGCGGAGGAACTGGCTGGGTCACAAGGTAGTTCTTGCGTTTCTCGTAAAAGGCGTTTCCGCCCGTCACCAGAACATAGTGCATGTTGTCATAGGAGAACCTGTATCCTGCAGTATGAAAGAACGTCGCGTTCCCGATCAGGGGATGACGCTCACCGCGCAAGACGCTTTTTGCGGCCTCGCGGATCAGCGGCGACCCTTTCGTATCCATCCGGCGGGTCATGATGCCTTGGGCGAACTGCCCTTTCTGTCCGACAACGCCACAGACCGTGTTGGGATATTGGTCGGATCGGACGCGGTTCATGACCACGCTGCCGACAGCAATCATGCCGTCCCTGCTGGAGCGATTGGATTCGAAATACATCGCCCGCTCCATGCACTCCAATTCGCTGTGCCGACGGGTCAACGAACAGCCTGCCAACATCAGGGACGCCGCGGCGAAAAGGACGGCGAACCGCCACTTCGGGGACGGAATTTTCATTGTCTGCTCTTCCTGCTGCTCGGATAGGTTTGTTGTCGTTGAAGGAATGCTTAACAGGAGGCTGAGCGCCGCATCAACACCGTGCCCGCATGTACGCACCCCTGCGCCCCGCAAGGCACAACCCCAACCGGGCCGGAACCCGCCGGCGGCTAACGCAGCGAAATGTTGCTTCCCAAAGACTGGGCTGGCAGGCTCGTGCCATATTCCCGACAGGCAATCGGGTTCAGAACAGCACCGGTATCAGATTCTTCAGGCAAAAAAGCTTACGATCTATGATCCTTCCCAGAAGTCCGGATTGTCCCCCTCGACCGTCAGTGCCGTCCTGAATGGCAGTTGGAAGCCCCGCCGCATCAGCGAAAAGACCACCCAGATCATACGATCTCTGGCCTTGGATCTGGATTATTCGGCAAATCGGCAGGCCAAGGGATTGCGCAACGCCAAGTCGGGGGTGATCGGGCTTTGCTGCCGCTCTATGACAACCGCTTCTTCTCGAACGTGGCGCAGATCTTCGAGGCCAAGGCGCGGGCGAACGGGTTGACGCCTCTTGTGTCCTCTACCGGCGGGACCCGGTGATCGAGCAGCGGACGCTTGAGGATCTGGCCTCTTATGCGCTGGATGGCCTGCTAATCTGCGGCACGACAAACCCCGATGCTTGGCACGGTTCTGCCGCAAAACCAGCCTGCCCCATGGCATCATCGACCTGCCCGGGCGGGGAAGTCACTCCGTCGTCTCGGACAATTACAACGGCGCCAAGGGCACGCAGCGACATCCTCCGCCGAAGCGTCCCCGCCGCCCCTTGGTGTGGCGCTCTGAAATGTGCGAACTGGAGACTTCCCAAAGGCGCAGGATCATCGCTTGAGGGCCGTGGCGATCATCCGGTGGTCCATGTGTCGTGGAACGATGCGCAGGCCTATGCCGCGTAGGTGGGCAGGCGTCTTCCCAGCGAAGCCGAATGGGAAAAGGCGGCGCGCGGCGGTCTGAAGGGTAAACGGTTCCCATGGGGCGATGATCTGACCCCCGACGGAAAGCATCGGTGCAATATCTGGCAAGGGGATTTCCCGACCCTGAATTCCGCCGAAGACGGCTACCTGATCACAGCACCCGTAAAAAGCTACGCACCCAATGGCTATGGGCTATGGAACGCTGTGGGGAATGTGTGGGAATGGACCGCCGACAGTTGGCGTGCGAACCCGCAAGAAAACGGTTGCCCGGGGACCGGGCATCAGTCGGTGGGGCCGGCAAAAGGTCATCAAGGGCGGCTCATGCCTTTGCCAAGATTCCTGGTGCAACCGGTACAGGGTCGCAGCGCAAACCTTTAACGAACCCGACGCCTCGACCGCTCACATGGGATTCAGGCTGGTGTGGTCCGCCGTTGCCTGACCTGTCTGGTGGAACCTGGAGTTCACGCCAGCTTTTTCAGTTTTCTGGGCTGGGGTGATACTGCCAATGCCTCATTGGGGTATGCGCCCGGTCCCATACCCTTTTTATCAGCTGTCATGCCCAAGGCCACGATCCCTTGCCGCTGTGACCTTGCCTGCCTCTGACCGCTATCTGGGAAATGGAGAAAAAATCGGACAGTCGACCGTCCGGTCATGGACAAAAGCGGGCTGATGTCCGATCCATGGCGACATAGGCACTGGCTGGATCTCATCACCTGTCCAGGGGTTGAGTGCGATACCTGCGGCGGTAAGAGTTTGTCTTTGAGGGCTTTCGGATTGATTGGACGCATGTCGGACAAGGATTTTATCTGGAGTGAGATCCCGAAATTGCGGGCAAGAATCAAGGAAACCATGCTGACCCGCGAACGCGAGGCGCTGGACGAAGGGCGCACCCACCGGGACGCGTGGAAGCAGCAAGCTACCGCGCTTTGGGCCGCGCCGCCGATGCGCCGGACGTGCTGGCTGTGGAGTCGTTCATGAAGAAAGCTAAGAGCAGAAGGCTGAGGATATGGAGTCGCATCACGTCGATGCCTTCTGCATGGGCAGCGGCCGGGAAGGTAAGTTTGATTTCCTCTGCCCGCAGTGCGAGGTGGTCTATCCTGAGCGCATGCCGGGCACTTGCAGCACCGCGATCTGCAGGAACATACCGGATGCGGCTGGGGAAGCTTATTGCCGCTCAAAGGACGGACAGCACGGCTGGGATTCCCTGCGCGATGATAGACCTTGCATATCGGATCTTGCCGGGGTTCGGTGTCTTTGGTCCCACCGCGCATCTGCACAAAAGCTTCTTGGTCGAAACCAATCTGCGCCGGATCGAACTCTATCTCGATGTGCCAGAGCCACGGTCCTATACATTTCCACAGCTGACCTTGGTGGGACGGAAAGGCAAACAGATTCCTCTGCGAGAGATCGTGGATACTGTCGCGCTGACCTCTCAACCCGACGCCTCCTCGTCGGATCAGTTGCGCAATAGTCTTCTTACCGGGAAAGGCATTCAAGCGGTCAAAGAGATGCGCCCGAGCCTGACGATTCAGCTGAAGAAAGCCGTCTATATTTCTGAACTGCGTCTGGCCAACCGTCGCAATCATCCCGGTCGCGCCAGTCGCCATCTGGCCTTGCGTGGCTATGCAAACGGCCAATTGGTATTTGCTGCGCGCAATTTCGACCCCAAGCAGTTGTTGGACGCCCTGAACGCCATCTGCATCCAGATCGGTGTCCCGCTGCCTTCAGGGCAAGTGACCCAAGCAGAACTTCAGAATTTGGTCGAGCGCATTCGGGCAGCCATCATTGCCAGGCTGGACCAGCCCGGCATCCGTTTCGACCCAATCACTTTGCTCTCGTTCCTGCCGCTTTATGGTCATAAAGGACCGCTCTCTCACTATGAGATCCGTATTGCAGCCGAGGCGATGATCCAGATATTGGGCAACGATCGGCGCGCCCGGACAATCGCGTTTGACCCATTGGGTATTTTGCTGTCCTCGTCGCAAAAGTTGCAGACTGTTATGGTCGAGGTGAACCGCCTTCTCACTCAGAGGACGCAGCAGCCAATCACCATCGTGGCCAGCAAGCATTTCATTCAAGAGCCAAGGCTTGTACGCGAAAAAGCGCGTTACCTGAAAATGCTGGACGCGGTTTTCCCGATCCTTCGCGACTGCGGCGTGACGCCGGTTCTGTGCTACGGCAGCCTTTTGGGTGCAGTTCGGGAAAACAGCTTTCTGGCGCATGATGATGATGTGGACATTCTCTATCACGATGGCTCGACCAGCCGAGAAGAAATGCTGAAAAGGCGCTATGACCTTGCCAAGGCGCTGACCGCGCGCGGCTATATCTGCGAGCTCAGCGATAAGGCGATCAATTTCCTGATCCGAGGCCCTCATGGCCCCGTTGATCTTTTCCCGTGCTGGGAAAGTGAAGGCCAGATCAACGTGTTAATGGGGTATGAGATGTTTCGCCCTGTTGACCGCGAGGTCGTTTTGCCGACCAGCACAGTGCATCTGCATGACAAGCCTTACCCCTCGCCCGCGCAGCCAGAGAAATTTCTTCAGGCCCGTTATGGCAAGGGCTGGCGGGTCAGTGATCCCTATTACGAATGGCCTTGGCCCATCACACACGAAACGACATAATCGCCAAGCGAGACAGGAAAAGAGAGTTTTGCTTCCTGCGCCCGGTGTAGGCATGAGACATGAGGCGAAAATAGCCTCTATTGGACCGATCAATCACCGACTCGAAGAGAATGAGTTAGCTTAATCACGATCTGTAAAACAGCAGCTCTTCACCTTGGGACTTACAAGGCCGGATCCGGGTCGATCCAGACTTTCTTTATACCAATCGCACAAAGCTCAAAGAGCACACGATGTGTATCCCAATGTCGGTATCATCAAAGTGATGCGATTGGCCACCGTGGCGGCGCCGTGGCCGTCCGAAACTGACCCGCCATGGGTCCTTCATCCAGCCTCGACCCCTTTCGGTCATTTACGCCGGTTGGCGTGGGTTGAGCAATCGCCCGGCGCACGGAGCTTCCATCTCGCGCAGTGGGTCGGGGTCAGGTGCAGGGCTAACCCGGTGGGCGTCTGGTAGCCCAAGTGGGGTCGCTCAGTGTTGTCATCGGCCGCCCATGGCCGGCCAGCCCCTCCACTCGATCAACAACGTCAGCTTTCGCGCGACACGGTGGCCGGAGATGGATGTGTCCGGGATCGCTCCCAAACACTCGCAGGTGACGTCATCGACTACGTTCAGGATCCGGAACCGCCGCCGACAGGCAAACTGGTCATGCACGAAATCCAGTGACCAGCTTGCGTTAGCGCGGGCCTCCATCAGGATCGAGACACGGGTGCCGAGGGCTTTGCGGCGAGCTTTGCGCTTGCACACCGTCAGCCCCTCCCCGCGATACAAACGATATATCCGGTTGATCCCGGACGGCTCGCCTTTCCGACACAGCAGGATGAACAGCCGCCGATATCCGAACCGGCGCCGTTCATTGGCAAGATCACGAAGCCGACCACAGAGCGCCGTTTCCGGCGGGCGTTGCGACTGGTAACGCACCATCTTCCGATCCGCACCGGCAATCCGGCGCACCCGTCATTCCGACAGCGCGAACAGGGCCTTCAGATGCGCGACCGCTTCGCACTTTACGGCCGGCGTTACCAGTTTTTTGACAGCGGCTCCTTCATCGCCGCCCGATCCAGCATCCGCTCGGCCAAGAGCTTCTTCAGCTTGAGGTTCTTGTCCTCCAGCGTCCGCAGCCTCTTGGCCTCAGATACCGTGATCCCACAATATTTCGCGTTCCAAGCATAAAACGTGCCTTCCGACATCTTGTGCTTGCGGCACAGACGGGCGCACTTCGCCCCCGCCTCATGCGCCTGCGGAATGCTGATGAGCTGTTCCTCGGTCAGTCGTGCCTTCACTTTTGAAGATGGTCTGCTCCGCTATATCACCAGCGTACCAAGCCAGTCACCGTCTCCAAGGAAGGATACGGATCGCGAGTCCGATCAACCTCCCAAAATCTTGATCCTGAAGATTTGCAACCGGTTGCACCATCATGGATGTAATCCACTTCCGGCACGCGCATTTTTATGAAGGCATCACCCAGTCTAGCGGGGAACCATCTCTGCCCCGCCAAGATCAGAAACACGGCCCGCTTCGTCTTGATAATGGGACAAGTGCGGGACGGGATAAGTCGCCTACAGAAAATATTGCAAAAACATTATTTTATGAGAAAACTTGGTGGAGCCGAGGGGAATCGAACCCCTGACCTCATCATTGCGAACGATGCGCTCTACCAACTGAGCTACGGCCCCATCGGCGTGCTATCTCGCGCACCTGTTCTGTCTTGTCAAGGGGCCCAGCGGCCCCCATCCACAGCTTTCTGCATGCCATTTATCGCACCCCAATAACCCCGCCGAAACATCGGCGGGGCAAGGCGCGGCTTACTCGGCCGCCTCGGCATAGTCCTCCAGCGGCGGGCAGGTGCAGATCAGGTTGCGGTCCCCATAGGCGTTGTCCACACGCCCGACCGGAGGCCAGTATTTGTCCACCCGGAAGGCACCCGGCGGAAAGCACCCCTGCTCGCGCGAATAGCCGCGGTCCCAATCGGCAACCAGATCCTCGACCGTATGCGGCGCATGGCGCAGCGGGCTGGCCTCGGCGCCGATCCTGCCTTCGGCAATCTCGGTGATCTCGTCCCGGATGGCGAGGAAGGCGATGATCAGGCGATCTATTTCCGCCTTTGTCTCTGATTCGGTCGGCTCGACCATCAGGGTGCCGGCCACGGGCCAGCTCATGGTCGGTGCGTGGAAGCCGTTGTCGATCAACCGTTTGGCAATATCGTCCACAGTCACGCCATGCTCCTGGAAGGGCCGGGTATCCAGGATGCATTCATGTGCGACGCGCCCGCGATTGCCCATGAACAGGACCGGATAGGCCCCGGCCAGACGGCTTGCGATATAGTTCGCGTTCAGGATCGCAACACGGGTCGCTTGCGTCAGCCCCGCACCGCCCATCATCAGGATATAGGCCCAGGAGATCAGCAGGATCGAGGCCGAGCCCCAAGGTGCCGCGGAAACCGCGCCGGCCCCTTCGCGTGGATCGGCAGGCAGGAAGGGCGCCAGATGCGCCTTGACCCCGATCGGTCCCATGCCGGGACCGCCGCCGCCATGCGGGATGGCGAAGGTTTTGTGCAGGTTCAGGTGGCTGACGTCGCCGCCGATCTCACCCGGCTGCACCAGCCCGACCAGCGCGTTCATGTTGGCGCCGTCGATATAGACCTGCCCGCCATGTTCGTGGGTAATGCGGCAGACATCGCGAACCGTGTCCTCGAACACGCCATGGGTCGAGGGATAGGTGATCATCACCGCAGCCAGCTTGTCGCCGGCCTTGGCCGCCTTATCGGCAAAGTCCTCAAGGTCGATATCGCCGTTCGGCGCCGATTTCACCACCACGACCTTCATGCCTGCCATCTGCGCGCTGGCCGGGTTGGTGCCGTGGGCGCTGACGGGGATCAGGCAGATGTCGCGATCCTCGCCCCGCGACTTGTGATAGGCGGCGATGGTCAAAAGCCCGGCATATTCCCCCTGCGCGCCGCTGTTGGGCTGCAACGAGAACGCATCATAGCCGGTGATCGCGCAAAGCTTGTCGGTCAGGTCGGCGAAAACCTCGTGGTAGCCGGCGGCTTGATCCTCGGGCGCAAAGGGATGCAGCGCACCGAATTCCGGCCAAGTGATCGGCATCATCTCGGCCGCCGCGTTCAGCTTCATCGTGCAAGAGCCCAGCGGGATCATGGCCCGGTCCAGCGCCAGATCGCGATCCGACAAGCGGCGCATATAGCGCATCATCTCGGATTCCGCCCGGTTCATATGAAAGACCGGATGGGTCAGATAGTCGCTTTCGCGGATCAGCGCCTCGGGGATTGCCGGGGCAACAGCGGGTTCGGCTGTGTCAGAGATGCCGAATGCGTCCAGCACCCGCGTAATCACATCCGCATCCGTGGTCTCGTCGACCGAGATGCCGACCCGGTCGCGCCCGACCTTGCGCAGATTGACGCCGCGGTGCCGGGCAGCGGCCATAATACCAGCTTGACCTACGCCGACGCGCACGGTGATCGTGTCGAAGAATGCGGCGGTTTCCACCTCGGCCCCGGCGGCGCGCAGGGCGTCTGCCAGCGTGGCCGCGTTCAGATGCACCCGCTGGGCAATCGCGCGCAACCCCACGGGCCCATGGAACACCGCATAAAAGCTCGCCATCACCGCCAGCAGCGCCTGCGCGGTGCAGACGTTCGAGGTCGCCTTCTCACGCCGGATATGTTGCTCTCGGGTTTGCAACGACAGGCGGTAGGCCCGGTTACCCTTGGCATCGATGGAAACGCCGACGATCCGCCCCGGCATGGCGCGTTTCATCTCATCACGGCAGGCCATGAAGCCGGCATGCGGGCCGCCATAGCCCATCGGCACACCAAACCGCTGCGCCGAGCCGATGGCGATATCGGCGCCCATCGCCCCCGGCTCTTTCAGCACGCAAAGCGCCAGCAGGTCGGTTGCCATGATCGCCACCGCGCCCTGCGCATGCAGCGCCGCGATTTCGTTCGAATAGTCGCGGATCTCGCCGAAAGTGCCGGGATACTGGAAGATCGCCCCGAACACCTGCGTGGGATCGCATTCCTTGCCGCGAATGATCTCGATCCCCAGGGGCTCGGCGCGGGTCTCGATCACCGCGACGGTCTGCGGATGCATGTTGTCGCTGACGAAGAACGCTTTGGTCTTGGACTTGGCCACGCGCTGCGCCATGGCCATGGCCTCGGCCGCCGCCGTCGCCTCGTCCAGCAGACTGGCATTGGCCACCGGCAACCCGGTCAGATCGGCAACCATGGTCTGGAAGTTCAGCAAGGCCTCAAGCCGCCCCTGGGCGATCTCGGGCTGATAGGGGGTATAGGCGGTATACCAGGCGGGGTTTTCCAGAATGTTGCGCTGGATCGCAGGGGGCGTCACGGTGCCGTAATAGCCCTGCCCGATCAAGCTGGTCATGACGCGGTTCTTCGCGGCGACCTCGCGCATGCGCTGCAACAACGCGGCTTCGGAAAGGGCCGGCCAGTCCAGAGGTTGCGACTGCCGAATGCTCGCCGGCACGGTCTGGCCGATCAGATCATCCAGCGTCCCCGCCCCCACAACCTTCAGCATCGCCTCCATCTCTGCCGGAGAAGGCCCGATGTGACGGCGATTGGCAAAATCGTCGGGATTATAGTCGGTCGCGGTCCATTTACCCATCACTGGCCTCGATGCATCATGATTTCTGTCTCGGACGCGCAAGGCAAAACCGCCGCGCACCGCGTTCTTCTCCGGCCGGCCACAGTCGAAAGGCCCGGATCAGCCCCTCGCGCAACCGCTCCGCTTCCCCTTCCGGACTTCTTCGTTGTCCAAATACCCTCGGGGGGTCCGGGGGGCGAAGCACCCCCGGCGTCCGCCGGGCCAAAGGCCCGGCAGTATCAACCAATCAGCGCGTTATAGGCCGCCTCGTCCATGAAACCGGACAAATCGACCGAGGACGCCTTGATGCGAAAGAACCATGCCGCCATCGGATCCTCGTTCACCGCGCCAGGGCTGTCGGGCAGCGCCTCGTTGACCGCGGTGATCACCCCGGCGATCGGTGCGGTGATGTCCGAGGCAGCCTTGACCGATTCGATCACCACGATCTCCTCGCCCTGCTCGACTTCGCGGCCCACCTCGGGCAGCTCGATGAATACGACATCGCCCAATTGCTCGCTGGCATGGGCGGTAATGCCGACGACGATCTCGTCGCCGTCCTGTTTCAGCCATTCGTGGTCTTCGGTGTATCTCAGCATGCCTGGCCTCTCAGCGCCTGTAGCTTGGTTGATGGAAAGGAAGCGGGGTAATCGTCACGGGCAGGCGCTTGCCGCGCAATTCGGCCCAGACCGTCGCACCGGGGGTCAGCCCCGCCGGCAGGATCGCCATGGCGACCGGCCCGCCGACCGAGGGGCCGAACCCGCCCGAGCAGACGGTGCCCAAAGCCGCGCCACCCTCGGGTGCGTCGAAAATCGCCACGCCCTCGCGGATCGGTGCACGACCCTCGGGGCGCAGACCCAAGCGGCTGCGAGCGGAGCCTTCGGCCAGTTCCGGCAAAATGACTTCCGCGCCGGGAAAACCGCCTGCCCGCACGCCGCCCATGCGGCGCGCTTTCGGGATGGACCAGCCCAACCCGGCCTCGCCCGGATGCGTCGAGGCATCCATGTCATGACCGTAAAGCGGCATGCCAGCCTCCAGCCGCAGGCTGTCGCGGGCGCCCAGCCCGATGGGCGCGACCTCCGGCTGGACCAGCAGCGCCTCGGCAAAGGCCACCACCTGCGCCTCGGGGATCGAGATCTCGAACCCATCCTCGCCGGTATAGCCCGAGCGGCTGACCCACAGCGTTGCGCCTTGCCAGTCGAACTCGGCCACGTCCATGAATTTCATTGCCGGGGCACCGGGGACCAGCCGCGCCAGCACGGCTTCGGCCTCGGGGCCTTGCAGGGCCAGCAGGCCGCGATCCGTCACCGGTTCGACCGAAATGCCTGCGCGTTCCAACTGGCGCAGATGCGCGATGTCCTGCTCGGCACAGGCGGCGTTCACCACCAGAAACAGATGGTCACCCTTGTTGGCGATCATCAGGTCGTCAAGGATGCCGCCCTCGGCATTGGTGAACAGCCCGTAACGCTGGCGTCCCTGGGCCAGCCCAAGGATATCGGCGGACACAAGCGTCTCCAGCGCCTCGGCCACGTCCGGCCCGCGCAGGATGACCTGCCCCATGTGGCTGACATCGAACAGCCCGGCGTGGGCGCGGGTATGCAGATGCTCGTTCAGCACGCCCATCGGATATTGCACCGGCATGTCCCAGCCGGCAAAGGGCACCATCTTCGCGCCGCGCGCGACGTGCAGGTCATAAAGCTTCGTGCGCCGAAACTCGGCCATAGGCATCCCCCTTGTCTGCGGACGGACCAATCCGGCCGCTGCGATGCCCCCCTCTGTCCCTGCCCCGAAACGGGGCGCCTGAGATCGTTATCCCTTCGGCGGGCAGCGGGTGCCGCCTCTCTCCAGAGCGTTCAGCGGAAAACGGTCCCTTTGCCTGAGAGATTCCCGGGGCGGTTGCTCCTTCGGCCCTGGCGCGAGGCCAGTTTCTCCCGATTTCCGCCTTTCGTCGTAGCCGGGCGGCAACATTCTGGCAAGACCCTTCTGCCGCCCGCGCATTCTCAGATCGAGACGTTCAGCGCCCCGCCGTCCAGCAACAGGTTCTGGCCGATGATAAAGCGCGCCTGCTGGCTGCAAAGGAACGCACAGGCGGCGCCGAAATCCTCGGGCCGGCCATAGCTGCGGGTCGGGATGGTCGCCTCGCGCCGGCGGCGGGCTTCGTCGAGATCGATGCCCTCGGCCTTGGCCACCCCCGAATCAAGGCTGTCGGCGCGGGCAGTGGCATGGATGCCGGGCAGCAGGTTGTTCACCACCACCCCTTGCGGCGCCACCTGCCGCGACATGCCGGCGACAAAGCCGGTCAGCCCGGCCCGCGCCGTGTTCGAAAGTCCCAGCACCGCGATGGGCGAGCGCACCGATTGCGAGGTGATGTTCACGACCCTGCCCCAGCCGCACTGCGTCATGCCCGGCACCAGCGCCTGCATCAGCGCGATGGCGGTCAGCATGTTGGCGTCGATGGCCTTGATGAAATCGTCGCGCGACCAGTCGGTCCATGTTCCGGGCGGCGGGCCACCAGCATTGTTGACCAGAATATCCGCCTGCCCCCCCAAGGCCTCCAGCACGGCGGCGCGACCGTCTTCGGTGGTGATGTCGGCAGCAACCGGCGTGACCAAGACACCGTGTTTCGCCGCGATCTCTTCGGCGGTGGCCTTCAGCGTCTCGGCGCCGCGGGCATTGATGACCAGATCGACCCCGGCCTCGGCCAGCGCTTCGGCGCAGGCCCGGCCCAGACCTTTCGATGCGGCGCAGACAAGACCCTTCTTGCCCCTGATGCCCAGATCCATAGCTTCCTCCTGTTCAGCATTGCCGCCAAGGAAGCGCGCCCCACCCGGTTTGTCCAGTTCAGAAGCAGAGGATTTCGGCCTCGGCCTCGGCGCGGCGGAAATTGGCGACCATGTCGTTGACGGCGATACCCTGCCGAAAGATGCCCGCGCGTTCACCCGGTGTCTGGCGCATGGCCAGCACCGTCTCGGCGCGCACATAATCGTCATAGGACAGGATCTCGGCGATCTGGTCGATGGCGCAACTGCATCGGTCCAGCATCTCGCGGGTCTGGCCGTTCGTCGCCATGCAGACGAACACGTAATCGGCCCGCGCGCTGGTCGGATAGTCATTCACCGCCTGCGCCCCGGCCATACCGGCCGTAAGCAACAGAGCTGCCGTCAAGATTGCCCGGATCATTTCAACACCATTTCGCTGTGATAAGCCGGCCGCCCGTCTGACAGCGGGCCGGTTTCGGCCAGCATCCGTCGGATCGGCCGTTTGGGATCGCCCAAGGTAAAGCGCAGTTCCAGCGTGTCAAAGCCGGCCATGCGCTTGCTGTTCTCGTCGTCCTTGAAGGGCGCGAAGACCGCGATGCTCTCTTCGCCCTCGCGCTGGACCTCGCCGCCACGAAACAGCGCCTCCTTGAGCCGGTTGCGGATATAGAACGGGCTGCCCCCGGTCAGCGCCGCCATGTTCAGCGCCGTAGTCTCCAGAAAAAAGGTCAATGCCGGATCGCCGCCAGAAACCGGAAAAGGGCCGACCTTGCGATCGATGCGCTCGGTCTTTTCGGTCAGTTCCAGCATCGTCTTGCCGTCCTTGGGATCGGTAATCTCGGCCAGCGAGATCGAGCCCTTGCCAAGCGGCGCAAACCCCGGAACCGCAGGGCCGGTCTGTTCGATGGTCCAGACCAACGGCCCCTGCGACAGATCCCACGGGCCGCGTTCGGCAAAGACCAGATCCCCCGCCTCTCCCGCATATAGCGGCGAGGCAAGCAGTCCGATCAACGCGAGGCTGCGCAAGAGTTTCATTCTTGTCGTTCCTTCCCTGTTTGCGACCCTGCCTCTGCGGCAAGCGGGACGAAAGCCCGCCGCCCATTGTTTCGTGCTTTGGTCTTAGGCCAGCATATGTTGCAACATGGCTTGCAGATCCTCGGGGTGAATGGGCTTTTCCAGCACCGGAACCCCCATCGCCTGACAGGCGCCGCCCAGTTCCGGCGCGCGCCGGGCCGAAACCACGATGGCCGGCACGGGCTGACCCGCCGCCTCGCGCAGTGCCGCGATGGCCTGCAGGCCGGTATCGCCATTGTCGAGGTTGTAATCGGCGATTACCACGTCGGGCGGCTCATCGCCCATCTGCGCCAAGGCCTCAGCGATGCCACCCGAGACGCGGGCCACCATGCCCAGCCCGTCCTGCAACACCAGTTGCAAAGCGCGGCGCATGGCATCGTCGTTTTCGACCACCAGCACCACCCTGCCGCGCAGATGCGGGCAATGGCCGGCCCATTCGGGACAGGGGGGTTTGTCGCCGGGCACCACCAGCGGCAGGCTGACGCGGAACACCGTGCCGCGCCCCGGCTCGCTGTCCATGGCGATGGGGTGGCCCAGCTTGGCGCAGGCGCGGCGCACGATGGAAAGCCCCAGCCCCATGCCGGGGGCGCCGCCCTCGCGCCCGATGCGCTGGAATTCGTCGAAAATGCGAGCGCGGTCGGGCGCAGCGATGCCGATGCCGGTGTCATAGATCTCCAGCCATACCCGCTCGCCGCGCTTGCGCACGCCGATCAGCACGCCGCCGCGATCGGTGTATTTGATCGCATTGGAAACGAGGTTCTGCGCGATCCGGCGCAAAAATGTCGGATCGCTTTCCACCACCGCCGAGGTCGGCGCAAACTCCAGCCGCAGCCCCTTGGCCTCGGCCATGGGGGCATATTCGACGGCAAGGCGGCGGAACATGTCGCCCAGATCGACGTGCTTGCGCTGAAACTCGATACGCTGGCTGTCCAGACGCGAGATATCCAGCACGGCATGCATCAGCTCTTCGACCGACTCGAATGCGCCCGACAGGCGGCCGGTCAGTTCCTGCTGCAACCCGTCCATTTCGGTGTCCTTCAGCGCCGACAGGAACAGCTTGGCGGCGGAAAGCGGCTGCAACAGATCATGGCTTGCCGCGCGCAGAAACCGGGTCTTGGAGCGGTTGGCCTCTTCCGCTGATGCGCGGGCGACGGCCAGTTCCCGGTTGCGTTCGGACAGGTCGGCCAGCGCCTGTTCCAGTTCGCGGGTGCGGGCCTTTACCTCTTGTTCCAGCGCGACGGCGGCCTGGAACATGGACCAGGCCGAGCCGCGGCTTTCCTCAAGCCGGTCGATGCGCTCGACCAGCACATCGGTGATGCGCGTCAGCTTTTCAACCCGCCGTGCGAGGGGATCGTCGTCACGAAGAAACATGGCTCAGCCCGGCTCTGGCGGCATCAGGGCCATGCCGACAAAGGTCTGGTTCACATGCATGCCGCTGTGCTGTTCGCCATAGGTGTTGAAGCCGGCGACGCGATAGCGGGTCAACAGTTCCGACATCTGCCTGTCCATGCCCGCCCGCTCCAGCGCCAGCCGCCGCAACACGCAGTCAAAACCCAGCACCATCAGCGGCGGGCGCGGCAACGCGTCCAGCACATCGGCAAAGCCGCGCGTCATGTCCATGGCGCGGCCCAGCGTCAGGATGTTACCGGCCTCGATCCCCGACAAAAGCTGCAGGCCGCCCTGCGGCGTGATGGCGCGTATGGCACGCACATGATGTCGCCGTCCGGTGCGCAGCAGCAAGGGGTGGCGGGCAAATTCCGTCGGCGTCAGCGCCTCGACGGCAAGCCCGGCCAGCCGGGCGTATTCCTGCGCCGCCGGTTCGCCGTTCAGTTCCAGGATCAGGCGGTTATGGCGGTCGGCCGCCGTCACCACCGCGCGCCTGTCGGTCGGGCTGAAATGCGAAAACGACACCTCGGCCGCGGCCAGATCGGTTTCGATCAGCAAAAACAGCGCCGCGCCGGAGTGCGCCTGCCCATCGACCATCTGGCAGGTCGGCCCAAAGCGCATGCCCTCGGCGCTGGAACCGCCGACGACCGGCAAGCCCGGGATCGCCGCATCGAGGGTCGCGGTCAGCACGTCCTCTTGCCGGGCCAGCGCATCGGCCAGCAGCACGCCAAAGCTGGAGCGGCGCAGATCGTGGCGGAAATCCGACTGAAAGCGGCGCAGCGTGGACATCCATTCCGACACCGGCACCAGCGCCTGATCGCGCAGCACGCAGATCCCCACCCGGAAGCTGGCCGAAGGAAAGCCAAGCGCCGTCACCGTCTGGGCACAATAGCCGCGCGGACCGATTTCGCCCACCGACGAACAGCCCACGATACGGCAGCCCTGCCCCAGCGCATCGCGCAGTGCCGCGCCAAGCGCGGGCAACCCCTCGGACGGCATACCGAACAGCAGGACCAGCGCGGGATCAAGGGGCGCCATGGCGCTGGCAATGCGCCGGACAGTATCCGCGCCATCAGCCGGCACGGAAAGCGCGACGGGCGCGGGCGGCATGGCGACCGGCTGCGCCCCGGCCTGTGTCCCGGTCCGCGCGGCGGGCCAGGGTTTGGGCGGGGCGCCGCTCATGTGGGTTCGAACAGCCTGACGCTATTGGCCAGCAGAACCGCCTGTGTCCGGCGGCGGGCGTTGATCTTGGACATGATCGCGGTGATGTGGGTTTTCACCGTCGCCTCGGCGATGGACAGCTCATAGCTGATCTCCTTGTTCGCCTTGCCCTGGCAGATCAGCCGCAGGATCTTCATCTGCTGCGGCGTCAGGGTGGAAAAGCGGCGGGCCAGTTCGATGCGGGCCGCGTCCTCTTCGCCGGCGTGCTCGGGCTGGTAGCTGTCGGGGGTCACCCGCTCGCCCTCCCACATGCGGCGCAGGCTGTCCACCAGCGCCTCGCGACCCAGCGACTTGCTGATATAGCCCTGCGCCCCGGCCGCCATCGCGGTCGAGATCATGGCGTTTTCCAGATCGGCCGAGATCATGGTGATCGGCACGTCCGGTATCTGCCGGCGCAGCGTCACCAACCCCTCGGCGCCCCTTGCATCGGGCAGGTTCAGGTCCAGGATCACCGCATCGGGCGCGCCCTGGCTGCGGATCTGTTCTTGCGCAGCGGCAAGGCTGCGCGCCGTTCGTACATTTCTGAGCCCGAAGCTGATCTTCAGCGTCAGGGCCAGCGCGTCGCACATCAGCGGATGGTCGTCCACGATCAGGATTTCACGGACGCGATCGGCGGAAAGCCTTGGCGATGCGGCGCGGTCTTGCGACCGCGTTTCGGCTGAGGCCATCGTTCTCCTCCCAAAGAAACGACAGGGCCGGGCTTGTCGTGCCGGCCGTTATTCTGTCCATCTTAAGACCGCCGCCCGCCGGCGCAAGCCAATTGGACCGAGGGACCGATTTCAGGCTACGACTTCGGTTGTATTGGTCAAATTATTGGCCCATGGCAGTTTGCCCGGGCCAGAAGGGGAAATTATCATGCCGTTCAGCCGCAGAATCACCTTGTTGGCCGGGACCGCCGCGCTGGTCGGGCTGGCTCTGCCCGCACGCGCCCAGTCCCCAGCCACGCCCCTCACGATTCGCGTCGGCACGCTGGAGAACGGCACCGTCAACTGGGAACTTCAAACGATCCACAACCGCGGATTCGACACCGACAACGGCTTCAAGCTGGTGTCGATGATCCTGGCGGGCAACCCCGCCACCCAGGTCGCCATGCAGGGGGGTGAGGTCGATACCATCGTCTCGGACTGGCTTTGGGTCGCGCAACAGCGGGCGCGCGGGACGGGCTTTCGCTTTCTGCCCTATTCGACGGCCGTGGGCGGCGTGATGGTACGCGGCGACAGCCCGGCCCAGACGCTGGCCGATCTGAGGGGCAAGAAGATCGGCATCGCCGGCGGGCCGGTCGATAAAAGCTGGCTGATCCTGCGCGCATGGTCGCGCGAAAAGCTGGGCGAGGATCTGGCCGATGTCGCCCAGCAGGTCTTTGGCGCACCACCGATGATCCTGAACGCGGCAGAGACCGGTGAGGTCGATGCGGCGATCAACTTCTGGCATTTTCAGGCCAAGATGAAGGCGCGCGGCATGCGCGAACTGATGACGGTGCAGACCGCAGCGGCCGATCTGGGGCTGGACCCCTCGACCCCGCTTGTGGGCTATGTGCTGCGCGACGACTGGATCGCGGCCAATCCGGCGCTGGCGGCAGGGCTGTCCCGTGCCTCGCGCGCGGCCAAGGACCTGCTGGCCAGCGACGATGCGGCGTGGGAGGAGCTGCGCCCCTTCATGGAGGCCGCCGATGAGGCCGAATTTCAGGCGCTGAAGGCCGGCTGGCGCGCCGGTATCCCCGCCCCCGGACCCGTGGATGCGGCCAATGCGCAACAGATGTTCGCCACCATGGCCGAACTGGGCGGCGAAGAGCTGACCGGCGGCCTCGCCACGCTGCCCGAGGGCCTGTTCTGGTGGCCGGAGTAACCCCGCATTGACGGAAACACCCAAGCCCCCCTCGTTACGTCCGGGCCTTGTGCCCGGCGTGCTGTCGATCCTCGCCATGTTGCTTGTCTGGACGCTGGCCTCGCAACTGACGGACCGGCCGCAGACCCTGCCCCCGCCGTGGGAGGTCGCGGCGCGTATCGCACGGCTTTGGTCCAGCGGAGAGCTGTGGTTCAACGCCGGCATGACCCTGTTCCGGGTGGTCGCAAGCTTTGCGCTGGCAATGGCCGTCGGCATGGCGCTGGGGTTGTGGATGGGTCGTTCGCGCGGCGCGGATCAATGGCTGAACCCCGGCCTCATCATCTTGCTGAACGTACCGGCGCTGGTGGTGATCGTGCTGTGCTATATCTGGATCGGCCTGAACGAGACCGCGGCAATTCTTGCCGTGGCGCTGAACAAGATCCCCGTGGTGACGGTGATGATCCGCGAAGGTACGCTGGCGCTGCGCCCCGATCTGGACGACATGGCCCGCGCCTTTCGCATGCCTCCCCTCAGCCGGCTGCGCCATGTCGTGCTGCCGCAGCTTGCACCGCATATCGCGGCCTCGGCGCGGGCCGGCATCTCGCTGATCTGGAAGATCGTGCTGGTCGTCGAATTTCTGGGCCGCTCGAACGGCGTGGGGTTCAAGATCCACCTGTTGTTTTCCAGCTTCGATGTGACGGGGGTGCTGGCATGGGCGCTGGCCTTTGTCGCCGTCATGCTGGCCATCGACCTGTTCCTGCTGCGGCCATTGGAACGGCGCGCCAACCGCTGGAGGCAGGATGCAGCTTGACCTGACCGGCAAATCCTTTGGCGCGCGCGAGGTGCTGGGGGCGCTGACGCTTTCCGTCACGCGCGGGGAACGACTGGCCATCCTTGGCCCGTCCGGCATCGGAAAATCGACGCTGCTGCGCATACTGGCCGGGCTGGACCGGGAATATCGCGGCCGGCTTGAGGGTGCCGACCGTCTTGCCGTGGTGTTTCAAGAGCCGGTATTGCTGCCATGGCGCGATGCGGTGGCGAATATCACCCTGCCGACCGGCTGCGACGCGGCCACCGCGCGGGACTGGCTGGGACAGGTGGGGCTTGCGGGGCACGAAGGCAAGTTTCCCCGCCAGCTTTCTCTGGGCCAACAGCGGCGACTGGCCTTGGCCCGCGCCTTTGCAGCGGGCCCCGATATCCTGCTGATGGATGAGCCCTTCGCCTCGCTGGACGCCGGGACCGGCGCGCGGATGGTGGCGCTGACCGCCGCACTGCTGACGCGCACCGGCGCGGGGCTTGTGCTGGTCACCCACGATCCCGCCGAAGCCGGGGCGCTGGATGCCCGAGCCCTGCAACTGACCGGCAACCCGGCCCGGCTTCAGAAGGACTGATCCCAGATCCTGCCGTCGGTATCCTCGGCATGGACCGTCACCGGCCCGTCGCCCGGTGCATGGGCAAAGCGAAACACCGGATCTTCCGAGATCGAGATGCCGGCCTCCATGGTGAACAACGGCGTTTCGCCCTGTTTCACCTCAAGCGTCTGGATGAACTCGGCGGGGATGGTCAGCAGCGTCAGCTGATCGCGTTGCAGGCCCGAGAAATTCGGGTGCCGGATCATCAGCGTGCCGATCCGGCGGCCGTCCTCGTCCGCCGTGCGATAGCGCATCTCGCCCATGGTGGCGCGCACCTCGTCCATGCTTTTGCCCGCAGGCGCGGCGCACCCGCCCGAAGCTTTCACGAACCGCCCCGCCATCACCTTGCGCCCATCCGCCAGCGTGGCGATGGCGCGCAGGTCGGAATAGGTATCGACCCGGACCCGGACCTCGAAATCCAGGGGCATCAGCGCCTCGCCAAAGGTGAATTCGGCCGCCACCGGCGCGGGGTTACCGTCGACCACCAAAGCCAGCGAACGGATCGCAGGCGCGCCGGCCGGTTGGGTGATGCGCACCGGTACCAGCGCCGGATTGTCGGCGCGCGGCGGCGCATCCAGATCGAAGATCGCCGGATCGACCGGCGGTTCCTCGTCAACGCCGATCACCGCAAGCCGCATGTCCTCCCACAGAGCCGAGGGCTGCATGGGGTTCGCCACCTCGGCTGCCATGGCACCGAGCCCAAGGACCGGCACAGCCAGCAGGGCAAGCACCAGCGCACGTTTCATCCCCGCTTCTCCCTTGTCATGCGGCGATAGACCAGTGCGGTCGAATCGCTGGCGGCCTCGGCCTCGGCGGTGGCGCGCAGCCGGGCATGCAGATCCGAGAGCGAGCAGACCGGATCGGTCGCCCGCGCATCGCCGGCAAACGCCATGGCCTGACAGCGGCAGCCGCCAAAGTCGATCTCGCGCCGGTCGCAAGAGGCGCAGGGCTCGGGCATCCATGCGGTGCCGCGAAAGGCGTTGAAGGCCGGGCCGTCATGCCAGATCCGGGCCAAGGGCACATCGCGCACATTTTCGAACTCAAGCCCCTTGATGGTCTGGGCAGCATGGCAGGGCAGCACCATGCCATCGGGCGCGACGTTCAGCCCGGTCGAGCCCCAGCCGCCCATGCAGCTTTTCGGATAGGCGGCCAGATGGTCGGCGGGCACATAGTCGATGACCATGCGTCCGTGCAAACGCCGGCGCGCCTCGTCCACGACCTGGCGGGCGCGGGTCGCCTGATCCTGGGTGGGCATCAACGGACGGCGGTTCAGATCGGCCCAGCCGTGGAACTGAACGGTTGCGACCTCGATCCGGCGGCATTCCAGCCGCTCGGCCAGATCGATCATCTCGGGCAGGCGGTCGAGGTTCTGGCGGTGAACCACGGCGTTCAGCGTCATCGGAAAGCCGATGGCCCGCACCCATTCCGCGACCTGCATCTTGCGCGCGAAACTGCCGCCATAGCCGCTGATCCAGTCAGCCATCTCGGCGTCGATGCCTTGCAGGGAAAGCTGGATGTGATCGACCACGCCGTCCAGTTCGCGCAGCCGCGCCTCGGTCAGCCCGATCCCCGAGGTGATGAGGTTGACGTATAGCCCGGCATCGCGGGCCGAGGCGGCGATTTCGGTCAGATCCCGCCGCGAAGCCGGCTCGCCCCCCGACAGATGCACCTGAAGCACGCCCATATCCGCGGCCTGCCGGAACACATCGGCCCATTCCGCCGTCTTCAACTCGGCGCTGATGCTGGTCAGCTCCACCGGGTTCGAGCAATAGGGGCAGGCCAGCGGACAGCGATGCGTCAGTTCCGCCAGCATCGCCATGGGCAGGCCGACCCGGACCGGATTGCCGTCGATGTCGCGGGGGGTGGGATCGTCTCTCATGATGCCCCCTCGGGGTTATCGTTCAGAAACACCATGCGCCGGTCCATCAGACCGCGCAGGAATTCCTGCACGTCGCCCTCGATCTGCTCGGCCGGCGCGTCGTAGCGGGTGCAAAGCGTCAGCACCACGTCCGACAGGCTGCGCTTGCCGTCGAGTTCGGACAGGATCGCGTGGCCCACCGGATCAAGCTGGATCACCCGTTCCGGCGCCAGCAGCACGCGAATGCCGCGCACGCGGTCGTCATGCAGCCGCACCCCCCGCGGCAGATAGGGCACCGCAGCGCCGCTGATGCGATCCGCGGTCATGAAACCGCCGCCCTCTCGGGTCCGGCAGGCTCGGGGATGGCCGCGGCCAGCAGCCCCTCGGTCGGGCGCCAGGCGCCGTGCGGAATATTGCCCTGCACATAGCCGTGCCAAAGCGCATCAAGTTGCGCCCAAAGCACATCGGTCTTGAAGATCAGCGCCGCCGCTGCCGCATCCTGTTTTTCCAGCGTGTCGGCATGGTCCAGCACATAGTTCAGGCCGAACTCCACGTCCTTGGGGGCCTCGGCCAGCCGCTTGCGGAAATAGGCAAGGCTGGTGTCGTCGGCGAAATCATAGTGCTTCAGCAGACCTTCGATACGCTCGGCATGGAT
This sequence comes from Paracoccus methylovorus, assembly GCF_016919705.1. NCBI lineage: Bacteria > Pseudomonadati > Pseudomonadota > Alphaproteobacteria > Rhodobacterales > Paracoccaceae > Paracoccus > Paracoccus methylovorus. Next base: position 1,847,452 of record NZ_CP070368.1, read on the forward strand.
CTTGGGCGCAAACATCTCGGTCAGGCTGGCGGCCACGGCATCCAGCAGCGGCATGTCGCGCACGAAACGCACATAGGCATCGACGGCAAAGCGGGTGGCCGGCATCACGCCCGCACCGCTGGCGACGTAATCGGGATCAAGGCCCACGGCGCGCGCCAAGGCCAGCCAGCGCCGGATGCCGCCGCCCTCATCGACGCCGCCGTCGTGATCCTCGATGCGCGACCGCCAGATGCGGCGCAGTTGCGGATCATCGACGCGGGACAGGAAGGCCGCATCCTTCATCGGAATGCGCGACTGGTATTGCCAGCGGTTGATGACCCAGGCGCGCACCTCGTCGGGGGTGCATTCGCCACCGTGCAGGCGTTTATGAAACGGGTGACGGTCATGGTAACGCTCGGCGCCGATGCGCCGCAGACGTTCGTGGAACTCGGCGCGTGTCTGGGCACGATGGTCGGCAAGTTTCATGGCGCGATCTCCATACCGTCATGGCCGACCTGCCAGCCCGCCGCCGCTGCCTGCGCACGTTCGGGGCTTGCCGGATCGACCAGCGGGTTCGAATTGTTCAGATGCACGTAAATGCGGGCGCCCAAGGTCACGTCGCGCAATGCCTCGAGACTGCCGTCCGGGCCGGATACCGGCACATGACCCATCCGGCGTCCCGACTTGATCCCCAGACCGGCGCGGATCATCTCGTCATCGGTCCAAAGCGTGCCGTCGAACAGCAGCGCATCCGCCCCCGCGACGCGTTCGCGCAGCCAATCAGGCACAAGGGCGCAGCCGGGGATGTAAAAGACACGCCGGCCGGCGGCCTCCAATTCGACCCCCACGGTCTGCTCGCCCATCAGATCGGTCTCCACCCGCTCGCCCTCCATATAGAGCGGCACCTTGCCGGGCACGGCGAAAAGACGTGCCGCAAGGCCGGGTGCAAGCTCGACGCTTTGCTCCAGCGCAACCTCGCGCCGGACAACGATTCCGGGGTCCAGAGCGGACAGCATCGGGTTGGCGGACAACACGGCGTGAATGGCGGGCGTCGCATACAGATCGAACCCCTGCCCCTCACGCAGGGTCAGCAGCCCCGCCACATGGTCGATGTCGCCGTTCGTGACCAGCACCGAGCGGATCGGAGAGCCACGCAGCCCCCCCGGCCGCAATGCCGGGGTCACAGCCAGTTGCTGGCGCAGATCGGGCGAGGCATTGATCAGCGCCCAATCCCGACCGTTTGCCGAAACGGCAATCCCGCTTTGGCTCATGGCGGGAATGCGCCCTGCACGCGCAGCCTCGCAGTTGGGGCAGCCGCAGTTCCACTGGGGCACACCGCCGCCAGCGCCGCTGCCTAGAATTACGATACGCATGGGAAAGGCTCCGGCAGGCCCGGCCCCCGTCATTCGGGGACCGGGTCAGGGAATATCGCCGGCGATTAGAACAGGACCGGCTCGTCCTCGGCCGGGGCATACATGTTGATCTCCATGCCGCAGGCGATTTCCTTGGGTGCAGGTTTGGTCCAGGCCATATATCCTCCTCCTCGAGTCCACCGCGTGAATGCGGCTGTAACGATGCTAAGCCGCTTACGCAGCCAGTCAACACGCCAAAAGTCGTAGATGGCCAGGTCGCGGGCTTGTGTTAGCGTTGCGACGCGAAAGGAAAGCGGATGTTCCATCTGGTCCTTGCCGCCTGTCTGGCGGCCCAGCCCGCCACGTGCCAATCGCGCCTGCTGCCCGCGGGCGACGCGCCCACGCGCGAGGATTGCGAACTTCGCGCCGCACCCATCGCCCGGGACTGGCTGGCCCGGCATCCCGACCTGACCGGAAACGGGCCGCGCTGCGTCGAAACCGCCGAACTGCCCGCCCTGACCGTGCAAGAGGTGGCGCCGGGGATTCAAGTGCATCAGGGCGCGATGGCGCAGATTTCGCCGCAGAACCGGGGGCGGATCGCCAACCTGTCCTTTGTGCTGGGCGACAGCGTGGCCGTCATCGACGCAGGCGGCAGCCGGGCCGAAGCCGAGGCGCTTTACGCCGCGATCCGTCAGATCACCGACAAGCCGATCAGCCATCTGATCCTGACCCATATGCACCCCGACCACATCCTTGGCGCCGAGGTGTTTTCCGAGGCCGGCGCGACCATCGTGGCCGATGCCCGCCTGCCCGATGCGGTGGCGTTGCGGGCGGATAGCTGGATGGCCTCGATCCCCCGGCAGATCGGCGAGGCGGCTTTTGCCGGCACCAGGGCGGCCCGCGTGGACCAGACGGTCGACGCCCCGCAAGAGCTGTCGCTTGGCGACCGGAAACTGGTGCTGACCCCCGTGGCCCCGGCCCATACCGGCAGCGACATGACCGTACTGGACGACGATACCGGCACGCTGTTCACCGGCGATCTGGTGTTTCTGGGGCTGACGCCGTCGCTGGATGGTTCGCTGTCGGGCTGGCTCGACTGGATGGCGCAGCCCCCCGACCCACTCCCGGCGCTGATCGTGCCCGGTCACGGCCCGGTCACGGAAAGCTGGGACGAGGCCATCGCCCCCCAAGACCGCTATCTGACCGCGCTGCGCGATGCCACGCGCGACGCGATCTCTGCCGGTCTGCCACTGTCGCGGGCGATTCCGGCCATCGTCGCCGCGATGAAGCCGGTGTCGGAGGGATGGGCCGATTTTCACGACACCACCGCGCGCAACGCCTCGGCAGCCTATGCGGAACTGGAGTGGGAATAGATTGCCTCGCCCGCGCACCGATGCCACAAGAGTTCCAGGCGCAGAAGGAGCAAGGTCATGGCACGTCCCATCTGGCACGGTTTTGTCACAGCGGCACTGGCCGGGCTTTTCATTGCCGGCACAGCCATGGCGCAGGACGCGCCCTTGCCCGAGCGGCGGCTGTCCTTGCAGGCCGATACCGATCTGCCGGGCGGCGACCTTGGCCCGATCTTCGACACCACGCTGCAAGCCTGCGTGCAGGCATGTGTTGGCAACGCCGACTGCCGCGCGCTGACCTATAACGAACGCGCCCGCGCCTGCTTTCCCAAGGGCGAGGCTGCGGGGACGCCAGCGGCCTTTGCGGGGGCGATTTCGGGCCATGTCCTGACGCCTTCGGCCGAAGTGCGGTTGCGCGCCGAATCGCGCATGGCGGCCGCACCCTTTATCGCCGCGCAAGACCGCGAAGCAGCGCATACTCAGGCGCGCCTGTTTGCGGCCATGCACCCGGCGCTGGGACCCGGCAATGCGGCAGATCTGGCCTCAAGCGCCGAAATGGCGGGCGATCTGGCCGGCGCAGCGCAGATCATGGCCTCGCTGGCGGCGCGTGACGACCGGGCCCCCGACTGGACCAATCTGGCGCGGCTGACGCTTTACACCAGCGAGCAATATGACCGCGAGGCGTCGGGCTCGATCGCCTCGATGTCGATCAACGGCTATCTGCGGGCGGGCGAGGACGCGGTGGCGGCCCGCGCCCTGTCATGGCTGGCCATGGCATGGGAGCGGCTGGACCGCGGCCGCGATGCGCTTTCGGCGTTGCGTCTGGCGGCGCAGCTTTCGCCCGGCGACAGCGCCATCGCCACCGCGCTGGAGGAATCCGAGGCCCGCAACGGCCTGCGCGTCACCGATACCCAGGTCGAGGCCGAGGGAAAGACCCCCCGCTTTTGCGCCATCCTGTCGCGCAACCTGTCCGAGGCCACCGACTATGCGCAATTCCTGCGCCTGCCCGGCCGCGACCTGACCGTCGAGGCAACAGGCGACAGGCTTTGCGTCGCCGGCCTGACGCATGGACAAGAGGTCGAACTGACCCTGCGCGCCGGCCTGCCCTCGGCCGACGGCGAACAACTGGCCCGCGACGTGACGCTGAAAGGCTATGTCCGCGACCGCAGCCCCGAGGTCCGCTTTCCCGGCCGCGCCTATGTGCTGCCTGCCTCGGGCGATCAGCGGCTGTCTATGGTCACGGTCAACGCCGACCAGATCAACCTGCGCCTGCTGCGCATTTCCGACCGCAACCTGATCCGCGCCATGGCCGAGGATATGTTCGCCACCCCCTTGGACAGTTGGCGTGCCGATTACTTCAGCGACCGCATGGCGCGCGAGGTCTGGGCAGGCACGGCGGATGTCGCAAAGCCCATGGGGCAAGATGCGCTGAATCAGGAATTGACCACCAGCCTTGCCATTCCCGCCCATGTCGGCCCACTGGAACCCGGCATCTATATCGTCGAGGCAGGAATCGAGAACCAGGACATCTCGGACACCGGGCTTGCGACGCAATGGTTCGTGATTTCGGATTTCGGCATCTCGACCTTCAGCGGCACGGATGGGCTGACCGTCGCGGTGCGCAGCCTTTCCGACACTTCGGCCAAGGCCGGGGCCGAGGTCGCATTGGTCAGCCGCTCGAACGAGGTGCTTGCCAAGGCCGCGACCGACGCTGACGGCATCGCGCATTTCGCACCGGGCCTGTCGCTGGGCCAGGACGGCGCCGCGCCGGCATTGGTGACGGTGACCGAATGGCAGGGCGAAGGCGCCGAGCGCGCGCCGCGCGACATGGCGTTCCTTTCGCTTTCCGACCCAGAATTCGACCTGTCGGATCGCGGAGTCGAGGGCCAGCCGCCCGCGCCGCCGATCGACCTGTTCCTGACCACCGACCGCGGCGCCTATCGCGTCGGCGAGACGGTAAATGCCACGATCCTTACCCGCAACGCCGAAGCCCGGGCGCTGGAAAACCTGCCCCTGACCGCCGTGATCCTGCGTCCCGACGGTGTCGAGGCGACGCGGATACCGGCGCAGGACGCAGGTGCGGGTGGCAGCACCGTCGCCTGGGCCATCCCCGGCAACGCCCCGCGCGGCACATGGCGGATGGAATTGCGCACCGAGGCGGATGGCCCGGCACTGGCCACCGCACGGATATTGGTCGAGGATTTCCTGCCCGAGCGCATCGACTTTACCCCGCGCCTGCCCGAAGGCGCGGCGCGCGCGGGCGGCACGCTTGACCTATCGCTTTCGGCACATTGGCTATTCGGCGCACCCGCCGCGAACCTGCCGGTCGAGGGTCAGTTGCGCCTGTCGCCGACCCGGACCCTTGACGGCTTCAATGGCTATGTCTTTGGCCGGCACGACGACGACACCTCGCCCGTGACCGACAGCCTGCCGCCGGGGGCCACCGATGCGCAGGGCAATTACCAGACCCGGATCAACCTGCCGCCGGCCAGCGAACTCGGCCCACGCCCGGTCGAGGCCGAGGTGGTGCTGGACATCCGCGAAGGTGCCGGCCGCCCGGTCGAGCGTAGTGAATCGCGCGTGGTCATGCCCGAGGCCCCGGCCATCGGCATCAGGCCGTTGTTCGAAGGCGACACCGTATCGGAAAACACCGAAGGCCGCTTTGCGCTTATCGCCGTCGGTCCCGACCTGAAGCCGGCCGCCGAGCCGGTGCGCTGGGTGCTGAACCGCATCGACACCGACTACCAATGGTATTCGCTGGGCGGCCAGTGGAATTGGGAGGTCATCACCACCCGCACCCGCGTCACCGAAGGCGTGGCCGAACCGGGCGACGCCCCGGCCGAGATCAGCGCCCCGGTCGAATGGGGCCAGTATGAACTGGTGGCCGAGCCGGCCTCGGGTCAGGGCGGACAAAGCTCGACGCAATTTTATGCCGGCTGGGGCGCGGTGGCGAATTCGGGGTCCGAGACGCCGGACCGCCTGCAGGTGACGCTGGATCAGCCCGCCTATCGCAGCGGCGATACCGCCCGCGTCCGGGTCGAGGCCGCCAGCGACGGGCTGGGCCTTGTCTCGGTGCTGTCGAACCGGCTGGTCTCGATGCAGACCGTGACGCTGAAGGCGGGCGAGAACGCCATCGACCTGCCCGTGACGGACGAATGGGGTGCGGGCGTCTATGTCACCGTCAGCGCCATCCGCCCGCTGGAGGGCGCACAGGGAGGCGACCGTCAGCCGGCGCGCGCGCTGGGTCTGGCCCATGCCACCGTCGATCCGGGCGACCGCAAGCTGTCCGCAAGCATCGAGGCCCCGGCCGAGACCCGGCCCCGCGGCTTGATTCCGGTCACGCTGAAAACCGATGGCGCGGCGGGCGAGACGGTATATGCCACCATCGCCGCCGTCGATCAGGGCATCCTGAACCTGACCGGGTTCCAGCCGCCCAACCCTTCGCAGCATTACTTCGGTCAGCGACGTCTGGGCGTGGCGCTGCGCGATCTTTACGGCCGGCTGATCCTGCCCACCGGCGCGCCCGATGGCGCGCTGCGCGAGGGCGGCGATGCCAATCTTTCCGGCAATGCCGAGGCTCCGCCGCCGACCGAAAAGCTGATGAGCTGGTTCTCGGGTCCGGTCACGGTGGGCGCTGACGGCACCGCGACGGTCGAAGTGCCCGTGGGCGATTTCAACGGCGAGGTCCGGGTCATGGCCGTGGTCTGGTCCGGCAAAGGCATCGGGCAGGCCGACGCCTCGGTTCTGGTGCGCGATCCTGTGGTCATGACCGTGACCGCCCCTGCCTTCCTTGCGCCCGGCGACCGGGCCCGGGTGGGGCTGCGGCTGACCCATGCCTCGGGTCCTGCCGGCGAAATGCGGCTGGCGGTGCAGCAGGTGGGCGGCGAGGCACCCCTGACGACGACCCTGCCCCAGGACAGCGTGACCCTGACCGAGAAGGCCGAGGCGCAGGTGCAGATGCCGGTCACCGCAGGCAATGCCGAGGGACTGGCCAATCTGCGGCTGACGCTGACCACCCCGGACGGCGAGGCACTGACCAAGGACATCACCATCCCCGTGTCGCTGAACGAAGCCGACATCCAGAACCGGGACCGGCTGGTGGTCGAACCGGGCCAAAGCATCACCGTGCCTGCCGGCCTGACCCAGGCCATGCTGCCCGGAGCCGAGATCACCGTGGCCATTGGGCCTTATGCAAGGCTGGACGTGGCGGGGGCTCTGATGCGTCTGGCGCGCTATCCCTATGGCTGCACCGAGCAGTTGACCTCGGGCGCCTTGCCGCTGATCTACCTGCCCAATCTGGCTGCCGTCGAGGGCGTCGACAGCGGCGGTGCGGGCGAGCAGGTGCAAAAGGCGATCACGCAGATCTTGACCCGTCAGGGCTCGAACGGCGGTTTCGGCCTGTGGTCGGCGGATTCGGGCGATCTGTGGCTGGAGGCCTATGTCACCGACTTCCTGTCGCGGGCGCGGACGGCGGGCTATCAGGTGCCCGACACCGCCTTCCGCATGGCCATCGACAATCTTCGCAACCGCACCAATTACGCAACCGAACCCCATGCCGCCTCGGCCGAGGAAAACGCGGCCCTTGCCTATGCGCTAGCGGTGCTGGCACGCGAACGGGCGGCGACCGTGGGCGATCTGCGCTATTACGCCGATACCGCCGCCGGGTCGTTCTCGACGCCGATGGCTGCCGCCAATCTGGGCGCGGCGCTGGCGTCCTATGGCGATCAGGGCCGGGCGGATCGCATGTTCACGCAGGCGCGCAACCTGCTGAACCTGGGCGCGCCCGAACCCCATGCCTTCCGCGCCGATTACGGCACCAAGCTGCGCGATGCGACAGCGCTGCTGGCGCTGGCGGCCGAGGCAAAGACCCAGGCCGTCGATGCCACCGACCTGACCAGCCAGATCGCCGAACGCATCGCACGGGCGGCAGAGGACGGGCGCAGCCTTTCCACGCAGGAATCCGTCTGGACGGTGATGGCGGCGCAATCGCTGTTCAGTTCCACCCCACCCGCGACGCTGAACGGGGTGGCGCTGAGCCAGCCGGTGGCAAGCCTGCCGACAGACGCCAGCATCGCCAACACCGGCGACCGCGCATTGGAGGTGACGCTGACCGCGACCGGCAAGCCTGCCGCCGCGCCATCGGCAGGCGGGCGCGGCTATTCCATCACACGCCACTATTACAGCATCGAGGGCGAGGCGCTGGACCCTGCCAACCTGCCACAAGGCACGCGAATGGTGGTGCAGCTGGAAATCTCGCCCCAGTCCGAGGGCGGTGGACGGCTGATCATCGCCGACCCCCTGCCCGCCGGGTGGGAAATCGACAACCCCAACCTGCTGCGCGCCGGCGATGTCTCGGCGCTGGACTGGCTGGATGCAGAGACCTCGGCCGAAATGACCGAGTTCCGCGCCGACCGTTTTGCTGCGGCACTGACATGGACCTCGGCTGAAAGCTTCCGGCTGGCCTATATCGTCCGCGCCGTAACGCCCGGAGAGTTCCGCCACCCCGCCGCCAGCGTCGAGGACATGTATCGCCCCGAGTTCCGGGCATGGAGCGACGGCGGCACGGTCACCGTCGCACCCTGAACCGCAGGCCACCCCGGCCCCCGAACACGGGCCGGGGTGGTGGCTTGGCGAAAGGATTGCTTGCCCCATCGCGTCCCCCCGGGCAATAATCCCCCCGATCGTATAAGGAAGGGGAGGACGCCTTGGCTGAAACCCGCCCGGTATCGCCAACCGCAACGCGCCACGAAGACCGCGTGGTCAAGGCGTCGCAATCGCCCGCCGCCGTCAGCCGGCTGGCGGCAAGCTGGCGCCGCTCGATCCTCAAGCATGGGCTTGACCCGACGCGCCCGCCCGACCGCCGCCGCCTGACCGAGCGCGAACTGTCCGAATGCGTCGAGCGCATGGACCGCTTCATCGCCATCGCCCGGCCGCAGCTCGACCAGCTTTTCCAGCTTGTCTGCCCGACCGGCTGCAACCTGCTGCTGACGGACGCCGACGGGATCGTGCTGGAACATCGCGTCAGCCAGGGCGATGCCACCACCTTTCGCGACTGGGGGCTGTGGCGCGGCATGGACTGGTCCGAGGAAGTGCAGGGCACCAACGGCATCGGCACCTGCCTGGCCGAAGGGCGGCAGGTCACCATCCACCGGGACGAACATTTCTATGCCAGCAACACCGGGCTTTCCTGCATGGACGCCCCGATCTGGGGTCCTGACGGGCGATTGATCGCGGCGCTGGACGTCAGCTCTGCCCGCTCTGACCACACCGAACGGCTAAACGCGCTGATCGCGGCACAGGTCGCGCATAGCGCCCGCGCCATTGAGGCGGCGTTTTTCCGCGTCTCTTTCCCCGGTGCGCGCATCATCACCGCGCAGGCCGAGGGGGCCGAGGACACCACGCTGCTGATTGCGGTGGACAAGGATGATCTGGCCATCGGCGCCAACCGGGCCGCACGTCGCGCCTTCGGCCTTGAGAAAGAGGGGCAGTTGCGCCCGCGCCCCGCCTCGGATCTGCTGGGCCGGCAGGACGATGCCACCGGCTTTGAACGCGCCGAACGCGCGGCCGTGATTCGCGCGCTGGCGCGGGCCGAGGGCAACGTCTCGGCCGCCGCCCGGGCGCTGGGGGTAGGACGCGCAACGCTTTATCGCCGCATGGCGCGGCTGGGTATCGACGAAAATCCCGGCAAACTGTCTCGCCCCTGAAACACATCGGCGGTGGGGCACGAAGGCTTGCGTTGACCGAACGCCCTTGCGGGCCCACCCTCTTGGACAACCGGCAGGAGGAGCCGGATGACAGGAGGAACATCATGCCGAACGATCAAACGCACCCCTTCAAGGGCGTGAACGCGCTGCCCTTCGAGGCGCGCTATGACAACTTCATCGGCGGCGACTGGGTGGCGCCCGTCTCGGGCAGGTATTTCACCAACACGACCCCGATCACCGGTGCCGAAATCGGCCAGATCGCGCGCTCGGAAGCGGGCGATATCGAACTGGCGCTGAACGCCGCCCATGCCGCCAAGGACAAATGGGGCGCGACCAGCCCGGCCGAAAGGGCGGCCGTCCTGCTGAAAATCGCCGACCGGATGGAACAGAACCTGGAACTTCTGGCCACCGCCGAAACCTGGGACAACGGCAAGCCGATCCGCGAAACCATGGCCGCCGACCTGCCGCTGGCCATTGATCATTTCCGCTATTTCGCCGGCGTGCTGCGCGCGCAGGAAGGCTCGATCAGCCAGATCGACGACGACACCGTGGCCTATCACTTCCATGAACCGCTGGGCGTCGTGGGTCAGATCATCCCATGGAACTTTCCGCTGCTGATGGCCTGCTGGAAGATGGCGCCCGCACTGGCCGCCGGCAACTGCGTGGTGCTGAAACCCGCCGAGCAGACCCCCGCCGGCATCATGGTCTGGATCGGGCTGGTCGGCGACCTGCTACCGCCGGGCGTCCTGAATATCGTGAACGGCTTCGGGCTCGAAGCCGGCAAGCCGCTGGCCTCCAGCAACCGCATCTCGAAGATCGCCTTCACGGGCGAAACGACGACCGGCCGGCTGATCATGCAATACGCATCGGAAAACCTGATCCCGGTGACGCTGGAACTGGGCGGCAAGTCGCCCAACATCTTCTTTGCCGATGTTGCGCGCGAGGATGACGATTTCTTCGACAAGGCGCTGGAAGGCTTTACCATGTTCGCGCTGAACCAGGGTGAGGTCTGCACCTGCCCTTCGCGCGTGCTGGTTCAGGAATCGATCTATGACCAGTTCATGGAACGCGCCGTCAAGCGAGTAGAGGCAATCAAGCAGGGCGACCCGCGCGAAAGCGATACGATGATCGGCGCGCAGGCATCCAGCGAACAGAAGGAAAAGATCCTCAGCTATCTGGACATCGGCAAGAAGGAAGGCGCCGAGGTGCTGACCGGCGGCAATGCAGCCGATCTGGGCGGCGAACTTTCGGGCGGCTATTACATCGAGCCGACGATCTTTCGCGGCAACAACAAGATGCGGATTTTCCAAGAGGAAATCTTTGGCCCGGTGGTTTCCGTCACCACGTTCAAGGATCAGGCCGAAGCCTTGGAGATCGCCAACGACACGCTTTACGGGCTTGGCGCAGGCGTGTGGTCGCGCGACGCCAATACCTGCTACCGCATGGGTCGCGGCATCAAGGCGGGTCGGGTCTGGACCAACTGTTATCACGCCTATCCCGCCCATGCGGCCTTCGGCGGCTACAAGCAGTCGGGTATCGGGCGCGAAACCCACAAGATGATGCTGGACCACTATCAGCAGACCAAGAACATGCTGGTCAGCTATTCGCCCAAAAAACTGGGCTTCTTCTGACGCAAAAAGGCCGGGCGCATGCACCACGCGCCCGGCACGCTTCCTTTCCCTGCCCTCCTCTCCCAAGACCAACCACAAGGAGATCCTTCATGGCCAAAACCATGAAAGCTGCCGTCGTGCGCGAATTCGGCAAACCCCTGACCATCGACGAGGTCCCGATCCCCGAACCCGGCCCCGGTATGATTCAGGTCAGGATCCATGCCTCGGGCGTATGCCATACCGACTTGCACGCGGCCGAGGGCGACTGGCCGGTCAAGCCGAACCCGCCCTTCATTCCGGGGCACGAGGGCGTGGGCTTCGTTTCCGCCGTGGGCGCCGGGGTAAAGCATGTCAAGGAAGGCGACCGGGTGGGTGTGCCCTGGCTTTACACCGCCTGCGGTCATTGCCGTCATTGTCTGGGCGGATGGGAAACCCTGTGCGAAAGCCAGCTCAACACCGGCTATTCGGTGAACGGCGGCTTTGCCGATTACGTGGTGGCCGATCCGAACTATGTCGGCCACCTGCCCAAGAACATCGACTTTCTGGAGATCGCCCCGGTGCTATGCGCAGGCGTGACGGTCTATAAGGGGCTGAAGGTCACCGACACCAAGCCCGGCGACTGGGTGGTGATCTCGGGCATCGGCGGGCTTGGGCACATGGCGGTGCAATATGCCAAGGCCATGGGCATGAACGTCGCCGCCGTCGATATCGATGACGAAAAGCTCGCCTTGGCCCGAAAACTGGGTGCGACGGTCACGGTGAACGCCGCAACCGACCCCGATCCGGCCGCCGCGATCAAGAAACAGACCGATGGCGGCGCGCAGGGCGTGCTGGTCACCGCAGTAGGCCGCAAGGCGTTCGAGCAGGCCATAGGCATGGTTTCGCGCGGCGGCACGGTCGCGTTGAACGGCCTGCCGCCCGGGGATTTCCCGCTGGATATCTTTGGCATGGTGCTGAACGGCATCACCGTGCGCGGCTCGATCGTCGGGACCCGGCTGGATCTTCAGGAATCGCTGGATTTCGCCGGCGAAGGCAAGGTCAAGGCCACCGTGCATCGCGCCAGACTGGAAGATATCAACGACATCTTCGGCCAGATGCACAAGGGCCAGATCGAAGGCCGCATGGTGCTGGATATGGTGGACTGACCATGGAACCCGTCGCCAATCCCCAGGACCTGAATCAGGTCGAGGCCACCCCGGCAGCACTGGCGCTGCTGGCCGAGATCGTCGCCGATCATGGGCCGGTGCTGTTTCATCAGTCCGGGGGTTGTTGCGACGGGTCTTCGCCCATGTGCTATCCGCAAGGCGAATTCCGCATCGGCGAACATGACGTGAAGCTGGGCGAGATCGGCGGCATGCCGTTTTACATCTCGGGCAGCCAATACGAAGCCTGGAAGCATACCCGCCTGATCATCGACACCGTGCCCGGGCGCGGCGGCATGTTCAGTCTGGACAACGGACGCGAGCGGCGCTTCCTGGTGCGGTCCGAGATCTGCCGGCTCTGACCGCGGGGCGGGCGCACGGCCTCCCCTGATCCACCCGTGCGCCCGCCTGTTTCTCAGGCGCGGATCTGGCGCGCCTCGTTAAGCAGCATGATCGGGATGCCGTCCCGGATCGGAAAGGCCAGCCCCGCCGCCTCGGAAACCAATTCCTGCGCCTTGGCGTCATAACGCAGGGTGGCATGGGTCACCGGGCAGACCAGCGCCTCCAGCATGTGGCGGTCATAACCGCGTTCGGTGGTGTCGGTCACTGAATCGTCTCCTCATTGTCGCCGCCATGCAGGGCGTATTCCAGCAGCCCTTCCAACAACACGCGACGCTCGGCAAGCGTCGGCGCCTCCAGCAGGGCCTGCTTTTCCTCGGGCGCAAAGGGCAGTAGCATGGACAGCGAGTTGACCAGCGTTTCTTCCTCGGACGCCTTTGCGGTGTCCCAGTCGGTCGAAAGGCTGCGCTGTTCCATATAGCGGCCAAGCCGCGCCATGAACCCCTTGCGCTCGAAACCCACGTCCTCTTCGGGCTGGACGGCCAGGTCGCCTTCATAGCCCGACCAATCCACTTGCCCGCGCAGATATGGGGTAAAGCCGGGGCGCACCTCGTTCAGCCGAAAGCGCGAGCGCGCCCGGAGCGAGATCATCAGCCGCCCGTCGTCCAGTTCGGAGAATGCCACGATACGCCCCGCACAGCCGACCTGAGCCAGCGAATCCAAGCCCCCCTCGGCAGGTTGGATCATGCCGATCAGCCGCGAAGGGGTTTTCAGAACATCCTCGACCATTTGCAGATAGCGCGGCTCGAATATCTGCAGCGGCAGGCGGGTGCGGGGCATCAGCACCGCGCCCGGCAGAGGAAACAGCGGGATGCCCTCGGGCAGATCGACGCCGCGCGCCATGTCAGGCGAAGATCAGCGAGGACAGTCGCCGCCGCCCCTTCTGCGCCAGCGGATCGGTGGGCTTGAGCGCATCGAAAATAGTCAGAAGCTGCGCCTTGGCCGCTCCGTCGTTCCATTCCCGGTCGCGGCTGAAAGCCTCGAGAAGCTGGTCTATCGCCCCCTCGACCTCGCCCGCCGCATGCAGCGCGGTGGCATAGTCGAAACGCGCCTGCTGGTCGGTCGGATCGGTCTCGACCTTCTGGCGCAACTCATCCAGCGGGCCGGCCGAAGCCGCCTGCCGCGCCAGTTGCAACTGGGCACGCGCCGCCTCGACGGGCGCGGCATTGGCCACGGCTGCGGGCACCTGCGCCAATGCCTGCTCGGCGCGGTCCTCGGCACCCCCAGCCAGATGGGCGCGGATCAGGCCACCCCAGGCGGCGGCATTCTCGGGCTCTTCCTCAAGGATCGCGGCAAAAGTCTCGGCAGCATCTTCGGGCGCGCCTTCGGCAATCATCGCCTCGGCGGCGTCCAGCGCCTCGGCCAGACCGCCGTCATCGCCACCCAGCGCAACAAGCTTGTCGACGAACTGCTTGATCTGGCTTTGCGGGACCGCGCCCTGGAACGCATCGACCGGCTGGCCCTGAAAAAAGGCATAGACCGTCGGGATCGACTGCACGCGCAACTGGCCGGCGATCATCTGGTTCTCATCCACATTGACCTTGGCCATGCGGACGCGGCCCTTGTGGCGGCCGACCTCGGCTTCAAGCTGCGGGCCAAGCGTCTTGCAGGGGCCGCACCAAGGGGCCCAGAAATCCACGATCACCGGAACCTTCATCGAAGCTTCGACGACATCGGCCATGAAGGTCGCTTCGGTCACATCCTTGATGATATCTGCGGGGGCGGCATCTTTAGGGGCGGAGCCAAGCTCGAGCATCGGGTATCCTCATGCGAAAGGGTTGCCCCTTAGATGGCGCAGCGACCGGCGCGATGCAAGATTCGGCTGTCGCACCGCATCCCGTCAAAGATCAAAGTTGGCCAGCACCGGAACGTGGTCGCTGGGCTGCTGCCAGCCGCGCACAGGGCGCAGGATGCGGCTGCCATGGCCCGCATTGGCAATATCCGGCGTGGCCCAGATATGATCGAGACGTCGGCCCTTGTCGGCGGCATCCCAGTCGCGTGCGCGATAGCTCCACCAACTGTAGAGCATGCCTTGGGGAATATCCTTGCGGGTGACATCGACCCATTTCCCGGCATCCTGCGCCGCAGCCAGATGTTCGACCTCGACTGGGGTGTGGCTGACGATCTTCAGTAACGCCTTGTGGTTCCAGACGTCATCCTCGCGCGGGGCGATGTTGAGATCGCCCACCATGATCGCGCGCGCGGGCCTGTCGGCATGAAAGACGTCGCGCATCTCGGTCAGGAAATCGAGCTTCTGGCCGAACTTGAGGTTCTGTTCACGATCAGGAATATCGCCACCCGCCGGAACGTAAAAGTTATGGACGGTAACGCCGTTCTCCAGCCGCGCGGCAACATGGCGGGCATGACCCAGCCCGGCATAATCGCGATCGCCCGCATCCTCGATCGGCAGTTTGGACAGGATGGCCACGCCGTTGTAGCCCTTTTGCCCGCGCGCCACGAAATAGTTGTAGCCAAGCGCCCGGAACGCCTCGAGCGGAATATGCTCGACCGGACTTTTCGTTTCCTGCAGGCAGAGGATATCCGGGGCTTCTTCGGTCAGGAGACGGGCGACAAGCGCCTCGCGCAGGCGAACCGAGTTTATGTTCCAGGTAGCGATGGTGAACACGGGCAGGCTCCTTTTTCGGGCGTGACCCTAGGGACCCCAACTCTGCTTGTCCACCGCTGCCGTGACCGGGGGCTTTGCGCCCCCGGACCCCCGCAGGATATTTGGTCACGAAAGAATAACGAAATCGCACACGTAGATGGTCCATCTTTCGTGTGGAAATATCCTCGGGGGGTGCGGGGGGCGAAGCGCCCCCGCGCAACGGACAAAATATGAAACCCGGCCGCCGATCTGGATCGGGGCCGGGTCGTCATGTGGCCGCATCCTCCGACCACCGGGCTTGGCAAGAAAAACCCCCAAGTCAGACGAAGGTTTCGTCGCTCAACATATATCAAGCCACCAAGCGATAGCCGCCGGATTCGGTAACCAGCAACCGAGCATTTGAAGGATCGGGCTCGATCTTCTGGCGCAGGCGATAGATATGGGTTTCCAGCGTATGCGTGGTCACGCCGGCATTATAGCCCCACACCTCGTGCAACAGCACGTCGCGCGGCACCACTCCGTCTTGTGCACGGTAAAGGAATTTCAGGATATTCGTTTCCTTTTCCGTCAGGCGGATCTTGCGGTCCTTCTGGTCGATCAGCATCTTCATCGCCGGCTTGAACGTATACGGGCCAAGCTGGAAGATCGCATCCTCGGATTGCTCATGTGTCCGCAACTGGGCACGAAGCCGTGCCAGCAGCACCGGAAACTTGAAGGGTTTGGTGATATAGTCGTTCGCACCGCTATCGAGACCGAGAATCGTGTCGGCATCGGTATCGTGGCCGGTCAACATGACGATGGGGCATTTCACGCCCTGCTTGCGCAGGCGCTTGCAAAGCTCGCGCCCGTCGGTATCGGGCAAGCCGACATCAAGGACGACAAGGTCGAAGATCGCACCCTTGGTCCTTTCGACCGCCTCATGGCCCGAGCCCGCCTCGAACACTTCGAAATCTTCGGTGGCGACCAATTGCTCGGCCAGCGCCTCGCGCAGGTCATCCTCGTCATCGACCAGCAAGATCTTTTTCAGTCCGGCCATTCTTGCCTCCTTTGGCGTTATGGCCGAAAACTGTGGTGTGGCGCGGCAAGCGTCCAGCGGTTTGCAGCAATTCTCACATGGAGTTGTCGGAAATCCGTCTTATGTTTCAGATTGTTTCAGACATGCAGGCCCGATGACCCTGATCCCGACCCTGACCGAGACCCTGTCGCGCGCCCGCGCCGACCTGCGCATGGGATTGCCCGTGGTCATCGGCGGGCATCTTGTCGCCGCGGTCGAGACGCTGCGCCCCGACCGGCTGGAGGCGATGCGCGCCCTTGGCCCCCCCGTGCTGGCGATTACCCAGCCGCGTGCCGAGACGCTGAAGGTGCGGGTCTACGACCGCGATCTGGCGCGGATCGAGGTGCCGGGCGATGCGGACCTTGCCTGGCTACGGGCGGTGGCCGATCCGGCGGGCGATCTGATGACGCCGATGAAGGGGCCCTTCCGCAGCCCGCGCGGCGGCGATGTCGATGCGCATCGCGTGGGCATTGCCCTGGCGAAATCGGCGCAGCTTTTGCCCGCCGTGCTGGTGGTGCCTGCGACCGAGCCCCTCGGGGGGCTGACGCATCTGTCCCCGGGGCCCGCGCTTGCGCAGATGGCGACCGAGGCAGCGATGGCCCCCGTCGCCGCGGCCCGCCTGCCGTTGCTTGCGGCCGAAAACTCCAAGCTGCATATCTTTCGCCCCGATAATGGCGAGGCCGAGCATTACGCGGTGGAAATCGGCACGCCTGCCCGCGATGCCCCGGTTCTGGCGCGGCTGCATTCGGCCTGTTTCACCGGCGATGTGCTGGGCAGCCTGAAATGCGATTGCGGTCCACAACTGCATGCCGCGCTGGCCGCCATGGGTCAGGCGGGTGCGGGCGTTTTGCTGTATCTGAACCAGGAAGGGCGCGGAATCGGCCTTGCCAACAAGATGCGGGCCTATGCCCTGCAAAATCAAGGTTTCGACACGGTCGAAGCCAATCACCGGCTGGGCTTCGAGGATGACGAGCGTGATTTTCGCATCGGGGCCGGCATTCTTAAGAAAATGGGCTTCCGCTCGGTTCGGCTGATGACCAACAACCCCAGGAAGGTGGCGATGCTGGAAGGCCACGGCATCCAGGTGGCCGAGCGTGTGCCGCTGATTACGCCCAGGAACCGCCACAACACCGGTTATCTGGACATCAAGGCGCAAAAGTCGGGCCATTTGCTGTGAGGCTGCTCTTGACCCCTATGGGGCTGCGGGCGGGCGCCCGGGTCATCCCCTGCTCGGTCGGGCGCGGCGGGATCTCGACAGCCAAGCGCGAAGGGGATGGGGCGACGCCGCAGGGCCGACATCGCATCGTCGGGCTGCTTTACCGCCCCGACCGCGTGGCTCGGCCGAACGGGTGGGCACAGCCGATCCTGCCCGGCGATCTGTGGTGCGACGCGTCGGACCATATCGCCTATAACCATCCGGTGCGCGCACCCTTTGGCCACAGCCACGAAGCGATGCGACGCCCCGACCCGCTTTACGATATCGTCCTGATTACCGACTGGAACTATCCGCAGGCCCGTGCGGGCATGGGTTCGGCGATTTTCCTGCACCAGTGGCGACGGCCGGGTTTTCCGACAGCCGGCTGCATCGCCATGGCGCGGCGCGACCTGCTTTGGCTGGCCTCGGCCGTGGCACCCGGCGATGTGCTGGAGGTGCCAGCCCTGCCGCGCTGGCCCGCGCGTCGGGCGGCGGCGCGGCAGGGCAAGGATTAGCGCCCCGTTTCAGGCGGCGGTATAGCCGCCATCCACCAGATGATAGCTGCCGGTGATAAAGCTGGCGCGATCCGAAAGCAGGAAGGCAACAAGAGCCGCGACCTCATCGGCCTTGCCCAGCCTGCCGACCGGGTGGCGGGCAATCAGCGCCTGAATCGTGGCGTCGTCCATATGGGCAAGCAGCGGCGTGTCGATAAAGGCCGGGCCGACCGAATTCACCCGAATGCCCTTTTGCGCATATTCCAGCGCCGCATTCTTGGTCATACCGACGACACCATGCTTGGCCGAAACATAGGCGCCCGCTCCGTTGAACCCCACCGAGCCAAGAATCGAGGCCATGTTGACGATCGCCCCGCCGCCAGAGTCCAGCATCACCGGAATCCCGTAGCGCATCCCGTAAAAGACCGCGTTCAGATTGATGTCGATGACCTTTTTCCAGCCGTCGAGCGGATATTCCCCGATAGGCGCGCTGGGGCCGCCAATGCCGGCGTTGTTCACCAGCAGGTGCAACCCGCCCAGCCGCTCGGCGACGGCGATGGCCTTGCGGACCTGTTCGGGATCGGAAACATCGCCCGCCACGGCCTCGGCCCGGCCGCCGGCCGCAACGATTTTCCCGGCGGTGGCTTGGGCGGTCTGCTCGTGCAGATCGGCCACCACGACCGTGGCCCCCGAGGCAGCAAGCTCCAGCGCTATCGCCTCGCCCAGACCCGAGCCGGCACCGGTCACAAGGGCGATCTTGTTGTCGAAACGAATATCCATCGGGCAATCTCCGCGCGTTCAGGGGCCTGTCGCAGGAATTGCGGCCCCTCTGATCTGTCTGTCAATGCAGCGGCGGCGATCCGGGTTCCTGTGTCATAGTGGCGCAGTCTGCCAGAGCCTGATCTTCAGCCCGCCATGGGCGACATAGGGTCCCGGCTCGTGAAAGGGCAATCCGGTGGCGCGGGCGAGTTGCGCGTCGCTGGTGACAAGGCCGACTCGCCAGCCCTTGAAACGGCTGCGCAGCACCTCTCCCATTGCCGCGTGCAAACCGAACAGCGGACCCTTATTGCCGATACGCGCGCCATAGGGCGGGTTGATGATGACAAGGCCGGGCGGGCCCTCGGGCCGTTCAAGCTCGCCGATGGCACGGTTTTCAAAGCCGGTCCAGCTTTCCAGACCGGCGCGGGCGGCGTTTTCGCGGCTCATGCGGATCGCGCCGGGATCACGGTCGCTGCCGTGATAGCGGACCTGCGCGGGCACAGGCGGGATCGCGGGGGACGCGCGCATCGCCTGCCACGCCTGCTGGTCAAAACCCGGCAGATGTTCGAATGCGAAGTGGCGCATGCGGCCAGGGTGCAGGCCCGCCGCGATCTCTGCCGCCTCGATGACGAAGGTGCCCGAACCGCACATCGGGTCCAGCACCGGTTCGCGCCCGTCGAAGCCGCATTGGCGCAGGAACATCGCCGCCATCGTCTCGCGCATTGGCGCCTTGCCCACCGCCTGCTTGTGGCCGCGTCGGTGCAGGGATTCGCCCGAGGTATCCAGACTGATGGTGCACAGGTCGTCCTCGATACGGATCTTCAGCGTAAGCGGCGCATCCTCGGCGACGGGGACACCAAGACTATCGCGGATCGCCGCCTCGATCCGCTGGGTGATGGCGCCGGCGTGATAGATGCGGGATTTGCGGCTGGTGGCCTCGATGCGGATGGGAATGTCCGGGCGCAGCCAGTCGGCCCAGGGAAAGCGGCGCGCGCGCTTGTCGAGTTGCGCGGGATGCATGGCGCGGAAGGCGCCGATACGTGCAAGCACCCGCGTCGCGCCTCGGATGGCCAGATTGGCCCGCCAGACATCGGGCCAGCCGCCGATAAAGCTGACGCCGCCGGGTTGGGGTTGCGCGTCAAAACCCAGCGCGCGGGCTTCTTCGGCCAGCGGCTGTTCGAGGCCGGGTGTGGCGACCAGAAAGATTTCCATTCGCGCCGGATCGGCGGCCAACGGTGCGGCCTCAGGCTGCGGGTTGGGCGGGGTCTGGCTGGATGCGGTTTTGGCAGTGCGGGGCTTCATCGGGTTCCGGCGGGAAAAAGGACCCCGCATCATGCGCCGGGGAGCGGGTGAAGGCAATGTGCGCAATTCGGGCCGGCGTTTCGTGAAACGGTCGGTGCGGCGCAATCCCCTGTCGCACAGGGGGCGAGGCAGGCGGGGGCTCTGCCCCCCGTTTCTCTGGCCCCTCGACGGGGCCGAAGAAACGCCCCCCGGGATATTTGTCCACGAAAGAAAATCAGCCGGGGTGCCAGAGGTCGTTCCGCCGGGTAAAATGCAGGTGTTGGGGCGGGCCAAAGCCGGGCTCGTTCATGGGGGCGACGTGGCGTTCGACCAGCAGGTCGGGCCCCGAGAAATCCAGCACGGCGAATTCGTTCTGCCGGTCCCCGGGGCGGTCGCAAAGGGCAGTGCCTGCCTGCACCTGCAGGATCGGTCGCCCCTGTTCGCCCAGAAAGGCGCCGATCGACCACAAATGCAGGTGGCCGGTCAGGACCAGATCCACGCCCTCGGCCTCAAAGCCTGCAAGAGCCGGCCCAGCGCCCTGCATCAGCGCCTTGTCCACCTGCGGACGTTGCTGCATCGGATGATGCAGCGCGATGATATTGATGCAAGTAGGGTCCAGCCCCGCAACAACGCGCGCCACTTGCGCCGGGGTGATGATGCCGCGCTGCCAGGCCATCGGATCGACGCTGTTCACCCCTTGCACCCGCAGATTGCCGACATGGCCCACCGGCTCCAGATTTTCGGCGATGGCGCGGCGCCAGCGGCGATAGGGCCGCATCACCCGATCCGCCAGCTTGTAGAGCGGGATGTCGTGATTGCCTGGAACCGCAAGCAACGGCGCCTCGATCCGGCGCAGAAACTCTGCCGCCTGCGCGAATTGAGCCGAACGGCCGCGATGGGTCAGATCACCCGTTACCACCACCAGATCGGCCTGCGCGGCATTGATCCGGTCGAGCAGCGGCTCGACCAGCGGCTTGCGTTCCAATCCGAAATGCAGGTCCGACAGATGCAGGATGCGGGTCATCCGGCGTCCCGCCCGGCGCTTTCCGCCGGCACAAGCACCCGCAGCGCCTCGTGGCGCACGCGGACGCGAAAGGGTGAATCCATCCAGGTCTTTTCACCGTCATGGGCGACATATTCATGGCACGGCACGGTTTCCAGTTCAAACTCATCGGCGCAGATCAGGTCGAAATCGGCGTAGCGCGCCGTCTTGCCCAAAGCCAGCCGCAGGGCCGAGCGCACCAGCGGTCCGGGCCGCTTCGCCCGCGCCACCAAAAGCGCCAACTGGCCGTTTCGCACGCAATCCGCCCCTTCCAGCCCGAAACTGTCCAGCTGATAGGCGCTTTTCGCGACAAAGGCCAAGGCGGTGGTGAACTGGCGTTCCTGGCCGTCCGCGCGCACCGTCAGCCGCAGCGGGCGGCGCAGGTTCCACAGCGCCGCGACCGCCGACCAATAGGCCGCAAGCCGTGAGCGGCCCCAGCGGCGATAGATGCTTTCGCGGCGCCGCAGGATCTCGGGGTAGGCGCCGAAGCTGACGTTATTCAGGAAGATCATACCGTTCATCTCTCCGACATGAACGGGGCGAATGCGGGGAGTGTCAAACATCTTCAGCGCCTGCTCGACCGTTTCGCCCGAGCCGAGGTCGCGCGCGAAATAGTTGAAGGTGCCACCGGGGATGACCGCCATTGCCGCACAGGTGCCGGTCACCGCACCGGCAACAGCCGCCTGCGTGCCGTCGCCCCCGGCCGCGACGATCAGGTCGAACCCCTGGGCCACGGCCTCGCGCGCCATGGCGGGCAGATCGGCACCCTGTCCGGTGCCGCGGATGTGAAGCTCGGCCACCCGGTCCTGCAATGTCGTGCGCAGCTTGTCCGCGATGTCATCGCCCGCCTCGCGGCCCGAGCCCATGTTCACGATGACGCAGACCCGGGCCCGGGCCAGATCGAAGTCAAAGTTTTCGGCCAGATCACCTTGGCTTGTCATGTCGTTGTCTTTCCGCATTGGGCCACCCGCAACCCCCCGGCCCCATGACGGGTTCCGATCCCGGCCTTGCGCGACTGTTGCGGCAATCAGGCCGGAGGGAATAATCCTGATCTTTTTACTTGCCTTTGCCGGAGGGCTTTGACAGATTGCGCGCGGGAAGCTGAGGGGCGGGATTCACACCTTGCCCGACCGGTCGTACCTTTCGGGGAATGGGCGGTTCGCCACCCGAGTTATCAGTTACCTAACCCCTGCGCAGGAGAGTTCTGTCCCGAATAACTGATCGCAGCATTACCCATGTCTGCGCAACCTGCACCATTCTTGCCGCTGCGGGCGGCGATCAGGATCGGGGACAAAATTCGTTTGATAAAGAGATGCATCATGAACATCTGCCTGTCCGAGGCGTCGAAAAAATCGGCGGCGCCCGTGTCTGATCAGGTTCTTTTCGGTTTCGACGGCCCATCGGGACGCATCCTGGGCCGGGGACCGGCGCAGCAGATTACCGCCGGCAATGCCGCAACGCTTGAAACCCGCGTGACGGCGGCCCTTGCCACGGCCGCGCCTGACAAGATGATCGGCGGTGCCCTGCCCTTTGACCGCGATGCCGATGATTGCCTGTGGCAATGCCCCTGCAGCGAGGCGCCTCTGCCCAGGGGCATCGCGCCGCAAGGCCTGCCGCTGCCAAGCTGGGAGATGACCGCCGAACCCGCGGCGCAGGTCTATGCCGACGCCGTGACGCGCGCACTTGGCATTATGGCCGAGGAAACCGGCGGCCCGGATGCGCTGGAAAAGATCGTTCTGGCCCGCACACTGCTGGTCGAATCCGCCGTGCCGATCCCTGTCGAGGCGTTGATGTCGCGTTTGCGTGCAGACCGCAGCGTCACTGCCTTTCGTGTGGCTCTGCCCAAGGGTCCGGACCATCCGCATGGCCGCACGCTGTGCGGCGCGACACCGGAATTGCTGGTCGAGAAACGGGGCCGGCGCGTCATCTCGCATCCGCTGGCAGGCTCGGCCCCTCGGCAGGCCGATCCGGTCGCCGACCGTGCCTTTGCCGATGCGTTGTTCGGTTCGTCCAAGGATCAGCGCGAACATGCGCTGGTCGTCGAGTCGATCCTGGACACGCTGGCGCCTTTTTGTCGCGAGCTAAGCTGCCCCGAAGGCACCCGCCTTACCTCGACCCGCAGCATGTGGCATCTGGGCACCCGGATCGAGGGCCGGTTGAAGGACGAAGGCACGCCCTCGGTCCTGCTGGCCTCGGCCCTGCATCCGACTCCGGCGGTCTGCGGCGTGCCAAGGGCGCGGGCGGCGGGTTTCATCAAGGCGCTTGAACCCGTGGCGCGGGATTTCTATGCGGGTGCGGTCGGCTGGTGCAAACCCAGCGGCGATGGCGCATGGTATGTCGCCATCCGATGCGCCGAAATCAGCAACCGGCAGGCCCGGCTATACGCGGGCGCGGGAATCGTTCCCGGCTCGGACCCGATGGCCGAGGCCGCCGAGACCGGCGCGAAATTTGGCGCGCTTCTGACTGCCCTGGGCCTGCCGCAGGATGCTGCATTGCAGGGCGTTGTGCGTAATGGAGAGATCTGATGGCCCTGCCCGGCATCACCCCCTATGACCCGCCGTCCGAGGCCGAACTGCCCACCCCCCGCGGCGCATGGCAACCCAACCGCGACCGGCTTGCGCTGCTGGTTCACGACATGCAGCGTTATTTCTGCCGTATCTATCCGGACGCCGCACCCCTGACGCCCGTGGTGGCGAATATCGCACGGCTGATCCGGGCGGCGCGGGATGCGGGCGTGCCGGTGTTCTATACCGCGCAAAAGGGCGACCAGTTCCGCCCCGACCGCGGGCTTCAGGCAGATCTGTGGGGTCCCGGCATGAGCGCCACCCCCGAGCATGAAGAGATCCTGCCCGAACTGGCTCCGGCCGATGGTGATATCGTGTTGGTCAAGCATCGCTACAGCGCCTTCCAACGCTCCAATCTGGAACATCTGATGCGCGTGCGCGGCCGGGATCAGCTGATGATCTGCGGCATCTATGCCCATATCGGCTGCCTTGCCACCGCTGCCGAGGCATTCCAGCGCGACATCGAAGTCTTTGCCGTCGCAGATGCGCAGGCCGATTTCTCGCGCGAGAAACAGGATATGGCGATGGGCTGGATCGCCGCAACCTGCGGTGTGCCGCTGTCCACCCGACAGGCCGTTGCTGCATTGAACGAGGTAAAATGATGCATCTGACTGGGTTCGAAGGCAAAACCGCCATCGTCAGCGGCGCGGCCGGCGGCATCGGTCAGGCGGTGGTGCGCGCGCTGCTGGATGCAGGGGCGAAAGTCGTCGCCACGGATACCGAGGAGGCGTTGGCCGCAAATTCGGTGGCGGGAGCCGAGAACCGACCGCTCGACGTGCGCGACGATCAGGCTGCCGAAGCGCTGGTGGCCGAGGTCGAGGCGGCGCATGGCCCGCTGGGCCTTGGCGTCCACGCCGCAGGGGTGCTGGCCATCGGGCCATTGCTGGAGCTTGCGCCCGAAGAGTGGGATCGGGTCCTTGGCATCAATGCCACCGGGACTTTCAACGTGACCCGCGCCTTTGGCCGGGCCATGGCCCGCAACGGCGGCGGCGCCATCGCCGCAGTTAGTTCGAACGCGGCGGGAATTCCGCGAATGAACATGGGCGTCTATGCCGCGTCAAAGGCAGCGGCGACCATGCTGATCCGTTGTCTGGGGCTGGAACTGGCCGGCCATGGCGTGCGCTGCAATATCGTGGCGCCCGGTTCGACGTTGACGCCGATGCAGACCGGCATGTGGGCCGAGGACGGCGGCGCGGGCGAGCGGTCGGTGATCGAGGGAAACCTTGAAGCCTATCGCACCGGCATCCCGTTGAAAAAGCTGGCAACCCCCGAGGATATCGCCAGCGCGGTGATGTTTCTGCTTTCGGATCAGGCTGGCCATGTCACCATGGCCGACCTTTACGTCGATGGCGGGGGAACGCTGCGCGCCTGACCCCGCCGCCGGGTCACAGGCGCGAGGCGATCAGCGCCCACCAATTTTCCAGCGCCGGCTCGCGCGCCAGTTCCTCGAAACTGGCCTCGACACCGATCTGCTTGAGCTCCGACGAAAAAGTCATCACCGCAATGGAATCCAGCCCATAGAGGACGAGGTTCTCGGACGGCTCGATCTCGCAATCGTCCTCGATCATCTTTTGCACGCGGGCAGCCAGCCACTCCGGGGTAAGGTCGGCTTTCTGGGCAATATCCATGGTCATCCTTTCAGGCGGTTTCAGTCGCGAGGCTGTCGCGCAGGCGGCGCTTGTCGATCTTGCCCACTGCCGTCAGCGGCAGTTCGGGCAAAAAGCGGAAACGGTCGGGCAGCTTGTATTCGGCCACCCCCAGTTCCAGCAGATACCGGCGCAGCGTGGGCGGAGACAACTTGCCCACCCCCTCGCGCAGCACAAGGAAAGCGCAGCTTTTCTCGCCCAAATGCGCATCCGGGGCGGCAACCAGCGCGGCATGGGTGATGTCGGGAAAGCGGACCAGCAGGTTCTCGATCTCTTCTGCAGCGATCTTTTCACCGCCCCGGTTGATCTGATCCTTGATGCGGCCCACGACGCGCAGGTTGCCGCCCTGCCGGACGACCACGTCGCCCGAATAATAGAAACCTTCGGAATCAAAGGCCTGTGCGTTATGTTCAGGGCTGCGGTAGTAGCCGCGGAAGGTATAGGGGCCGCGCGTGGCCAGGGCGCCCGGTGTGCCGTCCGGGACATCATCGCCGTCTTCGTCGACGATACGAATCTCATCGTCCGGGCTGATCGGGCGGCCTTGCATGGTAAAGATCACCTCGGCCGGATCGTCTAGGCGGGTATAGTTCACCAAGCCCTCGGCCATGCCGAAAACCTGTTGCAAGCGGCAGCCCAGCAGTTCGGGGACGCGACGGGCCGTCGCCTCGGCAAAGCTGGCCCCGCCGACCAGCATCAGGTCAAGACTGCCCAGCATGGCACGACGCGACGGGTCCTCTTCGACCGCGCGCAGCCACAGCGCCACGGCGGGCGGGACAAGCGGGACCATTGTGACACGCTCGCGCGCGACGATTCCGAAACAGGACAGCGGTTCTGGGCTGGGGGCCATGACGACGGCGCCGCCGGCATGGAACACCCCCAGCGTGCCGGGCGAGCTCATGGTAAAATTATGCGCAGCCGGCAAAGCGCAAAGAAAGCGCGTGGCCGAGGTAACGCCGCAGATTCCGACACTGGCACGGATGCTGTAGTCGTAATCGTTATGTGTGCGCGGGATCAGCTTGGGCGTGCCGGTGCTGCCCCCCGAAAGTTGGAAGAATGCGACCTGATCGGCAGGCGTCGGACCTGCACCGTCGGGCAGATCGCCGCCATAGGTCAGCCAATGGGTCAGGCTGCGTTCTGGGTCATCCTCGCCCAGCAGCAAAAGTTGCGCAACGCCACCGGCACGCAGTTCATCGGCAAAGGCATCGTCGCGGAAAAGCTCATGCTCGCGCGCAGCGATCACCACGCGCGGCTGGATCTGGCGGGTATATTCGGTCAGTTCCAGCCGCCGATGGCTGAAAAGCGCGTTTACGGGTGCCACACCGATTCGCAGCAATGCGAAAAAGGTGACGAAGAACTCGGCCACATTGGGCAACTGCACCAGCGCCGTATCGCCATGCCCCAGCCCGCAAAGCGCCAGCCGTGCGGCCAGATTGCGCGACTGCCGGTCCAGATCGGCATAACTGAGGCGGCGGGAACCGCAAACCAGCGCCTCGGCCTGCGGATTGGCGGCCAGTTGCGCGTCCAGGATATGGGACAGCGGCTGGTCGATCCAGTAACCGGCCTTGCGATAATGCTGCGCAAGGTCGTGCGGCCAAGGGTTGAATTCGATCATGCGGATACCTGTTCTGACAACAATGGGCCGCTCAGGGCGCCAAAGGCACCTTGACCGGCGATAATAGTTGAGTATTTTTATCCCGCTTACTCTCTTGAAGCAAGCCAGCCGCGCCCTTTCATCGGTGCAACCAAGCCAGCCCTCTCTCGTTCGAAACGCCGGATCTGCTAGCCGCGATAGGGAATCGTCGCCCCGGCAGCGGGACGCTGCGGACCCGCAGGGATAAAGACACGGGCAATGCACCCCGATTCGTCACGATCAGACAGTCCATGCGGACGACGCTGCGGCAGTTCGAAAGCGGCACACAGCAGATAGCTGCGCGGGCCAGTCACCTCGTAATGATATGGCGCGCCGGTAAAAGGGTCGGCCAACCGCAACTGCCAGTCGCATCCCGGCGTTGTCCGCACGCTCTCGGGCAGGCGGTTGCCGTTTTCGCGCGCCAGACATCCCACCAGCCGGCTAAGATGGGAAAGGTCGCTTTCACGCTCGCGGTCGCGGCGTTCCTTGCGGGCCTGACCGGGGCCGCCGGTCAGCACCAACCCGGCAACGATGGCCACCAAGGCCAAAAGCGCGATGGCCAGCGTGGCCCAGCCCTTAGTCATTCAACTCGTCCCGGTAATAGGCAAAGATCAGCCCGGCAATTGCGGCCACCAGTGCAGCCTTGGCGGCGAAGCGCGCGGTCAGATCGCCATTGAGCAGCGCATAGATCACATAGATCCCGTCCGCCAGGAACACCAGCGCGACGACCAGCAGCGTCAGCGAGGCGAACCACTTACGCACCAGCGACCGCCGCCGGCCCGCGTCACCCCGGCTTAGCCGTGCCACCCTGCGGTTAAGCAGCAAGAACAGCGGCACAAAGGCAATCAGCGAGGCGATGGACCAACGCACCGAACTGCCCGGCCCGTAATAGCGGCTGTCCGAGGGGTCCGGGATCAACAGGTCGATCAGCGCCATGCCCAGTTCGCATACATGCCAGCCGATCATCCCAAGCGACAGGAACAGCAGGCCGTAAAGCAGCGCCTCTTGCGCCGAGGCATAGGGACGCGGACGCGGCACCGGCGGCAGGCCGGGCGCGGATTCCCATCCCCCCAGCGCCTCATCAATCTCGGGCGCGGACCAACCGGCATGGGTCAGCGCCCTTGCGATACCGTCGTGGTCCCCGCCTTGGGCCAAGGCATGGCGGACGAATTCGGAAAGCTGGTCGGATGGTTTCATCGCGCGTCCCCTTACGGCAGGAAGGTTTCGGCAAAGCCGGCCGCCGGTCAAGCCCATTGCCGTCCCTTGCGGCCTTTCACCCGCCCCCGATGATGGTGCGAAAATTTTCCAGGCGGTGCGATTTTTACCCTTGCACCCCCCGACGCGCTCCCATAAATGACGCCTCACCGAAGGCGAAGCGCCGTCGGGATGGAGTGCGGGCGTAGCTCAGGGGTAGAGCATAACCTTGCCAAGGTTAGGGTCGTGAGTTCGAATCTCATCGCCCGCTCCAAAAAATCTTCCTTAGGGATTGCGAAAAACGGCCTACGGGCCGTTTTCGGCTTTTCTGGTCAGACATTTAGCCATGCAAGCACAACCTGTGGCAGATTGTCCCACCTGCCTCTGGTCATTTTCCGTGGTTTGGGTCTAGTATGGTAACCAGAGTTGCCCCGGCTGCCACATCCGGGACAGTCGTCAGGAAAAAGCTGCCGCGCATTCGCAACCCCATTCCATTGAATCGCGGCCAGCCCAAGCGTGAGGTGATCATGCCGGCTCTGGAAGCTCTGATCGAACGGAAATTGCAACAACTCTCGGTCCCGCTGGCGGTGCGCCTGCCTTCGGGGCAGCGGCTGGGTCCGCCCGATGCGCGCGTCACCATCTCGTTCAAGGACATGACTGCGCTGGCGCCGCTGGCCTCGGCCCGGCTGGACCGGCTGGGGGACGAGATCGTACGCGGCCGCGCCCGGATCGAGGGCTCGATGCGGGACCTCATGCGAATCGTCGCCGCTCTGGTTCCCGGCGGCGGGCAATTGATCCAGCCCAAGCCCTGGCGGCGGCTGTTTTATCATATCAGCTCGGTGGTGCATCACAGTCGCGACCGCGATGCCCGGCAGATCCGCGCACATTATGATGTGTCCGACGAATTCTATGCGCTCTGGCTCGACCCGCGAAGGGTTTATTCCTGCGCCTATTTCGCCGATCCGCAGATGACGCTGGCAAAGGCGCAAGAGGCCAAGCTGGATCTGATCTGTCGCAAGCTGGACCTGCGCCCGGGCGAGCGTTTCGTCGATATCGGCGCAGGCTGGGGTGGGCTTTTGCTGCATGCCGCGCGGCATTACGACGTCGACGCCACGGGCATCACCCTGTCGCAAAACCAGTTCGACCATGTAAGCCAGACCATTGCCGACGAGGGGCTGGGCGACCGGGTGCGAGTCCTGCTGTGCGATTATCGCGATCTGGTGCCCGACAAGCCCTTTGACAAGCTGGCCTCGGTAGGGATGTTCGAACATGTCGGGCGCGCCAAAATGGCCACCTATTGCGAGACCCTGCGCCACCTCCTGCGACCGGGCGGTTTGGCGTTGAACCACGGCATCGCCGCCTCGGGGGTGGATGATGCGATGGTCGGGGGCGGGCTGGGCGCCTTCATCGAGAAATACATCTTTCCGGGCGGCGAGCTGATCCATGTCAGCCAGGCCATCCGCAGCATGTCGCAGGCCGGGCTGGAAATGGTCGATACCGAGAACCTGCGGCCACATTACGCCCGCACGCTCTGGGCATGGTCGGATGCTTTGGAGGCGCAACTGCCCGAGGCCCAGCGGGTGCTGGCACGCTCTATGCCGCCCGAACGCGCCGCCGAGATATTGCAGGCCTACCGGCTTTATCTGGCGGGCTGTGCGCTGGCCTTTGAACAGGGCTGGGTGGCGCTTTATCAGATCCTGCTGATCCATCCCAACCCGGCCATTGCGACGCCTGACCTGCCCGGCGCGCAATCGGCCTATCCGTTCCGGCGCGACTATATCTATCGCTGATCCGCCACGCAGCATGTCGCCCGGCGCGCGCCCGGCCTTGGCAAACAGGTCCGGCTGCGCATAGTTAACGATAACATCGGTTCGTCGCCAAAACCGGGCGAATGTCGCACGTATGATGGGCCGGACGATACAAGCGGAACGGAGCGGGACCACGATGACAAAGGCGCAAATCGGCCTGATCGGCCTTGGCACGATGGGGGCGGCGCTGGCGCTGAACATCGCCGAAAAGGGCTTTCCCATCGCGGTCTGGAACCGCACGACCGCGGTCACGCGCCGT
Organism: Paracoccus methylovorus; assembly: GCF_016919705.1. Lineage (NCBI taxonomy): Bacteria > Pseudomonadati > Pseudomonadota > Alphaproteobacteria > Rhodobacterales > Paracoccaceae > Paracoccus > Paracoccus methylovorus. The sequence continues at coordinate 1,877,518 of NZ_CP070368.1, forward strand.
TTTCAGGCCGAGGCGGGCGAGCTGGCGGATCGCGTGATACCGACCGAAAGCTTGGCCGATCTGGTTGCTGCCATCGCCCCGCCCCGCGCCATCATCCTGATGGTTCCCGCAGGTCAGCCGGTCGATGACCAGATCACTGCACTGGCCCCGCTGCTCGACCCCGGGGATTTGCTGGTCGACGCCGGCAACGCCAATTTCCACGACACCAACCGCCGCACGGCCTCGGACCTGCCGATGCGGTTTCTGGGCATGGGTGTGTCCGGCGGCGAAGAAGGCGCGCGTCACGGCCCCGCCATCATGGGCGGCGGGGCGCGTGCCGACTGGGATCGCATCGCCCCGATCATGCAGGCCATCGCTGCCCGCGCCGAGGACGGCACCCCCTGCGCGACCTGGATGGGCGACGCCGGCGCCGGTCACTTCGTCAAGACCGTCCATAACGGCATCGAATATGCCGACATGCAAATGATCGCCGAGATTTATGGCCTGATGCGCGACGGCTTGGGCATGGATGCCTCTGGCATCGGCGAGACCTTCGCCCTCTGGAACGAAGGCCCGCTGAAATCCTATCTGATCGAGATTTCGGCCACCGTCTCGCGCGCCAGCGATCCGCTGACGGGGGCACCGATGCTGGACGTGATCCTCGACGCGGCCGGTCAGAAAGGCACCGGACGCTGGACCGCCGTCGAGGCGCAGCATCTGGCCGCGCCGATCCCGGTGATCGAAGCGGCAGTGATGGCGCGCAACGTCTCGGCCCGTCTGGATGAACGAAAGGCGGGCGAGGCGCGGTTCGGCCCCGCCCCCCAGCCGCTGGAACTGGCAACAGCCGAGTTGGAGGCGGCGCTGATCGCCGGCAAGATCCTGTGCTATGCGCAAGGTTTCGCGATGATCGAGGCCGCAGGTCGCAATTTCGGCTGGCAGTTGGATCTGCCGGGTATCGCCCGGGTCTGGCGGGCGGGCTGCATCATCCGCTCGGCCATGCTCAACGACATGGCAGCGGCCCTGGCCGAGAACCCGGCGCGCAACCTTGTGCTGGCGCCGGCCTTCGCTGAAAGGTTGCAGGCCAGCATCCCGGCCCTGCGGCAGGTGGTGGCGCAAGGGGTGCTGCACGGTCATGCGCTGCCGGCGCTTGCTTCGGGGCTGAGCTGGTTCGACATGATGCGCACCGGCCGCGGCACGGCAAACATGATCCAGGCCCAGCGCGACTTTTTCGGCGCCCACGGGTTCGACCGGCTGGACGGCAGGGACACGCATCACGGTCCTTGGGGGCACTAGGCAGGCAGGCTGACGTCGGACTTACAGAGCCAAATGCCGGGTGATAGCCCGCCTCGGTTACTCCCCGCCGCCCGGACAAGCGATTCCGCGTCCAAGGCGATTTCTGGGGAAAGCACCGGGCAAAGCAACAACCCCCTTGACCGCGCCGGACGAAAACCCTAGCAAACGCGAGGCTCCGGCGGGTTGGCGGAGAGGTTACGCAGCGGATTGCAAATCCGTGAAGACCGGTTCGATTCCGGTACCCGCCTCCAAATCTTTTCAATAGCTTGCGCCATATCTGGCTTTCCCCTCATTCCGGCGTTTACAGTAGCGTTTACAATTTTGTTCACTTTGTGCCCCCTTTCGACTGGGCGAGCTTGACCAGAATGCCGTCCGATTCATCGGGCGAAACGCGGGCGTAATGCTCGATCACAGCCGCCGCGTAGCGGACCGACCAGCCCATGTGCGAGGCGATATGCGCCAGTTCCAGCCCCGCGTTTAGCAGGCGAGTTGCGGCCGTCCCGCGCGTGTCTTGCAAGCGCAGATCGTACCCAATCGCTTCGGGCGTCAGCCCCGCCTTGTTGCGCCAGTAGCGCAAGCTGTCCGAAGCGTGGCGGCCAGTCATCGGCCGCCCGCGATCACTGACTAGGATCAACATGCGGTCGGCCGGCGTGGCGTCGATCAGCGCGGCCATGGCCGGCGTGACTGGAATCGTGGCGGTGCGATTACGCTTGTTCGTCCTGATGCGAATGCGGCGCCCCTGTGGCGTCTTCTCGATCTGGTTGCGATGCAGGCGCACTAGGTCGGCAGGCCGCAGCCCGGTTTCGCATCCAGCCGTGAGGATGCGCTGCACCCACTCTGGCGCATGGGCACAGACCGTCTCGCGCTGCGCGGGGGTCCACACGATTTCCGAACGGTCGACCTCATAGACCTTCCGAAAGTCGCCGCAGTAGTGCATCCGGATCTTGCCGGCGTCCTTCCATGCCCAATTGAGCATCCGCGTCACCACGGTGCCGGCATAGTCGTACTGCCGTGGCGAATGCGCCCATTGCTTGCGCCACTCGTTGACCTCGCCCCGCGCTTCGGGCTCCTCGAACATCGCGGCGGGATCGTCCTTGAACGCCGCCGAGAAGCGCAGCGCCCACAGGCGATAATCCTGCCGAGTGCGCTCGCCCTTGGGCATTTCCGCGCTCGACAGAAAGTCGTCAACCATCTGGACGGTCATGTAATGCGCCGGCTTGGGACGCGCGGTGGCGTCTGCAAAAGCCACGAAGAAAGCCGGATCGTTCGGAAAGCGGGCGGTATCCTCCCAGAACTTCGGACCGCCGCGCCAGGCGTAGAAATGAAACTTCGCGCCAGCTTTGGTGACGCGACGGACGCGATGGGCACCCTTCGGCAGGTTAGATCGAGGCATTGCGCGCCCTCCGTTGCGACACCAGCGACGGGGCACCATCGGGGCCGCGCGACGGCGTGAGGATCTCCATGCCCTGAGCTGCGTCAAGACGCTGACGGACGTGCTTGGGATCGAACCATCCGGGGCGCCCCGGTACATGCCGCAGGCCGAGTTTCGCGCAGAAATTGCGAAAGGCGCTATTCGCGCCGGCATAGCCCCATTCCTCGGCCAGATCCTCGGCGCGGATCAGGCCAATCATCTGCCTAAATTGAGAAGGTAGCACGGCCATGTCTCTCATATTCCGTTTTAGTGGGCCGGGGTGGATGCAGCTGTCTCTCCAGCCCAGCCATTGCGGGCGGCGCGCCGCAGAAGCTGGGCCGGCGCCGATTTGAAGCGGGTGTAATCGAAGGCGGCGACAGCCTTCGCCCGCTCGCCTTCGCCGGTGATTTCGTCGCAGAAATTCAGCGCCAGCGCCTCCTCTGCGTTCATCCAACTCTCGGCATCCATCCACGCGCGAATGCGGCTCAGCGGGTGGCCGGTGCAGCGCGAATAGGCCGCCGCATAGGTATCCGCTATCTTGTCCAGCGTAGTTGCCTCCCCGCGCAACTCGTCGGCAGTGCCGAAGGCCAGCGCGGCGGGGTTGTGGATCATCAGCAGTGCTGCCGAGTGCATGGCGATATGCGCAGCCTCCATCAGCAGCAGCGAAGCGGCGGAGGCGGCAATCCCCAGAACCTCGGCACGCACCGTGCCGTGCTGGCCGATCAGCGCCATCATCGCCGCGCCTTCGGCCGCGTGTCCGCCGAAGGAATTGACCGTGACGCGAACCGGCTCGCCGGCATGTTGCTCGAGAAAGGCGCCAAGCGCAGTGGCGGTATTCTCGCCCTCGCCAAGCCGCGGTAATTTCAGCCACCAGCTTTTGCGCAACGGTCTCCAATTCAGGCGGCACGATCAGCAGCGCTGGCTGCACCTGAATCGCCTCACCCGAAAGACCCTTCTGCCGGCGCATCGCCACGCGCGCGGCCGAGAGGGTTTCGATGCTCAGTGCCCCGCCAGCCGTCGGCCGGTTTCCGTGGTCGGCATGGAAGAGCGTACGACCATCCGAGAGGGCCGGCCCCGCCCCGCCGTTCTTCTCCAGTAAACCAGCAAACAGCCGCGCCTCAGTCAGCGCGGCACCCTGCCCAAACAGGCGCGAGCTCTGGTCAAAGCTGCCCAGATCGTCATTTACCAACGCCTGCCGAGTCAGGCCGAAGATCTTGCCATAGGTCTCTACGGCAAAGGCCTCCCCCGCATCGTTGATCACGCCGGCAGTAAACTCACCGCCTTCATTCACTTTGCCGAGTTCAACACCGCCTGAGACGCGCACGGTATTGATGGGGCGGAAGTCGGGTGCCGAAACTTGCCGCGACGCCTTCTTGATCTGCGATTCGGATGCCTCATAGGCGTTCAGCAGAACCTTGTTCGAGGCGATCGCCAGGGCGAAGCGGAAATCATCAGTGCTCATTGCTCCTGCAACCATCATGGTGCCCGTGCGCCGGGTCGCGTAATTGCCGCCATTGGACAGGTGCGCCATCTCATCCAGACGCATTGCCGCATATTGACGGCCATGGGTCGGGATATGGCCGGCCTGCATACGCGCCAACAGCCCGTCTGCCATCGACTCCGCGCGGCTGGGCATCGCATGGCGACTATCGGCACGCGCCGGCACGATCAGCCCGGCAACATCGAACTGGCTCGGGTAGACGCGCCCGGGCGGCTCTGCAGCGGCCATAATGACCTGCGTCTCTTCACCTGCCGCCGTGGCAATGGCTTGGGTGCGGGCAGCACTGTCTTCGCCCGTGATTGCGGCCCCGGCCTTGAGAGCGTGTCGAGTGATCCGCAGCATTGCCGCCTGATCGAGCCGGCCAGAACTCACGAAGGGCTGGGTCATCTCATGAAGCTGGGCGAGACCCTGTGCTGTCGCCTCGGCGGTGGCGGAGGTCACGCCTGCCTCGGCCATCAGGTCGGCATACTGCGCCGGGATGCCGGCCTTGCGGACTGCCAGACGCATCTGCGCCAAGTGACGTGCGGACGGTTGCGCCGCGTCGGGTTTCAGATTGTCGAACATGGATTTTCCTTTGCTTTCGACGTTGAGCAGATCGGCCGCCCTTCCGGTCCCGCACGGGACAACAACAACAGCAAGTACAATATCAATGCGGTATTAAATTACCTCTTTCATCTGTAACGGGGCGCGAATGACCCCCGTGCGGTCCTTTAGGGGGAAGGACCCGCCGGGGAGTGCGAGGGGTTGGACCGGTCATGGGCTGAGCCCCGCTCGCCGCATCTGATCGGTCGTCACCAGCCCGTTCTTGAGCATGCAGCTGGCCAGCGCCGGATTGATGGCCGAAGGTGGCACGTAGCGCCCGGATTTGATCTTGTTGGCCCAGAAGACCGCAGCCCTTGCATCGCTGCCTTCGACCGATTGAGGCAATGGCTCGCCCGGAAAGTCGCGCCAACGCTGGTTCTCAAGCCAGGTGGTGGAATAGGCGACGTACATCGCCTTGTTGCCAGCGTTCTCGGCCGCGTAGCGTTCGGCTGCTTGGATAATCCGCTTGGGATCTTCCCCAGCCTCCACCGCATCAGCAAAGAGCTTGGCAGAAGCCTCTCGGTCACGAGGCCGAGGATGGGCTTTCCAGAGGGTTTGAAAGTCCGCCGAGTTGTGTGCGGCGCTGGCGCCGCCAACACAAGGTTCTCTTAAAGGTTCTCTTACAAGGTTAGTGTCGGAATTTCCGACACGGCTTTCCGGGTAAATCCGACACGGCTCTGCCGGAATTTCCGACACGGGTTTTTCGGCCCGAGTCGGGATTTCCGACACGGCTTTTTCCTCCCCATTCGAGGGCTGCGAACCGCCGTCGCTCGTCGCGAAATCATCCTCAAAGGCGAGCTTATATCTGGTCGGGCGCTGGCGCTTCGTCACCGGATCGACCGAGCGCACTCGACGGATCAGGCCACGAGCTTCCAACAGCTTCAGGTGTTCGTTCACCGTGTCTCGGTGGATCTCGCATACTGCAGACAGATAGGCTTGGGACGGAAAGCAGCCATAGACGGGATTGTGACAGTCGGCCAAGGCGAGCAGAACCAGCTTCGCTGTTCCCACGCCGCGCTGCTTGAAGGCCCACGAGGTGGCGTCATGGCTCATGCCGGCACCACATCAGCAACAGAAATGCGGCCAGCGGCGCAGTCCGAACGGTTTACGACCGCAGCATAAGTCTTTGATTTATGAGCGTGAACAAAGCAGGGGCGTTTACAAAGATTTCTAGTATTTTCAAGGTTAGGAGAAGGATTGCAAATCCGTGAAGACCGGTTCGATTCCGGTACCCGCCTCCATAATCTCCATGAGATGTATGAAAATACCGTAAAATTTTAACCGTTTCTGCTCCAACCCACCAAAGAACCCGCCGTCTTTGGATTGACTGAATGCGACAGATTCAACGGTAAGATGCTCCGTCCATCATGCGCTCATGGCCAGCGGACGGTGGTTTTGCAGGTGGCGCAGGCCGAGCTTGCGGGCCTGGCGGCCGGAGGGCAGATAGCGCGCCGGCTCCGGGACATGATCGGGATCCGCCAGTTGCGGGAACAACGCGAAGATTTCCTCGACCGCCGCCTTGCCCACGGATTTCAGCGCCTCGGGGCCGGTATAGAGCGATTCCGTCTCAGCCCCGTTCGACACCACCACCTCATGCCGGTCGAACAGCATGTGGAAATAGGTGACCTCTGAAACATCCGTGGCGATGTCGAAGCCATCCAGTTGCAGAAGTTGCTTGGCGGCGACCAGCACCTCGGATGCTCCGAACATCTTCTGGGCGATCTTCGAGCGCACCAGCACCCGGTGCTGCGGCGAAACCAGCAGGTCCTGTCGTGGTGCATCCGGCCCCAGCGCCCCGGCCTTGACACGGATCGGCTGCAGCTTCGGCATGGCGGCCAATTCCGCCGCACCCAGCTTTTGCGAACCGATCCAGCGCACCGGCTGCAGGCCGTTGTCTCGGGTCTGCACCAGATCGCCAACGCCGATCTGCTCGATCGGCACTTCGCCATCTGCCGTCAGGATTAGCGTTCCCGCGATGAAACACACGACAAGACCCTCTACAACCGCTGGAAACGGTGGAGCGAAAAGAGAGTGTTCGCCCAGATGAGGATGGTCTATGCCTTAGCTCCGGCGACGTTTGGACTGCTGCGCTCAAGTGGAGGGAACAATGCATCCGATACGCTGTTCCTCTGCCGCCGCCATTCAGCTGGCCGCGATCAGTTGCATGCCTGCCGGGCGGGGCCTGACTTCGGGTTGTCCAGACCAAAGGTAAACAGGGTCGGGAACGTGCTGAGAATGCAGCGCGGCACCCGGATCGTGGACGGTCAGGTCATTGTCACGCGCAAAGCAGCACTCCCGGAAACTGCCGTTCGGACGCGATGCTTCGAAATTCGCGTGGGAATGATATCCTTGTCGCACCGGTCTGGATGCCTCGCATGAACTCGGACACGTCGGATGCACCCCATGTCGGGTCTGCATCAGGCCCTGCCCTGCCAGGCCTGTCGGCGGATCGCCCGTACACGCGTGACCGCCGCCGTGATCTGCGCTTCGGTCAGGGTCCCTTGGGCGATGGCCTTGCGAACCCAGCGCACCGCGCGTTGTGGCAGCAAGGGGTCGTAGCCAAACAGATTCTTGATCATGATCAGGTCATTTCCGGCGGCTAGCGCCTGCACGACAGCCTCCCTCCGGCTCATAAGATGCCTGATGGCGTCCATGTCGACATCATCTGTCATCACGACGCCCTTGTATCCGAACTTCTGCCGCAGAAGACCCGTCACGATGGGGGCCGAGACGGTGGCCGGTCGCCCGTCGGGCGCCAGACGGTCAAGACGCAGATGACCCATCATCACCATAGCGGGGGCGTGAGGCGACGCGAACAGTCGCATGAAAGGCTCCAGCTCCGCCTCGGTCCAATGCGCCGAAATGTCGGCGACCCCGTGGTGGCTATCACTCACGGAGCGGCCATGGCCGGGAAAATGCTTGGCCGTGCAAAGAATGCCCGCGCTGGCAAAACCGCTGGCAAAGGCCTCGGCATAGGCGGCTATGCGTTCGGGATCGGTGCCATAGGACCGCTTCGGCCTGCCGATCACCGGATTTGCAGGATCGTCGACATCCAACACGGGACCGAGATTGATGTTGAAGCCAAGCGCGGCAAGCTCCTGCCCCGCCCCTGCATAGAGCTGGCGGGCCTCAGTCGGCGACAGGGTTGCGGCGACCGTTCGGGCGGCCGGTAACCGAGTGACGCCATGCGCCTTGGTCAGTCGCTGAACGATACCGCCTTCATGATCAATGGCGATCAGCGGCTGATTGCCGCCAGCGCGGAACAGACGCATCAGATCGGTCAACTCGTCGATTGGGCCGATGTTCTGGGCGACGAAGAACACCCCGCCGACCTGGCCGCGATGGACCTGCCGGGCCAGAAGCCGCGCCGAGGAGGACCGGGAATTCGAACCGTAGAATCCCACGACAAGCAGTTCTGCGACCGCCGCAGCCAATTCATCGCGCGGCCGGAACAGACCGAACCACGCGGCGGGGTAGCCGAGCATGCCACGTCCGAAACCCAAAACTGCGCGCGCGGCGCGCCAAAGCCGTCGCAAGCGCGCGCGAGGGTCGCCAAGCGCGCGGATTGTAGCCTTGCGCAGGCGCTCCAAAGCATCGGCAAACCGCGTTGCCACGGTCAAACCGGATGCAGGCAGCCATGTGCCTGTGCGAGGTGAGGATGATCGGGGACGGTCCTTCTCCCGTCGCAATGGCGGTCAAGGTGACGAAGGATCGTCCCGGCGAGGGCGCCGACATTCTCGGGCGTAAAATAGTGCCCATGAGCCCCAGGGATGATCTCGACATGATGGCCCGCAGGATAGGCGGTACGAAACAGCTGTTCCGGCGCATCGATATGACCATAGGGATTGAGATAGCTGCCCGCTCCGAAGAGGAGGAGAGTGGTGCCCGGATAGTGGAAGAAGCGACCCTGCTCCATGAGGATGGTCAGGGCGACGTCACGGCCCCGACGCATCAGTTCCAGCCCGGCCTCGCGGATCACGAGGCCCCCTTGGCAATTCCCTCCGAGGAACAGCGGGCCGGTCGGAGCAACGGCTGCAATCTCGTCGGCATAGAGCCGGCCAAGCGCCTTGAGAGTATCGGCACTGTATTCGACGGCAAGATGCCCCGAGCGCAATCCGAAAACGGATGCCGCGTCGCGCAGGCTCTCGCTCAGTCGTGAAAGCTCATGGCCTGCCTGAAGGCACCAGAAGAGCTTCGGAAGCGGCCGCTCGTCGCTCAGGCTCCGCACCAGCCCGACCTTGCCAAGCCGCCGGCCGGGCCATGTGGCGAGATATGGCGTGATCTTCGCGGTCAGCACATCCTCGAGACCGGGCGACGAGGGCGCATGTGGGGCTTTGAGCTGTGCATCCACCATCAGGGCGAGGACTTCAACGGTGTCGAAACCCGCCTCGAATCCGATATCGAGCGTGATGCCGAAAGCATCCTCGATCGCGAACAGGAGATTCGCCATCGACAGCGAGTCGACTCCGGCATCGCGCAGGCTGTCCCGCGTGCCGGTGACGACATTCGCCCCGACCTGTTCATCGATCAGCCCCATAAGCTTTGCCTCTGTCGCAGTGCCGATGGTGCAGGCCTTTGACGGCTGCATCAGTTGCGGCGGCACCGGCAGCGCGTTGCGGTCACGCTTGCCGCTGGCATTGCGCGGGACCTCGGGAACCGGAAGGAAGACCGAGGGCACCATGTAGGACGGCAGGTGCCTCAGCAGCCGCTCGCGCAGGTCCACCGGATCGGGCGAGGACGCGCCGGGCAGCATCACCACATGGGCGATCAGGCGATCAGAGGAATGAGGAGAGGAAGCGAGCGACACGGCCGCGTCAATCACGTTCGGCAAGTTGCACAGGGCCGCCTCGACCTCGCCGGGCTCGATGCGATAGCCGTTGAACTTCAACTGGCTGTCCATGCGCCCCAGATAGACGAGTGCGCCATCGGGTCCAGCCTTTACCCGGTCTCCGGTGCGATAGATGCGGATGATGCCTTGGCCGGGGATGTGAACCACCGGGAACTGCTGTTCGGTCAGCGCGGGCAGGTGCCGATATCCCTTGGTCAGACCCGGCCCGAATAGGCAAAGTTCCCCCTCCTGTCCCGGTACGGCAAGCTGGAGGTTCTCATCCATCAGACAAGCCCCCATATTGTCGATCGGCCGCCCGATGGTAACCGGCTTGCCGGGCACGCAAATGGCGAACAGAGCCTCGACCGTGGCTTCCGTCGGCCCATAGGCGTTGATGAAGCTGCGGCCTTTCCCCCAACGCTCGACCAGCGCGGGCGGGCAGGCTTCGCCCGCAACGATCACATGGGTCAGCTCCGGATGCTCTGCCTGGGGAATGATCGACAGGGCCGAGGGCGTCAGCGAGAGATGCGTCAGCCGGGCCTGCGCGATGAAGCGACCGACGGGCGGGCCAGGGATCGCCTGCAAATCCGTGGGGTAGACAAGACAGGCCCCTGCGGCCAGTGCCATGGCCATGTCCCCCACCGAGACATCGAAGCCGAAGCCGCTGATCTGCGAGACGCGCGCGCTGTGGGCGATCTGGAAATGTCGGGACGCCGCGACCGCGTAATTGGCAAGCGCGCCGCGCGAGATCTCGACCGCCTTGGGTTGCCCGGTCGTCCCGGAGGTGAAGATCATATAGGCCAGCGCATCCGCCGCACTTTCCTTTGGTCGCCAGTCGACCCCGGGCCTTCCGCCACAATCCGGCAGTTGGCCGCAATTGACGAAGCGAAGGCCGATGTCCGGCAAGGCGGGGCTTGCGGCATTCACGATGACCGTCCGCGCGCCTGCGGTCTCGAGCATGTAGTGTAGCCTCTCACTCGGCAGGGCCGGGTCGAGCGGCACGAAGATGCCGCCAAGCTGGAGAATGGCAAGGAACGCGGTCACACGGTCCACCGTCAGGCCAAGGCAGACGCCGACGCTGTCGCCGGCCCTGACACCGGCTGCGGTAAGGGTTGCGGAGAGATCATCGGTCCTGAGGACAAGATCCGCATAGCTGAGACGGCGGTGCCCCATTTCAACGGCGGGCGCCGCGGGCTGCCGGGCGGCGTGCCCGGCAACGAGGGTCAGCAGATCGGGCGGCAAAGGCCGCCTTTCTCCGTTCAGAACGCTTGAAGCAGGCCCGGGCGCGGGCGGGCGCGAAAGCGCCTCGGAAAGTCGCTCGGCGATCCCCGCTCCGCTGGCGCCCGCCATGACGACAAGCGTGTCGTCGCTTTGCAGATCGTCCTGCAACCGCAGCAGCAGCTCTGACCAGTCCGAGACGTGTTGGCAGGACAGTCCCATGGAACGGCAGGCATCGGCCAGCGCGGCATCTCCATTCCCCTCTTGCACGGCCTCGCCAAGCGTCGCCACCGGCAGGATGAAGCTGTGGTCCGCCGCACCCAGAGCCTGCGCAAAGCGCAAGGCCATGCGCGCGACCCGGCTGTGCAACTGAGGCTCAAAGATCGCGATCAGCCGGCCCTGCGTCGTCTCGCGAAGGACAGCGATCGAGGCTGCGATCTCGGCCGGATGGTGGGCAAAGTCGTCGAAGATGCGCAGCGGGCTTTCGGTGGGAATGCGCTGCAACCGCCGCGCGACCCCGTGAAATTCGGCCAGCGCACTGGCCGCAGTCTGGAACCCGACGCCAAGCGTGAGCGCCATTCCAAGAGCGCCCAGTGCATTGAGCAGATTGTGGCGCCCCGGAACGGCCAGAGACAGCGATCCCATTTCCTTTCCGTGCAGGAAGACGGTGGCGCTTCCGGGCCTATCCTGAATGGCCCGCAACGAATTCTCATCGCGGAAGCCATATGTCAGGGCCGCACAGCGCGCCTCGCGCAGGACTTCGATGACACGCGGATCGTCGCCGCAGGCCATCACCTTGCCCTCCGGTGGCAATCGCGACAGGAAGGCCGCGAAGGCTCGTCTCAACTCGGTCAGCCCGCCATAATGATCCGCGTGATCGTCATCGAGGTTGGTCAGGATGGCATGTGAGGGCCGCCAGTGCGCCAGAGCGCCATGGGCTTCGCAGGCTTCGGTCACGAAGGGCGCGGCAGGCACGCCCAATCGCGCGGGAGCAATATCGGGGGCGGCAAAGGATGCGCCCAGCATATAGCCGAAATCACCTTTTCCCGCAGCGCTCAGGATGTGGATGAGCATCGCCGTCGTCGTCGATTTGCCATGACTGCCCGCCACGCAGATATTGAGACGGTCGGCGATCAGCTCGGCCAGCACCTGGGCGCGGGTCTTGACGGGAACGCCGTCGCGTCGCGCCGCCCGCCGTTCCACATGGGTCTCGGGAATGGCCGGGCTTACCACGACGCAATCCGCAGTTTTCACACGGGTCGGATCGGCCCCCGAAAGAACCTCGATCTCCTGTGCTTCCAGCATAGCAAGACGCGCGGGGGCGCAGAGATTGTCGCTGCCGGTGACAGGGTGGCCCGCCTGCTTGAGCAGCAGCGCCAAAGGCAGCATGCCGCTGCCCCCGACACCGATCAGATGCATCCGAGCGAGATCAGACATCGTCCAGGTCCCCCTTGAGTGCATATTCACCGATCTTTCCCAACTCGGCGAATATGCGCTGTCGGCCCTGTGCGGTCTGCCACCAGGTTTCCGCAGAAAGATCGCCGGGATCCTCCGGGGGCTGGGCAATCAGCCGCACATCGGCTGGGACATGTCGGCGAAGGGTCATGATCGCGCGGCGCATGTGAAAGGGCTTGGTGCAGACGGCAAGACTGCGGACCTTCGCCCAACCCAGTTCCTTCTCGATCAGAGCCGCACCGAAAGCCGCATTCTCAGCGGTATTGCGGGCGGCCTTCTCAAGCAGGATCGCGCTTTCCGCCACGCCCGAGGCAAGGGCATGGTCGTGATAAAAGGACCACTCCACCGATCCATCGACGGCAGTGCCCGCGCCTGAAATCAATATTCTCGGGGCCAGCCCTGACTTGTAGAGCGTAATGGCCGGATGGATGCTGCTGATCGTCGGGCTACAAAGGACAAATGCCAGATCCACAGGTTCCGGGCTGCATTTCTTGAAGAGGAAGGTACTGATGGCTGTGCGGCTATCATATAGATCCATGCGGCATCCGTGCGATTCTGTGCGGGCTTTTCAAGGGCCTGAACTTACGCGATATTCACCTTGGGGCAATCGGAAACGGCGGCGTGGATGCGGTGCCTCCCGCAACCGCATCGGTATCCGAAGGGCTTGGTTGCCATGCCCCTCCGCCTGTCATCCATCCGACACCAATGCCTGTGTTCAAATTGGACCGAAACCCATCATCGGATCAGCCGGAGTTGGCGGTCCGCAGCCTCAGATTTCGGGCTGGCCGAGGGCAGCTTCACGCCGCCCAGCGCATTGGAAATCGCCAGCCGGGAAGCGGAGGAACTGGCCGAAGCCGAGAAGGCGGAAAAGCACGTGCTGGCCTTCCGGCGCGAGGCTATTCCCATTCACGGCACTATCGCGGAAACCTTTCTGTGGGGTAGGGGCATCACCTGCGCCTTGCCCGACACGCTGCGCTTTCGTCCCGCTTCCTGGCACCCCACCGCCCGCCGCTTCCCAGCCATGGTGGTGCCGATCACGGGGCTTCCCCGGCTCGCCCTATATCGCACCCATCTGCGCATGGACGGGACAGGGAAGGCGGATGCCGAGCCTGCCGAAGCGATGCTGGGAGCGACAGCCGGCGGCGGCGTGCGGCTTGCGGACGAAAAGTGGCCGCTGGTGGTGTCCGACGGCATCGAGACCGCCTTGGGCCTTGGCCAGCGGACTTATCCGTCGCCCCAGCCCGGATCTGGGCCGGCATGTCCACCAGCGGCATGTCGGGCCTGCGCCTGCCCGATAAACCTCATCGCCTGACCGTTTGCCAACGATGGTGATAAGGCTGGCCGCGAAGCCGCGCATAAACTGGCCGAACGGCACTCGGCGCTCGGCTGGACCGTAAGCATGTTCCCCGCCCCGGATGGGCGGGACTGGAATGTTATTCTGAATATGATAGGGTCCTGCGCATGAGTGCCCTGCCCGTGTAACTCGCGCGCACTATCGTGGGCGGTCGACTTACCTTCTCTTTCCCAAGGGACCAGAGATCCCTGTCGCGCTCACGACAGCTTCGCGACCACCCTTGCCCTTGCCTCGATTCGGACGCATGGCTGGGCGCGTCGGAAAGGAGGCACGCATGAGCGAATGGACCAAGGGCTTCTGGGCGATGATCGCGGTTTGCGTGATCTGGGGTCTGTCGCCGATCTTTTACCGTGCGCTTGCCGACGTTCCGACCGTCGAGGTGCTGGCCCATCGCACCATCTGGTCGCTGGTGCTGTTCCTGATCGTGCTTGCCGTCCAAGGCCGGCTCGGTCAACTGCGCAGCGCGCTGACCGGGAACCAATTGGGGCGGATCACCTTTGCCGCCGTGACGATTTCGACCAATTGGGGCATGTTCATCTGGGCGATACAGGCCGGCCATGTGGTCCAAAGCTCGCTTGGTTATTACATATTTCCGCTGGTCGCCATGGTGTTGGGGGTGCTGATCTTTGGCGAAAGCCTGACGCGGACGCAGGCGCTGGCCGGTCTGCTGGCCGCGCTGGCCGTGACGGTGCTGACTTGGGGCTTGGGCGTCGCACCTTGGATCAGCCTGGGGCTGGCCATCACTTTCGTGCTTTACGGCGTGGTCAAGAAGGCGTTGCCGCTTGGCCCTGTGCTTTCCGTCGCGGCCGAGGTCGCGCTGCTGACACCCCTGGCGCTTGGTTGGCTGCTGGCACAGGCGTTCGGCATCATGCCAGCCCCGCTGGCCCAGCCGATCGGGTTTGGTACGAATCTGCCGGTCTCGCTTTTGCTGATCGCATCGGGTGCGATTACCGCGGTGCCGCTGATCCTGTTCAGCTATGCGGCACGCCGGGTAGAGATGACCACGCTGGGGCTGATGTTCTATCTGAACCCGACGCTGCAATTCCTGTGCGCCGTTCTGCTTTTCGGCGAAACCTTCACCGGCTGGCACATGATCGCCTTTGCGATGATCTGGACGGCGCTGGCGATGTATTCCTTCTCGGCCCTGCGCCAATCCCGCCGCGCGCCGCCATTGGCAAACGGGTGAAACCCCGTATAGAACAGCGCGAAAGAAAATCCGGGGGCGATATGGCCAATCAGAACGACAGCTTCATCGACGAGGTCACCGAGGATCTGCGCCGCGACCGGTTGTTCGCGCTGTTCCGCCGTTATGGCTGGATCGCATTGCTGGTGATTCTGGGCATCGTTGGCGGGGCCGCCTGGCGGGAATATTCCAGCACTCAGGCCGAAAACCGTGCCCAGGCCTGGGGTGATGCCGTCCTGGCCGCCCGGCAAGGCGAGGACCCGCTTACCGCGCTTTCCGCCATTGATCCTGCGGGTTCGGTCGGCCGCAAGGCTCTGGCGGAAATGTTGGCCGCTGGCGCCGAGGCTCAGGCCGGCCTGCCGCAAAAGGCCGCCGAGCGGCTGAAATCTGCCGCGGCCGGCCTGCAAAACGATCCGGTGCTGCGCGATCTGGCATTGCTGCAGGCGGTGATGGTAGCAGGCCCGGCGATGGATGCGGCTGAACGCGACCAACTGCTGGCCGACCTGTCCAAGCCCGGCGCACCCTTCGAACTGCTGGCGCTGGAGCAAAAGGCGGTCGCGCTGATCGGCGCCGGCCGCACCGAGGACGCTATTACGCTGATCGGCCAGATCCAGCAAAAAGACGGCCTCTCCGAACCCTTGCGCCGCCGTCTGTCCGAGATGATGATCACGCTGGGTGTCGAACCTGACCGCAGCGAAGGTCCCGTTCCGCAAACCATGCCGGCCCCCGCCGCGAATTGATGCCCGGCGTTGCCGGCAAACCGAACCAACGCGCCCGTGGCCGTATCCCGATCCCGCGCCCGGCCTGGATAAAGGAGAAAGCGATGAAAAGGCTGTACCTGATCGCCGCTCTGGCTGGCCTGACCGCCCTTTCGGCCTGTGCCAAGCGCGATACGATCCTGCCCGGAGAACGGCTGGATCCCCGCGCCGTGCTGTCGCCCGAGGGAGCGGCCGTCGAAGGCGCCCCGGCACCGACCACCGCAGCCCTGTCGCTGCCGCCGGTGCGCGCCAATTCCGACTGGCCGCAGCGTGCAGGCAGCGCCAACCATGCACCGGGTAACGTGGCGATCGGCGGCGGCACCAGCCGGGTCTGGGCTGCGAATATCGGCGCGGCATCGGACAAGCGCTACCGCATCACCGCCGACCCGGTGGTCGCGGCCGGGTTGGTGTTTACTCTGGACAGCCAATCCTCCGTCACCGCCACCACCACCGGCGGCGGGCGGGTCTGGAGCGTCGATCTGCGCCCGGCGGGCGAAAGCGACCGCAGCGTCTCGGGCGGCGGCCTGGCCTTTGAGGGCAACCGCGTCTTTGCCACCACCGGCTATGGCGAGTTGGTGGCGCTGGACGCCCGCACCGGCGGCATCCTGTGGCGGCAAAGGGTCGAATCGTCGATCGGCGGCGCGCCGACAGTCGCAAACGGCGTCGTCTATGTGCTGGATCGCGAACAGACCGGCTGGGCGGTGCGTGCCACCGATGGCCGGGTGCTGTGGCGCAGCTTCGGCAACAAGGACATGGCCGGCGTGATGGGCGCCCCCGCGCCTGCGGTATCGGGCAATACGGTGGTCTTTCCGTCGAACACCGGCGCGCTGACGGGCGTTGAAGCATCGGACGGAAGCCAGCTTTGGACGGCCAACGTCGGCGGCACGCGGCTGGGTCGCGCGGTCAACTATTTCCGCGACATGACCGGCGATCCGGTCATCCTGGGCAATACGTTTTATGCCGGCACCAGCTCTGGCGGGGTCGGCGCCTATGACCTGACCACCGGCATGATGAAATGGCACGCCCGCGAAGGCGCCGCCAGCCCGGTTCTGGTTGCCGGGAATTCGGTCTTCCTCGTGAACGATCAGGCGCAGCTGATCCGGCTGGACGCAGCCAACGGCGGCCGGGTCTGGGCGCAGAAACTGCCCCTGTTCACGGAATCGATCATTCGCAAGCAGGACCGGATCTGGAACCACTACGGACCCGTGCTGGCCGGAAACAAGCTTTACCTTGCCTCGTCGGACGGGTATCTGCGCGTCTTCGATCCCGCGTCGGGCGCGCTGATCGGCACCGCCCAGATTCCGGGCGGCGCCGCGACCGCCCCCGTTGTCGCGGGCCAGACCCTTTACGTCGTCTCTCATGACGGCCAATTGATCGCATACAGATGAGCTTTACCCTCGCCATTGTCGGGCGCCCCAATGTCGGCAAGTCCACGCTGTTCAACCGCCTTGCCGGCAAACGGCTTGCTTTGGTCGATGACCAGCCCGGCGTGACCCGCGACCTGCGCGAGGGACAAGGGCGACTGGGCGACCTGCGCTTTATCGTTGTCGATTCGGCCGGTCTGGAAATGGCCGACGACGACAGCCTGCAAGGCCGCATGCGCCGCCTGACCGAACGCGCGGTGGACGAGGCCGACGTTTGCCTGTTCGTGATCGACGCCCGCATCGGGGTGACGGCGGCCGACGAATATTTCGCCGATATCCTGCGCAGGCGCGCAAAGCACGTGATCCTTGCCGCCAACAAAGCCGAGGGTCGGGCAGGCGAAGCCGGCGCGATGGAGGCCTATGCCCTGGGTCTGGGCGAGCCCCTGCGCGTCTCGGCCGAGCATGGCGAGGGCATGGACGACCTTTACCGCGTCCTGCTGCCCCTGGCCGAAGAGTTCGAGGCGCAGAACATCCAGCAAGCACCCGAGACCAATGTCGCCGTCGAGGATGGCGAAGAGGTCGAGGATTGGCGTCCCTCGGCACAAAAGCCCCTGCAGATCGCGGTGATCGGCCGGCCGAACGCCGGAAAATCGACCCTCATCAACAAGATATTGGGCGAGGACCGCCTGCTGACCGGCCCCGAGGCCGGCATCACCCGCGATTCGATCAGCGTCAGCACCGATTTCATGGGCACGCCGGTCCGCATCTTTGACACGGCCGGCATGCGCAAGAAGGCCCGCGTAACCGACAAGGTGGAAAAGCTGTCCGTCGCCGACGGTCTGCGCGCCGTGCGCTTTGCCGAGGTCGTCGTGGTGCTGCTGGACGTGGATATCCCGTTCGAACAGCAGGACCTGCGCATCGCCGATTTCGCGGAAACCGAAGGCCGCGCCGTGGTCATCGCCGCGAACAAGTGGGATCTGGAAGAGGACAAGCCGCAAAAGCTCAACGAACTGCGCGAGGCGTTCGAGCGGCTCTTGCCGCAGTTGAAGGGTGCGCCGCTTGTCACCGTCTCGGCCCGCACGGGCAAGGGGCTGGACCGGCTGCATGGCGCGATCCTCAAGGCGCATGAGGTCTGGAACCGCCGCATCACCACCGCCAAGCTGAACCAGTGGCTTTCCGCAATGACCGAGGCACATCCGCCGCCCGCGCCGGGTGGGCGCCGTATCCGACTGCGCTACATGACGCAGATCAAGACCCGGCCACCGGCCTTTGTCGTGATGGCGACACATACCGACAAGCTGCCCGACAGCTATGCGCGCTATCTTGTCAATGGGTTGCGACTGGATTTCGACATGCCCGGTACGCCGATCAGGCTGAACTTCCGCGATCAGGGGACGAAGAACCCCTACAAGGACAAGGCAGCCAAGATCAACCAGTCCGGCGCCCTGTCCAAACACAAGCACCGGCAAAAGCCGAAGGGCGGGGTCTAGGTCATCACGCGCACCAGCGCCACCGCTATGATGGCGATGGCAATGACGGTCATGGCGGCGATGGCGGCATCGGCGGTAATGGTGCCCGCGGCCACGCCGATCAGCCCCCAGATCAGCGCCACGCTGAAGCCGATGCGGCGCCCCAGCCGCAGTTGCACGCTGACCGCAGCGACCGAACCGATCAGCATGGCGATGATGGCGGCGCCCTCTTGCGGCATGCCAAGTTCGTCGCTGAGGAACCCGGTAAAGGCGGCAAGACTGGCCAGTATCCCCCAGCCAGCCACGAACCCCAGCGAAGAACTGCGCTGCACCAGGGTGCCGACACGAATGCTGCGCAACGCCGCCGACAGAAACCCCGCCAGCATCACCGCCGCTAGAAAAAGGGCAATAAGCGGATAACGCCCCTGCAACCACGGCCAGACAGCCCCAGCCAGCAGCCCCAGAATCAGCGGCGCATGTTCGCCCAGAATGGCCTCGCGTTCATGCAGCCGCAACAGATGGCCCGGCGTCAGTGGACCTGAACTCAGCGGCGGCAGGACGGCCCCCTCTTCCGACGGGGCGACGCGCGCAAGACGCATCCGCCGCACCTCCACCCAGCGCCGGCCGGCGTGATAAAGCAGCGCCGCCCAGGTCATACCAAGAAGCCACGCCATGCCAAGACTGGAGGGCCGCAGAAACAGCGCCGACATATCCACCGGCTGCGACGTGCTGGCGGAATAGCTTTGCCAAGGTGACAGCGCATCGCCTTGCTCTAACAAGGGCAGCATGCCGGGGCCGGGTTGCAGCGCAAAAATCAACGTGCTGGCAACAAAGGCCAGCACGGCCATGATCAGCAGAAAGGCGCCCACGCGAGACATGGGCAGGAAACGCCGCCCGCTTGCACCGGGTTTCGCCGGGTCGGTCTTTTATCGCGTCAGGCCAGAACGCCGTCCGCGCCCAACCGCGTCTTGCCCCGCAGATAGGGATGCAGCGCCTCGGGCAGGACGACCGAGCCATCCGCCTGCTGGCCGTTTTCCAGCACCGCAATCAGCGTGCGCCCCACCGCCAGTCCCGAGCCGTTCAGCGTATGGACGAACTCGGGTTTCCCGCCTTCCGCGGGGCGATAGCGGGCGTTCATGCGCCGCGCCTGAAAGTCGCCGCAATAGCTGACGGACGAAATCTCGCGATACTTGCCCTGTCCGGGCAACCATGCCTCCAGATCATGGGTGATGCGGGCACCAAAGCCCATGTCGCCCCCACACAGCACGATGGTCCGATAAGGCACGCCCAGCCGCTCCAGCACGGTTTCGGCGCAACGTGTCATGCGGGCATGTTCCGCAACGCCCGAGGCCGCATCCGTGATCGAAACCATCTCGACCTTCTCGAACTGGTGCTGGCGCAGCATGCCGGCCGTATCGCGCCCCGCGCTGCCGGCTTCCGAGCGGAAACACTGGCTATGCGCCACCATGCGACGCGGCAGGCTGGCATGTTCGACCAGATCCCCGTTCACCGTATTGGTCAGAGGCACTTCAGCGGTCGGAATCAGCCACCATCCTTCGCGGGTCTGATAGCTGTCCTCGCCGAATTTCGGCAATTGCCCCGTGCCTTCCATCATCTCGGACAGCACCAGCACCGGGGTCCAGGTTTCTGCCAGCCCGTGTTCTTCGGTATGCAGGTCCAGCATGAATTGCGACAACGCGCGGTGGATACGGGCGACACCGCCCGACAGCACCACGAAACGTGCGCCCGACAGCTTGGCGGCGGTCTCGAAATCCATGCCCGGCTTGACGCCCTCGATCTCGAAATGCTCGCGAGGGGTGAAATCAAAGGCGGACGGCTCACCCCAGCGCCGGATCTCGACGTTGTCATTCTCGTCCTGCCCCGCAGGCACGCTCTCCAAGGGCAAGTTGGGAACGGTCAGCAGCAATTCGCGCAGCTTGGCATCCAGCGCCCCGGCTTCGGCCTGCAAGCGGGCGGTTTCGTCCTTCTTGGCACTTACCAGCGCGCGCAGACGCTGGAACTCGGCCTCATCGCCGCGACCCTTGGCGGCACCGGCTTCCTTGCTGGCCCGGTTCTGTTCGGCCTGCGCGGCCTCGGCGTTGGCGATACGGGCACGGCGATCGGCGTCCAGCGACAGAATCTCGGACGAAACCGGCGGCAGGTTGCGCAGGCCAAGGGCTGCGTCGAAAGCGGCGGGGTTTTCGCGGATGGCGCGGATGTCGTGCATAGGCCCATTCCTCTGACAGGTTACGCGGCTTCGATAACCCAAGCCCGCGCAAGGCGAAAGCCTCAGCCTGCCGCTTCGGTCAGCATGTCGCGCATCACGTCGAAAAACCGCTCCTGCCCGGGATAACCCTCGAAGCGCACCAACTCGACCCCGCCCCGCAACAGGATGAACGTCGGGGTCAGCCATGGCCGCCGCGCCAACACCAGACCGTCAGGCCAGGGCCCGTCCAGATCGACCGTCAACAAAGGCGCCAGGCGTCCCTCGGGATGGCGATCATAGACCGGCGCAATCTCGCGATCCCATTGCGCGCAATAGATGCAGCCCCGCCGACGCGCCATCAGCAGCCGCAAACCCGGCGCCGCCATAAGAGGGCTCCCGATGACAGCCGCCGCCATCCCTGCCAGAACTTCCCGCCGCGTCAGCATGACCCGCTCCGTTTCCGCCCCGAACTTACCCCCCGCGCCGATGCGCCACAACCGCCCGGCGTTTACATGTCTTCCGTGTGGAAATATCCACGGGGGTGCGGGGGCAGTCAGCCCCCGCGTCACAAGGACGCAACGGGATTGGCATGGACGAGCTGACCGAACCCCTGACGCAAGGCAACCGTCGCGCACTGTCCCGCGCGATCACGCTGATCGAAAGCACCCGCCCCGACCACCGCGCCCGTGCCGTGGCCCTGCTGGCCGAGCTGCCCCGGCATCAGGCCCTGCGCATCGGCCTGTCAGGCACGCCCGGCGTCGGTAAATCCACCTTTATCGAGGCTTTCGGCAAGCTGCTGACCGCGCAGGGGCTCAAGGTCGCCGTCCTTGCGGTCGATCCCAGTTCGGCGCGCTCAGGCGGATCGATCCTCGGCGACAAGACCCGGATGGATACCCTGTCCCGCGATCCCAACGCCTTCATCCGCCCCTCGCCCTCGCGCGCCGAGCTGGGCGGCGTCGCACGACGCACCCGCGAAACGGTGCGGCTGTGCGAAGCGGCCGGCTTCGATGTGGTCCTGATCGAGACGGTGGGTGTCGGCCAATCCGAAACGCTGGTCGCCGATATGTCGGACCTGTTCATCCTGCTGCTCGCCCCGGCGGGCGGGGATGAGCTTCAGGGCGTCAAGCGCGGTATCATGGAAATCGCCGACATCATCTTGGTCAACAAGGCCGATGGCGAATTGCGCCAGACCGCCATGCGTACCGTTGCCGATTACGCCGGGGCGCTGCGGCTGTTGCGCAAGCGCCCCTATGATCCCGAGGGGTTTCCCAAGGCCCTGCCCGTCTCGGCCTATACTGGCGAGGGGCTGGAGAAAGCTTGGACCAACATGACCTGGCTGGCCGACTGGCGGCGGCAACACAGCCATTTCGACAGCCGCCGCGCCGAACAGGCCCGGCACTGGTTCCTGTCCGAACTGCGCGCCGGTCTGTTGGCGCAACTCGACCGACCCGAGGTGCGCACCCGGCTGACCGAGATCGGCGATATGGTGGCGCAGGGCAAAAGCGACCCCGATTCGGCGGCGGCGCAAGTGCTCGACTGGCTGGGTGGGGGCCAGGCCCAATCGCCCCCGAAATCGTTGCAAGGCACATGACTGCGGCAAGTTACAAAAACGAACGGGATTTCCGCGAAGCCCTTCCCGCGCTGCTCGGGGCTGTCCCGAAGGATGGGGCTCAGTTCGGGGCGGCATGGATCGACACACCGCTTGGCGGCATGGTCGCACTGGTCGACGCCACGCAACTGCACCTGCTGGAATTCGCCGATCGTTTCCGGCTCGAAACAGGACTGCGGCAAGCAGCCCGCCGCGCGCCAGGGCGGATCGGATTTGGCCGCACCGCTGTTACAGACCGGGTCGAGGCGCAGCTTTCCGCCTATTTTACAGGTGGTTGTTCCAAATTCGATCTGCCGCTCGCACTTAACGGAACGCCTTTCCAGCGTCAGGTTTGGCAAGAGTTGCAGCAGATCCCCTCTGGCCACACCCTCAGCTATGGGGAACTCGCACGGCGCATCGGCCACCCCCAGGCGGTTCGGGCGGCGGCACGGGCCAATGGCGCGAACCGCATCGCCGTGGTGATTCCCTGCCATCGGGTCCGGGGTGCGGATGGCGCGCTGACCGGTTATGGTGGTGGGCTGTGGCGCAAACAGGCGCTGCTGGACCACGAGCCCCGGCATTTTCCGGCATGATGGAACATGGCGGAACCGGGAAAACCGGCAAAAAGGCTTGACGCGCCGCCCGTCCCGCTTTATCCCGCGCAAACAGATTTCCGGGCGCTGCCACGCGGCGCCCTTACATATTGCGGGCAAACGCCCGCGCAGGATCGAATCGAAGGAACAAGATCATGTCGCGCGTTTGCGAACTGACCGGCAAGGGCCCGATGAGCGGCAACAACGTCTCCCACGCCAACAACAAGACCCGCCGCCGGTTTCTACCGAACCTGAACGACGTGTCGCTGCTGTCGGAAAAGCTGGGCCGCAGCTATCAGCTGCGCATCTCGGCCGCCGCGCTGCGCTCGGTCGATCACCGTGGCGGGCTGGATGCCTTTCTGGTGAAAGCCAAGGACGCGGAACTGTCCGACCGCGCGCTGAAGATCAAGCGCGAACTGGCAAAAGCCTGATTTCCTCTTCCCATCGGGCCTGTCGATTCCAAGCCCGGTGATATGTGATGCGCCCTGCCGTCAGCGGCGGGGCCTTTTTCGTTCTGACGCGCCATAGCCGGACCGCCCGTCCAGGCGCCTCGTATTGCGCCCACCCGTCAGGGAATCTGTTCAACGCCCGGCTTCTGTCCAACCGTGCGCAAAGCGCCACAGCGCGCACCCTGATCACGTCCAAATAACTGCGACTAGCTGGCAACTTGGGTAAAACTCATGATTGCGGCATATCCAGGTTATCTGATACCGGTTCGCGCAGTTCTGGTTATAGCGGAATATTGCATCTCGTGCGGTACTGCTTGAACGCATTTTTACGTTCTCTCATCTAGCGTCTGCTCTGGAAGAGCAATGGTACCAGAATCAACTATGGGCGCGAAATTATATGGGAGGAGCGCGAGTTCAGAAAGGCAGCCCCATGAAACAAAAGGCAAGACTTTCTGAAACGCCACACTCTTATCAACATCTGGCAATAATCACAAAAGTCTGCCACTGGCGCGGAAAATTCTCAAACAATATCAATGATATGCTGAGCAGACCGACAGTTCGTCCTGCCCTATTTCTCAGATAGCGTTGCCTCACCGTGCCCATGAAAAAGCCGGCGCGTGGCCGGCTGCTTTGTCAGATCATGGGTTTACGCGACGTCGGCGCGTCGAAAGATCATTGTGCTACGTAATCCCAACGGAAGTGGCAGCGCGCCATTGGATATCTGATGGTTGAACTCGTCGTCAGCGGATCGACCCGACCGTTCGACCAGCTCGTTCAGGGAGACATGTGCTGCCTGAAATTCCTCAAGCGATTTTCTGCAGCTGTACTTACCGCCTCTGATGCTGACACTTTTACGCTTCGTAGGGGCCGCAAGAAAGCCAGCCTGCCGCAGGCGATAAACTGTTGGCCTGCTGATCTTTAGAAGCCGAGCAACGCTCCATGAGGATGCAACGGGCTCTTGGGGTCGGCGGTAGATACCGTTCAGGGAGCCTGGATGAACCCGAAATGCTCGGAAATCGTCTGCGTAAGCACCTTCGAAATATAGCGGAATGCGACGGTCAAGGATGATCTCCGCAAGTGATGCGATAGTCACGCCACGCCGACGCGCGGCAGTGGAGATATCAATGAGGTCTTTGGTGGCTTCGGCTGGCTTCGCAAAAGCCCTGAACCGTTCAAGAAACTCGTCCAGATCCTCCGGCCGGTAGATGGTTGACCTTTTTCCATATTCCGATTGCTTTGGGATGAGCCCGTGGCTTGCCAGTCGCGCAAGCACCACCGTTTCAACGCCAAGCAACTCCGCGGCTTCCTTCGCGCTCAGACGCATGCCGACCTCGGCGACGATGTCGTTGAGCAGAGCTGTCGAGATATAGCGCGTCAGCGTGTAATACCTGTTCTGAGCATCCGCCTTGGCCATCCCCATAGTGGCGAGTTTCTGACCAAGCCTGTTGTGAGGAATGCCGAACACCTGCTTTGCCGTCGAGAAGGAGTGAACCTGCTGCTCCGGACAAGGCTTGCCGAGAACAATTGACCCCGTCGTGACGGGAAAGTGTTCGAAAATAAACTCCCGAACAATGTCGCGCACAACGTCAAAGTCCGGGTCATCATCACGAGAGCGCAACCAGTCGAAGAATACGCCGTAGTGTGACCGGTAGAGTTTTTCTCCCACCGGATGGGAGTCCTGGATTTCTTTGAGCTTTTGGCGCAATGCCTCCGGACCTCCGCGAAGGATGCTCAAGCCAGCGGTGCCGGCCGCTGCCCATTGCGCATCCGTAAGTTCCGCTCGCTTTACTCTTGGTCCCAAAGTCAGAAGCGCGCCAAGCATCTCGCAAGTCTGCACTGCAATATGAAACGGCAAGCAGTCCAGCCAGCTTTGTCCGGGTCCGTTCTGGATTCGATCGGTCAAATACCGCTCCAGCTCCAGATCCTGGGACACAGCCAAATCACCGGCTGTTGGTTTAAAGCCGTCGAGCATGGGGATGTGATCAAAGCAATCATTGCCGTTTTTTGGCTTGGGAACGGCAACGAGGTGGCACCCATGTTTCACACAGGTGCGGATCGCTGCAAGTTGCCAGATCCCATGATGGATGATTTCTGTCGTGTTGCGCACCTCGCTGCTACACATCGGGCAAATCCGAAGCGTTGTCCGGATAAATCCGGTGAACTTTATGCGTTCGTTCCCGAGCCGAAACCAACCCGGCTCAATCAGGGAAGGTGTTGCCGCTTGCAGCGGGACGGGATCGATATCGCCCAGAACTGCCAACCTCTGGATTTCGACCGGATCGCCGTTCACAAGCGAGAAGTAGTCGATCCCAACGTCCGAGCAGAAGGTGATCATCCGGGGCACGCCGTTCCGCCGAGCCCGCCGCGAGGCGAAGGATGTCGCGGATTCTCCCACAATCGCGGGGACCGTCAATGGTAGCGGTTTTGTCGCCGTGAACATCAGCGTTTCTCCCGTGAAAAGACCTGCCGCGCATCGACCCGGTAAAAATCGGGAATGATGAAGGGGTTGTGCGCCATGGCGCGTGCGCTTTCCACATAGCCGGCGCGTGCCATGGCGCACTTGCCGTGAGGCCAACCGCCGGCAAATGCGTGGATGGTGATCAGCGCTGTTTGCGGGCTGTGCTATTGGCGAGGCGGTAGCTTTCGCCGTCCATCTCGAGGATGCCGACATGGTGGAACAGTCGGCCGAGCAGCGCGCCGGAGTGTTTGTCTGGCTGGGCGATCCTCTGTTGGGGCCAACCTCGGCTCTATGGGCCGTTCTATGCATGGAGTAGCGCAAAGGTGCGCTCGGCGCTATTGTAACTCTAATCGGGGTGGGGCAAGTTCTCTTCCGCCTTCGCCGCTCCCACAGCAAAAGCCGGTGCAGCAATTGCTGCCAGATGTTCCTCTGCTCACAGATAACAGGTCCTCTCGTTTTGCGCGTGGAAGGCTGGTTACTCAAGATTGTCACATAGGAAAATCACCTCGCTTTGGCCGGCTGGCAGCGGACACAACGACTAACAGAGCTTGGGTGCCTTGCTGAAACACTTGTGATCCTGCGCCACCGACTGTGGGAGTAGACCCAGGAGCACTTGTCAAAAAACTTTAACCGACTTGTAGCCGATCTGACATCTCTACGTGGAACACGCTCCTTCGAAAAAGGAGCGCGCATGTCGCAACAATCCATCGACCTCCGAGGCATACGCAAAAGCTTCGGAGCCACGCAGGTTCTGACGGATATCGACCTTTCGGTGAAGGAGGGTGAGTTCCTCTCTCTGGTCGGAATGTCCGGCTGCGGGAAATCGACGCTGCTGCGCGTCATTGCCGGTCTTGAAGCGCCCGACCATGGCTTGGTCTTCATTGGCGCCGAGGATGTGACCTCACGCGATCCGTCCGACCGAAACCTTGCGATGGTGTTCCAGTCCTACGCGCTCTATCCGCATATGAGCGTCCGTCAGAACATTGCGACGCCCTTGCGGATGCGGCTTCTGACATTGCCCGCCCGGCTGCCGCTGTTGGGCCGGCTGCTGGCGCCGAAGGCGGTGATGGCCCAGATCGACGCGGCCGTCGCAAAGGCTGCCGAGACGCTTCAGATCACCCATCTTCTGGACCGCAAACCGGGGCAGCTGTCGGGCGGGCAGCGGCAACGGGTCGCGCTGGCGCGGGCGCTGGTCCGCCAGCCGGCGGCATTTCTGATGGACGAGCCGCTGTCGAACCTCGACGCGAAGCTGCGGGCGCATATGCGGGATGAGCTGGCGGCCCTGCATCGCCGCCTTGGGGCGACCTTCGTCTATGTCACCCACGACCAGACCGAGGCCATGACGATGTCGGACCGCATCGCGCTGATGATCGACGGAAGGATCGAGCAGCTAGGCACTCCCGACGATCTTTACCAGCGACCGGCGACCCTGGCGGTGGCGCGGTTCATCGGCTCGCCCGGCATCAACCTGCTGCCGGCCGAGGCAGATGCCGAGGGCCGCGTTAACATCGCGGGACAGGCGACGGGCATCCGAGCGCGGCCGGGCCCCCTGACCGTCGGCATCCGCCCCGAGGACCTGCAGGCCGGGGACGAGGGACTGGCCGCCGAGGTCCTCCGCGTCGAGACGCACGGCCCCGACCGTTTCCTGACCTGTGCGCTGCAGTTTGATCACGCAACCCTCGTGTTGCGACAGGGCGCCAGCGCCCGGCCGGCGCGGGGCGACATGCTGCGGCTGAGCATCCCGCCCGAGCGGGCGCATCTGTTCGCGGCGGACGGGCAGCGGCTGTCCGCATGGGCTGCCGGCCAGGTGGCCGCATGACCGACGCCGTCCTGCCCGCCGCCGCACCCGCCCACCGTGCCATCGCCCTGCCGCGGGGTCTGTTCTTTGTCGCGCCCGCGGTGCTTCTGATGCTGGCGATCTATATCCTGCCGGTCCTCGTGCTGACCGGATTTTCCATCACCGATTACCGGCTTGGCGCACTGGAGTGGCGGTTCGTGGGTCTCGGTAATTTCCGGGCCGCCTTTCAGGACCCGGTGTTTACCCGCGCGCTGGCGAACACCGCCCTTTATGCCGTCTTGGTGATCCCCGCCGGAGTCTTCCTCGCCTTGGGCATCGCGCTGCTGGTGCATGGGCGCCGGCGGTCCCGCGCGCTGTGGGAGACGGCATATTTCCTGCCCGTCACCGCGACGCTGGTCGCGATGGCCACGGTCTGGCAGTTCCTGCTGCACCCGACCCTGGGGCCCGTCAACGCGGCGATCACCTGGGCGGGTTTCGATCCGGTGTCTTTCCTCGGCAATCCGGCGCTGCTGATCCCGACGCTGGCGCTGATCGGCATCTGGCAAGTGCTTGGCTTCAACATGGTGCTGTTCCTCGCGGGGCTGACCGCTATCCCGAACGACCTGATCGACGCTGCGCGCATGGACGGGGCCCGCAGCCCCATCGACCGATTTCTGACAGTCACCTGGCCGATGCTGGGCCCGACGACGATGTTCGTGATCGTCACAACATCGATCTCGGCCTTCAAAGTTTTCGAGACCGTGGCCGTGTTGACCAAGGGCCGCTCGGGGTCTGAAACGCTGCTCTATGCGCTTTATCTTGAGGGGTTTGAGTATTCGAACACGGGCTACGCTGCCGCGCTGACGCTGATCTTTCTGGCAATCGTGCTGGTCCTGTCGATCGGCCAGACCATGCGCATGGACCGGAAGGTGCATTACTGATGCGGCGGTTTTTTCCCCACCTGGTCTTGGGACTTGGCGCGGCGCTGATGCTGCTGCCCTTCTACTGGATGATCCTGACTTCGATCCGCGCGCCGGCCGAAATCTTTGATGTCTCTCTCTGGCCAATCCCGCGCGAGTTCAGCGCAGTGCAGAACTACAGTCAGGCCGCCAGCACGGTGCCAATGGCGCGGTTCATGCTGAATGGCTTGATCGTCTGCGGTGGCATTTTGATCGTGCAGGTCCTGACGGCGGTGCCGGCTGCCTATGCCCTGGCCAAGCTGCGCTTTCCTGGCCGGCGTCTTCTGATGGCGCTGGTCATCGGCGCGCTGTGCATCCCGATGCAGGCCCTAGCGCTGCCACTGTTCGTCGGCCTCGCCCGCACCAATCTTCTGAACACCTACTTCGCGCAGATGATGCCGTTCTTCCTGTCGGTCTTTGCGATCTTCCTGTTCCGCCAATCGTTCCGTTCCTACCCCGACGAGATCATCGAGGCTGCCCGCATGGACGGCTTTTCCGAGATGGAGATCTGCTGGTGCCTTGTGCTGCGTGGCTCGCTGCCCTCGTTGGCGGCCTTCTCGGTCTTCTCGGTCGTGGCGCATTGGAACGACCTCTACTGGCCGCTGATCGTCGTCTCGGACATGGCGATCGCCCCGCCGCCCCTGGGAATGCTGTTCTTCTCGGATGTCGAATCCGGCGCGAATTACGGCGCCTTGATGGCGGGCGCGGCCATGATCACCGCCCCGATGATCGTCTGCTTCCTGCTGGCTAGGCGCAGCTTCATCGCGGGCATCACCATGACCGGGGTCAAATAGGGCCCCCGACCCGGAGAGCAAAGATGACTTTATCCCGCCGTTTCACCCTGGGCGCCGCCGTCTGCGCGCTGGCGCTGCCAAGCCTCGCCCAGGCCCAGCAGGTCACGCTGGACGTGCTTTACAACCTGCCCGGCTTCACGCGCTTCCACCAGCCGCTGGCCGATGCGTTCATGGAAAACAACCCTGACGTGACCATCAACTTCCTGGCCCCCGCCGTCGGCTATAACGAGGGCCAGCAGCAGATCCTGCGCTCGGCCGTGACCGGCAACCTGCCGGATGTCTACTTCTCGGGTTACAACCTGACGGCGGAGCTGGTCGAGGCGCTGGCCCCGCGCGATCAGATCGTCGATCTGGCCCCCTTCATCGAGGCCGAGGGCGGGCAGACCTTCCTCGACGAGAACTTCGCACCCAGTATGCTGGCGCTTGGCGTGGTGGACGGCAAGCAATACGGGCTGCCGGTCAACGCCTCTTCGCCCATCATGTATGTGAACGCCGATCTGGTGCGCGCCGCGGGCGGCGATCCCGAAAACATGCCGACCACCTTCCCCGAGCTGATCGAGTTGGCCAAGACCATCCACGAGGCCGATCCCCGCGTCGCCGGCATGTCCTATGACATTGCGGGCTGGCCCGATGACTGGCTGTGGCAGGCGATGGTCTACCAGCAGGGCGGCAAGCTGATCGACACCGAGACGAATCAGGTCGCCTTTGACAACGAGATCGGCCTGAACGGGCTGACGATGATCCGCCAGATGGCGGCCGAGGCCGGCGCGCCGACCTTTGACTGGGATCAGGCCCGCCAGCAGTTCGGCGCCGGCAT
Organism: Paracoccus methylovorus; assembly: GCF_016919705.1. Lineage (NCBI taxonomy): Bacteria > Pseudomonadati > Pseudomonadota > Alphaproteobacteria > Rhodobacterales > Paracoccaceae > Paracoccus > Paracoccus methylovorus. The sequence continues at coordinate 1,907,554 of NZ_CP070368.1, forward strand.
GACGGGCTTCCTGTTCTCGACCCCCGCCCATGTCCAGACCATCGAGGGTCTGGTCGGCGACCGCTTCGAGCTGATCACGACCACCTTCCCGCTGGACGATCCCGAAAACGGCGGCGTGCCGACCGGCGGCAACTCGGCCGTGATGCTGACGCAGGACGAGGCCAAGCAGCAGGCGGCGTGGGACTACATCAAATGGGTGACCGGCCCCGAGGCGCAGGACATCATCGTGCGCATCACCGGCTATCTGCCCACCAACAAACGCGCCACGGGCGAGGATTACCTCGCGCCCTATTACGCCGAGCATCCGAATGTCGCGACAGCCGCGCGCCAGGCCGACCGCTCGCTGCCCTGGGCTGGCTATCCGGGCGGCGACTCGGTCCGCGTCTGGCGCACGCAGCGAGACATCATCGGCACCGTCATGCGCGGCGAGGTCTCGCCCGAGGACGGGCTGGCCCAGATGGTCGAGCAGACGAATGCGCTGATGCAGTAAGGCGCGTTCGCGCCGTCACGGATGCGGGGCGCGCTGCCCCGCATCTTTTCTTTCGCAGGGACCACCATGAAGATCATCCAGCTGACTGACACGCATCTGATGCCGCCGGGCATCCCCGCCAATGGCGTCGATCCCGAGGCGCGGCTGCGCGCGGCGATGGCCGACATCCTGGGGCGGCACGCCGACGCGGACCTTCTGGTGATCACCGGAGATCTCTGCAATCACGGCGATGCCGAAGCCTATGCGCTTCTGCGCGAGATCCTTGCGCCTGCGCCCTTTCCGGTGCGGCTTCTGCTGGGCAATCACGACCGCCGCCCCGAATTCGTCGCCGCCTTCCCCGATCACCCGCGCGACGCGAACGGTTACATCCAGTCCGTCCTTGATACCGATTCCGGCCGGCTCCTGTTCCTGGACACGCACGAGGCCGGGGTGATCGGCGGCATCTACGGCGCCGATCGCCTTGCCTGGCTGGACGCGGCGCTGGCCGAAGCGGGTCCGGCGCCCGTGACGGTCTTCGTCCACCATCCCCCCGTCGCGGACGGCATCCGCCATTTCCGCGACATCAGCCTGCATGACGACGGCGCCCTTCTGGCGCGCCTTGTCGCCCATTCGGCTGGGGTGCGCCACATCGTCTTCGGCCATATCCACATGCCCCTGTCGGGCACCAGCCCCGAGGGAATCCCCTACAGTTCCGGCCAGTCCTGCACGCATCGCTTCATCACCGACCTCACCCTGCCAGACCCTTGGTGGACCGACGGCAACCCCACCTATCGCATCCTGTTGATCGACGAACTCGGCTTCCGGGCGTTCACGGTCGAGGTCGGACAAGTCCCGACAGTCCGCGCTCCTATCTGCGAGGGACCGTGAGACATGGTCAACGGGGATAGAATCAGGCGCCTGTGGGCGATCACGATCTACGCGTCGGGGTTAAGCTGTCGATTGCCGTGGTGGCCTTCACGCCGGTGTCGCTACGGGCGGTCGTAGTCTGGACGCGGCAAGCGAGAACATTCGGCAGTTGCTCCAGACAAGCGGTGGTTTCAGGTCTTTAATCTAACGATCGCAGCATGCGGTCGCATGTGATATTCGCAGCTGGCATGACCTTGATGCTCCGTGCCGAGGTAACCGGACATGGCCCGATGGTCCACGCTGCGACCTGCACCAATGTCTGGTCTGGGAAAGCCGCACCGCGGCGTTGCTGCTCTCCCGACCGACCGCAAAGGGCCGAGGACGCGGGTCGGAGCCTGCCGCGCCTCCGTGCCGTCGCCGTGAGCGGTTGATCGACGTGGGGAGCCAAAGCTGACGTTTATCAATCAATCGTATTAGCGCATAGCTCGACCGTTCGAGACATGCGCTCCATTGGCAAGGCGCCGCCCTGTAAGCCGGCGCCTCAATCCGTTCGCGCCTATGAACCCACGGCATCCTCTTCCACGGGAATGTAAAGATCGCCTCCGTCGCGATACCGTTTCGCCATCTCGACCATCCCCGCCTGCGCCCGCGCCTCTTCTCGGATGTCGTGGCTGATCTTCATGGAGCAGAACTTCGGCCCACACATCGAACAGAAATGCGCGACTTTGTGCGCCTCCTTCGGCAGGGTCTGGTCATGGAAAGACCGTGCGGTATCCGGGTCCAGCGAAAGGTTGAACTGGTCCTCCCACCGGAACTCAAAGCGGGCCCGTGACAACGCGTCGTCGCGGATCTTCGCCGCGGGATGCCCTTTGGCAAGGTCGGCGGCGTGCGCCGCGATTTTGTAGGTGATGACCCCGGTTTTCACGTCGTCACGGTCCGGCAGACCCAGATGTTCCTTTGGGGTCACGTAGCAAAGCATCGCGGTGCCGAACCAGCCGATCATAGCGGCCCCAATGCCGGAGGTGATGTGATCGTAACCCGGCGCGATGTCGGTTGTCAGCGGCCCAAGCGTATAGAAAGGCGCTTCGCCGCACACCTCCAGTTGCTTGTCCATGTTCTCCTTGATCTTATGCATGGGCACGTGGCCCGGGCCTTCGATCATGACTTGGCAATCGTGCTTCCAGGCGATCTGGGTCAACTCGCCCAGCGTCTCCAGCTCCGCGAATTGCGCCGCATCGTTGGCATCGGCGATGCAGCCTGGCCGCAGCCCGTCCCCGAGGCTGAACGTTACGTCATACGCCCGCGCAATCTCGCAGATTTCCTCGAAGTGCTCGTAAAGAAAGCTCTCGCGGTGATGGTGCAGGCACCATTTGGCCATGATTGAGCCGCCACGACTGACGATCCCCGTCACGCGGTTCACCGTCAGCGGAATGTGCCGGAGCAGCACCCCCGCATGGATGGTGAAGTAGTCCACTCCTTGCTCGGACTGCTCGATCAGCGTGTCGCGAAAGATTTCCCATGTCAGGTCCTCAACCACGCCGCTGACCTTTTCAAGAGCCTGATAGATCGGCACGGTTCCGATCGGAACTGGCGCGTTGCGGACGATCCATTCGCGAATATTGTGGATGTTACGGCCCGTCGAGAGGTCCATCACGGTGTCGGCCCCCCAGCGGATGGCCCAGACCATCTTCTCCACCTCTTCCGCCATCGAGGAGGTGACGGCCGAGTTGCCGATGTTGGCGTTGATCTTTACGAGAAAGTTCCGGCCGATGATCATCGGCTCCAGTTCCGAGTGGTTAATGTTGGCAGGAATGACCGCACGGCCGCGGGCCACTTCGTCACGGACGAACTCCGGGGTCACGTAATCGGGCACCGAGGCACCATACATCTCGCCGTCACGGGCCATCTTCTCTCGGATAGCCTTGCGGCCGAGGTTCTCGCGGATCGCGACAAACTCCATCTCCGGCGTCACGATACCCGCCCGGGCGTAGGCGATCTGTGTGACGGCCTTGCCCTCCTTCGCACGCATCGGTCGATGCGGCGCCGGGAACACGGGAGTCAGCCCATCTGGTGAAACGAACCCGTTATCCGCAGGTTGAACCGGGCGGCCTTCATAGGCCTCGGTATCCCTGCGCGACGCAACCCAGCCTTCCCGAAGACGTGACAAGCCGCGCTCGATGGCAATCTCCGCCCCCGGATCAGTGTAAGGGCCGGAGCAGTCGTAGACGGTCACCGGCGGCTCGGCTGCACTCGGATGCAATGCGATCTCGCGCATTGGCACCCGCATGTCGGGATAAAGAACACCCGGCCTGAACGCCTTGGTCGAAGCGGGCAGCGGTCCAGTGGTAACGGTGAGGGTGGGGTGGGATGTCATGTCAGGCTCCTGGCTTTGTAAAGCATCGGAGACCCAGCACGAACTGGAAGGGGGAATGAGTGCTGCCAACGCGTGACCGAAGCCGGCCACCAGAGCACCCGCACCGTCCCTACGCCAGTGTGAACTGGATCAGGTTCATAGGGTCCCTGCGCTGCCTCGCGGCCTAGCAGTATCTCAGCTCCTTGTCGGAACACCCCTGGTGGAGACGCGAAATTGCCGGCTGCGCGGATCAATGTCAACGGCCGACCAAAAGGTTGCGGCGCTTGCAGACGCAGCCCCGGCCTGCCAATGGCTAACCTTGTGTGCGCCACATCGCGACTGCAAGCCTTCACGACCGAATTGATCAGGGCAGTGTAACGCAACGCTGAATGTCCGGATTGTCCCGTAATAGCAGCCTGTAATTCGTCAATCTCGCTGCACCGAGCGCGAATGTCCGGTCTGGGGATGCCGCAAGGCAGCGCCCGACAGGGGCCGTCTGGCAGCTAAGGGCCGGGCGTGCCATGTCGCTCTGCCAGGATGGTCACACGGCCTGCCGCACCGCCGCATGACCGCATCGAGCCCGTAGCGGACAGTCATCGACCAGTCGCTGGACTTCGCCCTGACACTGCGGTCAAGCGACCTGAGCGCGTATCCAGCTCAGCAGCAGGTCGGTCGCGGGGGTCATGCGGCGATCCTCGGGGATGGTCAGCCAGTAGCCGCCCAACGTGACTGAAGCAGGAAAGGGCCTTACAAGCCGTCCTGCAGCCTGGTCGCGTTCGAACATCGGCAGCGGCAAGAGCGCGATGCCCAGACCTTCGGCCGCGATATCCGCCATTGCCACCGAACTGTCGAGCACCGGGCCGGTCAGCGGCGGACAGGTCTCGCCAGCTTCTGCAAACCACTTCGGCCACTCATCGGCGCGATAGCTGCGCAGCAGGGTGTGTCGCCGCAGGTCTGATGGCGAGCGCAGATCCAGATGCGGGGCGCAGAGCGGCCCCATTGGAGCATCAAGGATGTGATGCGCCTCGAGCCCCGGCCAGCGACCGGAGCCGAAACGGATCGCGGCATCCAATCCCTCCCGCACAATCTCGACACGGTTGTTGTTGGTGGACAAACGCAAGGTGATTTCAGGATGGTCGCGGCGCAAATTTTTGAGTCGGGGGATCAGCCAGCCAGTCGCAAAAGTTGTCACTACGCCGAGGCTCAGCACCTCGGCCCGTTGCCCGCCCGTCACACGGTCCAGCATGCGGGCAATATCGTTCAGACCGCGCTCCATCACCGGAAACAGCTCTTTTCCGGCATCGGTCATCACCAGCCCGTTCGGCGTGCGGCGAAACAACGTGGCGCCTAAAGTATCTTCCAGCCGCGCGATCTGGTGACTGACGGCAGCCTGCGTCACGCGCAACTCTATCGCGGCGCGTGTAAAGCTGCCCTGACGGGCGGCGACCTCAAAGGTGCGAAGGGCGTTTAAGGGGATGTCGGGACGGTCAGGCATGAGTTGATCTTATGTGCAGTCCAATGCTTTGTCGTCTCCCTTATGCGAAAAGATCTGAATATCCGGGATGCAGATCATTTCGGAGCTGACATGAAACATGTTCCCACCTGCCTCGTTCTCCTGACGACAACCTTCTCTGCGCCTGCGCCTGCGCTTGCACAGGACAGTCAGCAGCACTTCGAAGACATCGCGAGTGCGGCATTTGAAAGCGCGATCAGGGAATACGATATTCCTGGTCTGATCGTGGGCGTGACCCGCGACGGCAAGCACAGCTTCTATCAGACCGGGCTGGCATCGAGAGAAGATCAGCGGCCTGTAACGCCCGACACCCTTTTCGAACTCGGTTCCATCAGCAAAATCTTCAATGTGACCTTGGCCGCCATCGTCGAAGGGCGCGGCAGGCTGTCACTCGATTCCCCGCTCGCGACCTATCTGCCAACCCTGAAGGGGACCTCGGCCGGAGGGCTGCGTCTAATGGATCTTGCGACACATCATTCCGGCGGATTGCCTGTGCAGGTGCCGGATGAGGTGGAGAATGTCGATCAACTGATCGACTGGCTCGCGGGCTGGCAACCACCGGAGCCGGGCGCGCGCAGCTACTCCAATATCAGCATTGGCCTCTTGGGGCATATTACCGCAGACGCGATGGGTATGAGCTATGCTGATGCCCTGCAAACGGAGATCTTTCCCGCGCTCGGGCTGTCCAACACATGGATCGATGTTCCGGCCAGTGCGGCGGGAGACTATGCCTTCGGTTATGACCGCAAGACGAACGCACCGATCCGCGTCACAGCCGGTGTGCTTGATGACGAGGCCTATGGTGTGAAATCGTCAGCGCGCGACATGCTGAAGCTGCTCGATGTCGCGCTTGGGAATGGCGAAGCCAGTGCAGAAATCCGCGAGGCAGTGTCCCGCACGCAGCAGGGGCAGTTCCAAACCCGGCTGTTCACCCAAGCCATGATCTGGGAGGCTTATCCCTGGCCAGCCGACGCAGAACATCTGGTCGAAGGGAACGGCTATGGCTTCATCTTCAACCCGCAGCAGATGACTGGAGTTAAAGGGCTGGCCCCCGAGGATGTCATCCTGAACAAGACCGGCGCCACAAACGGCTTTGGTGGTTACATCGTCATGCTGCCTGCTGAGGATCTGGGCGTCGTGGTTCTTGCGAACCGCAACTATCCCAATGAGGCCCGGGTGCGCGCGACCTACGATCTGATCACGCACATTCTGGCCGATTGAGACAATGGCTGGAGCGACTTCGGCGCGGCAGAAAGGGCTCGCCGAAGGTCTGCTTCGTCCGCAGTGCGGACCTCAGACACTAAAGAAATCGAGCACCCGCAGCGAATGGCCGGTCTGGAGAAGCTGCAACGCGGCGCTCGGCGTCGGGATGAAGGTCCGCTTTGGGCCGAACTGTCCGGCGACTCGAGGGATTGCTTGCTGCCGTAGCGACCAGCCCTATCCTGCGAAGCTGCAATGAACTCTGCTCGATCTGCTTTCGCATTCGAGAGCCTCTGATTGCTTCTTCCCATGCCGCTGACTCGAAAATCAAAGCTGGGAGGATAGTAGACTGCTGTCTCAGGTAATTGCTGTAGTGCAGGGTGCCGACTGCAACCCTTCCAAACTACGTCAGCCTTGCTGCCGCAAAGGAAGAATTGTGGCCACTTGAGGAAGACTTCAGTGGCAATCAACATCAACATTATGAAATTTCACCAAGTCTTGCTTTGTTCTCCTGAGAATCTTGAACGAATCCAGTAGCTTTGGCCAGTACGTTTTTTGCCGAATGCCTTTTGTTTCACTTTAAGTGCATCGCACGCGTCTGGCTGGCTTACCTTTCAGACCATTTTCAGTTGGGCGTTCACAGCGCCCTCACTGCGTTGTCATCCGTGTGGGATCGCCTCAAGTCCACCTCATCAGCATCCCGAGGTCCTGGGTATCATTTGCGAACGGTAAGGTCCGTCGCGACATGCGATGGATCGGTATAGTCTCCGGCCGACAACCGGCGGACTGCCGCGAGGAGTTCCTCGATTGCCTGTTCCGCAGCCGCGAGCTTCATACCTACCATCAGCCCCTCCCGTCCAGCCATCGCCAGGAAAATTCCCAACACCTCATCAGAATGCCGCGCCAAGGCGACCAGATGCTCTCCGCTCGGACCGTATCTGCCGGCGAACCAGTTTTTCACCGTCTTTTCGTTAGCACCGGTCCAAGAGGCAACGACCTTTGCCCCCGCCCGAGCGTTTCCGAGGGATCGCTTCAGGGCTGATGCGATTTCATCTGCGAACCAATTGTCCGCCAAATGCTGACCGCCCCCAGCATACCTGCTTTCGCTTGGAAAGAAATTGCCCTTTTTCGGAAACGACATTCCGACCTCCCTCGCTTTACATGGATGAGGGAATCCAACCGAATCTTCGCGCGAATTGGATGAATTTGCTTTGAATAGTAAGGAAAAGGCGCTTGAGCAGTCGATCATCGATCAATTCCGCGAAGAGCGAGGTGCCGCCCGAGATGGATGTGCCCGCGGTCGCCTATGTCCGGATGTCGACCGACCACCAGAAATACTCGACCGAGAACCAGCTCGACGTCATCCGCAAATATGCATCGGATCGTGGGCTCCAGATCCTGCGCGTCTTCGAGGATTCCGGTCGGAGCGGGCTTCGTCTTGACGGTCGCGAGGCGCTGCAAAATCTCATGGCCGAGGTTCAAACGGGTTATGCTGATTTCAAGGCGATCCTCGTCTATGACGTCAGCCGTTGGGGCCGGTTTCAGGATGCCGACGAAGGCGCGTATCACGAGCATGTCTGCTCGCGCGCCGGGATCCGCGTCCATTACTGCGGCGAGCAGTTCGAGAATGACGGCAGCATCGGCTCGAATCTGCTGAAAACCGTCAAACGGGTCATGGCGGGCGAATACAGTCGCGAGCTGTCGGTAAAGGTCTTCGCGGGCCAGTGCCGCCTTGTCGAACTTGGCTTTCGCCAAGGCGGCGCGCCCGGATACGGATTGCGCCGGGTGCTGATCGATGAGCACGGCAATCCCAAGGGCGAGCTGTCGCGCGGTGAGCAGAAGAGCCTTCAGACCGACAGGATCATTCTCGTCCCCGGCCCCGAGCACGAACAGGACGTCGTCCGACGCATGTATCGCATGTTCGTCGAGGACGGCCGATCCGAGCGAGAGATCGCGGATGCCCTGAACACCGACGGACTGCGAACCGATCTCGACCGGCCATGGACGCGGGCGACGGTCCATCAGGTGCTGACCAACGAGAAATACATCGGCAACAACGTCTTCAACAAGATCTCCTTCAAGCTGAAGCAGCGCCGGGTGGTGAATCCGCGCGAGATGTGGATCCGCGCCGAGGGCGCCTATCCGGCCATCGTCGATGAAGCGCTGTTCCTGCGCGCCCGGGAAATCGTCGATGCACGCAGTCGCCACCTCTCCGACCAGGACCTGCTGGACGCACTCCGGGCCCTGCTTGCCAGCAAGGGCTTCCTTTCCGGGCTGGTCATCGACGAGCACGAGGACACGCCGTCATCGAGCGCGTTCCGGTCCCGGTTCGGCAGCTTACTGCGCGCCTATGAAATGGTCGGCTATCAGCCCGACCGGGACTACCGATACATCGAGATCAACCGCAAGCTCCGCGAGGCTCATCCACAGATCGTTGCCGACGTGATTGCTGGAATCGAAAACGCTGGTGGCAGCGCCGTTCAGGATCCCCGGACCGAGCTTCTGACCGTCAACGGCGAATTCACGGTATCGGTCGTGCTGTCGCGATGCTTCGAGACCGCGGCAGGCTCGCTGCGCTGGCGCATCCGCCTCGACACGGGGCTCTTGCCAGACATCACCATCGCCATACGCATGGACGAACTGAACGCGGCGCCACGCGACTATTACGTCCTCCCGAGCATCGACATGACCGCGGATCGGCTGCGGCTCGCCGAGCAAAACGGCCTGTCTCTCGATGCCTATCGCTTCGACACGCTCGATTTCTTCTTCTCAATGGCCGGCAGGGCCAGATTCTCGGAGGTGGCCTGATGCCCGACGACATCCCGACCGATGACCACAAGCATGTGACCCTCATCCCGACCGACAGGATCCGGATCCTCAATCCGCGTGTGCGCAACCGGCGAACATTCGAGGAAATGGTCGAGAGCATCGCGCGCATCGGCCTCAAGCGCCCGATCACCGTGACCCGGCGCGCGGACACGGAGCCAGCAGAATACGACCTCGTCTGCGGCCAGGGGCGGCTCGAAGCCTTCATCGAACTGAAGCAGGACGCCATCCCTGCCATCGTGATCGACGCCGATGAGAGCGATTGCCTCGTCATGAGCCTCGTCGAGAACTGCGCCAGGCGCCAGCATCGCGCGATCGATCTGATGCAGGAAATCGGCACCCTTCGGAAGCGCGGCTACAACGATCGCGAGATCGCCGACAAAATCGGGGTCAGTTCCGAATACGTCAACATGATCGCCGGACTGCTGGAGCGCGGCGAGCAGCGCCTCGTATCAGCAGTCGAAACCGGAATCATGCCATTAAATCTCGCGATCGAAATTTCCAAAACCGATGACGAAGGGGCTCAGCGTGCACTCATGGATGCCTATACCGAGAAGAAGCTGCGTGGGAAAAAGCTGACGGCTGTGCGGCGCCTGCTTGAGCGACGCCAGCGGCAGGGTCGGCGCGTCGATGAAACGCCTTTCGGCCGCAAGGTTAACCGTAGCGAGCGTCCTTTGACCAGCGATGCCCTCGTGCGGGCCTACCGTCAGGAAGCGGACCGCCAAAAGGTGATGATCAAGAAGGCCGAACTGGCCCAGAGCAGGATTCTATTCGTTGCGGAAGCGTTCCGTGCGCTGCGGAGCGACGAGAACTTCCTGACGCTGCTGCGCGCGGAAAATCTCGAAGCTATGCCCACATATCTGGTAGAGCAATCGAGGACGAACCCATGACGCGAAAGGATCGCCACCATATCGACGCTGTCCTCCACAGTTTTGAGGACGCCTGCGCGACACTGCCCGTCAACGCGCTTTTGCCGGTCCGGACGCTTAGGAACGCAACAAAATCCAGCAGGAAATACCAGCAGATCGCCGCCTCGATCCGCGAGGTCGGTCTTGTGGAACCGCCTGTGGTCGCCCGCGACCCATCAAATCCGGGCACCTTCCTTCTGCTGGATGGGCATGTTCGTATAGAAGTGCTGAAGGATCTCGGTATTGAATCGGTTGAGTGCCTGATTTCCACCGATGACGAAGCCTTCACCTATAATAAGCGCATCAGCCGGTTGTCATCGATTCAGGAACACAGGATGATCCGGCGCGCCATCGAACGAGGCGTTCCTGAAGAAAAAATCGCCAGAGCGCTGGACGTCAATCCCCAGACCGTCCGCCGCAAGTTCCGCATGCTGAACGGAATCTGTGACGAGGCGGTTGCCATCCTCAAGGACAAGCCCTGTCCGATGGTGGTGTTCGAAACCCTCAGGAAGATGAAGCCGCTACGTCAGGTCGAAGCTGCCGAACTGCTTGTTAATGCCAATAATTACTCGGTCGCTTATGCCTCTGCGATCCTGGCCGGCACCCCCCAATCCCAGCTGATGGAAGGCGCGAAACCCAAGCGTCTCAAGGGCATTTCGCCCGAGGCAATGGCCCGGATGGAAAACGAGCTGGCGCGCCTTCAGGAGGCGATCTCCTCCATCCAGGAGACTTATGGTCAGGATCACCTGCATCTGACCATCATCAAGGGTTACCTTGCAAAGTTGCTCGGAAACGCACGGGTGGTGCGCTATCTGATGCAAAATCGTCCCGAATTCCTGACTGAATTTCAGGTGATCGCGGACATGACATCCACTCTGCCGCCCGAGGCGGCCGCCTGATCTCCGCACGACGACCAATGGGGACCCGGACCCATATCAAGCGCGGGGACCGCAGGAGACGCCGCACTGTGGGGCGGATCGAGCGCGGTGGTGGGAATGGCGGCGAACCCGCTCGGAGCCCACCAGGCTGGTTCGAATTTTCGCCGGCCGCGTGACTGGCCTGACGTCAGTCATGATATGAGGCGGGCGTGCCGGGAAAGCACTGATGGATCCCGGCACGCCCAAGCGCTTGGCCTGATGCGATTGCAATGCTTCGTTCTTGCATACATACCACCGGTCCAACCAGCTGACAGGGCAAGATGCTTCAGTCCCGGTATGGAGCCATTGCCTTAGCTTCGGTCTGCATCGGCAGATGGTTGCGCGGAATCGGGACCGTACTGACCCATTCGCCCTCGCCACGATCTCGGAATGTATGGACAGCACGCTCAATGATACCTTGGTCGATGACCGGCGCATCCACCACCATATGCAGTCCTACCCCGTAGCTGTACGAACGATCAATTTCAAAGGACTCATAGATATCTGGCGGGGAATCTTTCAGAATCTGCGATGCTGTGCGTTCCTGGTGCTCTCGTACCGTCAGGCCGTCGAGGGAGACATAGCGACGCGGTTCGGGAAAAATAACCCGATGCATTTTCTGACCACGCACCGACGGCACCTGTACGGTTTTCCAACGAAACTCTGCCTCAAACTCGGCCTCGGTCAGCAGAGACTGGGTTTGCTCCCAAGCCAGTTCGCTGACTTGGTCCCAGAATGCCATCTGGCCTGTGATGATCTCAGCATTCCAAATCGTGTGGCCATCCATGCCAAGAAACAGGAAATCGAACCACTGATTATAGATATCCGGTCGTCCGGGCTCATCCAGCAGCTGATGGCTGGTGAACATACCGCCATAGCGCGGCGTATCGCGCACGATCCGCCAACGCAGCTGCACGAAGGCATCGCGCTGCCGGCGGCGGGAAAGCTCGCCAAAGGGAAGCTGGGACCTGCGACCTTTACTGAATCTTGCCATGGTTTTTCAGTCCTGTTGAGGCTGTTGACGCCAGCGCAGCGACGTTGTTGCAGAAGTCAGGCAGCAGTCGGATGTGCCCCTTTCCCCGTTGACGTTATGCCACGCGTTCGATCTCGGCGGTGCCGAGCGCATTGAAACGGTTGATGAGTGCAACGCGGATCTGGACCTCGGCTGTTTGACGGTCCGGGTCGCGTGATGCGATGCGTTCGCCGAAGGCCTTGAGGCATCTCATCTTTGCTTCGATCCGACTTCGGGCGTGATATCCAGACCACCGTTTCCAGGCCGCTCGTCCCAGACGTTGTGTGGCTTTGAGGGTCTCGTTGCGGGCTCGCGCGGCAGGGCAGTCCTCCCGCCATCGTCGCCCATTCCTGCGGATCGGTATGACCGCCGTGCCACCGCGCTCCAGGATTGCGGTGTGGCAGCGTCGTGTATCATAGGCGCCGTCGCCGGTCACGGTGCCGATCTGTTCGGCGGGTTGGATCTGCTCCAGCAGATGGGGCAGAATTGGGCTGTCGCCCTTGTCGCTCGAGGTGAATTCTACGGCGCGGATGTCGCCGGTGGCCGTGTCCATCGCCAGATGAACCTTGCGATATTGGCGTCGGCGCTGTGTGCCATGCTTGCGCGCCAGCCATTCACCGTCACCCAGGAACTTGATCCCGGTGCTATCGACCAGCAGGTTCAGTGGCCCTGGCGCACGGCGGCTCGATATCTGCACCGTGATGCGTTTCTGGCGGCGACTCAGGGTGGAGAAGTCCGGCACCGGCCAGTCGAGACCGGCCATCGATAGGATGCTCGCCACCATCCCAGTCGTTTGTCTCAGCGGCAACCCGAACAGCACTTTCACCATCAAACAGAATTGGATTGCAGCATCGCTGAATACCGGCGGTCGGCCATTACGCCCGGCTTTCGCAGCTCGCCAGACCATATCCTTGTCCAGCCAGATCAACAGGGAGCCTCGTCGCTTCAGCGCTTCGTTATAGCTCTTCCAGTTCGTCGTGTGGTAGCGGGCAGGCTCAGGCTTACTCATGGCTAAAGCCTAGCCGCATGGATTCGTAAACGGAATCCTGCAGGAGCGTGACTTCTGCAACAACGCCGTTTGGCGTCGACGTTGCGTCTTGTTCTGCCGCATCTGAAAGCGGCAGCTTGGTCCCGCGTCGTTACCATATTCGCCGGAGCTTCGCTGCGGCACCAGTCGAGCGGCAGCATCGGGGAATGCGGCCGCGCAGCACAGAGCGAGGCCGACCGGCAGCAAAGGGCCGATTCTGTTGAAAAACCCTGTTGCCGGGCGGCCTTCGAGCTGATTCACTTTTGAAAAGCATGGAGGTAGCGGCAATGATGGGGCCTCGTCAGATCGCTCAAGGTCAGCTTTTCTACGACTTCTCGCTGGAAGCCATGGTGCCAGCTGATCACCTGCTGCGCTCTTTGGACCACTTCGTTGACCTGTCATCGGTTCGGCCATTGCTTGCCCCTTCCTATAGCTCGACCGGCAGGCCTTCCGTCGATCCCGAACTGATGATCCGCATGCTGTTGGTCGGCTATTGCTACGGAATACGTTCCGAGCGGCGGCTGTGCGAAGAGGTGGGACTGAACCTGGCCTATCGCTGGTTCTGCCGCCTCGACCTGACGGATCCGGTTCCGGACCATTCGACCTTTTCGAAGAACCGCCATGGCCGGTTCCGCGATTACGATCTGCTGCGGCAGGTCTTCGAGACCGTTCTGGCTCGTTGCATCGCGGAGGGGCTTGTTGGTGGCCGCCTGTTCGGGGCGGATGCTTCGCGATGCAAGCCGCTACAACAAGATGCAGACCGAGCACTGGTCGGCGAGCGAAAGTGCCAGCCGTGCGGTGCAGGAATATCTCGACACCCTTGATGATGCGGCATTCGGCGGCGCGACAACGGTGCAGCCCAAGACCCTGTCCCCCAGTGATCCTGCCGCCCGCTTCACCGGGGCGAACGGTGATCGCCCCTTTTTTGCCTACAGCACCAACTATCTGGTCGATCTGGAGCATGCGATCATCGTGGATGTCGAGGCGACCGCGCCGGTGCGACAGGCCGAGGTCGGATCCGTGCGCAATATGATCCTGCGCACAGAGGACACGTTCGGCCTTCATCCTGAAACACTGGTCGCCGATACCGCCTATGGGGCGGGCGAGATGCTGGGCTGGCTGGTCGATGAACAGGGCATCGACCCTCACATCCCGGTCTTTGACAAAACCGAGCGCAGCGATGGCGCCTTTCCGGCCACGGCCTTCTCCTTCGATCCAGAGGCCAATGAATATACCTGCCCGGGAGGAAAGAAGCTGAAGAAATACTGGCGCCAGCAGCGAACCGGGGTCTGCAAGGACGGCGCGACCAGATACTATGCCAGCAAGCACGATTGCTCGGCCTGCGTCCTGAAAGCTAAATGCACACCGAATGTCGAGGCCCGCAGGATCGCCCGGCACAAGCATGAGGACGCCCGGGATTATGCGCGGCAACTGGCAAAGACCGATGCCTATGCGGCTTCAGGCTATGCCAGAAAGAAGGTCGAGATGCTCTTCGCTCACCTCAAGCGCATCATGCGGCTCGACCGCTTGCGCCTGCGCGGGCCGAATGGAGCGAAAGACGAATTCCTCCTGGCCGCCACCGTCCAGAACCTGAGGAAGCTGGCGAAACTGCTGCCGATGACGCCAGAGGGCGCCTGAAATGACAATAGCTGACGTGCATCGCGGTTACAGCGTCAAAAAGAAGGCCGACTTTTTCAACAGAATCGGCCGTTGACCGACGATCGCCTCTGGGGTTACACGGCAAAGTTGCATGCAAGCGGGCCGGGCAGGCGAACTCAGCCGCGAAGCTCTTGACCTCACCAGAGGGTCGCCTTTTGACACAAAAGGCAAGACTCTCTGAAACGCCACAACATTTTGAAATTTCATCAAGTCTCGCTTTGTTCTTCTGAGAATCTTGAACGAATCCAGTGGTTTTGACCAGCGCGTTTTTTATCGATTGCCTTTTGTTTCACGACACGTAGATGGACGGACCTCTATCCTCGAGGAATCTTGCCGCATTGCATCCAGCGCCAAGGCAGACCGCCTCGCAGGAGCAGGCGAGGATTTTGATGGGGTCTGAGGCATTCCAAATAGCGTTGCTTCAAAGACAGAGCCGGAAGGGATTACGCCATCTACCCTGTCCGTTCGATCCCTAGCCTCTCGATCATGTCGTCTCGGTCTTTCAGCGCCTTGCGGGCCGCCTCGGGGCGGGCGGTGGCGCAACTGTTGATGAGGCACTCGATCGCGACCATGAAGGCGCCCATGCTGTTGGACAGAAAGCTTGATTTGTGTTCGACCAGAATGGCGGCGCGTGACGGCCCGACCAGAGGCGAGGCCGCGCGATCCGTTAGGGCGATGACGTCCAGACCGATGTCGGCGGCAATGGCCGCGACATCGACCACCTGTGAAGAATAGGGCGCGCAACTGACCGAAATCAGCACATCGCCCGCCCCCAGCAGGGCCAGCCCCTCGGCCGTGCCAAGATTGTTGGCATCCAGCAACTGCACGTCGGAACGGATCATGCGCAGGCCATAGACCAGAAAACTTGCCACCGAATGGAACTGCCGGATCCCGTGAACCGTGACGCGGGGCGCATTCAGAATCAGTCTGGTGGCCAGACTGAAAGCCGTCTCATCAAAGTTTTCGATGAAGCGGGCGATATTGGCCTGATTTTCATGGCAGAGCTGTTCCGCGCGGGCGCGCGCCGGGGCGCGGCCCTGCAACGCGGCCTGCGCCTGCCGCGAATAGAATGCCCCGGGCGCTGCCATGGAAGCCGAAAGCAGCACCTGCTGCAAGGCCGGAAAGCCCGAATAGCCGAGTGACCGCGCCAGCCGGGTGAGGGTCGAGGGATTGACACCAAGTTCACCGGCAAGGGTCGTGATCGACAGCAGCGCCGGGCTGCCCACCATCTCAATCAGGCGCGACAATGCTGCCGCAGCTTTCGAGCCAAGTGTTATCGGCGCGGCGCCGCGCCCGATTTCCAGAGCGAGCGCCCGCAGACCATCAAGCGTGTCGGGTGCTGCCGTGATAGGCGGGCTTTCCAGTGGCACAGTCATAAATGCTCCAGCTAAGCGCCCCCCGCGCAAGCGTCAGAACCGCCGTGCCCAAGGTATTTTCTTCGTCCGGATCATCCGATGCGTCCCGGCGAATGGGAAGCCCCGAAAGATCGCCGTCGCGCAGGATCGCAAGAACTTCGGCCCCGTCAGCGATCATGACTTTGCCGCGCCGCTGCCGGTCCGCCGAGGACCGGGTGATGATCTGCCCCCTCAGCCCGCCTTGCAGATGAAGCGCGTGGTTGGCGTGCAGGGCCGGCTTTGTGATTTCCACAACAGAGGTATCGCCGCCGCCGAACTCGACCGACAGGATACGGCGGTCGTCAGTATGGCTCAGCGCGAAATGGAACCCGCCCGACGGCGCATCGGCAAGGGTTGCTATGGCCTGATCCAGTGTCGTGCAGCCCAACACCGCGCGGCCAAGAACCATGCGCGGGATGTCCGCCTCGACGCCCGTCAGCCGCAGATTGTTGACGGTCTGCGCCAGCCCGGCGCTGTTGAAGGCGAAGGTATGGCCGGGAATCGAGCCGGGATAGCAGAAGGCGTGAAAGCCGGGCCCGTCCTGCGGGGCGGCTTCGGCGATGAAGCAGGACCCGCGAAAAAACGGCAGGCCGTCCTCATTATGGGCCAGCACCGGAGTTTCGCCGGGCAGCATCACGGTGGTGCAGCCATCGGGGACCGAGGCCAGCAGATCGCCCCGGCAGTTCCACGCAAAGACCTGCATCAGCGGTATGTCCAGCCCCGCCGCCAACCCTTTGATTTCGGCCCAGATCGCGGGAAAGCGCGCCTGAGTCGCCTGTGCCATCCGGGCGACACGGGACGTGTGGTGATGCGAGGTGACCTCTGCCCACAGCGGATGGCGGGTCAGGTGGCGGCTCACGGCATCGCGGGCGGCCTGACCCAATGCAAGGCCCAGATCATGCGGCGCGCCAGACACGCGCCGCCAGCCCAGATCACGGGCCAGGATGTCATTCGACATGTTGCAGAAAGTCCTTCAGCCGGTCGTTCGGAGGATTGGCGATCATCTCGCGCGGGTCGCCATCAACCGAAATCTTTCCGTGTTCCATAAAGATCAGCCGCGTGCCGACCTGACGAGCAAAGCCCATTTCGTGCGTCACGACAACCATGGTCATGCCTTCCTGCGCCACAGCACGCATGACGGACAGAACCTCTTGCTTCAGTTCGGGATCAAGGGCCGAGGTCGGCTCGTCAAAGAGCATGACCTTGGGCCGGATCGCCAGCGCCCGGGCAATCGCCACGCGCTGCTGCTGTCCGCCCGACAGCGCCGAAGGCAGGTGATGCGCCCGCGCCTTCAATCCGACCTTGTCCAGCAGGTCCATCGCCTGCGCCTCGGCTTCGGCCTTGCTAAGGCCGCGCACCTTGCGGGGTCCGAAAGCGACGTTCTGCAAGGCTGTCATCTGCGGAAACAGGTTAAACTGCTGAAACACCATGCCGGCTTCTTGCCGGATACGGCGCAACTGCCGCCCCCCGGCCTTAACCGAAATGCCGTCCACGATCAGATCGCCGCCCGAGATTTCCTCAAGCCCGTTGATGCAGCGCAGCAGGGTGGACTTGCCCGAGCCCGAAGGGCCGATCAGGACGACCACCTCGCCTTCGTTGATGGACAGGTCGACCTGATCCAGCACCTTCAGATCGCCGAAATGCTTCGAGGTCTTCTGGAATTCGATGATGCTCACAGGATCCTCATGCGTTTTTCAAGCAGGCGCAGGGCCAGTGACAGGGTTCCGGTCATCAGCAGATACAGCACCGCGACGGCGGTCCAGATCTCGACCGCGCGAAAGTTCGAGGCCATGATTTCCTGCCCCGTCCGCGTCAACTCGCCCACGCCGATGACGATGAACAGCGATGTGTCCTTCAACGAGACGATGAACTGGTTGCCCAATGGCGGGATAAGACGGCGGAACGCCAGCGGGCCGACGATATGGGTCAGCACCTTCCAATGCGGCAGGCCCATCGCCAGCCCGGCCTCGGTCAGGCCGCGCGGGATCGACAGGAATGCGCCGCGCACGATTTCCGCGATATAGGCACCGGCATTGACGACGATGGCAAGGCAGGCCGCGCTCATCGGGTCCATGCGGATGCCCAGCAGTACCGGCATGGCGAAATACAGAAACATCACCTGCACGACGATGGGCGTGCCGCGGATCAGTTCGACATAGATCAGCGCAATGCCGTTCAGGACGGGGCCGCCATAGGCCCGCATCAGCCCGGCGATCAGGCCAAGGATGGTGCCGCCGATCAAACCGATCAAAGCGATGAAGATGGTGATTTTGGCGCCCGCAAGCAGTTGCGGCATGATGCCCGGAACGACGGACCAGTCAATTTCCACGGATAATCCTCCGTTGTCTCGGGAAAAACGGGCGCGGGCCAGTCGCACGCGCCCTGTCAGAACGTCACGCGCGGATCATTTCGCCGGCGGCTTGGTCCCGAACCATTTTTCGTAGATGGCGTCGTAACGACCGTCTTCCTTCATCTTGGCAAGCGCGCTGTTGACCTTTTCGGTCAGTTCGCTGCCTTTCGGGAAACCGATACCGTATTCGTGGCCCATCATCTGATCGCCGACGGCTTTGACCTGCCCGTTGCCGGCTTCCTTGATGTAATAAAGCACGTTCGGCGTGTCATGCATCGCCGCATCGACGCCGTCGGTGCGCAGTTCAAGATAGGCGTTATCGATGTTGGGGAACTTGCGCAGCGTGGTTTCCTTGAAATTCTCTTCGGCATAATCCGATGACGAGGTGCCGGTCTTGACCGCCAGCGTCTTGCCCGCCAGATCGGCCGGACCGGTGATCTGGCTGTCGGCGGGCACCATCAGCATCAGGCCGCTGTCATAATAGCCGTCCGAAAAGTCGATGGCTTCCTGACGTTCGGGCTTGATGGTGATGCCGGCCAGCGCCAAATCGACCTGCCCGGTCTGCAAGGCCGGAATGATGCCGGCGAAATCCATCGGGCGCAGTTCATAGCTCACGCCAAGTTCCTTGGCGATGGCGTCCCACATGTCGATGTCGAAGCCGACATAGGTGTCGCCGTCCTTGAACTCGAACGGGACGAAAGCGGTGTCCGTTGCGACGACAAGGTCATCTGCAACGGCGGCACCAGCCGTCATCGTGAATGCCGTAAGAGCGGCGGCAATCAATCTTTTCATTCTGATCTCCCTGATCTGGTTCGCTTGCATCGAACTTTATTGATGCAATCATTTTTGCATGAAAATAGAATTCGCGCAAATAAACTTGCGTACTCAGATGGGGTGAGATGCTCCGTGGTGCGGAATTTGTGCAGATCGGGCCCGTCCTGCCCAGCCTCTGGACAGCCCGGAGGCTTTGCACCTGTTACAGCGGGTGATCCGCCATTTCCGCCGCGACATCCGAATCTATCGGTGTCCTGTAAGTCATCAGCAGATAGCCCAGCACCGAATAGAAGCCGACCGTTGCGATCAGGTCGTAAACCGCTTCCCGCCCAAAGGTTTCGGCCAGCGCCTGTTCAAGCCCCCCGCTGAGCCGGCGCTGGTCGAACAGTTGATCGACCGCCTGCGCAATCAGCCCGTCATTGCCTGAAGGGTTGCCGCGCATCGCCCGGATGCGGCTGTCGTCCATGCCCAGTATCCGGGCGCGATGAACGTGATGCGCCCATTCATAGGCCGAACCCATCCGATGCGCTGCCCGAAGGATGACCAACTCGGAATTGATCGCGCCAAGGGCCGTGTCCTTGACCACATGCTGCCGCAGCGGAGCCCAGGCCCGCAGCAGTGCAGGATGATGCGCCATGGTGCGATAGACGTTCAGCGCGCCGGCAAACCCATCGCGCAGATCGGCAATGTCGGCGGGCCAGTCGGCGTCGGAAATAGGGGGACAGGGCGAGGTCATGTCAGGCTCCGTTTACAGGTATTTCGCATAGATCTCGGACGCGCGATCGGCCCAGATTCCGGTGAAGCCGCGATAGCGGGCGATCAGCGACAGGTCGATCCCGACCCGCAGGACATCCTCGCCGTCGTGATCCAGCGCGCCCAGCACCGTGCCATCCGGGGCAAGCGCGCAGGAGCGGCCAAAGAAACGCTGCCCGCCATGACTGCCGCTGCGGTTGCAACTGAGAAAGAACACCCCGTTTTCGGTCGCGCGGGTATAGGCGCGGTGAATGAACAGGCCCTCGTCGGCAACCGGCACGTCCTGCCCGCCGAACGACGCCCAGACCGAGGTCACGATCCCTGCCCCCTGCATGGCCATGATGCGGGTGATCTCGGGGAAGCGGATATCGTAGCAGATCTGCATCCCCAGCCGGGTGTCGCCAAAGGGGAAACAGTCGATCCGGTCGCCCCGGGTGAAATACAACTTTTCGTTTTGCCATTGATGCAGCTTTACATAGCTGCCCAGCACGCCCCCCGGCTCGATCAGCAGTGAGGTGTTGCGCATGACCCCGTCGCGCAGCGGATCGCGCATCCCCAGTCCAATGACGATATGGACGCCATGGTGCTGTGCCGCCTCGGACAATGCGGCGATTTCGGGGCCGTCCGGCGCCGCGCAGGCCTGCCACAGCGCAAGCGCGTAGTCCGCCGCTGGCCGCGTCATCGGGCCACCGGGCACCAGTGGCTCGACATAGCCGGTATTCGCCAGTTCGGGGAACAGGATCAGCTGCGCCCCCGACGCCGCTTCGGTAGCGATATGCTGATGGATGCGCCGCAGATTCCCCACCGGATCAAGCGGCGCCACATCCATCTGGACCAGACTTGCGGCGATCATGCCGGCGCCGCCAGTCGCCGACCATGCGCGAAGTCCCATTCGCGGCCGGGCGCTGCGGCAAGCAACGCACGGGTATAGTCGTCGCCGGGATGGGCCAGCACCTCGGCGGCAGGGCCATATTCGACCACGGACCCGCGCCGCATCACCATCACATCGTCGCAGATCTGGGCGGCGACACGCAGATCATGCGTGATGAACAGGATCGCCAGATCGCGCTTGGCCTGCAACTCGGCCAGAAGCTCCAGCACCTGAGCCTGAACCGACACGTCCAGAGCCGACACCGCCTCGTCCGCCACGATGACCTCGGGATCCATCATCAACGCCCGCGCGATGGCGATGCGCTGTCGTTGCCCGCCCGAGAACTGATGCGGAAAGCGTCGCAGGCTGGCACGCGGCAGACCGACGACCTCGATCAACTCCCCTGCCCGCTCAAGAGCCGAGGCGCGGCTTTCGCCCAGGTTCAGCGGTCCCTCGATCATGCTGTCGGCGATACGCAGGCGCGGGTTCAGCGAACGGTTCGGATCCTGGAACACCATCTGCACCCGTCGCCGCGCCGGGGCCAGCGCGCGCGGACCGTGCAGCCGGGCGATGTCCTGCCCGTCGATCAGGATTTCGCCCGCAGTCGGATCCTCCAGCCGCAGCACACAGCGCGCCACGGTGGACTTGCCGGACCCGCTTTCGCCGACGATCCCCAATGTGCGGCCACGCGACAGCGTGAAGTTCACGGTATCGACGGCCTGCACGCGATGCGGTACGCGACCAAGAAGCCGCGCGGGCAACGAGCCGATCTCAAAAACCTTTTCCAGCGACCTGACCTCGATCACGGCGGGGCCTTCCGTGCCGGGGCGCGGCGCGCGCGGGGTCAGCGAGGGCACAGCGCGCAACAGCGCCTGCGTATAGGGCTGGCTCGGGTGGGCCAGCACCTGATCGACCGTTCCGGTCTCGACCATCTCGCCGTGGCGCATGACACAGACCCGGTCGGCGATATCGGCAACCACGCCCATGTCATGCGTGATGAACAGAACGGCCGTGTCCTGCTGTTCCTGCAATTCGCTGATCAACGTCAGGATCTGCTTCTGCGTCGTCACGTCCAGTGCCGTTGTCG
Organism: Paracoccus methylovorus; assembly: GCF_016919705.1. Taxonomy (NCBI): domain Bacteria; kingdom Pseudomonadati; phylum Pseudomonadota; class Alphaproteobacteria; order Rhodobacterales; family Paracoccaceae; genus Paracoccus; species Paracoccus methylovorus. The sequence continues at coordinate 1,929,534 of NZ_CP070368.1, forward strand.
GCTCGTCCGCGATCAGCAGTTTCGGTCTCAGCGCCAGCGCCATCGCGATCATCACCCGCTGGCGCTGACCACCCGAAAGCTGGTGCGGATAGCTGTCGTAAATGCGCGGTGGATCGGGCAGATGAACCGAGGCAAACATCTCGAGCGCAGCCTGCCGCCGTTCCGAGGGCCGCATCTTGCGATGGGTCTGATACACCTCATCCATCTGCAGCCCGATCTTCAGCACCGGGTTCAGTGCCGTCATCGGCTCTTGAAAGATCATTGCCATTTCCGCACCGCGCAGCGTCTTGGTGCGGGCGGGGGTGGCGGTCATGATGTCCTCGCCGTTCAGCAGAACCGACCCGCCCGTGACCTGCAACTCGCCCTGCGGCAACAGGTCCATCGTCACCAGCGATGTGACCGACTTGCCCGAGCCGGATTCGCCCACCAGACAGACGGTCTCGCCCGGCGCGATGTCAAAGCCGATGCCCTTGAGGATCTCGGCCGGGGCGCGGCCGGTGGTGGAAACGCGCAGGTCACGGATGGACAGCACAGGTGCGGCGGTCATTCGCCTCTTCCCTTCATCTTCGGGTCAAGGCGGTCGCGCAGCGCGTCGCCCAGCAGATTGATCGACAGGATACACAGCGACAGCACGATGGCAGGCCAATAGACCAGCCAGGGCTTCATGGCGAAGTAAAGCCGCCCTTCGGCCATGATGTTGCCCCAGGTGGGAGTTTCGGTGCCGATGCCGACGCCCAGAAAGGAGAGCGCGGCTTCCGTCAGGATGGCCGAGGCATAAATATAGGTCGCCTGCACGATCAGCGGCGCAACGGTCGCGGGCATGAGATGACGCATGATCAGCGTCGGCGCCGGGGTGCCCAGAAGCTGCGCGGCCTCGACATAGGATTCCGCTTTTGCAGCCAGGACGCGGGACCGGACCAGCCGCACGACCTGCGGGATCTCGGGCAGCATGATGGCGATGATCACCGTCACCAGCCCGGCCTTGGTCAGCGCGACGATGGCGATGGCCAGAAGGATGCCGGGAATCGCCATCATCCCGTCCATGACCCGCATGATGACGGCATCAAAGCCTCGGAACCAGCCCGCCAGCAGACCCAGCGGCAGGCCGATCAGGATCGACCCTGCCGCAACGCCTGCGCCGACCAGCAGCGACACCCGCGCCCCGTAGATGACGCGGGAATACAGGTCGCGCCCAAAGCTGTCGGTGCCCAGCCAATAGATGTCAGAGGCTGGTTGCAGTCGCGCAGCGGCGTTCAACTGCGTGGGTGAAAAATTGGCGAGCTGCGGCGCGAATACAGCCATGACGACCGTGGCGGTCAGGACAACCAGCGACAGGATGATGGTCCAGTGCGGCAGGTTCTCGGCCAATCGGCGGCGCGGCAGCGCGGGGGTGACGGGCGCGGTCATTGGTAGCGGATCCTTGGATCTGTCATGGCATAGGAAATGTCGATCAGCAGGTTGATGACAACGTAGGTGCCTGCGGTCAGCAGAATGATCGCCTGAATCAGCGGATAATCCCGCGCCAGCACCGCATCGACGACCAGCCGTCCCAGACCGGGAACGTTGAACACCGTTTCCGTCACGACCACGCCCGAGATCATCATTGCAAACCCCGTCCCCACAACCGTCAGGATCGGGATGGCGGCATTGCGCAGCGCGTGACGAAACAGGACCACGCGCTCGGACAGGCCCTTTGCACGGGCGGTCCGGACATAATCCTCGCGCAGGACCTCCAGCATTGCGGCCCGGGTCATGCGCGAAACCAGCGCGATATAGATCGAGGACAGTGCCAGCCCGGGCAGGAAGATACGGTGAAGGAAAGGCCACAGCCCGTCGGCCAGCGGCTTGTAGCCCTGCACCGGAAACCATTTCAGGTTAACGGCGAAGATGCCGATCAGCACATAGCCAATGACGAAGATCGGCACCGAAAAGCCGATGACGGAGAGCGACATGACAAAGCGGTCGAGAAGCTGGCCGTGCCGGCGTGCAGCCAGAATGCCCAGCGGAATCGAGATCACCACGGTCAGGATCATCGCCACCGTCGCCAGCGCCAGCGTCGGCCCGACCCGCTGGCCGATCATTTCCAGCACCGGTCGCTGCGAGATCAGCGAATAGCCGAAATCGCCGCGCAGCATGTTCCCGGTCCATGTCACGAATTGCGACATCAGCGGCGCATCCAGCCCCAGACTGTCGCGGATCGCGGCGATCTGTTCAGGGGTGGCCTGATCGCCCGCGATGGCCTGCGCCGGATCACCCGGCGTCAGCCGCAACAGCAGAAAGACGATCAGCGCGATAAGCCCCATGACGGGGATCGCCATCAGCAACCGGCGTATCAGATAATAGGCCATGGCATCCTCTGTTGAAAAGGGGATGGCGGCGGACCGTCGCCCGCCGCACGGTCTTATTCGGGCTTGGTCACGCCCCAGAACAGCATGATCGGGCCGGGCTGAAGATCGGCGATCCCTTTGGTCCAGGCCGCGACCGTCTGCGCCTCTCCGGCGTTGAAATAGAAGCCCTGGTCATAGGCGATGCTCTGGATCTCAGATGCGATACGCTTCTGATCTTCAAGATCACCGCTGACGAGGTATTCTTTGCGCAGCGCCTCGATTTCGGGGCTGACGGGCCAGCCGGCCCAGGCGGTGTCGCTGCCCGAACCATCCAGCAGCGCATGAACCAGCGGATTCCAGATGCCGGTCACGCCCCAATAGGTGAACAGCATGTTCCAGCCGCCTTCGGCCACGGGTTGCCAGCCGTTCTTGCGCGATTGCAGCGTGGCCCAGTCCATCGACGCGACCTCGACCGTGAAGCCTGCCTCGCGCAGGCGCTCGGCGGCAACGATAGGCTGGGTGGACAGGATGGTCAGGTCGGTCGGCTGCATCATCAGGACGGGCGTGCCGTCATAGCCGGATCCCGCCAGCAGCTCTTTTGCCTTGGCCATGCGCTCATCAGCGCTGCCCGTCAGATATTCCGCACCGGCATCCGAAGCCAGCGGCACCTCGCAGCCATAGGCCGAAACGCAGAGTGTGTAATATTCAGGGTCGCCGATGGCCGTCTGCATCAGTTGCTCCTGATCCAGCGCATACATGGCGGCGCGGCGCACATCGGCATTGTCGAAGGGCGGCAGGCGGTGATTGAAGCGGCCCGTGACCTGAATGCCCAGTGGGTTCAGCACGCCGTATTCGACCTCATCGTTCATCTGCAGCAGCGGCAGCAGATCGATGGCCACCTGCTCGATCAGGTCCACATCGCCCGATTGCAACGCATTGATCGAGGTCTGCATGTCCGGCATCGCCTTCCACACCACCTTGTCCACGTTGACGACCTTGCCGCCTGCGGTCCAGCTCATCGGCTCGCTGCGCGGGACATAGTCGTCGTTCTTCACATAGACGGCCTGATCGCCGGGGCGGTATTCCCCGGCCACGAATTTGAACGGTCCCGAGCCGATCATATCCGTCACCTGTTCACCCGAGGGCGTTTCCGCCAGCCGCTTCGGCATCATGAAGGGCGGAACGGGCGAGGGTTTGGCCAGCAGTTCCAGCACATGGCCAAAGGGTTGCGCCAGCGTCAGCACCAGAACCTTGTCCGAGGTGGCCTCGATCGAGGCTACATAGTCCATCATTGTCTTGCCTGCCGCATCATTCGCGGCCCAGCGTTTCAGCGAGGCCACGCAATCCTCGGCGGTGACATCGCTGCCGTCATGCCATTTCAGCCCGTCGCGCAGGGTGAAGGTATAGGTCAGCCCGTCGTCCGAGACAGCGTAATCCGCCATCTGCGGCTGCGGTTTGTAATCCGCATCCATGCCCAGCAGGGTGTCGAACACCATGAAGCCATGCGTCCGCACGATCTGCGCCGTGCTCAGATGCGGGTCCAGCGTGCGCAACGGCGCCTGCATCACCACGTTCAGCTCGGTCTCGGCCAGCGCAGGCACGGCCTGCATCCAACATGCCGCCATCGCGGCCATGCCAAGGGCGCGCAATCCCGTAATCGTCATTTTACCTCTCCTGTTTCTGGTTTTTTTGTGTTGTCCGGCGTTTTGCACCACGGCCACATGCGGGCCGTATCCAGCCGCCGATAGGGGATCAGCTGCACGTTCGCAGGCCCAAGATCAGGGGTATCGACCACAAGGATGCGCTCCGCCAAGGGTTCGTAGAAGTCGCGGAAATGCGTCTTGGAGCGCAGCAGGATGATCTCGTAGTCTTGGGGGCTTTCACCAAAGATGGTGAAAGCGTCGCCATCCACCGCAAAGGCGAAATGCGACACGACCGACACCCGGACGCGCCCGATCTGGATCAGCGCCGTCAGCCCCAGATCGACATGGCTGCCCTGCTGATAGCGACCTGACACGGTAAAGGACTTCTGCCCGGTCCACAGAATATCGGCCTGAACCGCCACGGGACCGCCGGTTTCGGGCGCGCTTTTACCCGCAAGCGACAGCGCGATGCGATTGCCCGCGCCCGCCGCATGCGCCTGGACCGCCGATTCCGGGTCCAGAAGGAACGGCACCATTACCGGGCCAGGATCATGCTCCAGCAGCGCCCGCAGAAAATGGGTGGAATCGTTCATCCGGTCGGCATGTTCCAGCAGCACGACCGGACGTCCCGTGGCCGGATGCGCCGCCAGATCGGCCAGTGCTTCGTCCACCGTCAGCACCGGCACCGCCGCCGAAAGTTCGGCCCGCAGATCATACAGCTTGCCAGAGAATTCCAGTGCCCGCGCCTCGGCCGAGGTCTGGCCTGCCCAATCCATGCAGATGACCGACATGCCGGTATTCCCGGCATCGGCATAGGAAAAGCCCGCCATGACCGAGATGTCGCAGTCAGGTGCCTTACGCGCCTCGGCCATGATCCGAGACAGTGGCATCAATGAGGTCGCCGACATGATCGAGGGGATCACGATTCCCGGCCGCGCCACCGCGAGGCCGGGCCGCCGCCCCTCGCGGATCATGCGCAGCAGGGCGCGGGTGGCACGCTCTCCGGTCTCGCCCATATCGATATGCGGCGAATGGCGATAGGCGACGGCGATATCCGCACCGCGCAGCATCCGCGCATCGACATTGCCGTGATAGTCCAGCGCCACCGCGATAGGCAGATCGGGCTTTGCAGCACGCAGGCTGTCGATGACGTGACGTTCGACATCCGCATAGCCCTCGGCCCAGCAGGCCCCGTGCAGGAACAGGACGATCCCGTCCAGCGGCGCTGCCTGTGCCACGCCATCCAGCAATTCGCGGGTGTAGAACTGGACCGCTTCGTCGCTGGCCGGACCAAGCGCGCCCAGAAGCGTATGAAACAGCGGCACGAACTCGGCACCCTCGGCTTCGCAAATCGCCATGCAGCCGCCGGGAACTGTGTTCGTGCCGCGAAACCGGGCGGGGATCTCATCGCCGCGTGTGCAGACGCGCTGGAATTCATCCAGTTCGACACGCTGCGGAACCGAACTGACCGATTCCAGATTGAACCCGGCAAAGGCGATACGCGGTGTCATGGCGCTTTAGCCCGCCGTCGCGGCGGTAATCGCCCCGGCAAGACGCTCGACGATCTGATCAATCTCTTCGGGCTGGATGATATAGGGCGGCGCCAGCAGGACGTGATCGCCGCGCACGCCGTCGATCGTGCCCCCCATCGGATAGCACATCAGCCCGCGATCCATCGCCTCGCGCTTGATTCTGGCATGCAGGCGCATCTTGGGGTCAAAGGGGGTCTTGCTGTCGCGGTCGACAACCAGTTCGATGCCGCGAAACAGGCCCCGCCCCCGGATGTCCCCGACGAAAGGCGACTGGCCCAAAGCGGCCTCCAATCCAGCCTGAAGGCGGTCGCCCATTGCCACGACCTGTTCCATCATGCCGGGGCGGGCAAGGATCTCGACCACCTTGCCGGCGGCGGCGGCGGCGACCGGGTGACAGATATAGGTGTGACCGTGCTGGAACAGACCCGAGCCCTGTGCGAAAGCCTGATAGATGGCATCCGACAGCATCACCGCGCCGATGGGCTGATAGCCGCCCCCCAGACCCTTGGCGATGGTGACCAGATCAGGACGCACACCCTCGGCAGCGCAGGCAAACAGACTTCCGGTGCGGCCCATCCCGCACATCACCTCGTCAAGGATCAGCAGAACGCCGTGGCGGTCACAGACCTCGCGGATGCGACGGAAGTAGCCCGGCACGGCCGGCACAGCGCCCATCGTGGCCCCGACCACCGGCTCGGCCACGAAGGCGATGACCTCATCCGCACCTAGTTCGCGGATCTTTGCATCCAGTTCATCCGCCAGCCGCTGGGCATAATCGTCGGCGGATTCGTCAGGCCGTTGATCCCGATAGGCATAGCAGGGCGAGACGTGATGCGTCTCGGGCAGGATCGGCTGAAACTGCGCGCGCCGCCAGGCATTGCCGCCCGTGGCCAGCGCGCCGATCGTGTTGCCGTGATAGCTTTGCCGTCGCGCGATGATGTGGCGTCGCTGTGGCTGGCCGATTTCGACGAGATACTGGCGCGCCATTTTCAGTGCTGCTTCGACCGCCTCTGATCCGCCAGACACGAGATAGACATAGTCCAATCCCTCGGGGGCCAGATCAACAAGCTTCCCGGCCAGATCTTCGGCCGCATCGGTGGTGAAGAACGAGGTATGGGCATAGGCAATGCGATCCATCTGCGCGCGCATCGCGTCCAGCACCTCGACGTTGCCGTGACCCAGACAGCTGACCGCCGCACCGCCGGAGCCGTCGATATAGCTGCGCCCTGCGGCGTCCTGAATATAGACCCCTTGTCCGGCGACGGCATGCGGCAGTGATGCCGCAATCGAGCGGTGAAGAATTCTGGTCATTGACTTGTCCCGTTGATGAAGGGGAATCACCTGCCCCCTGCCCCTGATCCATTTGTGCCAAAATAGACTCAGTTTGGCAACAAATGTCTCACGTAAGCACAAACAGGACGTTTGTTTCACCTTCATCTGACCAAATCTGTTGCACTTTGGCGCAGTTCTATCCATTCTCCTTTCCAAAAGGCTTTGAACGAATGTCTCACAAGGACGCCCTGCGGGCCCGCCTGATCTCCATCTTTGACGACATGCCCTCGCAGTTGCAGCGGGCCGCCCGCTACATTCTGGAACATCCCGATGAGGTGGCGCTGGTCTCGATGCGGCATCTGGCGCGCAACGCCGGGGTGCAGCCCTCGACCATGACGAGGTTGGCAAAGTTCCTGGGAATGAACGGGTATGACGACATCCGCACCCATCATGCCCAGGCTATCCGCCAACGCAGCGACGGCTTCGCTGCCCAGCAAGAGCGCGCCAGCACAAGCGGCGAAGGACTGACCGGACAGATGCTGCAGAGCCTATCGATGCAGATCGCCCGCCTGACAGAGTCCGCTACCATCGCCCAGATGGAAGCTGCCGCCGCACGCCTTGCAGAAGCACACAAGATTTATGTTCTCGGACTGCGCTCATGCCATCTGGTTGCGTGGCATTTCCATTATGTGATGACCTTGCTGGGCGAGAGCAGCGTGCATCTGGACGGCCCGGCAGGCACGGTCGGCGACGGGCTGATGAGTGCCGGCCCCGAGGATGTGCTGCTGGTGATGTCGATCAACCCTTATGCGCGGCATTCGTTGGAGCTGGCGAACATGGCGCATGACAAGGGACTGGCCGTGGTGGCCATTACCGACAGCGAGGTGTCACCCTTGGTTGCCATAGCTGACGAGGTGATCCTGTGCCCTACCGAAAGCCCGACCTTCTTTCATACGCTGGCCCCGGCTTTGGCGGTCTCCGAGGTGCTGTGCGGCCTGCTGGCCAACCGCAACCGCGACGGCGCGCTGACCGCGTTGCAGAACGCCGACCGCCATCTGCTTGAGTTGAACACATATTACACAGGTCCGAAGCGGCGTTCAGTTCCTGTTGAAAGGTAGTGGGGCCGCGCCAAGATTCACCATGCCCGCTGCCTTTGCCCGTAAGCGAGCTTCATCCGCGCTCATTGGCCATAAGCAAGTGGCGGGATATTCGCGCTGAGTGTGAACGATACTTCATCGGGCGGCCCAGTCGCCGGTAATTAGCCTTCGTTGCCACCATCTTGACAAGCGTCTTGGACCGAGAGTACCGACATAGCTGAACTCACTCACCATATCTTCTTTTCACGTGTCGCCGGTTCAACCTGCTGACAGGGCAAGGTGTTACTCTCGGTATGGAGCCATTGCCTTAGCTTCGGTCTGCATCGGCAGATGGTTGCGCGGAATCGGGACCGTACTGACCCATTCGCCCTCGCCACGCTCTCGGAATGTATGGACAGCACGCTCAATGATACCTTGGTCGATGACCGGCGCATCCACCACCATATGCAGTCCTACGCCGTAGCTGTACGAACGATCAATTTCAAAGGACTCATAGATATCTGGCGGGGAATCTTTCAGAATCTGCGATGCTGTGCGTTCCTGGTGCTCTCGTACCGTCAGGCCGTCGAGGGAGACATAGCGACGCGGTTCGGGGAAAATAACCCGATGCATTTTCTGACCACGCACCGACGGCACCTGTACGGTTTTCCAACGAAACTCTGCCTCAAATTCGGCCTCGGTCAGCAGAGACTGGGTTTGCTCCCAAGCCAGTTCGCTGACTTGGTCCCAGAATGCCATCTGGCCTGTGATGATCTCAGCATTCCAAATCGTATGGCCATCCATGCTAAGAAACATGAAATCGAACCACTGATTATAGACATCGGGTCGTCCGGGCTCATCCAGCGTTTGATGACTGGTGAATATACCGCCATAGCGCGGCGTATCGCACAGGATCCGCCACCGCAATTGAACGAAGGCGTCGCGCTGCCGGCGGCGGGAAAGCTCCCCAAAGGGAATCTGGGACCTGCGACCTTTACTGAATCTTGCCATGGTTTTTCAGTCCTGTTGAGTCTGTTGACGCCAGCGCAGCCCTATTTCCGGAGAAAATGCGCAACCTTTCCAATACCGCAGCTGAGTCCTTCTCCGCGATGCCCAATGCGCCGAGTCCCTGTTTCCTGCAATCGTAGGTGAAGTTAACCTCAGCGGCATCAGCCGCCAGCAGGACATGCGATGTTCGCGTCCGGTGTGCGCGAGCGAAGATTGTCAACGGTTTGCAAGCTACTTTCCGCCGTGTCTTTCGAATTTTTGTTGGAGCCATCCAGGTGCCCAGGAATGCATCTAAAGTCTCTGGCCTGAACCCAATCATTCTATTGTTGAACCGGAAATCTGGCAGCAAAAGCTGGTCCGCAATGAGTGTCCGCAAGACCTCGACACATATGCCCAAGTGACGTCCGGCATCTTGAGCGTTGAGGAGGTCTCTGAGCTTTGGTGCAAGCTCTGCGATCAGCGCTGGATCGACAACGTGGCTTTCCCCGGCCCGAATGTCGTATTGTGCTTTCAGCACAAGTGACGTGATCTTCGTTCCAATGCCGTGCTGCTTGCAGAGAGAGCGCAGCGTTGTCGGCTGAATACCACGCGTCGGAATGCCGAAAACCTTCTCTTGCCCGGTGAAGCGAAAATTCTCGCCAACGTATTTGGCCATGACTTCGCATATCGGCCGGTAAGCCGGCTGGTCCTTTCGAAAGTAGAATTGATCAAATGCCTTGCCGAAGGCCTTGCGATAATCGTTGCCATGCCGGCCTCGACCAATCTGATCGTGCAGAAAATCCTTCACGGCCGCTGGCCCCTCGGTCAGAACGGCCGCTCCGATACATCCATGTCGCCGGCGCTCGTCAGCGGAAATATCTTGCCAGCTTGCGTTGGCGCCACGCGAAGCCATCGCGCCAAACACCTCCGCCGTGTGGATGATGACATCGAGCTGAAGATCGTCGATCCATCGGCCTGCATGCATCCCGCCCAACCGCTCTGATATATAGCACTCCATCGAGGTTGGGCGATCAGGTTGCCACATTGCCTTCTGTGCTGCCGTCAGCTGCAAGACCAAGGACGACAGATCCGGCTGGATGCGCGAAGCTTTGCGGGGGGTTATCGTCATCAGACGGATCTCGTGCTCGGCGCAAACGTGGTTGGCATTGATCAGCCAATCCGTGCGAGCAAGGCAAGCTGATCTTAGATTTCCATCTGCTAAGTTACCCAGACAAGCCGGGCAAAATCGGAAGCGATCCTTGGCGCACATGACCTTGTTCCGGGGATCGGCGCCGAGTTGCAGCCGTCGGGGATTGCTGGCGTCGAGCGCACCATTGCTGAGAGCGGCGGGGTCACAGCCCGTGTATCTGGCCAGACGCTCGACGCTGTGCCTGTCCCCCATCAGCAAGGCGCGGAGGTCCAGATCGAACAAGTAGGCCATCTCGGGAAGCGATGAAAGGCCTGACAGGCGGGCGATGCGGTATCCATAGGAAGCGACGGTTTCTCGGGTGTGCGGGGCAGGAAAGATCATCTCACCGCTTCCCCTTTGGCTTTCGTGAACGCCCTTGCAAGCCTGCTAAAAGAACGGGTTCAAGCGGTGCGCGTCCGGTGTTTACACTCCGGAAGTCCGACACAAGAAAGGGGTTTCGGAGAGCACCTTCACCGCTGCGCTCGGCGTAGAACCGTGCGAAATCCTGAATGCCGACCGCTGGATGTCCGTCCGTCAGGGCGCAAGTAATTGCACCGATAATCAGTTCGACCACGATGCCGAACTGTTCGCGCCCGGCATGGATCAAACGGGGTACGAACTCCACGTCCGCGAGATCTGACGCCATTGGCAGGTCTGCAAGTCCTGCATACCCGGCTACCAACTCGGCAACATCATCGCGGGCGTCGAATTCGGTCACCGGAAGAAAGCGGGTGATGAAAAAGCGGCGTGATAGCTGGGGATCCTGGGTCAGCAGCTCATGGAGCTCTGGCGTTCCGCTGACAACCAGATTGGTCGGCCAAGAAGGAATCTGCATGAGGCTTTTCAGGGAGTTGATCACGCCTGCTTTCTCTGCGTCCGAGCCCCGACCTCCAAGCTCCTGACCTTCATCAAGGTGGATCAGCCAGCATCTCCTCAGTTGCAGGTGAAAATTGACCAATTCCCACATACGCGACGCTGTGGTGTCGCGAAGCAGCTGGAAATCAAGCGCATGCAGGATCGCGCGAGCCAGGTCCTTCTGGGTGGCGGGCGTTGGAACCCGGATTGAGATCCAGCGAAATTCGCCGGGCTCGGTGCCCGAGGTGTCAATTCGACGCAAAATCCTTTGGATGGCAGTAGTTTTGCCGCTGCCGGATTCCCCGATGACTGCGATTCCACGGCCCTCAGCGGTCAGGCCAAGGTCCAGTTCGGCCTGCCGCTTGTCCATGATCTCACCAAAAATCCGTCTGACGGTTTCGTAGCCCGGATGGGCCACGAAGTGTTTGCGCAGGGATACGGCGACGCGCGCGATCTGGTCCGGAGATGTGCGTAGGTCACTCGTCATCTTCGAACCTCCAGCTCTTACGCGACGGTGGGGTGCCGCCGGCAGGAGGATCTTCCGGTGCAGGGGGTGCATCGGCACTGTCGGCATCGGCACTTCCAACCTCAAACCCACCTTGCAACCACCCCGAGCCGCTTGGCGGTTGATCCGTGGAGACTGCGGGTAACAGGTGCAGTCCAAGGCCGAGTTTTTCCTCTGCCTTGTCGATTTCCTCAGCGGAGTACTTCATCCGTCCAAGCTGCGCGGCGTTGGCGGCATCGGTCGAGAGCTGATCGAGACGGCGCAACCCGTCGTGTAAAATTTCCGCCGAAACCTCCGCGCGTTCGCGATTATGCTCCATGACGGTTTGGGCAAAAGCCGACCATTGGTAGAATGATATTCCCGACAGCGCCCCGGACAGATCATGAGCCGGATACCAAGTCCCGTCGATCTCCACGGCGATCCATCCGAGGTCCATCTGATCGAACCGGAGGCGCACTTTCCGTCGGTGGCGATGCTTATAAGCGTCGCGCAATTCGTCACAGGCAAAATCCGCGCCGAACACCCGCACGCCTCGACCAGAAATTGTGCGATCAAGCTCCACACCAAAGATTGCCCGGCGGTCCATTGCATCTACCGGTGTAGGCAGGCCATATTTGTCGACAAGTCGGTCCCAACAATCTGCCGGCGTTTCGCCCTGAAGACCGGCGTGAGGGCGTTGGTGATAGACGTCGACGATATAGGTCACGAGTGCCGCCAGCAGGTCCTGGTCGGTGAGCGAGGCTTCGGCTTCCGCATTGTAATCGCCCCGCTGTACGGGGTTTGAGAATGTCCTCCCACGGAAACGGCTCACGAAATGCGATGAAAACGTGCCGAACAGGCGCTCAATGCGAGACCGGAGTTTGGCGACGCCGCCAGCCGGATTCATCAGGCGCGCATGCAATCCCGCGCAGGCGATCTTTAAATCTTCGCTGACGAAAGCAGAGCCCATGTCGGCGGCGATGAATTCTGGGCGCCCGCCCTGATGCCAGCCAGCCCGACAGTCTAAACTGAGCGCGATGGCAGTTTTGTCGGTGGTCACCATGTCCAGCGTCCGGATAGCCGCTTGCGAACTGGTCGATCTGGATAGGGTGAGCCCGACAACGCAGCGCGTGGCGCAGTCGATGGCAACACAGACGACAAGGCGCGTCACTTCGAGGGCGGAGGCCTGCTGCGCCGTCAGCTGGTCAAGCAGGCCTGCATCGGAGATCAAAGTCATGAGATCGACCTCCCACTCATCGATCTCGACCCGCTCCATCGGCCGAAGCACTTGAACGCCGTATTCGATGATGGCGAATTTCTTGTTGGCGGCATCCACGCCGTGGCGTTGAAGGTAGCTCTCGTAGGGATCCATCTGCCTGATCGCACGGTAGACCGAGGAGCGGGACGGCGGTTTTAGTTTAGGCAGATCCTGTTCAGCACGCCCTCGATTGAAATCCGCATAAAGGTTTATCGCCCTCTCGTGGATGCCGTCGATGCTCGGGCGAAGCGGAGAAGCATATTCAGCGATCAGCGCATCGAAGGCGGCGCGTTCTCCGGGCAGCATGTGACGTTTGTTCCCGCAGCGATGCGTTTGAGGAACCAATGCCATGATGTTAAAACCGCTGTTCAAATAGTCTCGTGTCCAAGTGAGCAACGTTTTCGCGCAGGGCGGTGTGTTCAGGGCCTCTTTGCGCCCCGCGCGCTTTACGAGTCCACGCTGGCGTTTGCGGATCGCCATCTCCACGGCCCCGATTATGGCGGGCAGAATGGCATTTACGGATGGTTCGTTGCGCTTGCTCAGACCGGCGTCGATGTATCGCAGCAGTTCCTCCACATACAGTTGCTTCCACAGCGCTGTCTCTCGCTTGGCTTCTGGGAGGTCACGGAAATGTTCTGGCAACCCGGCCAGCCCCCGCTCAGCGACGGCGCGTGACGCTCCTTCCGCGACATAACGGAAGCGGGGACTGCGAAGCAGCTCTTCTAATTCACCGTGTGTGATGCTGCGGGTAATGTGCGGTGCTGCTATGCCGACCACGACGATGCCGTCAGTATCATGTGAAGAAAGCCGATATTCGGCACCATCGAGAATGACGAGATCGAGGCGTTTGAAATCGCTGTGTTTCATAGCGGCCCTCTCAAGCGAGCATCATGTGGGAGAAAGGTGGGACAAAGGGCGCGCCTAGCTCTTTGGCGCGCTCAATCAGACGCGTCGTCGGGGCGTGCGGAACGATCGTCTGCCGGGGCACGTCCGCATCGGTGAACAGCAGGACCCGTGTCGCGAATGATCTGGGCAGTTGCGCGGCGATGAGCCTCAGAGTGTCTTCGAAGCGGTACTTGCGCACACGCGCCAGAGGACGAACGGCCACTGCACTCGCTGTGCCATCGACATATTTCGCCAAAAAATCGAAATGATGAGTGACGCGCTTGCCCCGCGTGTCGACGTAGCTGATGGCAGGGGGTTGCGCCTGCACCTCACGAATGTCGGGGTTCGCAACCAGTTGATCCCAGCAATGGGACTCCAGTCCAGATTCAAGCCTGCTGATGACGGGTCGGGGCAAAAAAGATCGCACATCAACAACCTGAACGCGCGCACTCGCCTTTGAGCGCGCCGGAACGATACGGCTGGCCTCGGCCAGCACGGGAAAACGGAAGAAGGGGTTCATGTCACATCCCTGGCAAAGTTTTGACAGGTGGCCGCCCATGTGTTCAGGCGACCACGGTAGATGAGGCAATACGAAGGCTGTGGTCGACGCAGGCTGCGCCGATCCTTGACTTCGCATGCGAGGTTTGGGATGCTCAGGGTGTCGGGATTCCAAATCGACAAACCTAAGCAAGGTCCCGGGGCTCGGCCTCTGGGGCCTTTTGCTTTCTAGGGAGTCACTTTTCTCTCCTTCGTATAGCGGGCAGGCCAAATGATTTCGGGCTTTGTTTGAAGCTTAATAGCTATGGCCCTTTCTACGTTCTCAGACCGCCTATGGCCTTGCGAAACAAGGCTGACCGATGAAGGCGTGATACCCAACTCACGAGCGATTGCGCTGAAGCTTGAGCCTGCGAGTCTCAGGCGAGCCCGTAACATCTCATGGCAGCAATCGTTCATAGCGAGGCCTTTTTGCAGATGATTCGCGAATCACCATTGCACACAACGAATCACTAGGCGAGCAGTAATTATTGCTATGTCATTGAAAACGAATTGTATTTAGATAGAGTGGCGCGCCGAAATCCGGTGATTTTTGCAATTCCCGCTCGGGCCCGACCGCTATTGCGCGTTCCCCGTCGGATACGGCTTGATCGCGTCCAGTGCCGCCGCCGATCCCGCCAGATCGAAGCGATGCTGCATGCCGCCAAACCCGATCTTGACCCATGCTGCCCGGCGCAGATTGTGGACGAGCAGGTTGGTCGCCCCCATTCCGGCGGTGCTGTAATTACTCATCAGCGCCTGACTGCCGCTGGCCGCGAAATCCAGCCGCTCGCCGTTCGAAAACAGGATGCTGACCCGCTCCCCGGCCGCAGGCCCGCGCCCAGCCAGCGTGACAGTCACCGTGCAGTTGTTGAAATCGCAGGTGCCATTCGCGTCCAGGCCGTTCGCCTCATCGGTACGGGTGATCCAGATTTCGTTGCCGCGCTGGCGGCGCGGGCTGACATCGCCGGTCTCGTTGGTGAAAGTCCAGAACTCGGCCCCACCCTCCAGCGAGGCCTCGAAATACCAGCCATCGGCCAGAGCCGGGCCGGCGAGCCCCAACATCAGGGCGGCGAGATGTGCCTTCATTCTTCCAGATCCTCGGCCGGGATATCGACGCCTACATCGGCCAGCGCCTGCGCGATCAGCTGGCTCATGGTCATGTCGCGCCGCAAGGCCTTGATACGCAAAGACTTATGCGCCTCAGGGCTAAGGCTGATCGAGGTGCGTTTGGGGCCGCCCATCTGCCGTTTGCGTCGCAGGCTGCTCATCGGAACCAGCTTTCCTGCATCCGGGGAATGAAGCGGTGCATCACCAGCCCTGCAATGCCGAAAAGCAGCATGAACGGGCTGAGCAGCATGAACATGAAAAAGCCCACGCCCCAGTTTACCTGCCACGAGCTCGTGGCCGCTGAATAGCCCAGAGCGAGGCCGATCAGCGCGGCGAGGCCTGCGCCGATGAACATGATCTGCGCCGCACCTCGCCATCTTTCAGCCGACCAGCCCGGCTTCAGGATGCCGCGTTGTGCGCCGCAGCTCGGGCAGGTTGTCGCTTCAGCGTGAATCTCACTCATGCAATGCGGACATTGTTGGGGCATATCAGGCTCCTGAATGTCGAATGAAAGTTAAAACAGGTAGAGTTAAAAGCGTCGGCGCACAATAGCATTGTGCATGAAAACGACCCCCAGAAGCCCCCTGCGAGACATCGTAGCGCGCAACATGCGCAGGCTTCGTGCCGAACGCGGCTGGTCGCAAGAGTATCTGGCGAATGAGTGCGGGTTGAACCGGACCTATCTGAGTGCGGTCGAACGGTCGGAGCAGAACATCTCTATCGACAATCTGTATAGAGTCGCTCAGGGGTTTGGGGTGGAAAGCTGGACGCTACTGAAGGCCGAGTAAACCGCAGTTCGTCGGGAAGAGTTGCTGATATGGCCTGCTTCGGGCTCTTACCGTCATGGCTTCATCAATCGGACTGGATGGATATTCCGTTGCTTTTGCAAGACGATGCCACCAAAACATGGTCATGGGACAGCCGATAAGCAATTTTGATTTTCTGGAGCGCGTGGACGGTGAGCTGGCCAATCTGGGGCGATTGGCCGAGAGCTATTTTCAGGACGACCCAAGCACCAGCCTGATAAAGCTGAGGCAGTTTGCCGAGCGCCTGACGCGTCGTCACGCTGCGCTCGTTGGCGTGGAATTTCAACCGGACGACACGCAATCCGACATTTTGCGGCGCCTGAAGTATGAGCGTGCAGTGCCGGAGCGCGTACTCGATGTCCTCCACCATATCCGCAAGCTAGGTCATGTTGACAAATGACGGAGCCAGAGGCGGATCGACGTGATGTCAATGAAGCCGAGAAAGCTTTCCGCCGTCTTGTCGTAGCGGGTCGCGACACGCCTGGCGTTCTTGAGCTTGTTGAAGCAGCGTTCGACCAGATTGCGCAGGCGATACAGCGAACGATCGACACCAATCCGTTTTTTGCGGGACTTGCGCATCGGTATCACGGGCAGGACGTTGCGCGCCTCCATGCCGTCTCTGATCTTGTCTGCATCGTAGCCGCGATCTGCGAGCAGCACGCTCGGGCGGGGCAGATTATCCACCATCACCAGATCGAAGCCGAGATAGTCCGACGTCTGGCCCGGCGTGATCTCTGTTCTCATAGGTAGCCCGTGCGCGTTGACCAGAAGGTGGATCTTGGTCGTAAAGCCACCTCGAGAACGGCCGAAACCTTGTCGCGGAGTCCCCCTTTAGCGCCCGCTGCCTGATGGTGGGCACGGATCACGGTGCTGTCGATCATTTGCAGGGCGCTTGGCACGGCTCCGCTCTGGTTCAGGGCATCCATGATTTCCTCCCACAGGCCTGCCAGCGTCCAGCGCCGGAACTGCCGATAGACGCTTGACCATTTGCCGAACTCGGCAGGTAGGTCCCGCCATGGCGCACCGGTGCGTGCGATCCAGAATATGCCATCAAGAACGAGGCGGTGGTTGGTGGGCTTGCGCCCGTTCGGGGCGCGGACGGCGAAGATGAAGCGCTCAAAGAACGCCCACTCCTCGTCCGACATAAGGTCTCGTGCCAAGCTGGTCTCCATCGCAGATGCCAGCTTGAATCATGCCCCAAGCCCAAGGGGAATCCCTTTTGTCAACACGACCTAAGCAAACGAAAGCGAGAATTATTCTTCATGATTTTTCTCCGTTTGCTCTGCCTACTGCAGGTACTCGACTGTAAAGTTGTCGATTTTACCAGTAAATGCAAAGGGAGCGCGGTCGTAATAGGCCGAGGACACGGGAGATTGCGTGTCGCGCCCTACATCAAAGCTATCATTCGGGGTGAATCCAACAGAGGCCGTTTCTGGAATGCGGCCCGAGGCGACCTCTTGGCCATTCACGCGGATCACGACGGTCATACCCGTGGTTCCAGGCGCGTCTTTGATGCTTTCTACCTCGAGATCAATATTGCCTTCGGGCAGTGTGTCCGAGGACAGACGGGTGCGTTCTATCATGAACTTATTATACTCATAGATCAACTTACCGTCTTCAAGCCACAGACTGAGGCCACCAGAATAGGCACCCATCGCATAAACAACTCCCTCGAGTCCCGGAGCATTCTCAAAACTGATCTTGATTAGATTCGAACGTGTTCCAATCTGCGCAGCGGCCGCTTCGGGTAGGCCGTAGGTATCTTGACTGTATGTGAATTTGGTCGCGTTACTATGCGGCGCATCTTCTGGGTGAAGCACCATCGACCACAGCCCGCCACCGACAGGATAGGCGTTGTTAGCTTGCGCCGCCGCGTCAAAGCCGGCGATCATCTCGGCAAGTTTTTCCGGATTTTCAGCAGCAACATCTGCGGATTGCGAAAAATCGACGTTCAGATTGTAGAGTTCCCACGTGTCATCGTCTGGGTTCCATTCCCGGATTTTCGGATCAATTCCGGGCACCCAAGGAATGCGCGGCCCCAGGACTGAAGCAATCCAGCCATCTTTGTAATACGAACGGCTGCCCATCACCTCGAAAAACTGATCGGGTTTGTTTTCCGGTGCACCCGCGTCTTCAAGTGATGCCAGCATTGAAACACCATCGATTGGTGACTGTTCGATCCCATCAACGACCTCAGGTGGCGTGATGTCGAGGATATCGTAAACCGTCGGGACGATATCATTCACATGATAGAACTGACTGCGCACCTTACCATCATGTTGCAGGTTTTTCGGCCACGACACCGCCAACGGGGTGCGCGTGCCCCCAAAATGTGCCGCGACCAGCTTTAGGGATTGATAGGGGGATGAGCCCGCCCATGCCCAGCCAGCATGATACATATTATCGGTCTTGCGCCCACCGAGTGCGTCGAGCCCCCCAAGTTCGTCATTCAAGACACGAATATGGTCCTTGATTTCGGTCTTGATCCCGTTTTGGGCAAGCAGTTCTGAAATCGTGCCATTTTGCCCCTCTGCCGACGAGCCATTGTCCCCCCAGACATAGAAGATCAGCGTGTTGTCCAGCTTGCCGGTCTTTTCCAGCTCATCAATAAGCAGGCCCGCTTGCGTGTCTGCATGTTCGGTAAAACCTGCATAAACCTCCATCAAGCGGGCTTGGAAGGCGCGTTCATCCTGCGGAATGCTTTCCCATCCTGCCAGATTGTCGGGGCGTGGGGTCAGCGTTGCATTTTCGGGCAGCCAGCCAGCAGCTTTTTGGCCTTCAAACAAGGTTTCGCGCAACTCGTCCCAACCCTTGTCGAAGCGTCCTTTATATTTGTCGGACCATTCCTTGAAAATCTGGTGCGGACCATGCGACGCGCCGGGCGCCCAATACATCAGGAACGGCTGGTCGGGTGAAACCGCGTTATGATTGCGCAGCCAAGCCAAAGCTTTTCCGGTCATATCTTCGGTGAAATGATAGTTTTCGCCGTGTTCCAGGTCCAGCCGTGTCGTGTTTTCTACAACAGCGGTTTCCCATTGAGACGCCTCTCCGGCAAGAAAGCCATAGAAATAGTCGAAACCGACCATGCGCCCTGTCGGCCAACGGTCATACGGCCCCATCCGCGAAATTTCGGACGAGGGTGTGTTATGCCATTTACCAAAGGCCGAGGTCGCATAGCCGTAATATCCTAACACCTTGGCGATTGATGCCGTATCGGCGGGCCAGGAGCCGCTATAACCATCCCAGTTATTTGCAAACTCAGCGATCTGACCGAACCCGATCCGGTGGGGGTTACGACCAGTTAAAAGCGAAGCGCGCGTAGGCGAGCACATGGCCGAATTGTGGAATCGGTTATATGAGACACCGCTTTCCGCCACGCGCGCAAGCGTAGGCGTATTGATGACACCACCATAGGCCGAGGGCAGTGCAGGCCCCACATCATCCAGCATGATGATCAGAATGTTTGGCGCATCGGCAGGCAAACGATTAATCGGCGCGGGACGCTCATAGGTCGACAGTTGCATGGTCCGCTCGGCCTTGATGCCGGGCGCATCAGGAAAGGGCAGGACGTTCTGGGACAGCGTGGGGGAAGCCAGCATCATGGCAAGAACCGACCCGCCTGCAAAAAGCTTATGTCGCATGGTAACCTCGTATCTTGAATTGAGATGGCGGCACGTCTGTATCAGCGCCTGTGGTCGGGTAATTGTGCCAACCAGTCAAAATCTCTGCTGAGACTGCAGTCAGTTCGTTAAATTCAGAATCGCAAGACACAGCGAAATCCTACATGGTTGGTCGATGTATCTATCGGTTCAGGATGGCGGGCAGCGGGACGGTATCGCTGACAGTAATTGGGTGCGCAAAGGTAAGACCCTCCCTTTAGAACTTTTCGGGGGATAGGGATCTCTGGATGGCAGGGATCGTGGCTGCCGTTGGATTCGACAACGCGCGGATTTCTAGGAATGCAACAGGGCTTTGCGGCATCGGTGGGGTGTTTTTCAGTCCAGAAATCAGAGGTCCACTCCCAGACATTTCCGATCATATCGTAAATGCCGTAACCGTTGGCGGGGTAATGCTTGACCCGCGACGTTGAACGCCAACCGTCATCATTCGTATTCTGCCAGGGGAACTGACCTTGCCAGGTATTCGCCAGATGACGTCCTTGAGGTGTCAGCTCTTCGCCCCAAGCATAATCTGCGCCATCCAATCCTCCGCGCGCGGCAAATTCCCATTCTGCTTCGGTAGGCAGATCCTTGCCAGCCCAATGGGCATAAGCAAGCGCATCTGTAAATGACACATGCACGACCGGATGGTCATCTAGTCCGTTAATTGAGCTGTCTTTCCCTTCAGGGGCTCGCCAGTTTGACCCAAAGCAAAACTCCCACCACGCGCCCCAATCGTGCAGCGGCACAGGACGATTTGGTTGCCGAAAGACCAATGACCCAGGCTGCAACATCCCGGGTAGCGCACCCGGATAATCTCTCGGGTCTGGTGCGATTTCAGCAGTGGTCACATGGCCTGTTTTCGCAACAAACAGGGCGAATTCCGCATTGGTTACGGGATGCGCATCGATCAGAAAGGGGTCGACCCGAACCTTATGAGCAGGTGCCTCTTCCGGATAATGCCTGTCGGACCCCATCAGGAACACGCCTCCCGGGACGAACACCATACCTTCCTGCAGATAATGCTGAATTTTCGTAGCCATTTTCAGTGTGTACGGAGCATGTGATTCAGGTGCCAATCTCTAATGCGTTATGTGTGTTTTCCGTGATGATAACGGAGCCTGACTATAGCTTACAATAAGTATATCCACCTATATATTCACACAATAAACGCTGGCAGCTTCTGAAAATTGCCGCTCATGCAAACCTGACTGAAGACCGCCCCGATCACCTACCCCAAGAGAAGAGGCCGTAAAATGGGCAGAAGCCACAGAAGTTGCTGGAAGATGGTTGGATTCCTTGCGCCCGTTCGGATGCCAGACCGACCGAATAAAACCCTTGAAAAACGCCTGCTCATCGACAGATATCAGGTTGCGCGCCAAGCCCATCTCCAGCTTGGAAGTGAGGTCGAATCGAATGAGGCTGATCAGTGGGATCCCTTTCTGATCACGGCCTGGATTCGCTATTCACCTGCAGGTCACCAATTTAGAAACGAACGTTAATCCCCAAGTTGCCACCAAATGTTTCAGAGCCTTGGCCACCAGTTTCTTTCATATAATCGACCGACACAAAGAAGCTCGACCTTTCGTCAAATGCACGTTCCACACCGATGCCGATTTCCAGGGCCGTTCCACCGAAAACCGTTGTTATGCCTGTGCCGTTGAACAGGACACGCTGATCAGCATCAAAACTGTGCCAGATGTTCGCCATTCCATAAACCCGGGTTATATTCAGCTCTGTCGACGTGCCGTCATAGATGCGAATGCCCAAGCGCGCGGTTAGCAAGTCGTCAGAATCAAATCGGATATTTGCAAAACCGTCCGAAGTGTCATCGAGCGAAAGGTGTTGATAAATCAGTTGAGCCTGAGGCTCGACGCGCCAGTCGCTATTAGTTTTAAGCGTATAGCCGCCCTCGACCGAAGCTGTCAGGGCGTTTCCTTTTAAATCAATAACCTCTGCCAGAGATGACCGCGCTGTGCCGGAAAGCCACGAATAGGACAGCACGGAATCCGTGTACCATGCGTCTTCACGAATTTCTGTGAAGTAGATGCCGATTTCCTTACGCTCGATCTCCATGCTTCCAACGCTCATACGATCGCTGAGAAGCGCGGTTCCATGCACTTCGCCTGACGTCCGTCCAAATCCCAGCAGGACACCCCAAACGTTGTAGTCGCCATCATCGTCCAGCCACGACCTAACGTCCTGTCCCAGCTGCACGCCTGCAAATGAACCATGAAACTCTGGTGAAACGGCGCCTTGAAATCCAAGATCGCCCTTCGTCCCATAGACCCGCGCCCATGCCATCGGAAGATTGCCCTGGGCCAGCAATTGGCGTTGATCGCCGCGGCGAGCATGGAATGTGCCCAACGCGACAATGCCAAAGCGGCCTGCAGTTGGCTGCACCGTTGAGGTTAGCGCGACTTCGGGGCGGTAGATCGGTGTCGGTTCGGGAAGTGTCACTGGCGGCTCTGGATTGACCGGCGGTTCGGGATCAACCAGTGGTTCTGGGTCCACTGGCGGCTCGGGATCAACCGGTGGTTCCGGGTCGACCGGCGGTTCGGGATCAACCGGTGGTTCTGGGTCCACTGGCGGCTCTGGATCGACCGGGGGTTCGGGATCGACCGGCGGCTCGGGATCAACCGGTGGTTCCGGGTCGACCGGCGGCTCTGGATCGACTGGAGGTTGGGGCGGGATCACTACGGAAGAACGCAAATACCAATTGTGCGCAGTGGTATCAGCCCCATCTGCGCCTCCGCGAAACAGCAGATACTCATACGGACCAGCCGCCACTCGGTTACTTAGAACAAATGAGCCCAAGGCAGATGTGCCGCCGTCGGTGACATCGACGACGCGAATGCCATCGTCCTGTGTCAGCGCGCCGTCACCCGCAACTGGATTGATGAAAAGGTTGGTCACCCCAGAGGCGTGCCCGCCGGATATCACCAACTGATCCGTGTCAGAACCATCGGCTTCCAGGACAGTATCCAATCGCAGCCTGCCGTTAATTCCGACATAGTTCCCGCCAATGGTAAAGACGCTGCTTGCGGCGCCATCATCGGTTAGATCTATCAGCCCACCGTTTGTGACGGTTACCAGGGTTGTTGCATCAATGGCTCGGATTGCGCCAATGCCGCCCGCAAGTATTCTGCTGGTTCCTTCAATGCTTAACAACCCTGTGTGGGTTTCTTCATCGCCCAGAAGCAAGGTTCCGTCAAAGCCAAGCGTACTTCCACTGGACAGTGCGATATTTTCCCATCCCGTCAAAAATTCGACGCGGTCCGATATTGTGCCGCGGAAAGTCAAAGCGTCATTGCCAAGACCTCCGCCAATACTGTCCACTTCTGCCAGTGTTGAGGCATCTAGTCCTGTAATCGTCAGAATATCGTCATCGGCCCCCATGTCGACGTAACCTTCGATGACGCCACCGTTGGTCCATTCAAAGATATCTCTGCCGCTGCTCAGCATGACATTTCCGACCAAGCGACCGCCCGTCACCGTCAATCGATCCTGACCACCGCTGGTGCTGATATTGCCACCTATCAGCCCCCCTGACAGCGTCACTGTGTCATCGTCAAAACCCGTGACAAGATTGCCGTCAATGCGTCCGCCGGACATATCAAAGACGTTCTTGTCCAGTTTCATGTTGACGCGACCGATTCGTCCGCCGGACATTTCAGCAATGTCGCCATCCTCGAAGGCACCGATAATGTGCCCGCCAGTCATGACAAAATAGTCGACGTTGTCACCTTGGTACAGGGCACCAATAGTGTCTGCCGACATTTCGAACCTGTCAATGCCGTCACCTTGATGGACGGTGCCTTCAACAACACCGCCGTCCACAATCAGGATATCCGCGCCACCGCCTTGGGAAACATCGCCAGTAATAAGCCCCGACGACATTGAAATCGTGTCAACCCCATCACCGAAGTTGACACTGCCGTCAATTGTCCCTGTGCCAAGCTGGGGGAATGCTAACCGATTGCTACCTGCAAGGTCGACAAGATCACCCGTATATGACCCACTGTCACACACATGGCGGTCATCTCCGTCAGTGGGCGTGAAATCACAGACTGCGAACGCCGCTACCGGCGCAAACAACAACGTTGCCGACACCAGTGCAGTGCAGGAAAACAGATGCGTGCGAAGATGCAGCCGGAAAGAAGATGCCATTGATAAGGTCCCTGATTCTTTTTGGAGGATATCGGAATTGAAAGACCATGGAGACCATTTCAGCGCGGTATTTGCCCAGGAAATCAGCCAGGATTGGAGGGACAAATACCGCGTAACATTTTACTTATTTCGCAAGTGTCTGATAGTGCACAGCGGTGATTTTGGTTTTTTTATCTGCCGCCTGCCCCCCGCATGTGGCTTCAGGGGTGCCATTATGGGCCGCACGGCACGCCGAAGCTAAACACGACTTCAGCAACGCACGCCCCGATGGTATTTAATGATTAGATCGGCCACTAATGAAGCATCTAGTCAAGCGAATCCCCTGTGGTTGAGTGCCAATTCTGATTGATGAAGTTAAGATGCAGCATGGCACAGGAACGAGGAATGTCCATTGAGATAATAAATCGGGGTTGGATAGAGTATTCTACCTATTCTATGTGTATGATTCATGTCTTAATGGTGCGATGACAATCTTCGCCAAGACCACACACGTCAGCTGGCAGGTCAAACGAATGAATCCGCACGATCAAGGGGGGGCCTTGAAGAGATTGCGCCAAGAGCGCCACGATGAGTTTCTCTTGCACACTACGGATTTCATTGCATCCTAGGTGTTTGATCCCACGGTTTGATGGTGCGATCCTTTCTCTGGAATGGAAGGACGCCCTATGGGACAAATTCGTCATGGCAGCGCCACGACCACGCACGCCGTCAGAGCAGCAATACAGCGATCGCAAGCTTCGCTCGCGCAACTGAGTTGAGAGTTTGGCATCAACCCCAAGACCGTTGCGAAGTGGCGTAAGCGGGCGACCGTCGAGGTTATGAAGACGGGGCCTTCGGAGCCGCGATCCACTGTCCTAACTGAGGCGGAAGAAGCATGGTCGTAGCATTCCGGCGCCATACGCTGCTTCCATAGGATGACTGTCTTTACGCCCTGCAGCCATCCATTCCCAATCTGACCCGATCCGCGCTGCACACCTAGACTCTGCTCGCGGGTTTAAGGCGCCTAGCGTACTAAAATCAGACATATGATATATATCGACGCGACCAATCTGCCTAGCGGGAGGGAGCATAGGTAGAAATATCACTCCCTTTTAAGGGATACCCCCGATATGCCGAAGTCGTGCGCAACCCTAAGATGTCTTCAGCGCGCGAGGACCGACGAGGGTCAGCCGCACCACATAATCGAGAGACGGCACATGGAATTTGTTTGGACGGCCAAAGCAGCGGCGCTGTTGGCTTTGATGCTTGCCGCGCCCGCCATCGCGCAATCTCAGGAAAGCGATAACGGGACCGACCCGACAAAGCTGCGGCGGACATTCTGGACTTCCTACGAGCACATGGACCTCAGTTCCGATGCCAGCCGGGGCACGTTCAAGCTGATGTATGAGGCACCAATCTCCCCGAAGACATCGCTTCGCCTGACCCTCCCTGTCGTAGGGTTCGACGCACCGGGCATCGAATCCGGCAGCGATGTCGGTGATATCGCCTTGCGTGCCACCCATTTGCTGAGCGTGACGCGAGAGCGTGGTATCGTGCTTCAGGGTGAACTTATTGGGGACACGGCTGGTCGGGCAGAGCTGGGATATGGCGCGACTGTGGTCAAGGCGACGGCCATCTATGCCAAGTTTCTGGAAGGGGGGCGGATATTCGCGCCCGCCATCAGCCATACCCAATCAATTGGCGGCGATCGTCAGACACGTGAGACGACCATCGATTTCTACTATGTGCCAAAACTGCCAGACCCCGCCTGGTATATGACCGTCGATCCGGCCATCATCAGCGATTGGGAAAATGACCGCGTCTATTCCAGCGTTGCGGTCACGGCTGGTCGTGCCGTCGGCAAAGTCGGCGGCGGTGTGGCTCAGGTCTACCTGAAGCCCGGCATTTTTATCGGCAACGACCGACCTGCGGATTGGTCTTTCGAAGTCGGTTTCCGCGTGATCGGATTTTGACGGATGGCCGCGCTCGGCTGAGCAATTGAACTTTCCTCATCTCAGGAGCTGATGATGCAGAACATGATTTTCCGGACACTGGCGTTCGGTATGATGACAGTCGCGACTTCGGCTTTCGCTGAGCCGGTTGCGGTCAATACCGACAATTTCATCCGTGCCGAAAGTGACCTTTACTTTTCGGGCGTCGTTGCAAATGGCGGCTTTGGCAAGTTGGATCACACGCGTGAAATTGCGCCGCTCGACAAGCAAACTGTCATCCGTTTGAACCGGGACACTCTTTATTCGTCGGGCGTATTCGACCTTGACGCGGGGCCAGTGACGGTCACTCTGCCAGAGCTTGGCGGGCGTTTCGTCTCGATGCAGGTCATCGACGAAGACCACTTCACGCATGATGTGCATTACGAGGCGGGCACATACACACTGACGCGCGACGCCATCGGCACGCGTTATGTCCTGCTTGCGCTCCGGCTCCTGGCCGATCCCAGTGATCCGGACGATCTTGCGAAAGTGCATGCTCTGCAGGATGCAATACGTGTTGAACAAGACGCTCAAGGCAGTTTCGACGTTCCGGAATGGGATCAAGCCAGCCAGAACGCCACCAGAAAGGCGCTGCTGGAACTTGCCGCCGGTCTGCCTGACACCGCGCGAATGTTTGGTTCGAAAGACCAGGTCGATCCCGTGCGGCGTCTGATCGGCGCGGCACTGGGGTGGGGCGGCAACCCGGACGCGGATGCGCTGTATCTGAACCGGACCGAAGCCGACAATGACGGCCAGACGGTCTATCGGGTCCAGGTCGGGACCGTGCCCGTAAAAAGTTTCTGGTCGATCAGCGTCTACAATGCCGACGGCTATTTCACGCCAAACGAATTGAATGCCTATACCGTCAACGACATCACGGCGCAGCCGGATGCAGACGGTGGCGTCACGGTGCAATTTGGCGGCTGTGATTCGGAGGTGCCGAACTGTCTGCCGATCACCGAAGGTTGGAACTGGATGGTCCGCCTTTATCGACCCGGTCCAGAAATTCTCAGCGGAGCGTGGCAATTTCCCCAAGCCCAGAAGGTGGCGCCATGAACCGTCGCACGCTTCTGAAACTCTCGGCCGCCGCCATGGCGTTTCCGATGCGTCCGGCATTTGCGCAAGACATCACCCATACCATTCGGGACGCTTACATTTACACCTATCCTTTGGTGAAGAATTATCTGACCTTGTATCAATACGCGGTCGAGCGTGACGGCGGACAATACAAGGGTCCTTTCAATACGGTCGCCAGCGTTGCGCGCGTCTATACCCCGGAAGACACGGCAATCATCACCCCGAATTCGGACACGCCTTATTCCTTTATCGTGTTCGATCTGCGTGCTGAGCCCGTTGTTGTCACCATGCCAAAAATCGAGCAGGATCGTTATTATTCGCTGCAACTCGTCGATCTTTATACCAATAATGTCGACTATCCCGGCACGCGTATGGACGGGAATGATGGCGGGGACTTCCTGATAACAGGCCCGGACTGGGGCGGCGACGCGCCCGCCGGGATCACCCGCATCATCAAGATGCCAACCTGGCTTGGGTTAGGGGTCATTCGGACCCAGCTTTTCTCTCCCGACGATCTGGATGCAGTGAAGGAAATACAGGCAGGTTACAAATCCCAGCCCCTCTCGACCTGGGCAGATACAGCAGCACCGCCTGCTGCAGAGCAGATCGACTGGCGGCCCGTCTCTGATGCGTTGATGGAGAGCGATTTCTGGTCTCTTGCGGATTTCCTGCTGCCCTTTGCCCCCGCGTGGCTGGGGGACGAGGCGCAGCGTGACGGACTGACCAGGCTGGGCGTCACTGGCGCGGGCACATGGCCGCCTGCTGACCTGTCCCCTGATACGGTCGCAGCCATGCGGCAGGGGATCCAGACGACCTATCAGGAAGTCCGCGATGCGGCGGGCGCATTGACCGACTCGTCAAAGATTTTCGGGACGCCGGTGCAGATGCAGGGCCAATACCTGACCCGCGCGGCTGCCGCGCAAGGGGGGATCTACGGCAACAGCGCTGAAGAGGCGCTTTACGTCATCCAGGTGCTGGATGGCGATGGTGTTCCCATGGATGGCAGCAAAGGCAGCTATGGCCTGACCTTTGCACCGGACGGGCTGCCCCCGGTCGATGCTTTCTGGTCTTTGACGATGTACGACCGTGAAAATCAACTGTTGGTCGCCAACCCGATCGGACGTTATCTGATCAACTCCGCGATGCTTGAGGGCCTTAAGCGTGACGATCAGGGCAACATCACGCTCTACTTGCAGACTGAAAGTCCGGGAAGCGATCTGGAATCAAACTGGTTGCCCACGCCGACTGCCCCATTCTATACCGTGATGCGCCTGTATTTGCCGCAGGATTCTGCGCTGAACGGCAACTGGATTGCGCCACCGATCCGCAAACGATCCTGACATCCGCCGGCAAGCGCGGCCATTTGCGCGCCGCCCTGCGTCACGCCCAAAGCTATAGGGAAACGATCCGATGAAACGCCTGGTCTTGGCGATAACCCTTTTTCTCGCGGCGTGCGGCAGCAAGCCGGGGCAGGAGGTTCTGCTGCCAGTAAAGTCAGCTGTCGCAAACGATCAGCCGTTTCGGATGTTCGTCGCAACTACGCGGGGTCGGTCTGCCACTCAGGCGCTGTATTTCGACAATGGCCGATCACCGACGGTCAGCTACGTCGCTTACGATATATCCATCCCCCCGAATCACGCGAAGGGTGAGATCGAATGGCCGAAGGATCCACCCGATCCGCGGACAGAATTCGTGACTGTAGGGCGCAGCGACTATGATCGCCGTGGCTTTCTGAACGCTCTGACAGAGCATGGCAACACGGATGTCAGCCTTTTCATCCATGGCTACAACAACAGCATGGAAGAGTCGGTCTTCCGCGCCGCGCAGATCGCGAAAGATGCCGACGCAGGCGGTGCGGCGATTCTGTTCGCATGGCCGTCCGCTGCCCGCGCGACGGGCTATGTCGCCGATCGCGACGCCGCGGATTTCTCTCGGGCGGCTCTGGCCACATTGATCGAAGATCTGTCCGATAGCCGCAAAGTTCGCCGGATCGTTGTCATTGGGCATAGCATGGGCGGGCGTCTGACGATGGAGGCATTGATGCAGCTGCGACTGAAAGGTCGCTCGGATGTCCTGCGCGAAGTCGAAGTCGTGCTGGCCGATCCGGACATCGACCATGACTTGTTTTGGCAGCAGGCGCGCATTGTCGGCAAATTGCCGACCCCACTGTCCGTGATGGTCGCACCCGACGACCGTGCCTTGCGGGTGTCGCAAATCCTCGCTTCGGGGCGCGAACGCATCGGCAAGGCAGATGTGCGCGACCCCGATATGATGGCGAAAGCCGAGGCACACGGCGTCAGGCTGATTGATGTCACTGCGATTTCGACTGATCGAATGGCGCATAGCCGGATCGTTCAGATTGCAGCGCTTTACGACACACTTCCTGTCGCGAAACCCGGAACCGGGTTGCGCCGTGCCGGTGCATTCGTCTTCGGCGCCGTGGGACTTGGCATGGCCGAGATCGGTTCTGAACTCGGTCCATCGCGTTGAAACATACATATGAGTAAAAACTGGAGATCATGATGCGGCTTTTGATGATGTCTGCGCTCGCGGCATTCGGCGGCGCTGTCCCGGCTTTGGCACAGGACGCGAATTGGAATTACAGCGCGACCTCGTATCTGTGGTTTCCACAGACGACCACGGGCATGGAAACACCGCGCGGCACCGCCGAGGCGGAGTTGAGCGCCAAGGATGCGCTTGAAAACCTAGATATGGGGATCATGTTGACCGGGCAGGCGCAGCGCGACCGCTGGTCGCTGGTTGGCGATCTGATCTATCTGGATGTCGACGGCAGCAGCCCGAGCCCGTTCGGGCTGCTCTATTCCGATGTGGCGGCGGAAAGCAAACTCACCTCGATCAGCGCCTTTGCGCTTTATCAGGTTTGGCAAAACTCGCAGCACAGTCTTGATCTGGGTGCCGGTCTTCGGGCGGTGAAAACGGATCTGACCATGACGTTCCGCGCCGGCATTTTGCCGCAGAGCCGGATTCGTATTCAGGACGACTGGATCGACCCGGTCTTGGCGCTGCGTTACTCGGGCCGACTTTCTGACCGGTGGACGGGCCATATGTCGCTGGATTACGGCGGGTTCGGCATTGGCAGCGCCTCTGACGAGACGTGGCAGGCAGTGGCCAGCCTGGGCTATCAGTTAAACGACCGCTGGAGCTTGCTGGCGGGGTATCGGCATTTGCAAATTGATCAGGAAAAGGATGGCCTGCCTTATCGGCTAGAGCTTTCAGGCCCGGTGATCGGCCTGAATATCAGGTTCTGAACCCGCCAACCTGTTTGACCGCAAACGGCAAGTCGTTCACTTTTTTCGGGGCCAGAGTTAACGCCGGAACAACAACTTGGGTGCATCCATCGACACAGATCGCCACCATACCGCCATCGTCGTCGATGATCATGAGATCGTCGTGAAGGGCGTGTGTGCCGCCATTGCAGAAAAGCCCGGCTGGAGGGTGGTCGGATCCACGACAGATCCTACACAGGCGCTTTCACTTGTGACGGACCTGCGGCCCGAGGTGGCTGTCTTTGACTACAGCATGGTGAAAATGGACGGGGTCGAACTGACCCGCCGCGCGCTTGAACTGCATCCGACGCTGAAGGTGCTGATCTTCACGATGCATTACAATGATCTGGTCATCCGCGATGCGCTTCTTGCGGGTGCCCAGGGCTTCATCCTGAAGTCCGATGTGACAAGCACCCTGGATGCGGGGCTGGATGCCTTGGCGTTAGGTGAGCCATTCCTGCCGGGCCCCGCTGCGAACGTCCTGCTTCGGGCCTATCTGGGCAAGCCAACGGACGATGTGCCGGTCCTAACCCCGCGCGAGCGCGAGATCATCAAGCTGATTGCCAGAGGACATTCCGGCAAGGAGATAGCGATTCAACTCGCCATCAGTCCGAAGACGGTCGAGGTGCATCGCGCGTCGATCCACCGCAAGCTGAATCTGCGCAATCTTGCTGATCTTGTGCGCTATGCCATCCGCAATGGATTGATCGACCCCTAGCGGACGATCTGCCCTGCTCCCGGGCAGGCAATAACTTATAAGCGTCGTCAAATGCTTGCGTTGGTGGTATTCATTGCGCGACCTTCAACGGGGGCGTGAATGAGTGCACCGTGGCCCAACGATCATACACTTGGTTTCCGATCGGCTTACCTTTGGACGGGCGGCGCTTTGGCCAGCCTGCTGATCGGGGCCAGCACGCTCATCTACTCTGCGGCTTTGACCGATCGTGACGAGCGGATCGCAAGGCTGCCAGAAACCGCCGCACGTCTTTCCCAACTGCTGGACAGAGAGATCGAGACGACATTGGCCCGCTTGGTCGGCCTGTCGACGTCGCCGGCGCTGCTGGATGACGATCTGAAGAATTTCCATCGGCAGATGACGATCACGCCGATCCCGAAGGGAACCGTGCTCGCGATTTCTGACACGACGCGGCAGCTTGCCAATTCTATGATGCCCTATGGCACCGCGCTGCCCGAACTCAGTGCCTATACCCCGCAACCGCTTTTCTTCGAGCGACTGGAAACCGAGGGCAAATACATATCAAGCCGTGTCTATGGGCCTGTTGCGAAGGTGAATGCCGTCACCGTCAGCATGAAAATCCCCGACGACACCGGGCAGATGAAATATATCCTGACAACCGCAATCTTGAGTGATCGCCTGGCAGAACTTATGCGCGCGGCAGGCGCGGCGACACCGGGAGGGCGCATCATCCTGTTTGATGCGATGGCGCAAGAGCTGGCAGGTTTTCCGGGGCAGGGCGCCGAGCTGCCGATCCCGGAGATCGCCGGGGCAGCGCGCCTAGATGGTCGTGGCGTGTTGTCGAACCAGGCCGGGCGCGCGGTGGTGGTGGGCTATGATCGATCTGCCGTGACTGACTGGACGGTCGCCGCGACCGCGACAGAAGCCTGGATCAATGCGCCTGTCAGCCATGCGCGGCGCGTGCTCGCGGTGATGTTCGCCATTGTCCTGGCGATTGCGGCAGCCATTGTCATCGTCTTGCGCAACCGCGTCGCCCGCCCGTTCGGTGCGATGATGGAAGAACTGGGCGATGCCCGCCGAGAAATCGCTGATCTGGGTAATACCCTGCTGGTGGCGCGCACCGAGGAACACCGGCGCATCGCACAAGAACTGCACGATACCACAGCGCAAAAGCTGGTCGCGGCTGATCTTCATCTTCAAAGCATGGGCCGCAAGGTCACAGCCTCAGAACTCGAACGGGCCCAGATCCCTGTAATCCGTGGCCTGCTTTCACAGGCGATGGATGAGCTACGGACCTTCTCCTTTCTTCTGCGCTTCGACCAGCAAGAGGGGGCCGGTTTCAAAGACGCGCTCGAGGCGCTTGTCAAAGGGTTCTGCGACCGAGCGGACCTTGCATGTCGAACAGAGTTTCCCGAATGGCTCGACCGCATTGATGAATGCACGCAGACAGTCTTACTACGGGTCACACGAGAGGCGCTATCCAATGTGTATCGACATGCCAAGGCAAGGTCCGTGTTTGCCTCTGCATCACGCGACTATTCAAGCTATGTGCTGACCATTGAGGACGATGGTGTCGGCGGAATATCCTATCCAACGGTGGGCACGCCACGACCATGCGGATTAGGTATAAGTGGAATGGCGGCTGCACTGGCCGAGCGCGGCGGCCAATTGCAGATCGCTGCTTTGCCAAAGGGGACACGACTGGTCGCCCGAGCACCGCGAGGTGTTCAGCATGAATAGATCACATAGAGACCCGTCCCGCCGAGCCCGCAGGCAGAGCACTCTTGATTGTCGCCGGCATGTCGCCTGACTTCGGCCAGTTTCCCGCCCGTCGAACGCGGAATCCGCGCGTGCCGCCGTTCAGGCTGACGTTGCCCCCAACTTTTATCCAGCGTGAGCGAGACTCCGAGGTTGAGTTTTGCCCATTTGGGCGGGTTGGACAACGGGGGCTGGCGCGGAGCTTAGCGGATTGCGCAGCGTCAGGCCCCGTTGCGGGGCGAAGGTCTGGGCGAAGGCGGCGGGCGTCTGCCAGCCGAGGCGCGAGTGAGGTCGTTCGGTGTTGTAGTCCGTGCGCCAAGCGGCCAGCGTGACGCGGGCATGATGCAGGGACGGGAACAGGGTCTCGTTCAACAGCTCATCCCGCAGTCTGCCGTTGAAGCTTTCGATGAAGGCATTCTGGGTCGGCTTTCCGGGTGCGATGTAGTGCCAGTCAAACTTGCGATCATCCACGAACTTCAGGACCGCGTTCGAGGTGAACTCGGTTCCATTGTCGCTGACAATCGTCTGAGGCTTGCTGCGGGCGTCGAACAGCGTTGCCAGTTCACGCGCCACCCGTGCTCCCGATAGCGATGTGTCGGCGATCAGAGCCAGGCATTCCCGCGTGCAGTCATCCACCACGGTCATGATCCGGAAGCGACGACCATCCGTCAGTTGATCGGATATCGAGCCATGGAACGCCACTGGTTCGAGTGACCATGGCGAGGGCCCAACGACCAGCGCTGGTTCGGCATCAAAGGCAATATCATCAGTGCCCGCGTGCCGATGGCCCGCTTGCGCCCGCCACGACGGCGCACGTGCAGCCGTTCCTCGCGGTAGATGCGGAACAGGCGCTTGAGGGGCTGCTTCGGTGGACGCTGTCGCGCAGCATGGTGACGGGCCGATCGTCCACAAAGGGCCGCGAGCGTCGGGCCAAAATCGGGATAATCGCTGCGGATCAGCGACAGGATGTAATCGCGCTTGAGATCGCTGATGCGGTTATTCGAGGGCCTGCCGCGCAGCTTGTGGCGTACCGCGATCGCACCGTTTGCCTCCACCTCGCGGACCAGTCGCTGCACCTGACGTTGGCCGAGGCCAAGCACATGGGCCGCCGTCGCCGTGCGCAAGCTACCATCCAGAACCTGCGCCAGAACCTCGATCCGCTGAAGCTCACGTTCGCTCATCACGATATCCTGGATCTCCATGAAGGAGCCATCCGGCCGCAGATAGCGGTGTCCCGGCGTGACATAGGTGCCCGTGGACAGGTGCAGCCAGGTGTCCGTCACGTTGTGAAGGATCTGCGTCACTCGGCCCGGAGCGAGAACGCCGTCGGCGTTGAAGGACAGGACTACATCCGCGGGAGTGATGTCCTCGATGGGCATGAGCCTGCCGTCCCACAAAGTGATTGGGGTGCCGGCAGGAAAGCACTGATATTGATCTTCGATAAGATTCTCGAAATGATTGATCACCAAGAACCCAGGAACCTGAACCTCAACAAACGCATGAATGAGCACGCCGCGTACGTAACTTGTGATAACTTCTGATCCCCAATCAGGATTATCCAAGGTGACAAAGTCAATTACTTGACGTACCGAGTCGTCTAGGTCGTGTTGACAAAAGGGATTCCCCTTGGGCTTGGGGCATGATTCAAGCTGGCATCTGCGATGGAGACCAGCTTGGCACGAGACCTTATGTCGGACGAGGAGTGGGCGTTCTTTGAGCGCTTCATCTTCGCCGTCCGCGCCCCGAACGGGCGCAAGCCCACCAACCACCGCCTCGTTCTTGATGGCATATTCTGGATCGCACGCACCGGTGCGCCATGGCGGGACCTACCTGCCGAGTTCGGCAAATGGTCAAGCGTCTATCGGCAGTTCCGGCGCTGGACGCTGGCAGGCCTGTGGGAGGAAATCATGGATGCCCTGAACCAGAGCGGAGCCGTGCCAAGCGCCCTGCAAATGATCGACAGCACCGTGATCCGTGCCCACCATCAGGCAGCGGGCGCTAAAGGGGGACTCCGCGACAAGGTTTCGGCCGTTCTCGAGGTGGCTTTACGACCAAGATCCACCTTCTGGTCAACGCGCACGGGCTCCCTGATCGAGGGGATGGCAAGGTGGAGGCGGTACTCGAAACTTTCCATCGGTCGGGACAGGCCTCCGGTCCTCCGGGAGCCATGCTCAGTCAAGGCAACCTGAATACCGCGGCCCTGACCCTGTTCCTCGCGTTGAACCTGTCAGTGCCGTCGCAGTTGCCATGGCTAGTGCTCGATGATCCGGTGCAGTCGATGGATGACGTCCACATTGCCCAGTTCGCCGCATTGTTGCGGACTTTCTCTAAGGGTCTTGGCAAGCAGGTGGTGATCGCAGTGCACGAACGTGCGCTATTTGAGTACCTGACGCTTGAGCTGAGTCCAGCCTTCGCTGGCGACAGCCTGATCACTGTGGAGATCAGCCGGAATTTCGCGGGGGACGCGGTGGCGGATCCGCACTTCTATGTGTTTGAGGATGATAAGGCAGTCGCTGCTTGAAATCGAAAGCGGCAATTGATGGCGGGCACTCCCTGACAGTCAAACGCGTCGCCGGAATCCAGATTAGACGGCGGCATTTAGTTACCGCGCGACATCGCGTCTCAGGGCGGCGCCCGCCATGCTGATCTCCCGCTGTTGAAAAATCATAGCATGCAACCGAGTTTTGACACAGCCTCGGCCGGGTTTCGACGCTCCGGGCGTTAAGTTAAGCAGACAAGAATGCTGTAAGTCACGCACTGTGTCACAGGATAGCGAACGCGTTAGGGACTCATCTGTCAGCCAAAAAGACCGCCTTTTTGAAACAAAAGGCAAGACTTTCTGAAACGCCATAAACATCCAAATGGTCGGAGCGAGAGGATTCGAACCTCCGACCCCCTGCTCCCGAAGCAGGTGCGCTACCAGGCTGCGCTACGCTCCGACCGTGAGGGGGCACGTAGCCCCTGAGACGGCGGAATGCAAGGGGAAATCTTGCCCCAGCATGCCGGAAAAAAGCCTCACCCCCAGCCGCGCAACAGGCGCTGCAACAGACTCCAGCGCGGGGCGGTTACCGTCTCGCTGCCAAAGCGTGCCCGCGTCGCGGGACGCAGCCGCGAGACGCCCAGCCGCTCTCGCATCAGGATGTAAAGCCCCGAGGCCATGATCAGCCCAGCCCCCAGCACCGTGGGCCCGTCGGGGCGCTCTCCGAACAGGAACCAGCCGTATGCCACCGCCCACAGCATCTGTGAATATTGCATCGGCGCGACATTGGCCGCCTCACTTGCCTGATAGGCCAGAATCAGCAGGAAACCCGCCACAAGACCAAGCACCGCGATGACCCCCGTCAGCGCCAAGGCGCCAAGTTCCATCGGACGATAGGCTAAGCCCAGCGCGGCGCCTGTCAGCACGAAATTCCCGATCATCGGCCAAAGCAACAGGATCACCGTCCGCTCGGACCTGCCAAGCTTGCGCACGGCGATGGCCGCCAGCGCCGTAGTCGACGCCCCCATCAGCGCGGCCAGATGCCCCAGACCCAGCGGCATCACACCGGGGCGCAGCACGATCAGCACGCCGCAAAGCCCGGCGCAGACCGCCAGCCAGCGGTGCAGCCCGACCTTTTCCCCCAGCAGGGGCACCGACAGCACCGTGACGATCAGCGGCGCGGCGAAGAGCATGGAATAGACCTGCGCCAGCGGCAGCACCGAAAAGGCGTAAAACCCACCGATCCCCGAAGCCACGATGCAAAGCGACCGCAACCCGACCCAGAACGGATTGCGCGGCAGCAGGGTGCCATGCGTCGGATCGCGCAACAACAGAATGGCCAGCGGTGGAAAGGAGAAAAGCGCCGAGAAAAACAGAATCTGCAACGCCGGATAAGTCGCGCCCAGGTGCTTGATGATTACGTCATGGGTCGCATAAAGCCCCATGGACAGAAGGGCGAGCAGCGCGCCCTTGACATTGCCCGCCGTCATGCCCCTCCCCAACCGTTCGAGACAAGGCCGCGCCCACCGGATGGCAGGCGCGGCCCGGATATTACAGCGCGGAAAGCGCGGTAAGGACGTGGTCGCCCATCTCGGTGGTCGAAACCGGCTTGCCGCCCTCGGCGCCCATCAGGTCACCCGTGCGCACGCCGTCGGCCAGCACCTTCTCGACAGCCTTTTCCAGCATGTCGGCCTCGGCGCCCAGACCAAAGGAATAGCGCAGGCACATGGCAAAGCTGAGGATACAGGCGATGGGGTTCGCCTTGCCTTGGCCGGCGATATCGGGGGCCGAGCCGTGCACCGGCTCGTAAAGCGCCTTGGGCCGGCCATTGGCCATCGGAGCACCAAGGCTGGCCGAGGGCAACATGCCAAGGCTGCCGGTCAGCATCGCCGCCGCATCCGACAGGATATCGCCAAACAGGTTGTCGGTCACGATCACGTCGAACTGGCGCGGGTTGCGCACCAGTTGCATGGCACCGTTATCGGCATACATATGCGACAGTTCGACGTCCGGATATTCGTTGTCGTGGACCCATTGCACCTCTTCGCGCCAGAGGATGCCGGATTCCATCACATTGGCCTTTTCCATCGAGCACACGCGGTTGTTGCGCTTGCGTGCCAGTTCAAAGGCCGAGCGTGCGACGCGACGAATCTCTCCGCTGGTATAGCGCTGGGTGTTCACGCCGACGCGACCACCCTCGTTGCCCGGGGTATCATCCGCAGAAATGCCGCGCGGCTCGCCGAAATAGACGCCCGAGGTCAGTTCACGCACGATCAGGATGTCGAGACCGGCCACCACCTCGCGCTTGAGCGAGCTGAAATCGGCTAGGGCATCGAAACATTGTGCGGGGCGTAGGTTGGCGAACAGGTCCATTTCCTTGCGCAGGCGCAGCAGCCCGCGCTCGGGCTTTACCGAAAAGTCAAGATTGTCATATTTCGGCCCGCCCACGGCGCCCAGCAGGACGGCATCGACCGACTGTGCCTTGGCCATGGTTTCATCGGCCAGGGGCTTGCCACATTTGTCGTAAGCCGCGCCGCCGACCAGATCCTCGCTGACGTCAAAGGACAGACCCCGGTTGGTCTGAAACCAGCCGATGACCTTGCGCACCTCGGCCATGACCTCGGGACCGATGCCATCGCCGGGCAGGATCAGCAGGGAATAGGTGGTCATCGCAGGCATCCTCTATGCTTCTGGCTGTCGCCAATCGCGTATCCTTGCGCCTGCGCTACGTCAAGTTCACGGCGAATTGGGTTGCGCCGGACGGGCGGATCGGGCCGGATGTGCGCGAACCCAAACGTCCAGAACAAAGCAAGGGAGCACCCCATGAAAGCACTCGCGGCGCTGGCCGGCGCGTTGATCCTGGGAGCAGGCGCGGCGCTGGCCGACGGAGGCATCACCGTAAAGCTTCCCGATGTCTCGGGCCTGTCCGAGACCCAGGCGAAATCGCTGATCGCCGAACTGGCGAATGTGAACGTCATCACCTCGAACTGCCCGGATTACGCGATCACGGACGGGGAATGGACGCTGATCACCGGCACCGGCGACCTGCTGGCGGCGAAACTGGGGCTGGATGCCTCGGCCTATGACCGGACCTATTACGGGCCAGCCTTCAAGCTTCTGGACGATCCGGGGGCGTGCGATCGCATCGGTCCGACGGCAAAACCGCTGGTCCAGCAGTTGGTCGGCATGGGCGGCGGCACAACGCCGCTGACGCAATCGCAATAATGTCCCGCGTTGTCGGCGTGATCGCAAACAAGGCGTGCGTTGCTGTCGCAATCGCGATGACGCACCCTTTCGGCGCAGGCGACGTCTTGCCCGTGCGCCCGTCACGCCCTAGCTTGCGCGGATGATCGCCGATCCGACCTATAGGGGATTCGCGCTGGATGCCGACACGGCGCTGGCGCTTTTGCAGTGGCAGGCCGAGATGGGCGCGGACGAGCCCTGTCTCGACACGCCGCTCGACCGCTATGATTTACCCGACCGCGCCGGGGCCGCGCCTGCGCCGGAACCCGCAGCCCCGCCCGTGACAAAGCCACGCGACGAGGCCAAGGATCTGGTTGCCCATGCCGAGACCTTGGCCAGCGCCGCGACGACCCTTGCCGAACTGGCCACTGCACAGGAATCCTTCGACGGGATCGAACTGAAAAAGGGTGCGCGCAATTTCTGCTTTTGCGACGGCAACCCGACGGCGCGCGTCATGATTATCGGCGAAGCTCCGGGCGAGGAAGAGGACCGGCTGGGCCGTCCTTTCGTCGGCCGCGCCGGGCAACTGCTGGACCTGATGTTCGGCGCCATCGGCCTGTCACGCGAGGCGGTGGATGCGGAACGCGCGCTTTATATCACCAACGTGCTGACATGGCGACCGCCCGGCAACCGCAGGCCCGAGCCGGCCGAGATCGCCATGATGCTGCCCTTCCTG
This sequence comes from Paracoccus methylovorus, assembly GCF_016919705.1. Taxonomy (NCBI): domain Bacteria; kingdom Pseudomonadati; phylum Pseudomonadota; class Alphaproteobacteria; order Rhodobacterales; family Paracoccaceae; genus Paracoccus; species Paracoccus methylovorus. Next base: position 1,968,508 of record NZ_CP070368.1, read on the forward strand.
ACCCGACATGTCGAACTGGTGCAACCGCAGGTGCTGGTGCTGATGGGCAATACGCCCTGCATCGCTGCACTGAACCAACAAGGCATCCTGAAGCTGCGCGGCAAATGGACGACCGCCTTCGGACTGCCGACGCTGCCGATGGCCCATCCGGCCTATCTGCTGCGCACACCTTTGGCCAAGCGCGACGCCTGGGCAGACCTTCTGTCGCTGGCGGCCAAGCTGGAAGGTTAGTTCGCCGCCACGCGGCAGCCCTGAAACTCGACCGCGTCGTCAGGGCCGATCAGCGTCAAGCGCAGCGATGCCGGGTCCAGCGCAAAGGGCTTGCCCGAAGCGGCGACGAAATCCGCCTGCGCCGTCAGTTGCCCCCCGGCCTCATGCGTTTCCGGGGCCGAAACCCAGATCTCGTCATCGGCAAGCTCCATGGCGACCTCGTCGCCGCGGTCGCTGTCCGCCGTGGGCAATGTGGCGGTGACCTGCATACCGTCCGCGATGGGCGCGATATGGCAGTCGGGCTGCAGGTCCGAGGTCTCGGGCTGGCGGGCGATGGCAGCCTCGATCAGCGGGTCGGGCATGGACCCGGCCGGTTCGGCCTGCAACTCCACCCGCACCGGCACGCAGATATCCTGACAAATGCCGAAATCGACCACCACTTTCGCATCTACCGGCGCGATGGAAACGACGGGGGTGATCTCGATCGGCAGGACCAGCTCTTCGTGATAGCCCAAGGTACGCTCGCCACCCGATTCGATCACCTCGGGGCGCGGCCACAGCAGCCGCACCTCGCCCAGGTTCTGCGAGCCCGCCCAGTCAAAGCGCGGCGGCACGCCGGCATCACCGGGGCTGCGCCAATAGGTCTTCCAGCCCGGCTCAAGCCGCAGGTGCAGCGCGGTCATCCGATGGCCTTCGGACGTGGTCCAGCCGGGCAGAAGCGTAGCGGACAGCAGTCCGGGCGGCAGGTCCTGCGCCAGGGCCGGCGCGGCGGTCAGGAAAAGCAGGGCGAGGGTCTTCATGGCGCTGTTCTAGTCGCCTCGCCCCCTCGCCGTGAAGTCACATTAGCGGCAGTCCCTTGCGAAAACATCGCACAAGGCCGATCTTTAAGAAAAAGAGACGGAGCAGATCATGGAACAGTCCAGCAACCTGACCGGCAAGATGCTGATCGCCATGCCCGCCATGCGCGACCCGCGTTTCGAGCAGTCCGTGATCCTGATCTGCGCCCATTCCGAAGATGGCGCGATGGGGCTGGTGGTCAACCGGCCGCTGCCGGAAATCGGATTTTCGGACCTGCTGGCCCAGCTTGGCATCGAGGTCGAGGAAAACGCGCTGGACATCCCCGTACGCTTTGGCGGCCCTGTCGAGCCGGGCCGAGGCTTCGTGCTGCACCGCGCGCCTCTCGACATTGATCTGGGCGAAAACCGGATGCGCATCAGCGACGATCTGGCCATGTCCACCACCCGCGACATTCTGGAAGATTTCGCGCGCGGTCAGGGGCCGCAACCCGCCATGCTGGCGCTTGGCTATGCCGGCTGGGGACCAGGGCAGTTGGATACGGAAATCCTGGAAAACGGTTGGCTGACGTCAGAGCGGGGCGATGAAATCATCTTCGGGACAGACAACCCCGGCAAATGGCGTGCGGCGCTGAAATCCATCGGCATCGACCCGTTGATGCTGTCACCCAGCGCGGGCCACGCCTGATCCCTGACGCGGCGCGGCGGCGCGGCGCAGGCGGTCGTTGATCGCGGCCCCCAGCCCATGCTCGGGCACCGGCGCGACGGCGATGGGCACACCCCGCGCATCGGCCCGGTGCAGCAGATCGAAAAGCCTTGCCGCGGCCTCTGTCAGGTCGCCGGTTTCGCTAAGCGTCATTTCGCCAGCGACGGGACCAAAGCCGATCAGCAACTCGCCCGGCCGGGCCGCATCGGCATTCAGCCGCACGTCGGCGCGGGGCGCGTAATGGCTGGTCAGCTGCCCCGGCGCATTGGGCGCGTCGGTATTGATCCGGGGTTGGGTAAGCGGCCGTCCCAGCGCCGCCTCGATCTCTTCCGACGCAATGCCGCCGGGACGCAACAGTGCGGGCTGACCGTCCACCCAGCTGACGATGGTCGATTCCACCCCGACCGGACAGGCGCCCGCATCCAGCACCGCCGCGATACGCCCGCCAAGCCCGTCCTCGGGATCTGCGGCATGGGCCGCCGTGGTCGGGCTGATCCGCCCCGAAGGATTGGCCGAGGGCGCCGCCAACGGCCCGCCAAAGGCGCGCAGCACCTTTTGCGCGGCAGGATGCGCGGGTACGCGAATCGCCACCGTATCCAGCCCCGCCGTCACCAGCGAGGCGATGTCGGCCCCCGGGCGCAACGGCAGCACCAGCGTCAGCGCGCCGGGCCAGAACGCCGTCGCCAAATCCAACGCGGCTTTGTCGAAGACCGCGATACGCTGGGCCGCCGCCAGATCCGGCAGATGCACGATCAGCGGGTTAAAGGACGGTCTGCCCTTGGCCTCATAGATGCGGGCCACGGCCTGGGCGTTGCGGGCGTCGCCCGCCAGCCCGTAAACCGTCTCGGTCGGGATCGCGACCAACTCGCCCTGCGACAGCAGTTCGGCGGCGGCGCGGACACCCGCAGGATCATGGCCAAGAATCAGCGTCTGCATTCGTTACGTCGGGTTGTGGTTGATGGACGCGGGTCCGCAAATATGATCGAACCTCATGGCATCAGTTACGCGCCGCAGCAGGATTTGCCAAGGCGCCAGAGGGAGAGAGTGCGGATGGCCTATCAAGCCCCCGTCGAGCAAATCGAGTTCATTCTGAACCGGATCGTTTCGTTTCCGGAACTGTCCGGCACCGAACGCTTTGCCGAGGCGACGGCGGAAACCACGACCGCCATCCTGACCGAAGCCGGCAAGCTGGCGACCGAGGTCATCGCGCCGGTGAACCGCTTGGGCGACCTGACACCCGCGCGGCTGGAGAATGGCAAGCTGCGGTCAAGCCCCGGCTATGCCGAAGCTTTCCGCGCGCTGGCCGAGGGCGGCTGGATCGGCATCGCCGCCAGCCCCGAATATGGCGGCATGGGTCTGCCGCAGGCGCTGAACATGGCGGTGAACGAAATGGTGGCCTCGGGCTGCCTGGCGTTGCAGCTGAACCCGCTGCTGACGCAGGGCCAGATCGAGGCGCTGGAACATCACGGCAGCGAGGAACTGAAGGCGCTGTACCTGCCCAAGCTGATCTCGGGCGAATGGTCGGGGACGATGAACCTGACCGAGCCTCAGGCCGGATCGGACGTGGGGGCGCTGACCACAAAGGCCGAACGCGACGGCGACGGCTCGTATCGCGTCACCGGGCAAAAGATCTTCATCACCTGGGGCGACAGCGACGTGACTGAAAACGTCTGCCATCTGGTGCTGGCGCGCCTGCCCGACGGCGGCAAGGGAACGCGCGGCATCAGCCTGTTCATGGTGCCAAAGCTCATCCCCGACGAAAATGGCAACCCGGGCATTGCCAACGATCTGCGCGTCGTCAGTCTGGAACACAAGCTGGGCATCCACGGCAGCCCCACCTGCGTCATGAGCTTCGAGGGCGCAAAAGGCTGGCTCGTCGGCGAGGAAAACAAAGGCATGGCCGCCATGTTCACCATGATGAACGCGGCGCGTCTGGGCGTCGGCGTGCAGGGCGTGGCGCAGGCCGAGGCGGCGTTGCAGCAGGCCGTGACCTATGCGACCGAGCGCTTGCAGATGGGTCCGATCATCCGCCACCCCGACGTGCGCCGGATGCTGGCCGTCTCGCGGGCCGAAGTATTCGCCGCACGCGCCATCTGTCTGGCCTGTGCCGTGGCGCTGGACATGGCCCGGGCCACGGGGTCCGAGGAATGGGCCGCACGCGCCGCCCTGCTGACCCCCATCGCCAAGGCGCATGGCACCGATGTCGGCATGCGCGTCGCCGATACCGCCGTGCAAGTGCATGGCGGCATGGGTTATATCGAGGAAACCGGCGCCGCCCAATATCTGCGCGACGTTCGCATCACCGCCATTTACGAGGGCACGAACGGCATTCAGGCCATGGATCTGGTCGGCCGCAAGCTTGCCGATGGCGGCGCGGCGGCGATGGCGTTGCTGGACGAAATCCTTGACGGTGCAAAGGCCGCACAGACGGACGAGCCCGATCTGGCCAACCAGCTTTGGCAGGCCGCCGAGACCTTGCGCGAGGCGACGCAGGACCTGCTGGAACAGGACATGGCGGACCGTTTCGCCGGCGCCGTGCCCTATCTGTCCGCCTTTGCCCGGGTGCTGGGCGCGCATTACCATCTGCGCGCAGCGACCGGCGGCGGCAGCAAGGCGCTGGCGCGGTTGTATATCACCCGCATCCTGCCGCAATTCGCTGCCGATCTGGCCGCGGCGCGTGGCGGTGTGGGCGATCTGGAGGCGCTTGACGATGCCGTGCTCTCGGGTCAAATGACCGGGTGATACGCACCGAGACACATACCCCTCCGGCCGAGGGCGAGGCGCATGAGATCGCCCCCGGCGTATTCTGGTTCCAACTGCCCCTGCCCTTTAAGCCCGATACGGTCAACGCCTATGCCTTTCGCGACGCGGATGGCTGGACCGTGGTGGACACCGGCCTCGACACTCGTCGTGGGCGTGGTCTCTGGCAGGGTTTCCTGAAGGGGCCGCTGGCCGGCGCGCCGGTGACACGGCTGATCGCCACCCATCACCACATCGACCATATCGGCCTTGCCGGCTGGTTTCAGGCTCAGGGGGCCGAACTGTGGACTTCGCGCTCATCCTGGCTGATGGCGCGGATGGGGATTCTGGACGTGCAGGAACGCCCGACGCCTCAGGCCATCGCCTTTTGGCGTCAGGCCGGCATGCCGCCCGAACTGGTCGAGGAACGCAGCCACGAACGCCCCTTCAACAGCGCCGATGTCTGCGCCCCGCTGCCGCCCGGCTATCGCCGGCTGCACGAGGACCAGCAGATCGATTTCGGCGAGCGGCGCTGGATCGTGCGCATGGGCAATGGCCATGCGCCGGAACACGTCACGCTTTGGTCGCTGGACGACGATCTGGTAATCGGCGGCGATCAGATGCTGGCGACGATCTCGCCCAACCTGGGCGTCTATCCCACCGAACCCGAAGCCGATCCCGTCGGCGACTGGCTGGAAAGCTGCGAAAGGCTGGCGCAATTCGCCCGGGCCGATCAACTGGTCCTGCCCGGTCATAAGCTGCCATATCGTGGCCTGCCGACCCGGATGCGGCAACTGGCCGAGAACCAACGCGCCGCGCTTGCCCGGCTGCTGGACGGGCTGCGGCAAGAGCCGCTAAGCGTCGTGGATTGCTTTCCCCTGCTTTATCGACGCCAGATCGCCAAGCCGGAATTCGGCCTCGCCCTGGCCGAAGCGGTCGGGCATATCAACCACCTGCGCGGAAGCGGCCAGGTGTGGCCAATGGGCAAGACTGAAACCGGCACGGTGCTTTGGGGGGCGTGACACGCCTGCCGCCTTGCGCTATCCCTGCCCCAAGCATCGCATCGTTCACGGACAGGATCATGGTCTCGCATCACCAAATCACCGAACACAAGCATGGCGAAATGGACATCCGTCACCAGCAGGCGACCTTCGCCGGCTTCATCAAGACGTCGATCTGGGTCAGCGTCCTGACGATCTTCATTCTGGTGTTCATGGCCTTGGCCAACGCCTGATCCTGACCGGGGAAAAATCAAATATGCAAAGGCGTGCCTTCCTTGCGCTGGCGCTGCCAGCCGTGCTTGCGGCCTGCGGTGCCGATAACAAATGGGCCAGCGACGAATCGATCCGCCGAGTCCGCTATGTCGCGAACGAGCCGCCCTCGATCACGCTGTTCACCGTGATCGGCATACCGCGTGGCGAAGGCGGGCATTCCGCGTTGATGATCAACGGCAGCCAGCGCGTGATCTATGATCCCGCCGGCAGTTGGGAACATCCGTCGATCCCGGAACGGCGCGACGTGCTTTACGGCATCACGCCAAACTTCAAGAATTTCTATATCGATTATCACGCCCGCTCGACCTATTGGGTAGCCGAGGACACCGTGCAGGTGTCGCTGGCCGTTGCCGATGCGGCAATCCGCTCGGTCGAACAGCAGGGCCCCTCGAACAAAAGCTTCTGCGCCGTCAATACCGGCAAGGCGCTAAGCCGCGTGCCGGGCTTCGAAGGCGCGCCGACCGGCTTTTCGCCCCTCAAGCTGCGGGAATGGTTCCTGACCCTGCCGGGCGTGACCTCCAAGCGGCACATGGACGGCGACCCTGCCAACAATCACGACGTGCTGTTGCGCCAGAAAAGCGGTGTGATCGCCGGTTATGGCCGCGACGGCCAGCTTCACGTGATGAAGTAAAACGCCGTGTAAAGCGTGGCCATCCCGCTGAGGATGGCCGCCAGCACGTTGCGCGTCGTCACCCCCACTGCCACTGCCACAGCCGCCGCGATCATCCGCGCCGGGTCGGGTGCACCTTGCGTCGCAGCCGGCCAGACCACCAGCGGCGCCACGATCGCCGGCAGCACTCCAACCGCCGTATAGCGCAAAAGCCGCTGGGCCCAGAGCGGCATCGGCCGGTTGCCGAATGCCCCAAGAAAGGACCAGCGCAGCCCATAGGTCCCCAGCGCTATCGCCAGGATGATCAGCCAGATCGTAGCAGTGCTGTATCCGGTCATATGCGAGCCCTGTTGCGACGTTCCATCAACACTTCGACCCCCGCCCCGGTCAGCATCGCCAGAGGCGCGGTCACGAACAGCCCCAGCCCCGAGGGCAGGAATGCAAAGACCAGCGACCCCACGACTGCCACCAGCGCCGCCGCAACATGCGCCGGACTGCGCAGCATCGGCGCGATCAGCGCCAGAAATGTGATCGGCATGGCGAAATCCAGCGCCCAGTCCTCGGGGATCGCTTTGCCCAGCCAGACGCCCAGCAGCGTGGCCACCAGCCATGGCGGGCAGGTGGCAAGCACCGCGCCCAGAAAATAGCCGACCCGCTGTTCAAGGCTAAGCCGCGGGTGCTTTTCATAGTGCTGGATCGCCAGCGCATAGGTCTGGTCGATCAGCACATAGGCGATCCAGGCCCGGTCGCGCGGCTTGGCCCTGCCCAGCCACGGCACCAGCGAGGCCGAATACATCGCCATGCGCAGGTTCACCGCGATGGCCGAAACGATGACCACCAGCGCCGGGGCGTGATCGGTCATAAGTTGCACCGCCGTAAACTGCGAGGCCCCGGCCAGCACCAGCACGGTGAAGCCCAGGATCTCTGGCAGATCCAGCCCAGCCTCTGCGGCAACCACGCCGAACAGCATCCCAAAGGGCACGATTACCAGGATAAAGGACAGAGCCTGCAAAAAGCCATGCCGCACACATTGTGCCGGGCTGCGCTGCAGGGCGCGGCTCTGTTCGGGGGTCGGTCGGGGATGGGCCGAATGCTCGGCTTGCGCGGACATGGTGAAAATGGCTCGTAATACGGATATGGCTGGCGGCACATTGGCCAAAACCGCGACCCGTTACAAGGAGCCTCATGTCCGCAACTCTGCCCCCACCCTGCATCCTGCACGGCATCCCGCCCGAACTGCATGGGGCGGCGGCGGCGCTGTTCTGGCGGCATTTCGGCGCACAGATCCTGCCCTTACCGGTCGGGGCGCGGCGCGGCGTGGCGCTGATCCGCGCCGCCATGCAACCGCAACGGGCGCTGGTGGCGGTATCGCCCTCGGGGCGGCTTGTGGGGATGGCCGGCCTGCGCGACGCGACAGGCGGCTTTCTGGAGCCCGGCACCGACAGCTTTGTCACGGTCTGGGGTCCGCTGCAGGGGCGGCTGCATCATCTGGCGACAGGGCTTTTTCGGCCCGGGGCCGAAACTGCGGACCTTGTGCTGGACGGAATCGCCGTGCATTTGCAATACCGTCGGCAGGGCATCGCGCGGGCGCTGATTACCGCCGCCACCACCCATGCCCGCCAGCTTGGCCACCCGGCCCTGCTTGCCGAGGTCGAGGCCCGAAATCATGGTGCTCTGGCAGCATGGCAAGCGATGGGCTTTCAGCCGCAAGCCCGTCAAAGACTGGGCTGGCCGTGGTCCGCGCCTGCCCATGTGCTGCGCCTGACGGCTTAGCGCAGCGTCTCGTCACCATCGTCGGTTTGCGCGTCCGCACGACCCAGCATGCCCGTCACCTGCGCCAGCAGCACATATGCCCGGCCCGAGCGGGTCTCGGCCAGCGCGGCCAGCAATTGCGGATCGCCGTTGTCCTGTGCCTTGCGACTTAGCAACCGGTCGAAGTGGCGCAGGAAATGATGTGCGACATCGCGAAACACCTCATCGCCGCGCAGCATCGCCCCGGCACTGGCCAAGGCGGTCTCGTCGCGAATCACCGCCAGCGCGGCGACCGATTCGCCGCGCGCACCTTCGGCAAAGCGGCGCCACAGGGCGGGGTCGGTCTGGGGGACCGCAAGCTCATCCATGTAAACGCCCTGCCCGGCCAGCAAGGTGACCACATCCTGCGCGGCCCGGATCAGACGCGCCATGCCCGGATCGGCCAGCGCCAGCCGCAGGCAGCGAATCGCCTCTCGGTCCTCGGGTCCGTCGGGAAAGTTCAGGGCATAGAACAGCTCGGTGGCGGTCAGTTCGGTCGCGGGCGGCGAATCAAGCTCCAGCGTGGCCTGCCGTGTATCCGCCGTCGGACGCGGCGCGGGCGGAAGCGGGCTACGCGGGACTGCGGCGGCGGCTGGGTGCGGGGTCGCACGCGGCTCGATCACCGCCTCGGGCTGCGACGCGGGATCATGCTCTTGCATCCGGGTCAGCATGGCGCGCAGGTCTTCGGCCTCTTGGCGCAGCGAAAGCAGGCTGCGCGCGGACCAGACAGCCAGCCAGATCAACGCCAGAGGCAACAGCACGCCCACCAGCCAGACAATCCAGCCGGCCGCACCCTGCCCTTCGCCCTCGGGCCCGAAAAACGCGAAAAGCCCAACCAGCGCCAACCACGCCAGGCTGACTGCCGCGCCGATCGTCAGCAAACGGTCGCGGGACTGTTCGACAGCCAGCCGGCGCAGCGGATCAAGCGAACTCATGCGCCCAGCCCTACCCGGTCAGACATAGCGGATCGAGATGATCTCATAGGATTTTCCACCCCCCGGCGTCACCACTTCGACGCTGTCGCCTTCGTCCTTGCCGATCAGGGCGCGCGCCAAGGGCGAGCGGATGTTCAGCAACCCGCGTTCCAGATCGGCCTCGGCCTCGCCGACGATCTGATAGGTCCGTTCACCTTCGGTATCTTCGTCAAGCAGAGTAACGGTGGCGCCGAACTTGATGCTGCCGTTCAGCTTTGCCGGATCGATGACCTCGGCCCGGGAAATGATCATCTCCAGCTCTTTGATACGGCCTTCGACGAAGCTCTGCTTTTCCCGCGCGGCATGGTATTCGGCATTTTCCGACAAATCGCCATGCTCGCGCGCCTCGGCGATGGCACGGATCACCGCCGGACGCTGGACAGAGCGCAGTTCGCGCAGTTCCTCGTCCAACTGGTCATAGCCCGCGCGGGTCATCGGTATCTTTTCCATTCCAGTCCTTCCGGTCGCAACCGTGCGACGCCAATCAACGCGAAACAAGGTGTTGGAACGCCCCCGACCATTGGCCAGGGGCGCCCGCTGAAAATCCGAAAAGCATCGTGGCGCGATCCGGTCCCTGTTTCAAGTCCCGCCGAATAGGATCCGCAACAGCCCGCCGACAAAACGTCGCGAGTTGATTATCGTGCGTCGCGTTACGATTGCCCGCAAGAATATTACGCGCTAGGTCTTGCGCGCGAATTGTCGAGCTAGGGAAAGTTGGGGGCCAAGCCATGTCCGGAATTGAGCGCGAGTCGATGGAATACGACGTGGTTATCGTCGGCGGGGGTCCCAGCGGGCTGTCGGCGGCGATCCGGTTGAAGCAGGTCAACCCCGAGCTTTCGGTGGTGCTGCTGGAAAAGGGCTCCGAGATCGGCGCGCATATCCTGTCAGGCGCGGTGCTGGACACCTCGGGCCTCGACCGGCTGATCCCGGACTGGAAGGACAAGGGCGCCCCGATCACCACCAAGGTCACCTCGGACAACTTTTACCTGCTCGGCCCGCATGGCCAGATCCGGGTCCCGAACTGGCCCATGCCGCCGCTGATGTCGAACCACGGCAAATATATCGTCTCCATGGGCAATGTCTGTCGCTGGCTGGCCGAACAGGCCGAGGCGCTGGAGGTCGAGATCTTCCCCGGCATGGCCTGCTCGCAACTGGTCTACGAGGGCGACCGCGTCGCCGGCGTCGTGGCCGGCGAGATGGGGCTGAACGCCGATGGCACCCCCGGCCCGGCCTATGAGCCCGGCATGGAACTGCGCGGCAAATACGTCTTCATCGCCGAAGGCGTGCGCGGCTCGCTGGCCAAGGAGCTGATCGGCAAATACGATCTCTCGGCCGGCGTTGATCCGCAGAAATTCGGCCTCGGCATGAAAGAGATCTGGGAAATCGACCCCGCCAAGGCCCGCCCCGGCACGGTGACGCATACCATGGGCTGGCCCTTGGGCAAGAATGCCGGCGGCGGCAGCTTCATCTATCATCTGGAAGGAAATCAGGTGCTTGTCGGCTTTGTCGTGCACCTGAACTATGCCAATCCCCACGTTTACCCCTATATGGAGTTCCAGCGCTTCAAGCATCATCCGCTGGTCGCCGAACTGCTGGAGGGCGGCAAGCGCGTGGCTTACGGCGCAAGGGCGATCTCAGAGGGCGGCTGGCAGTCGATCCCCAGGCTTTCGGTGCCGGGCGCGGTGCTCTTGGGCTGCTCGGCCGGGCTGGTGAACGTGCCGCGCATCAAGGGCAATCATAACGCCATGCTGTCGGGCATCGCGGCGGCCGAGGCGGCGGCGGCGGCCATCGCCGCGGGCCGCGAGGGCGACGAGCTTGCCGATTACGAGGCCGATGTGCGCAGCGGTCCCATCGCCCGCGACCTGAAGCCGGTGCGCAACGTCAAGCCGCTGTGGTCCAAGCTGGGCCTGACCGCCAGCCTGATGCTGGGCGGCATGGACATGTGGGTGGCGAACCTGACCGGGTGGAACCCGCTAGGCACTTGGAAACACGGCAAATCCGACGCCGCGGCCACCGGCAAGGCCGCCGATTTCAAACCCATCGACTATCCCAAACCCGACGGCAAGCTCAGCTTCGACCGGCTGACCAACGTGGCGTTTTCCTTTACCAACCACGAGGAAAGCCAGCCTTGCCACCTGAAGCTGAAGGACCCCTCGATCCCGATCGCGGTGAACCTGCCGCTTTATGCCGAGCCGGCGCAGCGTTACTGCCCGGCCGGGGTCTATGAGGTGTTGGAAACGCCTGAGGGGCCGAAGTTCCAGATCAACTTCCAGAACTGCGTCCACTGCAAGACCTGCGACATCAAGGACCCCAGCCAGAACATCAACTGGACAACCCCGCAGGGCGGCGATGGGCCAAACTACCCGAATATGTGATCGCGCTGGCCGGCGCCGCCCCGGTCGCAGCGTTGCCCAATGGCGCCGCGCCGGCTAGGGTCGCGGCGCAAATCGCCAAGACATGGGCCCAAGTCGTGACCACAAGATTGCTCCCGCTGGCGCTGATCGCGCTGACCGCCGCGCCGCTGCCGATGCCTCTGGGCGTAGCCATGGCCGCACCCTCGCTTGCGCAGGCAGAAACGCCCGACGCCCCGCACAGCGAGCGGCCGGCGCATCGCCCGGACGAAGTGGCGCCCGACGTGCGCGGACTGTCCGGCCCCTACCTGGCCGGACGGCTGGCCGCCATCCAGAACGACTTTTCCACCGCCGCACGGTATTACCTGCAGGCGTTGGCCCATGACGACAGCGATGCCTTTCTGCAAGACAGCGCCCTCGTCGCGCTGATCGCTGCCGGAGAGATGGAGCGCGCCACCGCACTGGCCGGCACCATGTCCGATCAGGGTCGCGCCACCGAACTCGCGCGGCTGGTACAGCGCGCCGAGCTGGCCCACGCCGGACGCTGGGATGCGCTGATCGAGTCCATCGACACCGCCCCCTCGCCCGAGGACGATGCCGGCACCCCCGGCGGCGGCATGCTGATCGACGGCATGATGCGCGCATGGGCGCTGCTGGGTGCCGGAAAGGCCGGCGAATCACTGACCGCCTTCAAGAAGCTGGCCGAATTGCGCGGGGCGGCGCCGATGGTGAATTATCACCTGGCGCTTGCCAAGGCGCGGGTCGGCGATTTCGAAGGCGCGGAACTGTTGCTGGCCGATCCGGCCACGGGCGCGCATATCCTGGGCATCATCGCCCGCGCGCAGGTGCTGTCGCAACTCGAACGCAACAAGGACGCACTCGCCATGCTCGAGGCGACGCCCGGCCTGACCGAAGAGCCCTATCTTGTCGCGCTGCGCGACCGCATGGCGCGGGGCGAAACCTTGCCCTTCGATTCGCTGCGCGGACCGGCAGATGGCATGGCGCAGGTGTTCCTGACCTTCGCCTCGGTTCTGGCCACCAACGATGATCCCGATCCGCTGGCGCTGATCCATGCCCGTCTGGCCGAATATCTGGCCCCCCAACTGGGCGAGGCGCGTCTGTTGGCAGCGCAATTGTTGCAGGATTTCGGTCAGTTCGACCTGGCCGAACATGAATTCGAAGCCCTCCGCCAGCTTGGCGACATGCGCCCCGTCGCCGAGCTGACGCGCATCGACGCGCTGGCCCGCGCCGAACGGCTGCCGGACGCCGAAAAAGCCGCGCTGGCGCTGACCGACGCCCATCCCGAACTGGCCCAGGGCTGGATCGCGCTTGGCGACATGCTGCGCCAGCAGGACAAGTTCAGCGAGGCGGTGCCGGCTTACGACAAGGCGCTGAACCTGATCGCCGACGGAAATGCCGAAGCGCGCTGGTTCCCGCTTTATGCCCGTGGCATCGCGCTGGAAAGATCGGGACAATTTGCCAAGGCCGAAGCGGATTTTCGCGCCGCCCTCGCAATCCGTCCGGATTCCGCGCAGGTGCTGAACTATCTGGGTTACAGTCTGGTGGACCGCAACGAAAAGCTGGACGAAGCACTGGGACTGATCCAGCGCGCGGTCGAACTGCGTCCCGATGACGGCTATATCCTCGACTCGCTGGCCTGGGCCTATTTCCGCCTCAACCGCTACCCCGAGGCCGTGGCGCCGATGGAACGCGCAGTGGCGGCCATGGCCAGCGATTCGCTGGTCAACGACCATATGGGCGACATCTACTGGATGGTTGGTCGCAAGCGCGAAGCCGAAATCCAATGGCACCGCGCCCTGTCGCTGAAGCCAGAAACCGAGGAAGAGGCGCACCGTATCCGCACCAAGCTGGAACGCGGCCTCGATGCGGTGCTTGAGGAAGAAAAGGCCAATGGCGGCAAATTGCCCCCGCCGCCGGAGCCGGAACAAGAACCGGCCAAGGTCGACTGAGCCATGCCCCTGCCACGGCGCGAAGCCGCGCCCGCCAAGCTGAACCTGACCCTGCACGTGACCGGCCGCCGCCCCGACGGCTATCACCTTCTCGATTCGCTGGTGGTGTTTCTGGAACTTGGCGACGTCGTGACCGTGACCCCGGGCCCCTTGTCGCTTAGCCTGACGGGCCCTTTCGCCCAAGGGTTGGCGGCCGAACCGAACAATCTCTGCCTGCGAGCCGCCCGGCTGGCGGAACGCGATGTGCGGATCACGCTGGAAAAGAACCTGCCGGTGGCTTCGGGCATCGGCGGCGGCTCGGCCGATGCGGCCGCCGTGCTGCGTGCGCTCGACGCCCAGCCCGACCGGCTGGAGACGCTGGGCGCCGATGTCCCCGCCTGTCTGGCCAGCCACCCGGTGCGGATGCAAGGTCTGGGAGAGATTCTGGCGCCGCTGCCGCCCCTGCCCGAACTGCACGTGCTGCTGGTCAATCCCGGCCACAGCCTGCCGACGCCGGATGTATTCAACGCTTTGGAACGGCGCGACAACCCGCCCATGCCTGACCGCCTGCCCGGTTTTCCCGACACCCACGCGCTGATCGGCTTTCTGCAAGAATGCCGCAACGATCTCGAGGCGCCGGCCATCCGCCTGATGCCTGAAATCGCCGACTGCCTTGCCGCGATCCGCGCGGCAGGTGCCACGCTGACCCGTATGTCGGGCTCGGGTGCGACCTGCTTCGGGCTGTTCACCGACGCGGACAGGGCCAAGGCCGCCCGCGACCGCATCGCCAGCGCAGCACCCGGCTGGTGGGTGGCTGCATCTGGACTTGCGCCCGCAAAGCTCTAACCTGCCGCCAAATCCAAAAGGGGGAAACCATGCTGCGCCTCGGCGTCAACATCGATCACGTCGCCACCATCCGCAACGCCCGCGGCACGCCCTGGCCCGACCCGTTGCGCGCGGCGAAACTGGCCGAAGAGGCAGGCGCCGACGGCATCACCGCCCATCTGCGCGAAGATCGCCGCCATATCTCGGACCACGACATCGACCGTCTGATGGCCGAACTGCATTTGCCGCTGAACCTGGAAATGGCCGCAACACCGGAAATGCAGGCCATTGCCCTGCGCCACCGTCCGCATGCCGTCTGCATCGTCCCCGAAAAGCGCGAAGAACGCACGACTGAGGGCGGGCTGGACGTGGCCGGCAACGAAGCCTTCCTCGCAGATTTCATCGCGCCCCTGCGCAACGCGGGCTGCCGCGTCTCGCTGTTCATCGGCCATGAGGCCCGGCAGATCGAGGCCGCCGCACGTATCGGCGCGGCGGTGGTCGAACTGCACACCGGCGCCTATTGCGACTTCGATACCGAGGGCCGCCCGGCCGAACGCGACCTGGAACTCGAAGCGCTGCGCAAGGCCGCCGCACAGGCGCATCTTCTGGGGCTCGAGGTTCATGCCGGCCACGGCCTGACCTTCGACACGGTGGGTCCCATCGCCGCCATCCCCGAACTGCGCGAACTGAACATCGGCCACTTCCTGATCGCCGAATCGGTCTTTCTCGGCCTCGGCCCCGCAATCCGCGAAATGCGCAGCCGGATGGATGTGGCGCCCGGCTGACTTCTTCGTTGTCCAAATACCCATATAACGACAGGACCAATCAGGCGCATGATTCTCGGCATAGGCTCGGATCTTTGCAACATCGACCGGATCGCGGGCGTGCTTGCCCGCCACGGCGACCGCTTTCGCCGCCGCGTCTTCACCGAGACCGAACTGGCGCTGGCGGCCCGCCGCCGGCACGAGGCCGCGACGCTGGCCAAACGCTGGGCCGCGAAAGAGGCCTGCTCCAAGGCGCTGGGAACCGGCCTCGCCATGGGAATCGCATGGCGCGACATGGCGGTCAAAAACCTGCGCACCGGCCAGCCAACCATGGAACTGACCGGCTGGGCGGCGCAGCGACTGGCCGAAATGACGCCGCCCGGACACAGCGCCCGGGTGTATGTGACGCTGACCGACGACCACCCCTGGGCGCAGGCCTTCGTGGTGATCGAAGCGCTTGCCGACGACGCGTGGGCCGGCACGACTTGACTTTGCCGCCCGCCGCACCCCATGAACGCGCGGACTTGCCGATGAAGGGAATGGCATAAATGGCCAAAAGCGAAGCCCGCAAGGATGGGGGCATCTGGGAAACCGTCAAGACCATTTTCTGGGCGTTGGTGATCGCAGGCGTGTTCCGCACCCTGTTTTTCCAGCCGTTCTGGATTCCTTCCGGCAGCATGAAGGACACGCTGCTGATCGGCGACTTCCTGTTCGTGAACAAGATGGCCTATGGCTATTCGCAGGTGTCCTGTCCCTTCTCGATGTGCCCGATCCAAGGTCGCATCCTGGGCTCGGACCCCGAGCGCGGCGATGTGGTGGTCTTTCGCCACCCGACGCGGGGCGACGATTTCATCAAGCGGGTGATCGGCCTGCCCGGCGACCGCGTCCAGATGAAGAACGGCGTGCTCTGGATCAACGGGCAAGAGGTGCCGCAGCAGCCCGCCGGCACCTTTACCGAACCCTATGCACCGCAGGGACCGCAGCAAACCCTGCCGAAATGCCGCAATGAGCCGGTGCCGCAGGGCGGGCTTTGCGAAAAGGACCGCTATACCGAAACGCTGCCGAACGGCGTGGCGCATGACGTGCTGAACATCTTTGACAACGGCCCGGGCGACAACACCGCCGAATTCACCGTGCCCGAGGGCAACTTTTTCTTCCTCGGCGACAACCGCGACAATTCGGGCGACTCGCGTTGGCCCGCGGCTGTGGGCGGCGTCGGCATGGTGCCTGCGGAATACCTGATCGGGCGTGCCGATCGCATCATGTTCTCGTCGGCCGGCAAATCGCTGCTCTATTTCTGGACCTGGCGGGCGGATCGTTTCTTCAAGGCCGTGAACTAGGGATGAATTGCCGCGGCACCCCCTGCCGTGGCAGGATCGGTACATGAAGATTTCCGCAGACCTGCGCGCATTCTCGGATCGGCTGGGGTATGAATTCTCGCAGCCCGAACTGTTGCGCCGCGCCCTGACCCACGGCTCGATCGCCAGCACGACGCGGCCCGACAACCAGCGACTGGAGTTCCTGGGCGACCGCGTCCTGGGCCTGACCATTGCCGAGGCGCTGTTCTCGGCCGACCGCGGTGCTACCGAGGGGCAACTTGCGCCGCGCTACAACACGCTGGTCAAGGGCGAAACCTGCGCCGCCGTCGCCCGCGAAATCGGGCTGGGCGAAGTGCTGAAGCTCGGCCGGTCCGAGATGATGTCGGGCGGGCGCCGCAAAGAGGCACTGTTGGCGGACGCGATGGAGGCAGTGATCGCCGCCGTCTATCTTGACGCAGGCTTCGAGGCGGCGCGCGCGGTCATCCTGGCCCTTTGGGCGGATCGGCTGGCCAACGTCGAAACCGATGCCCGCGATGCCAAGACGGCATTGCAGGAATGGGCACAGGCGCAGGGCATGAGCCCGCCGCGCTATATCCAGACCGCGCGTTCGGGACCCGATCATGCGCCGGAATTCGAAATCACCGTGCGGCTGGACAACGGCCGCGAAGCCGCAGCCAGCGGCAGAGGAACCAAACGCAGCATCGAACAGGCGGCCGCCTCGGCAATGCTGGAACAGATCGAAGGCAAAACATGACCCAGACACGCGCAGGCTTCGTCGCCCTGATCGGCGAGCCGAACGCCGGGAAATCCACCTTGCTGAACCGCATGGTCGGGGCCAAGATCTCGATCGTGACGCATAAGGTGCAGACCACCCGCGCCCGCATTCGCGGCATCGCCATGAAGGACGCATCACAGATCGTCTTTGTGGATACGCCCGGCATCTTTCGTCCGCGCCGGCGGCTGGACCGCTCGATGGTCAAGGCCGCATGGGGCGGGGCGGCGGATGCGGATGTAATCCTTTTGCTGATCGAGGCGCATCGCGGCCTGACCGACGGCGCGCAGGCGATCATCGACCAGTTGCGCGAACATTCCGGCAATACTCCGGTCGCGCTGATCATCAACAAGATCGACCGGGTGAAATCCGAGGTGCTGCTGGCCCTGTCGCAAAAGGTCAACGCAGCCTTTGAATTCACCCGCACCTTCATGATCTCGGCCGAAAAGGGTTATGGCTGCGACGACCTGCTGTCCTGGCTGGCGCAGGAAGTGCCCGAAGGACCCTGGCTTTACCCCGAGGATCAGGTCGCCGACCTGCCCATGCGCATGATCGCCGCCGAGATCACCCGCGAAAAGCTGACCCTGCGGCTGCACGAGGAAATCCCCTATCAGCTGACGGTCGAGACCGAAGCGTGGGAGGAACGCAAGGACGGTTCGGTCCGGGTGGACCAACTGGTCTATGTCGCCCGCCCCGGACACAAGGGCATCGTTCTGGGCAAAGGCGGCGAAACGATCAAGGCTGTCGGCCAAGCGGCCCGCGCAGAGCTGGCCGAGTTCATGGGCCGCCCCGTCCATCTGTTCCTGCAGGTGAAGGTGCGCGAAAACTGGCTGGACGAAGCCGAACGGTATAACGAAATGGGCCTCGATTTCCGCGACGGCGATGCCTGAGGCACGGCTGGCTGCCGGCATCTGGGTCGCAGCCTACCTGCGCCGGCTGTCGCTGGCCGACATCCCGGCCTATGTCACCCGTCATGGCGACGATACCGCCGGTGCGGTCATGGTGAAATGCGCCACGCTGGACGGGCGCGCCAGCCTGTGGATCCGGGAATGGAACTTCGAAACCGACCAGCGGATCTGGATGCAGTTGAACGAGGCCGAGGAGCGCGAAATCGACGCCGAGATCGCGCGAAACGCCGCCCGCGACCCCGATCTGTGGGTGATCGAGATCGAAAGCCGCAGTGCCCGCACGCTGCTGGACGAACCGGGGCTGGCATGAGCCCAGAGGCAAGGTCGGCATGGGTATTTGGGCAACGAAGAAGCCTTGTCTTGCAGCGGAAACTGCCGGCGCGCGACAGCGCCGGTGTGTTATCGGCCGACAGGCAGAGCATGGCCCTAAATCTTGTGGCTTTCCCGTGACAATCGGTGCGGCACACACTATAAGATGCGGGTCCAAGGCAGGATAAGAAGACAATGAACGAACCCGCCCCCCAGACCTCCGATTACGGCGCCGATTCCATCAAGGTTCTCAAGGGCCTGGAAGCGGTGCGCAAGCGTCCCGGTATGTATATCGGCGATACCGATGATGGCTCGGGTCTGCACCACATGGTCTACGAGGTCGTGGATAACGGCATTGATGAGGCGCTGGCGGGTCATGCCGATTTCGTCCACGTCAAAATCCATGCCGATTCCAGCGTTTCGGTGCGCGACAACGGTCGTGGAATTCCTGTGGACATGCACCCGTCCGAAGGTGTGAGCGCGGCCGAGGTCATCATGACCCAGTTGCACGCGGGCGGGAAATTCGACCAGAACAGCTACAAGGTTTCGGGCGGCTTGCACGGTGTCGGCGTCTCGGTCGTCAATGCGCTGTCGGACTGGCTGGAGCTCCGCATCTGGCGGGGCGGCAAGGAACATTACGTCCGGTTCGAAAACGGCGACACGGTCGAGCATCTGCGCGTGGTCGGCGATGCCGAGCCGGGCGAAAAGGGCACCGAGGTGCGCTTTCTGGCCTCATCGAAAGAAGAACGGCCCGACGGGACTTTTTCGAACCGCGATTTCGTCTTCAAGATTCTGGAAAACCGGCTGCGGGAACTGGCCTTCCTGAACTCTGGCGTGCGCATCATCCTTGAGGACGAACGCCACGCCGAACCGCTGCGGACCGAGCTTTACTATGACGGCGGCGTGCGGGAATTCGTCAAGTTCATCGACCGCTCGAAAACGCCAGTCCTGCCCGAGCCGATCTTTATTCAGGGCGAGCGCAACGGCATCAGCGTCGAAGTGGCGATGTGGTGGAACGACAGCTACCATGAAACCGTCCTGCCCTTTACCAACAACATCCCGCAACGCGACGGCGGCACGCATCTGGCCGGCTTTCGCGGCGCGCTGACCCGCGTCATCAACAATTACGCCCAGACCAACAGTCAGGCCCGCAGGGAAAAGGTCGATTTCACCGGCGACGACGCCCGCGAAGGTTTGACCTGCGTGCTGTCGGTGAAAGTACCCGATCCGAAATTCTCCAGCCAGACCAAGGACAAGCTGGTCTCGTCCGAGGTGCGTCCGGCAGTCGAGGGGCTGGTCGGCGAAAAGCTGGCGGAATGGTTCGAGGAAAACCCGACCGAGGCGAAATCCATCCTCGGCAAGATCGTCGAGGCCGCACTGGCCCGCGAAGCTGCGCGCAAGGCGCGCGAACTGACCCGTCGCAAGACCGCCATGGACGTGGCATCGCTGCCGGGCAAGCTGGCCGATTGCCAGGAAAAGGACCCGGCGCTGTCGGAGCTGTTCATCGTCGAGGGGGACTCGGCCGGCGGTTCGGCCAAGCAGGGCCGCTCGCGCCAGAACCAGGCGGTTCTGCCCCTGCGCGGCAAGATCCTGAACGTGGAACGGGCGCGGTTCGACCGGATGCTGTCCAGCGACCAGATCGGCACACTGATCACCGCGCTTGGCACCGGCATCGGGCGCGACGAATTCAACCTGGGCAAGCTGCGCTACCACAAGATCGTCATCATGACCGATGCCGACGTGGACGGCGCGCACATCCGCACGCTTCTTCTGACTTTCTTCTTCCGGCAGATGCCGGAGTTGATCGAAGCGGGGCACCTGTATATCGCCCAGCCGCCGCTTTACAAAGTCAGCCGCGGCCGGTCCGAGGTCTATCTGAAAGACGAGGCCGCACTGGAGGATTACCTGATCGAACAGGGCATCGACGGCGCCAGCCTGCGGCTTGGCAATGGCGAAACCCTGACCGGGGCCGATCTTGCCCGCGTGGTCGAAGATGCGCGCGTCGTGCGTCGCATCCTGCGCGCCTATCCAACCCATTACCCGCCCCATATCACCGAGCAGGCCGCCATTGCCGGCGCGCTGATGCAGGGCCGGATCGATGCCGACGCGCAGGGCGTGGCGGATGCCGTGGCCCAGCGTCTGGACATGATCGCCGAGGAATACGAGCGCGGCTGGTCAGGCCGCCCGACCCAGGATGCCGGCATCCGCCTGACCCGCCTGTTGCGCGGGGTCGAGGAAAGCCGCACCCTGGATGGGCCAATGCTGCGTAGCGCCGAAAGCCGGCGCCTGGGCGCCATGACCGAATCGCTGCGCGAAATCTATGGCCAGACCGCTCATCTGGTGCGCAAGGATCGCGACACTCCGATTCACGGCCCCATGACCCTGCTGCAAGCCATTTTCCTGGAAGGCGAAAAGGGCCTGTCGCTGCAACGCTACAAGGGTCTGGGCGAAATGAACCCCGAGCAGCTTTGGGAAACCACACTGGACCCGGCGGCACGGACCATGTTGCAGGTGCGAATCGAAGACCTCAGCGAGGCGGACGACATCTTTACCAAACTGATGGGCGATGTGGTCGAACCCCGGCGCGACTTCATCCAGCAAAATGCCCTGAGCGTGGAAAATCTGGACACCTGAACTGCGTCAATTTTGCGCAGGAGAGATGCCGGTTTTGATACGCTTTCGGCCATATTGTTACTATCATGTCGCGGATCACGGGGCGAATACGGTGTGACCGTACGGCTCTTCTTGCGATCAGCTGGCCGCAGGACTAGCAGTCAGCCAGAATGCTCGGGGTATTGAACCCGACCGGCATCGCTACGGATAGGAGTTTTGAAGATGTGCGCTGCTTGTATGAAAGCCCCCCTCGCTACTGCGGTCGCGATCTCGCTGACCTTGGGGACGGCTTTGTCCGCCAACGCAGGCGGCTACACGCCCACAGTCGTTGAGCCGAGCGTAGTGGCACCCATCGTCGACAGCGCACCCGTCAGCGATTGGACAGGCGGTTATGCCGGCCTGACATTGGGCTATGCCTTCGGCGGTGATGATCGCGTCGGTATTTCAGACAATGCCGGCATGGTTGACAGTGATATCGACAAACTGGAACTCAGCGGCGCGAACGCCGGCATACGTCTTGGCTATCGCTGGCAAAGTGATCGCTGGGTGTTCGGTCCCGAACTTGGTTTCGAGGGCGGCAACATCAAAGACAGCTTCTCGACCGCTGGCTATGACGCGGAATCGAAGATCAAGAACGTGCTGGCCCTGCGAGCGAAGGTTGGTTACGCGCTGGACAACGACGTTCTTCTTTACGGTATCGTCGGTGCTGCACGAGCCAAGGTGGATTATTCGGTGACGGGCAACGGCGCCGACATTCGGGACGACTATTCCAAGACTGGCTATATTGTCGGTCTGGGTGCCGAAAAGAAGCTCAGCGAGCGTATGTCGGTTACCGGCGAATATGAATATGCGAACTTCGGCAAAGAGACCGTGACGGACGGAACGTTTGAAACCCGCGCCACGCCGGACTATCACAACATCAAGCTGGGTCTGAACTTCAAGTTCTGATCCACGCCGGCTGATCCGGCTCTGCAGACGGAAAGGTCGCCCGCGGGCGACCTTTTTCACCTTTATGACCGGCGGAACCGGCCCAACGGCAGGGCGATGGCGCGGGCGCCGCAGGCGATCGCCAGCCCCTGCGGCACCAGTGCCAGCAACGCGGGGTCGTCATGCATAAGCCCACCGGTATAGGCTCCGAAAGCCGGCAGCAGCAGATGGTCCCATCCGACCAGAAAGGCCCGGCGCCGTTCCCCGGCCAGCCGCAGGGCCGGGTGGAAGTGACCCGAGATATCCGGCCCCCGCCCCGCCTCGTGACGCAAAACGATGTGACCCAGTGCAAGACTGTCCGCCGCCCGCCCCGGCAGACCCGCAGGCACGCCGGGATCGTGATTGCCGCCGATCCAGATCCAGTCCCGCCCCCGCGCCAGCCGCTGCAGGGCACCGCGCACCGGCAGATCCAGCGCCTCGACTGCCGCCAGATCGTCGAAGCCGTCACCAAGACTGACCACGACACCGGGCTCCAGCACCGCAACTTCGGCTGCCAGCCGTTCCAACGTGGCCAGCCCTTCATAGGGGGGCAGCAAGGGGCCGCCGCGCCGGGCCATGCGCTCGGATTTTCCCAGATGCAGGTCGGCCACGATCAGCCACCTTCCCTCAGGCCACCACAGCGCACCCGAGGCCCGCGCCTCAAAGCGCAAACCATGGAAATCGAATAGATATCCGCTCATGCGATCCCTTCCAGCCCGGCCTCGCGCATCAATGCTTCGGCCTCGATCTGCGCCAGCCGCTCGCGTCCCTCGCCACGGATCGGCACCCGGCCGATCTCCAGCAACAGTGGCGCGGCCATGGGCGAGACGCGGTCGAGCATGCGATGCTCGCGTCGGGGCGAGCGGTCCAACATCTCTTCGATCCGGCCGAAATCGACAAGCCCCCGCCCGGCCTCTTGCGCGGTAATGCGCAGCATCAGGTGGTTCGGGTCATATTTGCGCAAAGTATCGTACAGGATATCGCTGGAAAAAGTCGCCTGCCGTCCGCTTTTGCGTTGCCCCGGCAGGTTGCGCTGGATCAGCCCGGCGACAGTGGCGACATTGCGGAAGGTGCGCTTCATCACCGCATTCCCACCCAGCCAGTCGCCAAGCCCGGCCCGAAGCCGCGCCCGGTCCAACAGCGATGCGGGATCCTCCACCGCATCCAGCGACCAGATAAGCAGCGCGTAATCGGTGGAAAGAAACCCCAAGGGGCCCAGCCCCTCATCCTCCATCTCGCGCGTCAGCAACAGGCCCAGTGTCTGCAAGGCATTGCGGCCTGCGAAACCGTATAGTGCAAAATGCCACAGCCCGGCATGGGGAAAGGTTTCCGAAAGCAGCAGCCCCGGTTCGGGCAGGCACGAGACCTGCGCCTGCAATGCCAGCCAGTCACGGGTGTCGCTGGGCAAGGCGTGGTGTCGCGCGGGGTCACCAATCAATGCCAGCACCCGATGGGAAAGCTGCGTGGACATGGCAAGCTTTACGCCCGAATAGACTGCGATTTTCGGCCGCTGCGTCGGGTCTGGCGTCACCTCGATCACCATTTCGCGCATCGCATCCATGCGCACCACCCGGCCCCCGATCAGGAAACTGTCGCCGGGGGTAAGACTGGCCGCAAAAGCCTCTTCGACCTCCCCCAAGGGCGCGCCGCCGCGACCGCGCAGCCGGACCTTCATCATCTCGGCCTCGACGATGGTGCCGACATTCATCCGCAGCAACCTTGCCGCGCGGGGATCGCGCAACTGCCAAAGCCCGTTTCGCAACATCAACCGCTGCCAGCGGTCATAGGCACGCAAGGCATAGCCCCCAGTCGCTGCAAAATCGAGACAAGCGTCGAAATCAGCCCGGGTCAGGCTGCGATAAGGGCCGGCGGTGACCACCTCGGCATAAAGCACATCGGCATCGAAGGGGCCGGCACAGGCGGTCAGCAGAATATGCTGGCAAAGCACATCCAGCGGCCCCGGCCCGCGCGGATCGCCGTCCAGATCGCGTTCGCGCACGGCCTCCAACGCGGCCACGCATTCGACCTGCTCAAAGCGGTTCGCAGGCACGATCCGCGCCTTCGACGGGGCGTTATAGCGGTGGTTCGCCCGGCCGATGCGCTGCACCAGCCGCTTGACGTTCTTGGGCGCACCAACCTGGATCACCAGATCGACCGCGCCCCAGTCGATGCCCAGATCCAGACTGCCGGTCGCCACCACGGCGCGCAACTCGCCCGCAGCCATCGCCGCCTCGGTCCTCGCCCGCTGTTCGCGCGCAAGGCTACCGTGGTGCAGGCCGATGGGCAGGTTTTCTTCATTCCCGGCCCAAAGCGCCTGAAAGAACAGCTCGGCCTGCGCGCGGGTGTTGATAAAGATTATGGTGGTGCGGGCACCTTTCACGGCCTCCAAAACCTCGGGGATGGCGTAATGGCCACCGCCCCCCGACCAAGGCGCCGGCCGCGCGGTCGCCAGCATGCCGATGTCGGGGTCGGGACCGGGATCGGCCTGAACCACCGTGACCGGTTGCGCGCCCGCCATGAATCCCGCCAGTGCTTGCGGGTCCTCGACCGTGGCCGACAGTCCCGTCACCTGTAAATCGGGTGCAAGCGCACGCAGCCGGGCCAGCCCCAGCATCAACTGGTCCCCACGCTTGCTTTCGGCCAGCGCGTGCAGTTCGTCCAACACCACCCGACGCAGACCGCCAAAAATCTTTGGTGCCTCGGGATAGCTGAGCATCAGCGCAAGACTTTCGGGCGTGGTCAGCAGGATTTCAGGCGGATCGACGCGCTGGCGGCGGCGCTGGCTCTGCCCGGTATCGCCCGTCCGGTCCTCGACCCGGATGCCCAACCCCAATTCGGCCACCGGCCGCGCCAGGTTGCGGCCAATGTCCGCCGTCAGCGCCTTCAGCGGCGAGACGTAAAGCGTATGCAATCCAACCTTTGCACCTTCTTCGTTGTTCAAATACCCATCTTGCGACCACGCCACCTGCGCCAGTTCCACCAACGAGGGCAAAAACCCCGCCAGCGTCTTGCCCCCGCCAGTGGGTGCGACCAACAGGGTGTCGCCCTCCGCCGCCAGCAGGGCAAGCTGGTGCGGATGCGGCTGCCACCCCCGCCGCGCGAACCAGTCGAGAAACTCGGGTGGCAGGATCACAGCATCGCCTCAAGCGTGGCAAGGTGATCGGCCTCGGCCGCAGGCTTGTCCCAACGGATGCGGCTGATGCGGGGAAAGCGCATCGCCACGCCCGAGCGGTGCCGGGTCGAACGGTTCAGCCCCTCGAAGGCGACCTCGACCACCAGTTTCGGCGCAAGGGCACGGACAGGACCGTAACGCTCGGTGGTGTTTTGCCGCACAAAACGGTCCAGCTCGCGCAATTCGGCGTCGGTAAAGCCGAAGTAGGCTTTGCCGACCGGCACCAACTCATCCCCGTCCCATAGGCCAAAGGTGAAATCTGAATGAAAGCCCGAGCGTTTGCCATGGCCGCGCTGCGCATAGATCAGCACGGCATCCACCACCATCGGTTCACGCTTCCATTTGAACCACGGCCCCCGAGGACGCCCCGCGAGATAGGGGGAATCGCGGCGCTTGATCATCACCCCCTCGATCACCGCTGCCGGCGGGTCGGCACGCAGCGCGGCCAGATCCTCCCACGAGGCAAAATCCAGCAGCGGCGAGATATCGATGCGCGTGCCCAGATCAAGTGATTCCAGCACAGCGCGGCGGGTCTCCAGCGGTTCGGGGCGCAGGTCGCGGCCATCCCATAGCAACAGATCGTAAAGCCGCAGCCCCGCAGGATGGCTGGAAAGCAGCCCTTTGCCGACCGTCTTGCGATTCAGCCGCTTTTGCAGATCTCCAAAGGGTGCGACCTCGCCCTCGCGCCGCACGATCAACTCACCATCGGCGGCGCCGTCGAAATCCATCGCCTCGATCACATCCGGGAAGGCGTGCGAAATATCCTCGCCGGTGCGGGAATAAAGCCGCCGCAGCCCACCGTCGCTGACCGCCTGCACGCGGATACCGTCCCATTTCCATTCGGCGAAATAATCACGTGGGTCCTGCGCGCGCAATTCATCCAGATTGGTCGCGGTGGACAGCATCACCGGACGGAATGGCGCCAGCGCCGCGCTGTCCGGCCGCGCCCCGCCACCAAGCCAGCCGAAAAGCGGCGCATAGGGCGGGGTCAGCCCATGCCAGATTTCCTCGATCTCGGAAACTGCGGGGGCACCCATACCGGCCAAAGCCATCCGCGCCATGCGGGCCGAAACGCCCACGCGCAGATTTCCGGTGGCGAGCTTCAGAAAGGCCAGCCGCTCGGACGGACCCAGCCGGTCGAGCATCGCGGCAATGGCACCCGGCAGCGCCGCCTTGCCGGTCGTCCGCAACAGCTCCACCGCCTGCGACAGAGAAGGATCATCCTGCGCCCCCTCGGGCCAGATCAGCGCAATGGTTTCGGCCAGATCGCCGACGAAATCATAGCTCAACGCCAGAAGCTGGTCGTCCACCCGCTCGGCCGCCAGACCGCGCAACAGCGAAGGCGTGACCAGGTGCAGCTCCAGATCGCCGGTCAGCGCGGCCAGTGCCCAGCCGCGATCCGGGTCGGGGGTGCGTTCCAGATAGTGCTGCAAAAGCTGTAACTTGGCGTTGCGAGCAGGCGTAAAGGCCAGCCGTTCCAGCAGGGCGGCAAAGGCTTTCATTCCGCCTCGTCCTCGTAACCGACCAGCCGCAGCGGGCGGGCGGGAATCTGCGCAAGCTCGCACCAGCGGATCACGCCATCCTCGGCGCCATGGGTGACCCACACCTCGGACGGCGCCAGTTCGGCCAGCGTGCCGGTCAGCGCCGGCCAATCGACATGGTCGCTGAGGATCAGAGGCAGTTCGACGCCCCGCTGACGGGCACGCGCGCGCACCGCCATCCAGCCCGAGGCAAAGCCGATCACCGGGTCGCGGAACCGCTGCACCCAAGGGCTGGCAAAGGCCGAAGGCGGCGCGATCACCAGTTGCGCCACCACCTCATCCGCGGTGGCGGGAACCAGTTCGCCCAGCTCGACGCCGCAAGAGGCGTAGAAATCACACAGGGTCTTTAGCGCGCCATGAATCGCGATAGGCGCGTCATAGCCGGCCTCGCGCATCAACGCGATGACATGCTGCGCCTTGCCCAGAGCATAGGCGCCGATCAGATGCGGACGGTCGGGGAATTCCTGCATGCTGGCGATCAGCTTGCCCACCTGCGTGGCGGGGTCGGGAAAGCGAAAGACCGGCAAGCCAAAGGTCGCTTCGGTCACGAAGACGTCGCAAGGCACGGGTTCGAACGGCGCGCAGGTCGGGTTGGGCTGGCGCGCATAATCGCCCGAGACGACGATCCTGCGTCCCCCGGCGCTGACAGCGATCTGGCTTGATCCCAGCACATGCCCTGCCGGGTGAAAGCCGACGGTAACGCCGCCGATCCGCGCCTCGCCCTCGGCTATCTGGGTCGAACCTGCGAAACCGTCACCCATGCGCAGGCGCATGATCTGCAACGTATCGGCGGTGGCCATGACCGCACCATGGCCAAAGCGGGCATGGTCGGAATGGCCATGCGTGATCAGCGCGCGTTCAACCGGACGCAGCGGATCGATGTAAAACCTGCCTTCGGGGCAATACAGGCCGGCCTTGGTCGGTTGCAGGATTGAATCGGCGCACATCACCCGAACATGTAGAACATTTCGTGAAAATCAAGCCGGCGACAGGGGCCGGCCTTCGAAGATCGTCTCCATCGAGAAAACGCCGGTAACGCGTTCCAGATCCATGTCGGTGATCAGATGCTTGTAAAGCGCGTCATAGCCGGCCATGCCGGACACCACCGCCTTGGCCATATAGTCCCATTCGCCGCCGATGCGGTGGAACTCGGTAATCTGGGGCAGCGACTCGATCCGGGTGCGAAAACGGCGGGCCCAAGCGTCGTCGTGGTGGCGGGTTCGAATCATGACAAAGACCGTCAGGCCCAGCCCCAGCGCGGCGGCGTCAATGACGGCGCGACTGCCTTGCAGGACGCCCGCCTCGGTCAGCCGTTGCAGCCGACGCCAGCAGGCATTCTGCGACAGGCCCACCCGCTCGGCCAGTTCGCGCTGCGACAGGCTGGCGTCGCGTTGGAGCAGCGACAACAGCCGGTTGTCGATTTCATCCGTTTGGAAAATTTTGTCGCTCATTTGACAACCAATCCCCGAAAAATATCCATATATTCAGAATGATTTCTCGGCTTCTATTGGTCAAGATCGCCCTGCAAACAGGAGATCACCATGCCGCCCTTTGACAGCTACCTTGCCCGGCTGGGCGACGACCCGATGCAGGTGATCCATGACGGCGTGATCGGCCGCGATGCGGTGATCCAGGGGCCCTTCGGTCCGCGCCGGATGATCTATGCCGATTACATCGCCTCGGGGCGGGCTCTCAGGCCCATCGAAGAATGGATAATGGAAAATGTCCTGCCCTGGTATGCCAACAGCCATACCGAGGCCAGCCATTGCGGCGCCACGATGACCCGGATGCGGCGCGCCGCGCGTAAGGTGGTCGGCTCGCTCACCCATGCCGACGCGAATCATGCGGTGATCTTTACCGGCGCAGGCGCCACGCAGGGGATCAACCGGCTGGTGCATCTGCTAGGCGCAGGCCCGGGCACCACCGTGCTGCTGGGACCATACGAGCATCACTCGAATATCCTGCCTTGGCGCGAAAGCGGGGCCAAGATCGTCACCCTGCCCGAGGCGGCGACGGGTGGCCCGGATCTGGCCGCGCTGCGTCAGGCGTTGCAGGACGCCACCGGGCCGGTGATCGGCAGTTTTTCGGCCGCCTCCAACGTCACCGGCACCTTGACGGACGTGGCGGGGATCACGCGCATCCTGAAGGCGGCGGGTGCGAAGGTGGTCTGGGACTATGCCGGAGGCGCGCCCTATCTGCCCATCGACATGCGGCAGGGCATGGATGCGGTGGTCGTCTCGCCGCACAAGTTCATCGGCGGGCCGGGGGCCTCTGGCGTGACGATCCTGCGCCGCGACGCGGTGCTGGCAAACCGCCCCACCCTGCCCGGCGGCGGCACGGTCCGCTTCGTCTCGCCCGAAGGGCACGACTATTCCCTGTCGCTTGAGACGCGGGAAGAGGGCGGGACACCGAATGTCGTCGGCGATATCCGCGCCGCGCTGGTGTTTCTGACCAAAGCCGCCGTGGGTCAGGATCGCATCGACCCAAGGAACGCCGAATGGCTGGCATTGGGGATGGCGCGGCTGCGCGGCCATCCGCGGATCGAATTTCTGGGCAATCCGGATGCGCCGCGGCTGCCGTTTTTCAGCTTCCGCATCCGTGACGGGCGTGGCGGCTTTGTGCATCAGCAACTGGCGACACGGATGCTGTCCGATCTTTACGGGGTGCAGGCGCGGGGCGGCTGCGCCTGCGCCGGACCCTATGTGCATCACCTGCTGGGGCTGGGCGCGCAGGACTCGGCCCGGCTACGCACCGCGATTCTGGCCGGGGACGAGATCGAAAAACCGGGCTTCGTGCGGCTGAACCTGTGCTGGGCGGCCTCTCGCCCCGAGGTCGATGCGATACTGGATGCCGTCTGCGATCTGGCGGAGCGCGCCCCGGATCATCTGGCGCATTACCGCTGCGACCGGACAACGGCAATCTTCACGCCGGTTGCGGCCGAATAGCACAGGGACGCGAGACATATTCCCGCACCAAGGCCACCCGGCGCGGCCGAAAACTGGTGCCGCCCGGACGCATGGCCTGAATGCGCGGGACGTGAAAGGTGCGGAAATCGTCACGCAGCCTGCAATGGGCCAGCAGCATCATGTGATTGTCGCTGTAGCTTAGCCCCAGCGGCCAGATTTCGCGTGTGCTGGGCGTGTCGCGCAGGTCCAGATAGTCGATGACAAGGCTGCGTTCCTCCCACAGGGCCGTGCGCAGCAATGCCATGTCCACCTGCGGCTGCGGACGCTGCGCTGTCGGGCGAAACAGCCGCATGGTGGCATGCATGGCATGGCGGCCCTGGCTTTCGGGCAAGGTGGCGACGATGCGGGCCAAGGCATCCTCGCCGGCGCGGGTCAGTTCTGCATCGCCCAGCGTGCGCAAGCCCGAGACGGCAAGCAGCAGCGCCTCAATCTCCAGCCGCGAAAAGCTTTGCGGCGGCAGGGCCGGGTCCTCGGTCAGCGTATAGCCAAGCCCCGCCTCTCCATCGATCAGCGCACCCCCGGCCCGCAGCGTGGCGATGTCACGGTAAAGCTGGCGAAGCGAAACACCGGTTTCCTCGGCCAGCCGCCCCGCCGTCACCGGCGCGGGCAGGCGGCGCATCGTATCCATCAGGCGCATCAGCCGGTCGGTTCGGGACATACTGTCACCTTTTGTCAGGGGGCCGGGCGCATTCTGCCCGCATCAACTTATGAGGCCAAGATGCTGACCCTATATCACGCCCCTAAAAGCCGCTCATCCAGTATCGTCGTCCTGCTGGACGAGTTGGGCATTCTTGATCAGATCGAAATCCGCGCCGTCACGATTCCGCGTCAGGACGGCAGTGGCGGGCTTGATCCCGCCAACCCGCACCCCGAGGGCAAGGTGCCTTACCTGGCGAACGGCGACGACCATATCCGCGAACGCGGCGCCATCATCACCTACCTGACCGACATGTTCCCCGAGGCCGGGCTTGGCCCCCTGCCGGGCGATCCGAAGCGCGGCGAATATCTGGGCTGGCTGTTCTGGTATCAGGGCGTGCTGGAACCGGTGGCGGTGCTGAATTTCCTGAAGATCAGCCACCCGGCGCTTGAGGCGACATTTCGCGATTACGACACCGCCATCCAGCGGCTGGACGAGGTATTGCGCGACCAGCCTTATCTGCTGGGCGACGGCTTTTCGGCCGCCGACCTGCTGATCACCAGCCCCTTCCTGTTCTTCGGTGAAGGAATGCCGCGCACACCCGCCATCGACGACTGGGCGCGGCGGATTCAGTCGCGCCCCTCGATGGCGCGCGCGGCAGCCATCGACGGTTGAGGCGTGGCGGCGGTGGGAATCCGGGCAAGCTGCACCATAAGGATGCCCGCCGCCACGATCAGCGCGCCGATCACATCGGATGCGCCGAAACGCTCGCCCAGCATCGCGGCGGCGATGGCGACGCCAAAGATCGGCGACAGAAAGTGAAAGGTGGCAGCCCGCACCGCACCGACGCGATTGACCAACCGGAACCATAGCCATGTCGCACCTATGCCGGGGGCAAGCACGGTATAGGCAAAGGCCCAGATCAGGCCCGCGCTCCATTCCACCGGCCGGCCCCATTCCATCAGCACGGCCGGGATCACCAGCGCGACGGCCCCGACCGCCATTTGCAGGCCGACGATCATCATCATGTTGCGGCTGCCTCCGGCCCCACGCGCCGCCAGCGTGGCAAAGGTCAGCGCCACCATGCCAATCAGGCACAGGATCACCCCCGGCACATGCAGCCCGTGTTGCAGGCGCACCCCCATGATCAGCGCGACACCGGCCACCCCGGCGACCAGCCCGGCGACGGCCATCGGCCGCAACCGCTCGGCGAATAGCAGCCAGCCCAGGAAGGCCACGACCAGCGGCATCATCGAGGCGATGATGGACGAAACCGAGGCCTCGACATATTGCATGGCGACCCAGCTGAACCCCAGATACAGCGCATTCTGGCACAGGCCGAACAGGATCACCGTGCGCCACTCGGACCGGGTCAGATGCCAGTTCTGTCCCATGGCGCGGGCCAGCGGGATCGCCACGGCGGCGGACAGTCCGAAACGGATGACCAGCGCGGTCAGCGGCGGGGCGTCGGTGACGATGATGCGCGTCGTGGTAAAGGCCGACGCCCAGACCACGGCAAAACCGAAGCCCATCAAGATGGCCTTGAAATCCATGTCACCCCCCTGCTCGCCCCCCATGGGCTAACAGATGGGCGGGCGGGCGCAAGGGCCCGGGCCATAACCGCGCAACCGGACCCGGAAACAGAAAGAGCCGCGCAGGTCATGCGCGGCCCCCTTTGCGGCGATGCCGGGATCAGGCGTTAACGCTGTCCTTCAGCGCCTTGGCGATGGTGACCTTGACCACCTTGTCGGCGGGCTTCGTCATCATTTCCTGGGTTTGGGGGTTGCGAACCTGACGCTCGGGGCGGGTGCGGCAGGCGACTTTGCCGATCCCCGGCAGGGTGAGGGCGCCACCTTCGGCGACCGTACGCGACACAACAGCCGAAAGCGCGTCCAGAGCCGCGGTGGCGGTCTTTTTGTCGCTGCCCATTTCATCGGCCAGCGTGGCGACGAGCTGAGTCTTGGTCATCGGTTTCGAAGCGGCCTGGGCCATTTTCTGTCTCCTCGTTGTTCCCCGTTCGGGAAATTTTCGGACGCCACCTTGGCGGCACGTCTGTCGCTACACAAGCTTTTTAAGCGCAGTTCAAGCATTTTCGGCGTTTTTCCCCAGCAAACGCTGCGAAATGGCCGCCAAAGGCCGTTCTAAAGGAAGGCTGTCTCGTTGAACGACCGCAACTTGCGCGAATGGATGCGTTCCAGCGGCGTCTCGCGCAGCTTTTCCATGGCGCGGATACCGATCAGCAGATGGTTGGCAACCTGCGTCCGGTAAAAGGCGGTGGCCATGCCGGGCAGCTTCAGTTCGCCATGAAGCGGCTTGTCGCTGACGCAAAGCAGCGTGCCATAGGGGACGCGAAAACGGAAACCGTTGGCGGCGATCGTGGCGCTTTCCATGTCCAGCGCAATGGCACGCGACTGCGACAGCCGCTGCACCGGGCCCGACTGGTCGCGCAGTTCCCAGTTGCGGTTGTCGATGGTGGCGACGGTGCCGGTGCGCATGATGCGCTTCAGTTCATAACCTTCAAGCTGCGTCACCTCGGCCACAGCCTCTTGCAGGGCCACCTGTACCTCGGCCAGCGCCGGGATGGGCACCCAGACCGGCAGGTCGTCGTCAAGCACGTGATCCTCGCGCAGATAGGCATGCGCCAGGACGAAATCGCCAAGGGACTGGCTGTTGCGCAGCCCCGCGCAATGGCCGACCATCAGCCAGGCATGCGGTCGCAACACCGCGATATGGTCGGTCGCGGTCTTGG
Organism: Paracoccus methylovorus; assembly: GCF_016919705.1. Taxonomy (NCBI): domain Bacteria; kingdom Pseudomonadati; phylum Pseudomonadota; class Alphaproteobacteria; order Rhodobacterales; family Paracoccaceae; genus Paracoccus; species Paracoccus methylovorus. The sequence goes on from NZ_CP070368.1 coordinate 2,001,447, forward strand.
CGTTCGAAGGGCCGACACCGATGTTGACCAGCGTAATGCCGTCGCCGTCCGGGCGCTTGAGGTGATAGGCGGGCATCTGCGGCATCTTGGCGCCGGTGGCGATGATATCCTCGGGGCGCTCCAGGATCTGGTTTCCGGGCGCGACGAACTCGGTATAGCCCGAATTCGGATCGGCCAGCGCGCGGCGGGCGAAAAGCTCGAATTCGTCCACATAGAACTGGTAGTTCGTGAACATCACGAAGTTCTGGAAATGCTCGGGCAGGGTAGCGGTGTAATGCGCCAGCCGCGCCAGCGAGTAATCGACGCGCTGCGCGGTAAAGGGCGCCAGCGGATGGCTGCCATCCGGGTTCGTCCCCGAGGTGCCGTTCACGATGTCGTCGTTCATCGTGTTCAGGTCTGGCACGTCGAACACATCGCGCAGGGAATAATCCAGCACCCCCTCTTGCGGGACGTTCAGGTCGCTTTGCGTGGCCACGGCAAAATGCACCGGCATGGGCGTGCTGCTTTCGCCGATCGCCACCGCCACGCCATGATTGCGCATCAACAGGCCGATCTGCGCGATCAGGTAGCCGCGAAACAGGTCCGGGCGGGTGATCGAGGTCGAATAGGTGCCCGGCACGCCCACATGACCAAAGGACAGCCGCGAATCCGTCTTGGAATGGATCGGCACCGTCATGCGCAGTTCCGGGTAAAAGGCCCGATACCGCGCCGCAGGCCGCCCGCCCTGCAAAGTGGCCAGAAAGCGGTCCAGCAGAAAGTGCGAAGCGCGCTCGTATAGTTCGATCAGCCGCGCGACGGCGGCGGCCGCATCATCGAAATACACGCGTTCGGCGGGTTCGGGTGTTTCGATGGGAAGTCTCCGGCTGTCGGTTATCATGCGCGCTCTCCAGTTTCGGCCGAGAGTGCCAGCGCGGCAGCGGGCTGGCAAGCCGGCGCCGGACGTCCTATCTGAAAGGGGCAAAGGAGTAATCCGCATGGAATTTTCCATTCTCGATCTGGCCGTGGTCGCCGAGGGCTCGGACGCCCGGCAGGCCATCGCCAATTCGGTCGCGTTGGCTCAGGCTGCCGAGGGCTGGGGCTACAAGCGTTTCTGGCTGGCCGAACACCACAACATGCCGGGGATCGCCAGCGCCGCGACCGCGGTGCTGATCGGTCACGTGGCCGACCACACCAGCACGATCCGCGTCGGCGCGGGCGGTGTCATGCTGCCCAATCACGCGCCGCTGGCGATTGCCGAACAGTTCGGTACGCTGGCGACGATCCATGGGCGGCGTATCGACCTGGGGCTTGGCCGCGCGCCGGGCGGCGATGGCGCGGTGATGCATGCGCTGCGCAGATCCATGCAGCGCAACGAGGATTTCCCCAACGACGTGGTCGAGCTTCTGCGCTATCTTGGCCCGCCCCGCCCCGGCGCACCCGTCGCGGCCCATCCCGGCGAGGGCACGGATGTGCCGGTCTGGATCCTTGGCTCATCGCTTTATGGCGCCAGCCTCGCCGCCGCGCTTGGGCTGCCCTATGCCTTTGCCAGCCATTTCGCCCCCGGCGATCTGGAAGAGGCGCTGCGGCTTTACCGCGAACGGTTCGAACCCACCGAGTTCGGCGCCAAGCCGCGCTTCATGCTGGCGGTGAATGTCATCGCCGCCGAAACGGATGCCGAGGCACAGCGGCTGCGTTCCAGCCAGCAGATCAGCTTTGCCCGGCTGCGGCTGGGGATGCCCGGCCTCTTGCCACCCCCGGTCGATGATGTGGTCGAGGCGATCCCGGTACGCATCCTGCCCACGGTCAACGCGGCATTGGCCGTCAGCGCGACCGGCAGCCCCGACACCGTCGCAGCCGAGTTGGACCGGCTTATCGCCCGTTATCAGCCCGATGAATTGATCCTTGTCGGCAACATCTACGATCAGGCCGCGCGACACCGTTCCTTTGCCATCGCAGCCGAAATCCTGCGGGCACGTGCCTGATGAGGATGCTGGTTTTTGGCCATGGCTACACTGCCGGTTTCCTGACGCCGCTACTGCGGGCGCAGGGCTGGCAGGTCACCGGCACCACGCGCGCCGCCACGGATCGCGTCGCGCAGGCCGGGGCCGAGCCGCTTTGCTGGCCGGGTCAGGAGGATGCCGTTCGGCAAGCCATCGCGCAAGCGGATGCGATCCTGATCTCAGCCGGGCCAGAGCAGGGCGCCGACCCGGTTCTGACCGCATTCGCCGCCGAAATCGCCGCCGCGCGGCCCCGCTGGCTGGGTTATCTGTCCACCACCGGGGTTTACGGTGACCGGGACGGCGGCTGGGTCGATGAGGACACGCCCTGCGCGCCGTCAACCCGGCGCGGGCGGGAACGTGTCGCGGCAGAGCAGGCATGGCAGGCGTTGGCCAGCGAACATGGTCTGGCCCTGCACATCTTTCGCCTTGCCGGCATCTATGGTCCCGGGCGCGGACCCTTTGCCAAGGTCCGGGCCGGCACGGCGCGGCGCATCGTCAAACCCGGTCAGATCTTTTCCCGCATCCATGCCGAGGATATTGCGCAGGTTCTCCTGGCCTCCATCAACGTGCCGCGGCCGGGGGCGATCTATAACGTCTGCGACGACGACCCCACCCCCCCGGAGGCGGTGATCGGCCATGCGGCTGAACTGCTGGGCCTGCCCCTGCCCCCGGCCGAGGATTACGCCACGGCCGAGATGTCGCCGATGGCGCGCAGCTTCTATGCCGAGAACAAGCGCGTCTCGAACGATCGCATCAAGCACGAACTGGGCGTGACACTGCGCTATCCCGACTATCGCGCGGGTTTGGCTGCGCTCGCCAAGGCCGAAAGGATTTAGGGCGCGATCGTGCAGCAGCCCGTCAGCATACGCGACGGCTGCTCTTGCCCGTCCAGGATCACCGCGACGGCCAGCGCGTAATGGCGGTCCGACATGCCGTCCGAACATTGCTCGGGCCGAACGAACGCCGTCAGCCGGCCGTTGTCGTCGCCGGCGATGATGCCGCGCACCGGCTCACCCTCGATGCCGCGATCCATGACCTTGCGCAGCGAAAGCTGACGCTCGGGTTCACCGGGTTCGCTGAAGACCAGCCCCTTCTGCACGGTTTTGACCGACCAGAACGGCTCGGTCCCGCTGCACCGCAAAGACAGCGGCAGCTCTGCCGGCTTCCAGACCGTTGCCTGCGGCTTGAGAAAGCGCAGCGCCACCCAGCCCGAGGCTTCGCCCACATTCACCCGGCCCCATTTGCCGCTGGCGTCGCGCTCCAACAGCTCGACCCCTTTGGCGGTCGAGGCCAGCCTGCCGATGATCTTGGCATTGCCATCCGGCGCCTCGCGCACGTTCAGCTTGTCCCATGTCTCGACCACGGTGACGTCGAACAGGTTAGGCAAATGATCCTGCGCATGCGCCGCAAGCGGAACGCAAAGCGCAAGGCCGGTCAAAAGGATACGCAGCATTGTCACCTCTCAGGCACGTTTTGCCAGCGCCACACCCAGAACCTCCAGCACCTTGGCTTCGATGTCGGGGGCGGACATGCGGGCCTCGCGATACATGGCTTCGGGGCTGGCGTGGTCGATGAATGTGTCGGGCAGGACCATCTGGCGGAAGCGCAAACCGTCGTCAAACACGCCTTCGTCCGAAAGCAGTTGCGCGACCAGACTGCCAAAGCCGCCGACCGCACCCTCTTCGATGGTGATCAGCGCCTCATGCGTGCGCGCAAGGCGCAGGATCATTTCGCGGTCCAGAGGCTTGGCAAATCGCGCATCGACCACCGTCGGGCCGACGCCCCGCGCCACAAGCGCCTCGCGCGCCCGCATGACTTCGGACAGGCGGGTGCCAAAGGACAGGATGGCGACGCGCTTGCCCTCGGCGATCATCCGGGCCTTGCCGATCTGCAACACCTCGCCACGCTCGGGCATCTCGACGCCGGTACCCTCGCCGCGCGGATAACGAAAGGCGATGGGACCTTCATCATGGGCGGCGGCGGTGGCCACCATATGGACCAGTTCGGCCTCGTCGGCGGCGGCCATGACCACCATGCCGGGCAGGTTGGCAAGGAATGCGACGTCATAGGCGCCGGCATGGGTCGCGCCGTCGGCGCCCACCAGACCGGCGCGGTCGATGGCAAAGCGCACCGGCAGGCGCTGGATCGCCACGTCATGCACGACCTGATCGTAACCGCGTTGCAGGAAGGTCGAATAAAGCGCGCAGAACGGCCTCATCCCGCCTGCCGCCAGCCCGGCCGAGAAGGTCACGGCATGTTGCTCGGCAATGCCCACGTCAAAGCAACGGCGCGGGAACCGCTCGGCAAACAGATTAAGCCCGGTGCCGTCCGGCATGGCGGCCGTGACGGCGACAATGCTTGCATCCCGGCTGGCCTCATCGACCAGCGCCCGGGCAAAGACCGAGGTATAGCTGGGCGCATTCGATTTCGCCTTGGCTTGCGCCCCGGTTTCCACGTTGAATTTCGCGGTGGCATGGCCCTTGTCGGCGGCGCGCTCGGCCGGGGCATAGCCCTTGCCCTTGCGGGTCACGGCATGGATCAGCACTGGGCCCGTGGCGCGCGTCTTGACCGTGCGCAAGAGCGGCAGAAGCTGGTCCAGATCATGCCCATCGACCGGGCCGATATAGGAAAAACCCAGTTCCTCGAACAGGGTGCCGCCGACGGTCATGCCCTTGAGCATCTCTTTGGCGCGGCGCGCACCCTCTTGCAGGGGCGGCGGCAGGAAGCCGACCGCACCCTTTGCCACGGCCTTGAGGTCCTGGAAGGGTCCTTCGGCATAAAGCCGCGTCAGATAGCGCGACAACGCCCCGGTCGGCGGGGCGATGGACATCTCATTGTCGTTCAGCACCACGAACAGCCGCTTGCCAAGATCGCCCGCGTTGTTCAGCGCCTCAAAGGCCATGCCCGCGCTCATCGCGCCATCGCCGATCACCGCGATGGCGTCGCCCGGATCGCCGCCCAATTCACGCGCCATGGCCAAGCCCAGCGCCGCGCTGATCGAGGTCGAGCTGTGCCCGGCCCCGAACGGGTCATAGGGACTTTCGGACCGTTTGGTGAACCCCGACAGCCCTCCCTCCATCCGCAAGGTGCGGATACGGTCGCGCCGCCCCGTCAGGATCTTGTGCGGATAGCATTGGTGGCCGACGTCCCAGATGATCTTGTCGCGCGGTGCGTCAAAAACGGCATGCAGCGCCACGGTCAATTCGACCACCCCCAGCCCTGCGCCCAGATGACCGCCGGTCACGGAAACGGCGCTGACCGTCTCGGCCCGCAATTCATCGGCAAGCTGTCGCAGCTCGCGATCTGTCAGGTCCTTGAGGTCGGATGGCAGCGTCACCCGGTCCAGAATCGGTGTCGAAGGGCGGTCGGAAGTCTCTTGGGTCATGGCTTGCCCCTCTCCGGGCGGGCTTGTCAGGCGTCGCGTTCGATAACGAAACGCGCAAGCTGCCGCAAGTTTCCTGCGGCCTCGCCATAGGGGTCAAGGGCATTTTCAGCATTACGGACCAGTTTGCGGGCCTTGTCCTGCGCCCCCTCCAGTCCCAGCAGCGACACGAAGGTCGCCTTGTTCGCCGCGCCGTCCTTACCGGTGCGCTTGCCCGTCTCGGCCTCGTTGCCGGTCACGTCCAGAATGTCGTCCTGAATCTGAAAGGCCAGGCCCAGATTCCTGGCATATTCCGCCAGCGGCGCCGTATCCTCGCCCGCCATGACGGCCCCGGCCGTCGCGGCGAACTGGATCAGTGCCCCGGTCTTGGCCTGCTGCAGCCGCTTGATGGCAACAAGATCAAGCGGCGCGATGGCCGTCTCGGCCGCGATATCCAGCGCCTGCCCCCAGACCATGCCCCGCGCGCCAACCGCCTCGGAAAAGCCGCGGATCAGCGCCAGCCGCACCTCTGGCGCACCGACCTGCGGATCGCCGAGCAGACCAAAGGCCAGGCTTTGCAACGCGTCGCCCGCCAGGATGGCGGTTGCTTCGGACCATTGCACATGCACGGTGGGCAAACCGCGCCGCAGGTCGTCATTGTCCATCGAGGGCAGGTCGTCATGGACCAGACTATAGGCATGCAGCGCCTCGACCGCCGCCGCGACGGGCAGCGATTCGCGGTCGCGCAACCCGAACATCCGCGCCGATTCCATAACCAGAAAGGCCCGGATGCGCTTGCCGCCGATGCAGGCATAGCGCATGGCATCCGCCAACTCGCCCGGAGGCAGGCCGGTCATGGCGGCTTCCAGCGCAGATTGCACCTGCGCCTTCACCTCCTCAAGACGGTCCATCATCACAGGCCCTCGGCCGGGACGGTGCCTGTGGGCTGACCATTGGCGGCCAGCGTGATCTTTTCGACCCGCTCCTCGGCCTCGCGCAAGCGCTTGTCGCAATGCGCCCGCAGGGCCGCGCCGCGTTCATAAAGCTTGATCGATTCCTCCAGCGTGGCTTCGCCATGCTCCAGCCGGCCGACTGTCGCCTCCAGCTCCTTCATCGCCTCTTCGAAGGACATGTTCTCGATCTCGGTCACGCCGCAGTCTCCCTCAGCACATCGACATGGGCGCGCGCCGAGCGGCCCAGAGCGGCAAGATCATAACCCCCTTCCAGCGCCGATACCACCGGGGCCGAACAGATGGCCGCGGCGTCGCAGATCATGCGGGTGATTGCGGTGAAATCGGCCTCGTTCCACAGCAACTGAGCCAGCGGATCGTCGGCATGGGCGTCGAAACCCGCCGAGATCAGCACCAGTTGCGGCCGCCATGCCTCGACCCGCACGCAAATCGCCCGCCAGGCTGCGCGGGCCTCGCCCCCGCCGCTGCCCGGCGTCAGCGCGACATTGACCATCTGGCCATGCGCGCCCCGCTCCGAAGGCAGGCCGGTGCCCGGATAAAGCGGCATCTGATGCGTCGAGGCGAAAAACGCCCGCCCCTCATCCCACAGCACATCCTGCGTGCCGTTGCCGTGATGCACGTCGAAATCCAGCACCGCCACCCGGTCCAGCCCGTGATGGTCCAGCGCCCGCAAGGCCGCAATGGCGACCGAGGACAGGATACAAAATCCCATGGCCTTCATCCGCTCGGCATGATGGCCCGGCGGACGCATGGCGACAAAGGCGTTGGGGGCCGTGCCCGCAAGAACCGCGTCCACCGCGGCGCAAACCCCGCCCACGGCATGGCGCGCCGCCATCAAACTGCCCGGCGACAGATAGGTGTCCGAATCCAACATGCCCCAGCCCTCGGCCGGGGCATTGCGCTGCAAAAGCGACAGATATTCGGCGGGATGGGCGCGCAGGATATCCGCATCCGCAGCATCTGGCGCCTCCCGCTGCTCCAGATCCGCTCCGCCAAGCGCAGCCAGAACGGCATCCAGCCGGGCCACCTGTTCTGGATGGCTGGGCGGCGTCACATGCGAAAGCCCCGAAGCGTGCGTATAAAGCAAGGTCATCGACCCAAGGATTATGTGCCGCCTGCCCACCCGGCAAGGAAATGTTTCGCACCCCGCCGAAAAGACCACCCGTCAACCGATCAACGCCCTCCAAAAACGCAATGGCGAATCGCAATGGCCGTCGCGGCCTTCTTTCGTGACCAAATATCCTCGGGGGGAGGTCATCGGCCCTGGCCGATGGCCGGGGGGCGGACAGCCCCCAAAGCCGGTGACGAAAGCCCCGCCCTCAGACCCTCAGCCGTTGCCCGTCATGGCCGGCAATCCGCAACTCCATCAGCGTGCCCTCAGGCATATCGCGGTCAAAGGCGACCTCGGTGAAATGCTCGGTGCGGCCAAGACGGGGGCCCTCGGTCAGCACCATACGCATCTCGCCGATCTGCGCCTGCAGATGCCCGGCCAGCGCCGCATCCCCGACAGCCCGCAGCCTTGCGGCGCGCTCCTTGATCGCCGGGCCCGGCACGCGCGGCATCCGCGCCGCCGGGGTGCCCTTGCGGGCGGAATAGGGAAAGACATGCAGAAAGGTCAGCCCGCAATCCGCCACCAGCTTCAAGCTGTTTTCGAACATGGCCTCGGTCTCGGTCGGGAAGCCGGCGATGATATCGGCGCCGAAGACGATGCCGGGACGCAGCCGCCGCGCCTCTTCGCAGAAACGGATGGCGTCGTCGCGCAAATGGCGGCGCTTCATCCGCTTCAGGATCATGTCGTCGCCTGCCTGCAGGGACAGGTGCAGATGCGGCATCAGCCGTGGCTCGGTCGCGATTGCCAGCATCAGGTTCTCATCCGCCTCGATCGAGTCGATCGAACTGATCCGCAACCGCGGCAGATCGGGCACCAGCCGCAGGATTCGCATGACCAGATCGCCCAGACGCGGCTGCCCCGGCAGGTCGGCCCCCCAAGAGGTCAGGTCCACCCCGGTCAGCACCACCTCGTTGAAGCCGCGGTCCCGCAACCGCCTGATCTGATCGACCACCACACCAGCCGGCACCGACCGGGAATTGCCCCGGCCATAGGGGATGATGCAAAAGGTGCAGCGGTGATCGCATCCGTTTTGCACCTGCACATAGGCGCGATGCCGACCGAAGCCGTCGATCAGGTGGCCGGCGGTCTCGCGCACCGACATGATGTCATCGACCTGCACCTTTTCGGTCTGGCCGATCAGGTCCGGGGCCTGCAACCCGGCCCAGGTCGCAGGCTGCATCTTTTCGTGATTGCCGATGACACGCGTCACCTCGGCCATGGCGGCAAAGGTTTCCGGCTCGGTCTGCGCCGCGCAACCGGTGACGATGACCGGGGCACCGGGGTTTTCACGCGCAAGCCTGCGGATCTCTTGCCGGGCCTTGCGCACTGCCTCGGCGGTCACGGCGCAGGTGTTCACGATCACCGCGCCCGTCAGACCGGCGGCATCGGCCATTTCGCGCATCGCCTCGGTCTCATATGCATTCAGCCGGCAGCCCAGAGTGGCGAAAACCGGCGGCTTCAGGTCCTTCATCCGCGCCAGACCCCATCGAAGACATGTGCCGTCGGCCCGGTCATCCAGACCCCACCCTCGCGCCAGTCGATTTCCAGCATGCCGCCGGGCACGTTGACCCTGACCCGCCGCCCTGTCAGCCCGCGCCTTGCCGCCGCCACCACTGCCGCGCAGGAACACGATCCCGAAGCCAGCGTGATGCCGGTGCCGCGTTCCCAGATGCGCAGGGTGATCTCGTCGGACGAGACGACCTGCACCACCTCGACATTCGTCCGCTGCGGATAAACCGGATGGTGCTCATGTTCCGGCCCGAACCGTTCCAGATCGACCGCAGCGGCATCGGGCACGAAAAAGGTCATGTGCGGATTGCCCATGCCGGTCGCCACCGGATCGCCGGGAATGGGCAGGTGCAGCGTATCGACATCCTCGGCCAGCGGGATCCCCGCCCAGTCCAGCACCGGCGCACCCATATTGACCCGGGTAAGCCGCCCCCCCGCATCCTCGGCCAGCAGCACGGCATGATCTGTGGCCAGTCGCAGCGCCGACGCGCCGGTTTCGTCCATAAGGAACCGGGCAACGCACCGGGTGGCATTGCCGCAAGCCGCGGAAAGCGAGCCGTCGGAGTTAAAGAACACCAGCCGCGCATCGGCATTCTCGCCGGGCAGGATGACGGCCAGTTGGTCAAAGCCGACCCCGCAATGACGGTTGGCAATGGCGGTGACGGTCGCGGCTTCGGGCAGCACGCCGGTGCGGCGGCTGTCGATGACCACGAAGTCATTGCCGAGTCCATGCATCTTCATGAAAGGCAGAGGGTTCCTCTGACCGGGGTTTTGCTGGTGTTCCATGGCGCAGACATACTCTTGCCGAAAAGATTCTGCCAGAGGCGGCGATTTTTCCGCTTGACCCTGTCACCCGCCGCTAATACTTAGCCCCCCGTGCGATGGGCCCGTAGCTCAGTTGGTAGAGCAACTGACTTTTAATCAGTGGGTCACAGGTTCGAATCCTGTCGGGCTCACCACTGAACTTCCTGTCTGTCAGGTAACATGCGAGTTGTCCATTTGTGACAGCTTTTTGTCCATTTGTGACAGATCTTCTGTCCATTGGGCACCTCTCCTCATTTCGGTCGATGAAGTAGAGTTGCAGCAGATTACTCGCCTCCCCTGCTGCACGCAGGACTGTCAATAAGGGCGGGGAGCTGCCTGACGGCGCTGCAGCATGGCGGTCGCAGCGAAGCCGAGAAAGCGGCCTCCTGTCCGTGGCGGTGGCCCGCGTTGGAAATCCTCCCAAGGTGTGATGAGGACAGCGCTTACGCCTCATAGGCACATGCAAGATGAACGGCGTCGAGCCCTATGCCCTGCTCGACATGGATCAGCATCCGGTCGCTGTCGATATCGCCGATCTTCAGGTTGCAGACCTCGGCGGTGCGCAACCCCGCACTGGTACGCTCGGCAGCGATGCCACTCCAAGCTTATTGCCCGGGCCGAACTGGAGGCTTTCGCCGACCAGTACCTCTCCCTCGGCGCACTCGCAGCCGAGGCTCGCATTCAGGCCAATCATGTTGCCCGCAGAATGGAACGAAACGGGATCATCCCGCTTGATTTTCCCGCGCATCTCAACAAGATTTTTCAGCGGGAGGCCGTGCAGCCGCCCGAGCATGTAGGAAGGCCGCCCATCGTTGTTTAAGTGAAAATAGGTATGGAATTAATAGACATGAACGAGAGATACTGGACATCCTTGGAGACCGGAGCTCATTCCGCTGGAACATTTTTTGACGAACTTTGGAAAGTCTGGCGTTGGTTGGGCATTGGAGTTCTGGGGTTTGGCGCCTATGACGCCACTGGTTCTACCCAAGCTCTAATTTTCAGCATCTGCGTAACGGTCATTGGTGTCGGAACGCTCGCAAGCTGGATATTTTCCAATATAATAAAGGCATGACAAGCAAGGGTCGAACATCAGGTGTAATTGTCAGTGTCAGCTTGGAGTTTCTTATATTTTTAATATCTACTTACCTAGGTCATGTTGACAAATGGCGGAGCCAGAGGCGGATCGACGTGATGTCGATGAAGCCCAGGAAGCTTTCGGCGGTCTTGTCGTAGCGGGTGGCGACGCGACGGGCATTCTTGAGCTTGTTGAAGCACCGCTCAACGAGATTGCGCAGGCGGTAGAGCCTGCGGTCAACGGCGACCCGTAGCTTCCGGGTTTTGCGCATGGGGATGACCGGCACCACGTCGCGCACCTCCATGGTCTTGCGGATGTTGTCGGAGTCGTAGCCGCGGTCTGCGAGCAGAACGCTTGGCTCGGGCAGGTTGTCAGCCATGACCAGATCGAAGCCGAGGTAGTCCGATGTCTGCCCGGCCGTGATCTCGGTTCTCATGGGCAGGCCTGCCGCATTGACCCGCAGATGGATCTTGGTCGTGAAGCCACCTCGCGAGCGGCCGAAACCTTGGCGCGGAGTCCCCCTTTTGCGCCCGCTGCCTGATGATGAGCGCGAACCACGGTGCTGTCGATCATCTGCAGCGCATCCGGCACGATCCGGCTCTCGTTCAGCGCCTCCAGGATCTGTTCCCACAGCCCCGCCAACGTCCAGCGCCGGAACTGCCGATAGACAGACGACCATTTGCCGAACTCTTCCGGCAGGTCGCGCCAGGGCGACCCCGTTCGGGCGATCCAGAAAATCCCATCCAGAACAAGCCGATGGTTCGTGGGCTTGCGGCCGTTCGGAGAACGGACAGCCAGGATGAAGCGTTCAAAGAACGCCCACTCGTCGTTCGACATCAGGTTTCGTGCCACGCTGGTCAACGCCAAGACCGGCACAGGCAACGCGATCCAGAGCCATCGCATCCCGGACTCTGTCTTCCGCATTATGCGCCACAAGGGCGGGCTAGGTGCTGCAGGGTCGCACCCGGCCGTGTTTCCGGTGGCGCTGGTCGAAGCGGTACTGACCGCGTTTTCGGATCCCGGCGACCTGATCTACGAGCCGTTTTGCGGCTCCGGCACCCAGATCGTCGCCGCCGAACGCGCTGGGCGGCGGTGCTTCGCGATTGAACTGGATCCAGTCTATTGCGACGTGGCCGTGCGGAGGTGGGAGATCGCGACCGGGAAGAAGGCGGAATTGGACTAGAAGTGCCTTGGAATATAACTGCCCGAACCTCTTTGGGTCTGCTAGACGGTGTCTGACCAAATTCAGCGGATACATCATGCCACGCAAGTCTCTTCCACGCGCTCGTATTCAGGGCAATCTCGATGGCCTTTGTGGCGTTTATGCCGTCGTCAACTCAGTCCGAAACATCAGCCCCAAGAGGCTGAATGGCGACCAAGAAAAAGAGCTTTTCCGTCAGCTGATTGGATTGCTGGGCAAAGAGGATCGGCTGGAAGACGCTCTCTGCAATGGAATGACGGTTCAACCATTAGGCCGACTTATCGATGCCGCCAGCGCATTCCTGCAAGCCACACATGGCACTCGGCTTGGTCGTCAGCTTGCCTTCAGAAAAGCTCCGGAAGGGCTCCAGCAGTTTTGGGATGCCATCGTTGAACATTTGGACGAACATGGACCGGGATCAGTGCTTCTCGGACTTGGGGGAAAGCATGACCACTGGACCTGTGTAGGCACTATGAGCGAGAATACCATTACTCTAATCGACAGCGATGGCATTCGCCGCATCCATCGCAAACATTGCACAGTCGCCGATGCCAAAGGCGTACGGCATCACGTGCTTTGGCCGACCCAAACATACCTCTTGCATGCTGACACATAGACTTATTCATTCAGCGTTCTGATCATCGGACTCTATTCTATAGACAGATCCCCTGCCCGTGACCCGTTCGGAACCGATATGCAGGCCCAGCTTCTTCTTGAGGGCACCTGAGATCGCACCGCGAACAGTGTGAGCCTGCCAGCCTGTCTCGGCAACGATCTCGGAAATTGCCGCGCCTTCAGGGCGCCGAAGCATTGCAATGAGCATTGCCTGCTTGGTGCCCGTGCGCGGCGTCGGCTGTCGCGCCTCCGGTGCCTTCGTCGCGTGTTGGTGGATCGCAACCACGGTTTTCACCACCACCGGTTCGATCCCGATGGCCAACAAGCCAGCATCCGTCACCACCAGCGTGGTGCCATGGCCATCGCCAGTTTCGCGCCAGAGCGGTTCATTTCGCCGCAGGTTGGCGTCAACCTCCTGCAGCCAGCCGTGTTCAATCATCTTGGTGACTGCCATCTTCGCTGCTGCACCGGCCAGCCCCTTGGGCAGCGGCAGGGCGATGTTTTCAGGGCGCTGGGCTCCCGCGCTGAGGATGATGGTCTGAGTTTCGGTGAGCTTCGTCATGGCGGGGTTCCTGTCAGGCGAGGTGTTCATCCGCATCCGGCCGCGCCGGGCCGAGGACGGTCTGACCGTGCCCCTTCAGCTGCAGATGCTGCCCGCCGAAATGCTGCCCTTGGATATGAACCGCACCCTTCCCGGTGCGGGACTGATCCGTCAGGGCATCGAGTTCGACGGAATCGGCCGACGTGTTGCCTATCACTTCCTGCGCCGTCACCCGGGCGATCTGACCGATCCCGGCCTCGCGGGCGAAACCGTGCGTGTCCCGTCCGCCGACGTGATCCATGTGCTGGACCCGGTCGAGGCTGGCCAGCTGCGCGGCGTGTCGCGGTTTGCGGCCGCTATCGTCAAGCTGTTCACGCTGGACCTCTATGACGACGCCGAGCTGGAGCGGAAGAAGATCGCGGCGATGTTCGCGATGTTCATCACCTCGCCCGCGCCGGAAACGCCACTGGAACCGACCGACGAGGATCTCGAGGTCGAACCCGGCCAAGTGGTGCGGCTCGATCCAGGCGAGGATGTCTCGACCCCGGCGACGCCAGACTCGGGCGGAACCTATGAGCCGTTCCAGTACCGCACACTGCTGCAGATCGCGGCCGCGCTGGGCGTGCCCTATGGCTATCTGACCGGCGACACGGCGAAGGGCAACTTCTCGAACACCCGGATTTCTCTGATCGAATTCCGCCGTCGGATATCCGCCTGGCAGCATGGGGTGCTGGTTTATCAGCTTTGCCGCGCCGTCTGGGTGCGCTGGATGGACACCGCCGTGTTGTCGGGTTCCCTCGACCTGCCCGGCTACGACAGCCGGCGCCGCCACTATCAGGCCTGCGCCTGGCTACCGACCAAATGGGACTGGATTGACCCGATGAAGGACGCCTCGGCCGAGATCCTGCAGATCGAAGCGGGCCTGAAGTCTCGGACGCAAGCCTTGGCGGAACGCGGCTACGACGCGGAACAGGTGGACCGTGAAATCGCCGCCGAACGGAAACGCGAAGCGGCGCTGGGCCTAGACTTCCGGCGGCCGGGGTCACCCGCGCAGGGGCCGGGTGAAGGCACGGCGAAAGATGCGGATCAGGACAGCGCCAAGGACGACGAGGCCGACGACACCGCCGATGAAAAACCCGACCCCAAGGAGGGCGCATGATGCACCACGCGCAAATCGCCCAGCGCGCCTTCAACACGCCGTTGATGGTCGACCCGGCCAAGGCGCTGGCCTTCCTGTCTGGGTTGGGGCCGCGCATCACCGGACAGGAAATAACCTTCCATGGCGTTGACGCGGACGTTTCCGATCAGACTGCAGTTGCTCTTCCAGCCCGGGCCTCGCTCTTCGGCAATGATCTCGCCCAGCGCCATCAGCGAAACGGCTCTCAGCCCTTTGCGGTGGTCGATGGCATCGCCGTGATCGAAATCGCGGGAACGCTGGTTCATCGCGGCGCATGGATCGGGCAATCCTCGGGTTTGACCTCATACGAGGGCATCGCCGCACAGCTGCAGGCAGCTGTCGCGGATCCCGGCGTTCGTGGCATCGCGCTGGACATCGACAGCTTCGGCGGCGAGGTCGCCGGGGCCTTCGATCTGGCGGATCGCATGCGGGCCGCCCGGGCGCAGAAACCGGTGCACGCATTTGTCGCCGAACATGCTCTGTCGGCTGGCTATGTCCTCGCCTCCCAGGCCGACCGCACCTGTGGTGGAATACAGCGCCGATGATCAGGCGCTTGCCGCTGATGAGGTGAAGGCGCTGCAAGAGGGCGCGCTGATTGTCCAGATGCTTGCCGATTATGTTGTTCTGCGCGACCAAGCAAAGGCGTGCCGGTGAAGCAAAAGACCTGCAACGCGCAGTTGAAGGCTTAACTCTTTGAAATGGTGTATGAGCAACGCAGAAATCGAAAAACAGTCAATCCATGTAATCTGCATGAACAGCAGCTCTGGCCGAGACGGCTGCGCGATTTATTGGTCATTTCGATAAGTGTTCAATGCCTGTTCAAGGTTTGGGACACCGACGCGACGGCGTTCTTTCCGTTTTGGTATGTCGTTGAGCCACCGGACCAGATCGCCTTCAAGTTCCGGGTGTTGGGCGAGTTTGAAGCGGTAGTGTGTAAAAAAGAATGTACGCAGCGCACGCATTAGAATTTGATCGTTTCCGCGACGGATCAGCACTGTGCGCGAAGGTGATGCAGCGAAGCTATCCCGGTTCGCGAGGACAGCCTTGAGCTCGTGTGCGCTATCAGGGGGCGACAGACGGCAAAGGTCGGTCGCGACATATTTGACGATCCGAGTGTAGAGAAGGTGATCGTCAAAAGTGGCTGCATCGAACCGGTGCGGAGCATCGAGGCTATATTCTTCTGTTACCAGATCGCGATATCCGACGACTTTATTGTGCTCGGCAAGCAAACGCGTAGTCTCGACACCTGAATGCGCTGCGTAATTGCGTAACAACCGGTAGTATTCGAGCAAGTCGTATCGCTCGCGACCTATTCTCTTTTTGTTCAGATCAAATCCACCGTCGATGGATGCCAAAGTATACTTGAGGTCAGACTCACCATCTTGGCGGCTACGCCACTGGCGGCCTAGCGCAAGCTGCTCACGCCGGAATCGTTCCAGGAAATCCTCAAAGTAGCGCGAAGTGCCGACGAGCAGCAGCCTCGCCAAATGAGACGGCAACCCGTTCAGGTCCACGAATCGCGTTGGAATCCTGTATTTTCGAGCCAACCCAAGTCCGAACTCGGCCGGGTCGTCGCACTTGGATGTTGTTTCAGAGAGATATCGGGCGGAGATCGTAAGCGCAGCTGCTAGTCCGTCAATAGCGCCGAGTTCAGCGACCAGAGTTCGATAGCTGTCAAATATGAAGGGTATGTCCTGACGTGGCTGCTTAGTCCTTGGCAGCCGAACCGCATCGTCCATAGGTTGTTCTCGTGCTGAATATACTTCGAGGTTACCGGTATTCACCGAGATCCGATAGCGACTTTCGCATCCAGAATTTCGTGCGCGTACCACCGACGACTTTTCTCAGGAATTTTCTTGGGGAGCGTTCCACTTCCCTACTGTCGGCTTTGGGCCAGCTTCGTCTGAATTGTTGGACATTTAGTCGGATGGGTGAACCACCGTCCCAGCCTCTACCACCCGAACGGTCTCGTTCACCGGCCCCAACCCTCGAACGTGCGCTTTGCGCCAGCTCGCTCCCTTGGCGGTCCGCATGTAATGCCCGCGAACCCGATGGGCCCGACGTCGGGCACCTCCGACACCGCCCTCTTCGTCATCAACCGCCTGCAGGTGCAGCCTGCCTTGGACGTTCACCCGGATCCTAGTCACGACCGGTGGCGCCCCAACGGGAAGCGCCCCGGCTCGTTCCATACGCCGCCGCTCCGGGCGAGAGAACATCGGCTCGTCATTGGCATCGAGAGGCCCACCCTTCGCGGCGATCAAGTGCATCGCCCCGACGGCGTTCAAGATCGCCCAGCCAGTTTGCGGGAACGCTTCACCAAAAAACTGACTGACCCGTTCATCCTGGGTTCCCTCATATTTGCTGATGAACCGTGGAGAGGTAAAAGGATCGGCCCGCATATCGAGCTTCCCGTCAGCATCCACCGTCAAAAATAGCAAGGGCTCAATCAACGGCTCACCGCTCGGCCGGTGAAGACTACAAACAAGAATTTTTCCGACAACCTTCTGGATCAGGACACCAGATTGGCTGCGCGTTTCGCCGATATCCTCCTCGAATTCCATCCAGACCGAGTCAAACGGCAGCGGTGCCTCGAGGAGCAGCGGGCCGAAATCCTCGACAAGCTTCACGCCGGTCTGGACTGTGGCGATCAGGTCGAGCGCAGCTGGTTCAATGACGAATGGTTTGGCACGATAAGCCAGATCACGGACCATCTTGACCCGCCTGTAGCGCTCCTCTTGATCATCGCTGTGCAGCTTCATGAGAAATGGGTCCGACGCCGGGTCCGCCAAATGCCTGTCGTAGATTTCTCTAACCATCTTGAGAAGCACGGGCCATTTCTCCTACGGTTGCATTATCGCGCATGAGCGTGACGCTTGGACAAAATCATCCCCTGATTGACCTGAGAGTTTCAAGCGTCAAACTGACAGTTGCACATTCCTCTGGATGTCTTCTGACCTCTGATCCGGCATTTGACTATGGCGCAGACCTGTAGGGTTTGCCGTGGCATTGCTTGGCTGGTCATGTGGGGAAATCCGGCCACACAGCAAGAATAGAGCTTGATAGGGAGGAATGACCGATCATAGCGGGTCGGCCGAAAGGGTCGGTTTCATTTTCATCCTGCCGGGCGAGTGCGGGTAGACCGTCAAGCAAGCGGCGCACCCACCTTCATGCGGAGAATAGCAGTGGCAATCTCCGCACTTCTTGCGGCGTTAATTCTTGCGGATTCGGCGAATAGGATGCATTATCGCCGCATCTGGCGCGGAGTTTACGATGTACATCTGGGAGAGGTCAGACTGGCCGACACTGACCTGGCGCGATGGCAGCATCGCGACACCGCTGGCGGCGGTGCGTCACGATCAGGGTCGCCTGATCGGCCGGATGGAATCCCTTGGGTTCAAGCTGCGCGAAGAAGCGGTGCTGCAGACTCTCACGCAGGATGTGCTCAAGACCAGCGAGATCGAAGGCGAGGCGCTGGACGCCACACAGGTCCGCTCATCGCTTGCAAGACGCCTTGGCATCGATATCGGCGCCCTGCCCCCGACCGACCGCAACGTTGAGGGCATCGTCGAGGTAATGCTGGATGCGACCCGGAATTACACTGCACCGCTGACGGCAGAGCGCTTGTTCGGTTGGCATGCCGCCCTGTTCCCGACCGGGCGCAGCGGCATGACACGGATCCGCGTCGGCGATTGGCGCGACGACAGTTCGGGGCCCATGCAGGTAGTGTCGGGACCGGTCGGCCGAGAGCGGGTGCATTTCGCGGCACCTCCGGCTGACAGGGTCCCGGTGGAGATGGACGCGTTCCTGGCATGGTTCAATGCACCCCTGTCCACCGATCCGGTGATCAAGGCGGCTCTGGCGCATCTGTGGTTCGTGACCATCCACCCGTTCGAGGATGGCAACGGCCGCATCGCCCGCGCCATCGCCGATTTGGCGCTTGCGCGATCCGAGGCCAGCCCGCAGCGGTTCTACAGCATGTCGGCGCAGATCCGGATCGAACGGTCAGACTATTATGATGAGCTGGAGCGCACCCAGAAAGGCGCGACGGATGTGACGGAGTGGCTGACCTGGTTTCTCGCCTGCCTTGGCCGGGCGATCCACGATGCTGATGGCGTCCTGGCAACAGTCATGGCCAAGGCCCAGTTCTGGGAACGCGCCGCAGCGCTGGCGCTGAACGAACGCCAGATCAAGATCCTGAACCGACTGCTTGACGGTTTCGAGGGCAAGATGACATCGTCCAAATGGGCGACCATCGCGAAGTGCTCACAAGACACCGCGAACCGCGACATCGCGGCATTGCTGGATCTGGGGCTTCTTCGCAAAGGGGAAGCTGGTGGCCGCAGCACGAGCTATGAGCTTGTGATCTGAGGGGTTCGCAGCCGGGCTCCATGCCACTCTCAAAACGTTGACATGGCGTTGACACAAAATGCACAAGCAAAAAGCCGCCCTTGCGGACGGCTCATAACTTCTTGATATATTTGTCAGATTTGGTTGCGGGGACAGGATTTGAACCTGTGACCTTCAGGTTATGAGCCTTGTTGAGATAATCTTGCGTGTCGTTTGAGATAGATAGCCATGTCGCATAAAAAATTATCGCAATAAGATCATACAGTTGGCTGCTGCCTTGAGATACTGACCCATGTCGTCCGACATTCCTTATATGACAATTAGTTACGGCAAATTGCCTTTAAGGTGGTTCGGGCGCTGACCTGCCCGTGAGGGATAATTCTGCGCCACTGGAATGGCTCCGAATCTCCCTCTGCCGCGCCCTGAGCCAACCTGCCACAATTACCTGGGATTCGTCGCAAAACCAGACGCCGCAATACCCGCAAAGTGGCAGCCATGCGCACAAAGTTGGCACGAAACGGGCTCGGGCCGATCCGACGCGGAATAAACGGCAAATGGCGGGGGTTTGATTTGCCTCGGCACAGTCGCAGAACATAAGTTGGCCGCATGAGCGCCATTGGACACATCCACCGACCCTACAGTCGCGCCGAGCGTCTCAGCGATGGCGTGGTCCATGTCCTGGGCGTGGCACTTGCAGCCATAGCGGTCCCCACCCTGATCACGCTGACCGCCCTATCCGGCGCAGGAGGGGCGGCAATCGTCGGCGTATCGGTCTATGGCACTACGTTGATCCTGATGCTCAGCTTCTCGGCGCTGTGCAACATGGTGGACAGCCCAAGATGGGCGGGCTTGCTCAGGCGGCTGGATCATTCGGCCATCTATGTGAAAATTGCAGGCACCTACACGCCGTTCACGCTGCTTTCCGCGGGTCAGGCGCCCGGGTTGCTTGTCGGGTTGTGGACTGCGGCGGCCTTTGGCTTGTCGATGAAAATGGTGGCCCCGGCGCGGCTGAGATGGTTCGCACTGGCACTTTATCTGGCGATGGGTTGGGCGGCGCTTTACGCTGGCGGGCAGATGCTGGCCAGCCTTCCCGGATCGGTGCTCGTGCTGATGCTGGTCGGCGGCAGCATATATACCATCGGTGTGGTGTTCTTCCTTCTGGAGCGCCTGCCCTTTCACAACACGATCTGGCATGTCTTCGTGCTGGCGGGCAGCGTGCTGTTCTTTATCGCGGTCGCACAATGCATCGCGCATATCCCGGCAGATAACTTCTGACGACCCAAGGCTTGGCCGCGCCATCGCTTAAAGCCCGCAGATCGGGCAACCGTCCGCCATCAAACCCGGGACCGGGCCGCAAGTCCGGGACATTCCTTCCAAGCAGCTTGTCTTTTGACCGGCCCGGCTGTTCACTGCCCATAGCAACAACCTGCACGCGAGGGACACAATGATCCGCAATCTGTCTGCGCTACAGCCGTATGCAATCGGGCTTCTGCGTATCGTCACCGGGCTGCTCTATTTTGAGCACGGAACCCAAAAGCTGTTCAGCTATCCGATCCCGGGCCCCGAGACACTTTCCGCCCTGTCGCTTGCCTCCGGGCTTTTGGAGGTCATCGGCGGTGCGCTGATCGTCCTTGGCCTGTTCACCCGGCCGGTGGCGTTCATCCTGTCCGGCCACATGGCTTTCGCCTATTGGATGGTGCATGCGCCCAATGGCTTTTTCCCGGTGGGCAACGGCGGTGACGCGGCCATCATGTTCTGCTTCGTATTCCTGACACTCGTGACGACAGGTTCTGGCGCATTCTCGCTCGACAATCGTCAAGGCCGCTGAGAGCTTTCCCGTCCCTCGGACCACGCCGAGGGACGACGCATTATTTATCCTCACGGATCATGGGCATCGTCTGGGTTGGTCCCGGCTTTGCCCAATCTTTCGTAACATGGCGGGCCCGCATCCTTTGACCGGGATGCGCGTGCGCTGCGGATCCGTCGGTCCATCGGCAGACGGGGTTTCCGCACGCCCCGGGCAATATGCCGCAATAGACCCTTGCTTCCATTTCGTTATGCTTGAACAAATATAACGATTCGCCGAAACATTAAGGGGCGGAATGACGATTCGTATCGGCACAGGGTTGGTCAGGGCACGGATAAAGCACCGGTTTTCGTCCAACAACTCTTGTCGCCCACAATCAAGGTGACGCGAATGCTCGGGCCGGCCTCTATCGAATCGCCGCATCCGGCGGCGCAGCCAATGCGTCGGCAACGGACGGTGGTTCCTGTGCTGGGGCTGACGCTTTTGGGACTGGCGGTACTTTCCCTGGGATTGGGCCGGGTCTCCATACCACCCGGCACGGTTCTTGCGGTACTGGTCGCGCAAATATGGGAAATCCCCGCGGATTGGACGCCGGCCGTCGAGCAGATCGTGGTTCATGTCCGGCTGCCGCGCATTTTGGCCGCGATGTTGGTGGGGGCAGCGCTGGCCGCAGCGGGGGCAGCCTATCAGACGTTGTTTCGCAACCCTATCGTGGCACCGGACGTGCTGGGGGTGTCGGCTGGGGCGGGATTCGGCGCTTCGCTTGCGGTGACGCTGAATCTGGGTGCATGGGCGATTCAGGCGGGTGCTTTCGCCATGGGGCTTTGCGCGGTGGGGCTGGTCTTTGCCGTGGGTCAGGCCATAAATCGCCATTCGCTGATCGTGCTGGTGCTTGTCGGTGTGGTGATCGCGGCCTTTTTTCAGGCGCTGATCTCGGTGCTGAAGATCATAGCCGACCCGGTGGATGTGCTTCCGGCAATCACCTTCTGGCTGCTGGGAGGGCTGAACCGGGTCACATCTGCCGACCTGCCCCTGGTGGCGATGCTGATCGGGCTGGCGCTGAGTGTGCTTTACGCTCTGCGTTGGCAGGTCAACGTGATGAGCGTCGGCAGCGAAGAGGCACGGATGCTTGGCGTGGACGTCGGCGCGATCCGTCTTGCATTGATCCTGTCGGCCACGCTGATGTCCGCAGCGGCGGTTTCGATCGCTGGAATCGTCGGTTGGGTGGGGCTGGTCGTGCCGCATATCGCCCGGCTGCTCGTCGGCTCGTCCTTTGAGCGATTGCTGCCCGTATCGGCGCTGACCGGTGCATTGTTCCTGCTGCTGGTGGACAACCTGTCGCGCGGCGCCACCACAATGGAGATACCGTTGGGCATCACCGCCAGCGTGATCGGCGCACCACTGTTTCTGCTGTTGCTGTTGCGCACAAAGGCAGGCTGGTCATGAGGCTGGCGGTATCGGACCTGTCCTTCACCCACGGAGCCGGTGCGCGACCGTTGCAGGAGATCGGCTTTTCGCTGGACCCCGGAGAGGTACTTTGCCTGCTGGGCCCGAACGGCGCCGGCAAGACGACGCTGCTGCGTTGCCTGATCGGGGCGCTGACCCCCTCAGGCGGCTCGATCCTGCTGGATGGGCGGCCCATTGACAGCCTTTCCCCGCGCGCTCTGGCCCGCAGCATGGCGTATGTGCCGCAGGCGACGCAGCCCGCCTTTGGCCATCTAGTGCGTGAAATGGTGATCATGGGCCGCTCGCCGCATCTGGGACGGTTGGATATACCGGGCCGTGCCGATCAGGCCATCGCCATGGATTGCCTGGACCGCGTGGGGCTGGCGCATCTGGCCGAGCGGTCCTTTTCAGCCATCAGCGGCGGCGAGCGGCAATTGTGCCTGCTGGCACGCGCTTTGGCGCAACAGGCGCGGCTGCTGATCCTGGACGAACCTGCCGCCAGCTTGGATTTTGGCAATCAGTTGCGGCTGCTGGACATCATCGTCGGACTGGCGCGGGATGGGTTGGGCATCCTGATGGTCACGCATCACCCTGATCATGCCCTGCATGCCGGCAGCCGCTTCGTCGCGCTGCGCGAGGGACGGGTCCATGGCGCGGGTCCCGTCGCGGATCTGGCGCAACCCGGTTATCTGAGCGCGCTTTACGGTCGTGGCGTCCGCATCATCCGGGATGCCGATGGCACGTTGGCCTGCGCACCGCTTTTCCCGTCACCGC
The DNA here is from genome assembly GCF_016919705.1 of Paracoccus methylovorus. NCBI lineage: Bacteria > Pseudomonadati > Pseudomonadota > Alphaproteobacteria > Rhodobacterales > Paracoccaceae > Paracoccus > Paracoccus methylovorus. The sequence continues at coordinate 2,024,165 of NZ_CP070368.1, forward strand.
AACCAGAGAGCAGACATGTTCCTTAAAGCAATCCCCCTTTTGTCAGGGCTGCTTGCCCTTGGCTTGTCCGGCGCCGCGCTGGCCCGCGATATCACCGACATGGCGGGCCGCACCGTCACCGTGCCCGACCGGATCGACAGCGTGGTGACGCTGGGCTCGGTTCCGGTCATCAACAGCTTTGTCTTTGCCGCGGGACAAGGTGCGCTGATCGCCAACGACCTGCCGCCGTGGGCGCGGCAATCGGGCCGTTGGGCATGGCAGGACGTTTTCGCACCACAGCTTGCTCAAAGCCCCCGCGTCGAGGATGCCGAACGCAATCTGGCCCTGGAGGAGTTGTTGACGCTTGATCCCGATGTGACGCTGACATTTGCGCGGGACGTGGCCGACCTGCTGGATCAGCACGGGATTCCCACCGTGGTTTTGCGCATCCAAACCCCCGAGGATGTCAAGGACGGCGTGGCGCTGGTCGGCGATCTGCTGGGTAACGAAAATATCGGCCCGGAATATGCCGCATGGTTCGACGGCATGCTGTCCGGGATCGCAACCAGACTTAAGAACGCGGGAGAGCGACCCTCGGTGCTTTATCTCAACCCGGTCAATATGACCCAGCCGCATCTGGTTGCGGAATGGTGGATCACGGCGGCGGGCGGGGATTCCGTCACCAACGACGGCCGCAGCGAGGAAACCCTGGCGCTGACCACCGAGGTCGTGCTGGCCGCCGATCCGGATTTCGTCATTGTCGGCGATCCCTCTCATGTTACCCAGTTGAACGACAATCCCAACCTGGCGCAACTGCGCGCAGTCAAAGAGGGCCGCGTCCTTGTCGCACCGATGGGCGCGCATATCTGGGCCAACCGAACGGTCGAGCAGCCGCTAACGGTGCTATGGGCGGCCTCGCATTTCCACCCCGCCCTTTTCCCCGAGGCCGGGTTGATCGCCACGGTGGGCGAGTTTTACGAAAACTTCTTTGGCACCAAGCTCAGCGACGACCAGATTCGCGCAATTCTGAGTGGCGCTGCATGAGCCCCTCTTGGCAGGAAAGGCATTCGCATGACCGCATCGCATCTTGAACGGACGCTTGACGCGATAACCGGCATCCTTGGCGACCAAGAGGCCGCGGTGCACAAGGTGGACCGCGCCACGCTTGGGCTGTTCTTTATCGCCGTTACGCTGGACAGCGGCCATACCGGCCTGTGCGCCACGCCGCTGAAAGAGATCCCCGAGGCAGTCTGTTGCCCCTCATCGGCCATGTCGATGCCCTTTCCGGGAAAATTGCGGGGCATGGGCGCGCTGCGGCTGGCGCAAGAGGCGCTTTCGCACACCGGCCTGCGCCGTGCGCTCGGCATCGCCGCGCTGAACGCGCTGGCGCATCTGGCCGCCGAACGGCGCGGGCCGCGGGGCTATCGCATCCTCGAAGGGGTGGACGCGTTTGATGTCGCCCGCATCCAGCCCCAAGAAACGGCGGTGGTGGTCGGCGCCTTTGGTCCGTTCCTCAAGGCTCTGCGCGGCATCGGCGCGCGGCATTTCGTGCTGGAAAAGGACCCTGCCACCCTGCGCCCGAATGAGATGGAGCATTTCCGCCCCGCCGAAAGCTATCCCGAGATCGTGCCGCAGGCGGATGTGCTGCTGATTACCGGCACGACGCTGATCAACGACAGCCTGCCCGGCTTGATCGCCTGCGCCCACCCCCAGGCGCGGGTGGTGCTGGTCGGTCCGACCGTTCCGATGCTGCCCGACGCCTTTCTGGTCCGGCGCGGCATGATTCTGGGCACCGTGCGCGTCACCGATTCCGATGCGTTGCACAACGTGCTGGCCCAAGGCGGGTCAGGCTATCACTTCTTTGGAAAATACGCGCCCAAGATCGTTCTGGCGCAGGACTGACTGGGTTTTCGAAAGGATAAGCAGATGAGCGACGATGCAGGAACCGTGACACTGACCAAGATGTGCCTGAAGCATGGCATCGACATGCCGCGCAAGGGCAAGTTGGCGGCACGCTTTCAAACCGCCTTTCCGGCAGCACATTACGATGAAGAGGCCGGCGAGTGGCGCATGGAGTGGAAAAAAGGCAGCTTTGCCGAATCCAACGCCCGGCTTGAGGCGTTCTTTGCCGAAAACGGCGTCAGCATCAGCCATATCGACAGGTGCTGAACGACTGGCAGGCACGGCGAAAGCCTGCCTGCCCCCAATCATCCAAACAGAAGGGCCGCCAAATGCGGCCCTTCGACTTGGCGTATGCGGAAATCCCCCTCTCGATCAAGGATTCCGATAGGGATCGTTGATGCGCATCGAAGCTAAGCCCTGCCGAACCTCAAGCATCCGGACACGGTCGGCTCCCAAGCATTCCAGACCCCTTCCCCCAGCAACAACGGCCCTACTCGTGGCGGTGGTCGCAGGGCATGACCGGCCCTGGACTTGGGCCCCTTGTCCACAGTGCGGTTTATGGTCACAGATAGGGTCAGGAAAACCCGACCTGCCGCTCGTCCATTCCCGAGAAAGTCGAAGATCACCAACATGACGACCGTCACCATGCCCGCCGCGCGTGCGAAAACCCATCTGACCGTGCTTATGGTGCTGGGCGTGTCGCATCTGCTGAACGACCTGATGCAATCGCTGATCCCTGCCGCCTATCCGATCCTCAAGGATACCTATGCGCTGGATTTCGTGCAGATCGGCATGATCACCATGACCTTCCAGATCGCCGGATCGCTGCTGCAACCGGTGATCGGCATGGTGACCGACCGTCATCCGGCCCCCTATTCGCCTGTGGTGGGCATGATGTTCACCTTGTCCGGGCTGGTCAGCCTGGCCTTTGCCCACAGCTATGCGATCATCCTTGTCTCGGTCGCGCTGATCGGCATCGGCTCATCTATCTTCCACCCCGAGGCCACGCGGATGGCGCGCTATGCGGCCGGGGGGCGGCAGGGGTTGGCGCAGGGTCTGTTTCAGGTGGGCGGTCAGGCGGGCGGCGCACTTGGCCCGGTCTTCGCGGCGCTGATCATCGTACCATGGGGCCAGCCGAGTCTGGCGTGGTTCGCCCTTGCCGCCCTGCTGGCGATGATGCTGCTGGTCTGGATCGGCAGCAAGCAACGCCAGATCAGCGCCGAGTTCGTGGCAATGCGTTCGGCCAGCAAGACGGGCGGCACCGGACTTGTCCAGCATGCCCCATTCACCATCGGGGTGGGGCTTGTCGTCCTTACCCTGCTGATGTTTTCCAAGAACGCCTACAGCGAAAGCTTTCGCTCTTTTTACACCTTTTACTTGATGGACCGCTTTGGGCTGTCGATCCCCGCGGCGCAGATGATGCTGTTCATCTTCCTGCTGGCCTCGGCGGCGGGGGCGCTGATCGGCGGGATCATCGGCGACCGCATCGGGCGCTATCGCATCATCTGGATATCGGTGCTGGGGCCGCTGCCGCTAACCCTGATCCTGCCTTTTGCCGATCTGTTCTGGACCGGAGTGCTGACGGTGATGATCAACCTGATCATGGCCAGCGCATTCGCCTCGATCCTGATTTACGCGATGGAGCTTTTGCCAGGTCGCATCGGGCTGATCGGGGGGCTGTTCTATGGCCTGAACTTCGGCCTTGGCGGCATCGCCGCAGCAATCCTCGGCGGAATGGCCGATAGCTTCGGCGTCGAAACGGTCTTTCGCCTGTGCTCATTCCTGCCGCTGGCCGGATTGCTGGCTTGGTTCCTGCCCAGGATCGAAGAACCGCGGTGAAAACCCAAGGTGCAGGGTTCGGTCGGGCGCGCGTGCCCGAAAGGCTGCCCAAGCGGGCATCTAAACGGCCAACCTGTCGCGCGGAAAAATAGTTCCCAATGTTCCCCGCCGATTGCGCGATAGCTTTGGTTGTCGGGGTGAAACTGCGCCTGAACCACCCCATCTTTCAATGATCCGCGCGGCACGGCCGAGCGGCACGGTATCACTGCGAGCCTTGGGCATACGCCCCTTGGCCGCACGAGTTCTTCCGATGCGCTTGGCGTAACAAGGCGGCCTTTGCGCTTAGCCGGTATATGTCATTGGAAGCATCAGAAGGTGAGACGGCGGGGTAATGCCCCGCCGTTCTTGCAAACGAACTTCGGCCGGCGGTTTCCCGCCAATCCCGGATCCAGCCCGTGGTTTTCCGGGTTTTCGCCTGCGGGCGACCAAGGTATCGCACCCGTTTCTAGCCCTCTTGCCCGGCATAGCCAAAGGTTTCCTTTGCTTTATCCGGCAGGAACGGGCATAGATGTGGGGCTACGTTGATTCTCTCTGCATCCTGTCTCCTTTCGGCTTCAGTCTGCTTTCGAACTGACTGAGCCGGGTTGCTGCATTCCGCGAGCAACAAATCCAAAAGGAGATCTCACGATGGCCAATGGCACCGTGAAATGGTTCAACGCCACCAAAGGCTTCGGCTTCATCGCACCCGAGAACGGCGGCAAAGACGTGTTCCTGCACATCTCGGCTGTTGAGCGCGCCGGACTGAGCACCATCGCCGATGGTCAGGCCGTGACTTTCGACATCGAGTCGGGTCGCGACGGCCGCCAATCGGCAAGCAATCTGGCACTCGCCTGATTTCTGCTGAGCAGCCTGGCCGTCCCGGCCGGGCTGAACCCTCTGGGAGGCCCGCATGGCTACCAAGGCGAGAAATCTATTCCGCGACCCTGCACCGCTTACAGCCATGGATCGCACGACCTCTGAAGCAAAGCTCATCATTGATGAACAAGCCCGCAAGAGGAACGAACTGACGGCATCCCTGAAAGCCGCAAGACTGGCACAAGAGGCGGCAGCTTCCGCCGAGACGCCCAAGAAAAAGCGCAAGAAATAACGCATTCAAGACAATGAATTGCCCGCAGGCGGCCCTCGCGGTGCAGCCACGCTATGAAGCGGCAATCTAGGGCGGCTGGCATTTCATTATGCGCGCAAGGCCGGATCCATCCTTTTGCCCGAGTCTGTCGCGAAGCTATCCTAACCCCGCTCCCATGATCCCGCTGCCGCATGTGGCAACGCGAAGTCTTGTCCGCAACCGCAAAACCGTGGATCAATCGGGGACATGACGGACGCGCAGATCCCAGACACAGCAAACCCGCCGCATGCGGCGCGGTTGTGGCTGGCAATTTTTCTGGCCCTGCTGGTTGCCATACTGCCGGGACCACAGGTTACCGCTGCGGCAAGCCAAACTGCGCAACTGAACCTTTCCACCAACGATCTGACGGCAATCCACGGCCGCGACCTGATCGCGCGCAAGGATGCGGTGCAGATCCGCCCGCTGGCCGCAACCGCCTTACCGCCGCCAAGTTTCGCGCGCCCGCCACCCCGTGCAGGGGCATCCGTCGCCTATGCCTATCGTTCCGCGACAGGGGCAGGCACCTGCCCGCTTGCACCGCACGCCCGCGCACCCCCCATCCTTCGCACGACCGCCTGATCGCCTCTGCCCCCGGTTGCGGGTTGGCAGATCACGACCCTTGCGTTCACGAAGGACGAAAGATGAATTCGCACGAAGAACCCCCGGCCAAGAGCCGGACACCGTTTGAGGCCCAGACACCGCCTGCCGACAAAGCATCGCCCGCACCCACACCGGTCCCCACCCCAGGACAGACACAATCTGGGAAGGCCGTGTTGCTGAACTGGGTCATCATGCTCGTCGGCTTTTGCGCCATTGCCTTTGCTGCGCATTGGCTGATTGGCTGATTGGCTGAGGTGGTATCCCTGCAGGTATCCCATCCGCAGGGGTTTCCCTGTCCGTCCCCCACACAGATAAATCAGTCACTCTTGTCCTGTTCAGGGCTGCCGTCATAGCACCCTTGCAGGCGGGAGATATCTTTCGTGGGGGTGGTGATGGCGGAGACGAAGTCATACGGCTTTTTATATTAAGCGCACGATTTTAAAGTAAAATAATTATAGCTTGATGAACCGCCAGAGCCGTTCGATGAAGATGTTGTCGAGGCACCGGCCCTTGCCGTCCATCGAGATCCGGGCGCCGATCCGCTTCAGCCGGTCGGTCCAGGCGAAAGACGTGAACTGCGAGCCCTGATCGGTATTCCTGATCCCAGGCGCGCCGAAGCGGTGAATGGCCCCTTCAGCGCCTCGACGCAGAAGTCGGCCTCCAGCGTGTTCGAGATGCGCCCGGCCAGAACCTTGCGGGTGAACAGTCCATGACGGCGACCAGATAGAGGAAGCCCTGCCGCATCGGCAGGTATGTGATATCGGCGCACCAGACTTGGCTGGGCCGATCGACCCGCAGCCCGCCCAGCAGGTAGGGGTAGGTCTTGTGCCCCTTGGCTGGCTTGCTGGTGTTGGCTTCTGGTAGATCGGCATCAATCGCATGAGCCGCATCAGGCGGCGGATGCGCTTCTGGTTACCGGGATGACCCTCGTAGGTGCTGGGTCATCTGGCGGACGCCATAGAACGGGGTTTTCAGGAACTGCCGGTCGATCAGCCGCATCAATGCCAGGTTCACCTCGGTCTCGCCCTGCGGTGCGTAGTAGAACGACGACCTTGAGATCGACAGTAGGCGGCATTGCGCCCCGATCGACAGCGTGGGGTGGTGACGTTCGATCATCCCGCGCCTCACTTGCCGGTCCAGGGCTTGAGCTTTCGTGACAAAAAATCGTTGGCGACCACCAGTTCTCCAATCTTGGCGTGCTGCGACCGCACTGTCTCCTCGTCGACCTCGGCCTTCTTCTTCCCGCCGTGCTCGACGATGCCCGACGCCCCCTCGAGCAGCGCCTTCTTCCACTGATGGATCATGGTCGGATGCACACCGTATTCTGCGGCCAGCTCCGACACGGTGCGCTCGCCCTTCAGGGCTTCCAACGCCACGCGAGCCTTGAAGCCCGCATCATGGTTCCTGCGTTTCGACATGTTCTGATCTCCTCGTCCTGGGAGACCAGCAGACGGTAGATCGTAGCTTCCGTCACTGTCCGATTCTCGGGGAGGTGCTCACAGAGGCAGGCAACCACGGAAGACGAACAGATGTCCGGCGAACGGATCCTGCTTCATCTCCACCGGCAAAAAGCGCGGCTCATCCGACGAGGGCGGAACCGACGCCGGGTTCGGTGTAGAGCGGAGATCGCGCAGCCACTTGAAGATCAGATTGGCATTCACCGCGTAGCGCCGCGCAACCTGCGCAACCGAAACGCCCGGCGCGGTCGTCTGGAAACAGATCGACCGCTTCTCCTCTTCCGTCCAAAGCCACTTTGTCCGACGCGCCACGCCATCACCATAGTGTCCACCATTAATAGTGGACACTATCCCGCACTCTCATGCCGCGGCAGAGCGGTCAGACCGAACGTACCCCTGTTGCATCCAATATGCTTCCAGGGCGTTTGGGCTAGAATGCAGAAAGCCTCCCGAAGGAGACCTAATACACTGATATATCAGAAAATCTGGTTTTGGAGGCAGGATTTAATCTTTACTTGCTGCCCGAGCAAGTAAAGATGGTTGCAAGTCTACACCATCAATACTTGTAATTCACTTCAACCAGTCACACCACCTCGCCTACTACAGATAGTGGTAGCGGTCTGTTTCGTATTGCAGCGTAGTTCTTGCTGTCTCTCCGATGGATTTCACAATGTTATAATAACATATCGGATTGCACCGACCACCGGGATATGTGGCATGCACTGATCATAGGAATATTGGCGGAGCCAATAAAAACTTACACGGCCAGCTACCGATCCAGCGTCTTCAGGATGCTGCCACATCTGGACCGGATCGCCTTCTCGACTTCGTCAAGCATCGGATGGTCCCCCGCCGGCATGGCCGCGACGGCGGCTCTCGCATCGGCAAGCCGGTCCTGAATCGCCTCGGCCAACGCCCTCACACGTCCCAGGGCCACCCTCGGCGCGAGCCCGCATTTTTCCGCCTCGCGCGATCAGTGCCACCCCTTAATATACTCGCCACGGCGCTTATCATCGACATCGAGCGCGAGGTTCTCGGTGATGCCGGGCCAGACCTTCGCGCCCATCACATCGTAAATGGGGGCAAGCTCGATGCCATCGCCCCGGATCAGATGGAATAGTTCTTCAGATGCGCGTCCGTGTTGCAGCACAGCACGTTGAAGACCATGGCATCCCAGAGCCGGAACACCTCGCCCGTGCCGCCGATGGCGCGCAGCCGGTCCATCATGGCGGCAAAGCTGACTTTCGGGCCGCTCGTCTGGTTGTGCTGGTATTTTGCCGATGGCGGCAGGCCAAGCGCTTGACAGAAATCCTCCTGATGCAGCCGACGCAGGGCCTCGCCCTGCGGCACGCGATCATAGCGTCCGACCAGCAGATAAAGCCGCTGACCCGCCCTGCCCGTGCTGACATCCGGCGCCCGCAGGCCGACCAGCCGCGCCAGTGTCAGGCACAGTGCCTCATTCTGCACGCCACCCCAGAGGCGGTCGCTGGCCGGCTTCAGGATATGGCTTGAGGCCGTGCCGTTGACCGGGATGGCGATGCCACCGCGCTCCAGCACACGCACGGCCAGCTTGCTCTGCACCCCGGCAAGCAACATGGAGACCCCGTCTTCCCCTACAAGGAACGGCTTTCGCGGAAGCTCGCCAATGATCCGTTCAAGTTCGTCTTCGGAGGCAACCTCTCGCACCTCACAGCCAGTCCCGCCGCGCTCAGCGAAAGAAATCGCCCCTGAGGTGTCACGTCCTACCCGTCCCAGAAGGGCCAGCACATCGGTATGAGGCACATCAAGAATGCGCGCCATCATGCGGATGGTATGATTGTCCTCGGGCAGCAGATTGATCAGCCAAGGGGCGAGCACCGGCCAGCCCCATGGTTGGGACTGAAGCGGCAGGGTTGTAGAGAGCGAAAGGGCACCGCCCTGTGCCAGCCACGCGGGATCATAGCGGAACGCCGGGGCGGTGGTGTCTCCCGTGATGATCTCGCCAACGGGATAACGCTCATAGAGCAACTGCATGGGTCAAGCGCTTACAACGGTGGAAGCTGGGGGGCGGAAGGCTTCAGCCCCTCGGGGAACAGATTGCCGATCCGCATCCCCAGCGCCTTGCGGCGCGCTCGGATGGCTGCGCCGAACTCCCGAGCCAGACGTTCTTCAGCCATGGACAGGGCTATGAAATCCTCGCACGAATGATACGTAGATGTATCTCATCGGGCGCAGAGAAGCAATATGTTACCCAGATGTATCATCTCTAGGGCGTGTTGACAAAAGGGATTCACCGGGCGCGGTGATCGTGATTCAAGCTGGTATCTGCAATGGAGACCAGCGTGGCACGAAACCTGATGTCGAACGACGAGTGGGCGTTCTTTGAACGCTTCATCCTGGCTGTCCGTTCTCCGAACGGCCGCAAGCCCACGAACCATCGGCTTGTTCTGGATGGGATTTTCTGGATCGCCCGAACGGGGTCGCCCTGGCGCGACCTGCCGGAAGAGTTCGGCAAATGGTCGTCTGTCTATCGGCAGTTCCGGCGCTGGACGTTGGCGGGGCTGTGGGAACAGATCCTGGAGGCGCTGAACGAGAGCCGGATCGTGCCGGATGCGCTGCAGATGATCGACAGCACCGTGGTTCGCGCTCATCATCAGGCAGCGGGCGCAAAAGGGGGACTCCGCGCCAAGGTTTCGGCCGCTCGCGAGGTGGCTTCACGACCAAGATCCATCTGCGGGTCAATGCGGCAGGCCTGCCCATGAGAACCGAGATCACGGCCGGGCAGACATCGGACTACCTCGGCTTCGATCTGGTCATGGCTGACAACCTGCCCGAGCCAAGCGTTCTGCTCGCAGACCGCGGCTACGACTCCGACAACATCCGCAAGACCATGGAGGTGCGCGACGTGGTGCCGGTCATCCCCATGCGCAAAACCCGGAAGCTACGGGTCGCCGTTGACCGCAGGCTCTACCGCCTGCGCAATCTCGTTGAGCGGTGCTTCAACAAGCTCAAGAATGCCCGTCGCGTCGCCACCCGCTACGACAAGACCGCCGAAAGCTTCCTGGGCTTCATCGACATCACGTCGATCCGCCTCTGGCTCCGCCATTTGTCAACATGACCTAGGGGCCAGTTGCACCCCAAAGGCATCCACCGCCTCGCTGATCTGCTCGGCGGCGCCTGCCGGTAGCCGCCCCCGGCGCTCGTTGACGACCAGGATGTTACGCAACTCGGCCCACAGCAACCAAGGTGCACCGATTTCTTCGTGCCTCTCGGCCAGAGAAGCCAGATCCACGCCAGACTCATCCGGCATGACCCACGCAATCAACGCCGAAGCATCGATGACCAGCATCAGCGGCGGCCTTCGTCTCGCGCCGAAAGAATATCGTCGATTCCAAGCCGCACATCTCTTGCCGCGAGCCTGCTGCGCAATTCAGCCATGCGAAGCAGGGCGGCGGTGCGGTCATTGTTTGCTGGAGGCACCAAGCGAGCGACGGGCTGGCCGCGCCGGGTAATCGTCACCGTCTCGCCTGCCTTTGCGGCGGCAAGAAGCTCCGACAGATGCGTTTTGGCCTCGAAGGCACCGATCTCGCGCATGCGAATCTCCATCAACTGGTTTGAAGTCTAGTCTGATGATAATCCTTCTTCAAGCACCCTGCCCAGCATAGGGTAACGACACAAAAGCAGTGCCGATGAGGCAGAGATCGTGACGTATCCTCCAGCTGCCGGCGATTTCGAACTCGAGGCTATATCCAGGCACCGCCTGCTTGCAGCAATACATCTCGTAATCCGGCCCGCCGGCAAAGAAGTCGCAAGGGATATCGGGGCCGTCTGGCAACGGCATCGCGGATCTGCGGCATCCTGGATCTGGCGCAGCTTTTCCTCGCCTGTGAACAGACCGTCGAACCAGGATCCAGCCCGCGCACCCGCAGATCCGGCCGATACATCGTCGCCCCCACCGCCCGCAGATGGGTCGCCTGCCCATGCGCGACCCAGGGAACCTCTTCTCGCACGGCAAAGACCAGCATCCCGGTCGAGCGCGGGGTGCTGATCATATCAGCGCATTGCAACTCGACCCCGCCATAGATCAGCACGGTGACATAAAGCCCGGCCTCGAGCGATGTAACCGCTTCGGAGGGCGGCGGCGGCGGATGGTTTGCGCCGCGCACCAGCATGTTGAGCCGCTCGCTGCGATGTTCGATGAAATGCGGTACGCCCATGCCCTCGCCCTCTGGATCGGTCCCGACAATCGGGAGCGGTGCGCGAGGTGGGCCCGGCGGCCTGCCTTCATGCCCGATCATACAGAAGCAGAAGGCGGGCGACCAAAACCGGGCAGGCAAAGCGCGGCGATGCCGAGGCTGACTCAGGTTGCGGCGCTTTGCGCGCTACCCTGCCCCGCCGTCATCAAGAGCCCCGCCCCCCATCACCGTGACCACGGCAAGGTTGCGGCCCGTGAAGAGATCGGCCCATGCGCCGCCGGTATCCGCCGCGGCGGCGGTCGGATCTGTCTTGTGTCATTTCGGTTCTCTCTCTGCCTTGGTGAATCAGGCCCTGCGCGGCCAGGACAGGGCCAGCACGATCAGCGCGACGGACAGCGCGACCAGCGGCGCGATGCTGTGATCGTATTCGGCATGGATCAGCGTGGTCAGCGCCGCCGCCGCCATGATGCAGGCCCCCAGCCCCGCGCCATAAGGCCGGGTCGGCGCGCGCGGCAGCAAGATCGCCGCCAGCAATTCCAGCGCGGCGGTCACATAGTGGAACCAGCCGGGATAGCCCCAGCGGGCATAGGCGGCCTCGTTCTCGACCGAGAGAAGCAGGTTCCCCCAAGGCGCCGTACAGGAAAAAGGCAGCCAGAAGCAGCCCGAGGCCGGCACCGGCCCGGTGCCTTGTCGTGTTCATGCGTCCTCGCAATTCAGGCATGGCGGGGCCTGCCGCCCGCATGGATGCGGCGTCTGCAAAACCCCTGTCATTCGTAGTGCGATCAGTCTATTTAACTAATAGGCGGCGTCAATATATAAATAGAGTGATCACTCAAGGAATATTCCAGCCATGGCACGCAAGGTCGATCCCGAGAAGCACGAGGAAAAGCGGCTCGAACTGCTGGAGGCCGCGCATTGCTGCTTTCTGCGCGAGGGGCTGCGCGGCGCCTCGACGGCGATGATCTGCAAGGAGGCCGGGATCAGCCCCGGCCATCTCTACCATTACTTCGCCTCGAAAGAGGTGATCGTCGAGGCGATGGCCGAGGATTACCTGCGCCGCCTGCATGGTTATTTTGCCGATCAGCCCGAGGGTGCGAACACCTCGACCGTCCTCTTGTCCGAGATCTGGTCGATGCAGGGCTGGGGCGATGTCGATCACTGCCGCATCCTGTTCGAGCTCTTGGCCGAGGCCGGGCGCAACCCGCGCATCCGGGCGATCCTGCGCGAAAACACCAGCGGTGTGCACGCGGTTTTGTCGCAGACTTTGCGCGCGGGTCAGGCGAAGGGCGAAGTGGACGCGGGGCTGGACCCCGACCAGGTGGCGGCGATGCTGATCGCGGTGGTCGATGCCGCGCCGATGCTGCCGCTGATGGTCGAGGGCCTCGACTTCGCCGCCAGCCGCGACTTGCTGACCCTGATGGTGCGACGCTTTCTCGCGCCGCAGAGGGAAGTATAGGCGGACTGGCTCCAGCCCGTCACGCCCAGGCGATCCAGCCCTTGAAGGTAAGGGCGGCATAGAACAGCTGGACCTCGCGGAAGCCCGCCGCCGCCAGAAGCGCGGCATCCTCCTCGGGCGCAAGGACCGGCAGGCGCTCTTTCATCGTGGCCATGCCGGCCATGGCCTGCGCCTCGGGAACGCCGCCCGAGACCAGCCAGGCCGCATTGCGCCGCAGCCACAGATCCTGCAGGCCGTCCGCCTGCGGAAAACTGTGATGGGCCATGACGAAGAGCGCCGCGGGGCGAAGGCGGCGATGCAGCTGGCGCAGGGTGCGCAGGCGTTCCTCGCGCGGCAGGAAATGCAGGGTCAGCAGGCAGGTCGCACCGTCGAAGGGGCCTTCGGGGGCGTCATCGATATAGCCCTGATGAAACGTCACCCGGTCGTCATCTTGACCGAGGGTGTCCCGTGCCTGCCGGATCATCCCGGCCGAGGGATCGACGCCGTCGAAGCGCCAGCCCGGATAAGCCCTGGCGAAGGCGCGCAGCTCCAGCCCGCCGCCTGCGCCGAGGACCAGGACACGGCCCGCCTCGGGCACGCGCTCGGCCAGCAGCAGCCCGGCCATACGGTGCAAGTCCTTGAGCCCCGGCACATGGCGCGCGACACGCGCGGCATAGCTAGCGGCGTCGCCCATATGGGTCGCGCCGCTCATTCCGGCCAGACCAGCGAGCGATGCAGCTGTGCCCCGGCCCAAGCGCCGTCCCCCACCGCCAGCGAGACGGAATGCGGCGCCCGCGCGACGTCGCCGCAGGCGAAGATGCCGGGAAGGCTGGTTTCCTTCGTCTCATCCGTCAGGACCTGGCGGCCCATCGGCGTCTCGATCACCTCGCAGCCGGCGGCCTCGGCCAGCGGGCTGGCCGGCTCGGTCCGGGTCGCGGTGAAAAGACCGGCGAAGGGCAGCACCCGGCCGTCGCGCAGTTCCACCTCGGCCGCGCCCGCAATCCGGGCGATGGGGGTTTCCTCGACGGCGACGCCGCGGCTGCGCAAGTCTTCGCGCTGCTCCGGCTCCAGTGTCAGCGCGCCGTTGGTCAGGAAGGTGACCTCGCCCCATTCCGGCAGCAGCTGCGCCTGATGCGGCGACATCGCGCCGGCGGCGATGACCCCGATCCGGCCCTGGTCCAGCTCGTAGCCGTGGCAATAGGGGCAATGGAACACCGTCTTGCCCCATCGCTCCGGCAGGCCCGGAATGTCGGGAAGCAGGTCTCGGACCCCGGTGGCCAGCAGGATGCGGCGGCCGGCATGGGCCGTGCCATCCGCCGTGGCCAGCCGGAAATCGTCCTTGCGCCCCGAGATCGCGACGGCCTCGCCCTCGATCCAGCGCAGGGTCGGATAGGTCAGCAACTGTTGTCGCGCCGCGGCCCAAATCTGCGCCGGATCAATCCCGTCCTGCCCCAGAAACCCGTGCGAATGGCGGGCGAAGCGGTTGCGCCGCTGTCCGGCATCGATCACCCGCACCTTGCGGCGCGCACGCGCCGGCTGCAGGGCGGCGGCCATTCCGGCATAGCTGCCGCCGATCACGATCACGTCCTGCATGTCCTACTCCTTCGTCGCCCGCCTTTGCGCATGGCTGCGGGCGAAATCCTCGGCCAGATCGGCCAGCGTCACGTCGGCGAAACGTTCCAGCAGCATCGCCTCGGCCTCGGCAAAAGCGCCATCCAGCGCGGCATTGACCGATTGCTCAACCAGGCATTCCGGCGTCTCGTTGCGGTTGCCGATGGCAAAGATCGCCGGCTCGCCCAGGGCCTCGTGCAGCCGGCGCAGGCTGACCGCCGCCAGGTCGGCCGAGATGCGCCAGCCCCCGGCGTGCCCCCGCTCGGCCGTGACCAACCCCACCTCGCGCAACAGCCCCATGGTGCGGCGCACCACCACCGGATTGGTGCCGAGGCACCGGCCAAGCGCCTCGGAGGTCATGGGTCCGTCATGTTCCGCCATGTGCAGCAGGGCATGGAGGACCGAGGAAAGGCGGCTGTCGCGCTTCATGTAACTATATATGTTACGATTTGGAGCGGCGGTCAAGACAGTGATGCGGGACATCGCCACGCGTCACCGCTATGATGTCGGTTGCAGCACCTGATCGAAGCGGGAACAGGCGATGACGATCACCAATCAGGACGAACTCGACGGGTTGAAGGAGATCGGCCGGATCGTCGCCAACACCATGCAGGCCATGGCGAAAGCGATGGAACCCGGCATGACCACTCGCGAGCTGGACGAGATCGGCCGTGCGATGCTGGAACGTGAGGGCGCCGTTTCGGCGCCGCAATCCACCTATAATTTTCCCGGCGCAACTTGCATCAGCGTGAACGAGGAAATCGCCCATGGCATCCCCGGTGACAGAATGATCGCGGCGGGCGATCTGGTGAATATCGACGTCTCGGCCTCCAGAAACGGCTATTTCGCAGATACCGGCGCCACATATCGCGTCGCGCCCATGCGCCCCTCGCTGGATCGGCTGTGCCGCGATGGCAGGCAGGCGATGCAGATCGGCATCGCCCAGGTCGGCAGCGGTCGGCCGCTTGCGGGCATCGGCCGCGCCATCGGCAAGTTTGCAGAGCGGCGCGGCTATACGCTGATCCGCAACCTTGCCAGCCATGGCATCGGCAGGGCGCTGCACGAAGAGCCTGCGGAAATTCCGACCTGGCCCGCGCGCGATGAACGGCGACGCATCCACAGGGGGCTTGTGCTGACGGTCGAACCGTTCCTGTCCAAAGGCGGCCTCTGGGCGACGGAGGCAGACGACGGCTGGACGCTTTACAGCGCGCCATCGGCTCCTGTTGTGCAATACGAACATACGGTCGTTGCGACGGACCGCGGTGCCATGGTGGTCACCTTGCCGGGCTGAACCTGGCGGTCCTTCCCTGCCCTGCATCAGGCCGCCAGCGCCACCGCATCCGCTCCAGCCGGATAGCGCAGCCGGTCGGTGCCATCAGTTGCGGCCCGGAACACCGCCTCGGCCACGTCGGTTTCCCTCGTGATCAGGGCCGGGCTGGCGAAGGCGGCAAAGACCGGCGCGGCGAAATCAGCATAGGCCGGGGGGATCATGTCCTCGATGGCGAAGTCGATGTTCTGTGAAAACCGCGTGGTCGGCGCATAGCCCGGCTCGACCAGCTTTGCCCGCACACCGAAGGCCGCCAGTTCATGCGCCAGCGATCCGGTAAAGCCCTTGATCGCCTGCTTGCTGGCGGTATAGGCGGCAGCCAGCGGCATCGGCGCCAGCGTCACGCTGGAGGTGACGTTGACGATCACGCCCGACCGCCGCGTCCGCATCTGCGGGATCATCGCCTGCACCATGGCCATGGTGCCGAAGGTGTTGGTCTCGAACAGCTTGCGGACGTAATCCATCGGCGCGGCCTCGAAGGCGCCGACAAGGCCGATGCCGGCATTGTTCACCAGCACGTCGATGGGACCGGCGGCCTTGATGGTGGCGGCGATGCTGGCCGGGTCGGTGACATCCAGCGGCAGAATGCGCAGGCCCTCGGGCAACAGCCCCTCGCGCGGGGTCCGCATGGTGGCGATGACCTGCCAGCCCTGCGCGTGGAAATGGCGGGCGGTTTCCAGCCCATAGCCCGACGAGGTGCCGGTGATGAAGACGGTGTTCATGACGATCTCCTGAGTTGACAGCAGGAATGTAGCGCGCATGATCAGGATGTTTATCAATCACAAGTCCTGATTAAGTTTGTAAAAGTCCTGAATGTCTGACCCGCTTGCCCAGGTCATCGAGCTGCTGCGCCCGCAGGCGGTGTTCTCCAAGGGGATAACCGCCGCAGGCCGCTGGGCGGTTGAATATACCGAATTCGGCCGCCCGGCCTTTGCGGCGATGACGATGGGCAGTTGCCGGCTGACAGTCGCGGGTGAAGACCCGGTCACCGTCGAGGCCGGCGACTTCGTGCTGCTGCCCGCCACGCCGCGTTTCGGCATGTCCAGCCTGAACCCCCGGCCCGCTTCGCCGGATCGACGCCCGCACCGACTCGCCGCAGCATGAGGTTCGCCATGGCCGGCAGGACGGCCCGCCCGAGATGCGGCAGTTCGGCGGCTGGTTCACCTTTGCCGCGCCGGATGCGGCGCTGCTGGTAACGCTGTTGCCCCGGATGATCCACCTGCGCGGCGTGCCGCGGCTGACGCAGCTGGTGCATATGCTGGGCGAGGAGGCTGCGCGCGACGATGCGGGCCGCGACCTGATCCTGGCGCGTCTGGTCGAGATCCTGCTGATCGAGGCGTTGCGCGCCGCGCCGGAAGGAGCCGCGGCACCCGGCCTGCTGCGCGGCCTGTCCGATCCGCGCATGGCCAGCGCCCTGCGCAGCCTGCATGGCGACATCACCCGCGCCTGGACGGTTCCCGACCTCGCCAATACGGCCGGCATGTCGCGCTCGGCCTTCTTCGAGCGGTTCACCCGCATGGTCGGCAGCCCGCCGATGGAATACCTGACCACCTGGCGCATGGCCGTGGCGCACGATCTTTTGCGCCAGGGCAGCCTTGCGCTCGATGAGGTCGCAGCACGCGTCGGTTATGGCTCGGCGAGCACCTTCAGCACCGCCTTCAGCCGCCACACCGTCCAGCCACCGGAGCGGTATGCAAAAGCGGTGCTGGCGGGAGGATGAAAAAACGGCCCTTCGCCGTCGGTCGGCACACATGCATGCTGCGAGGCGGCACCCTCCAAAGCAGCCGTTGGAATGGTACCGCAGCGAAACCCCAGCCAACATGGCAGCGATGCGAACACCGATGCCGGCCTGTGCCGCGCCAAGGCGCCCGTGTCCCGGAAGGACGCCGACAGCCGCGGCTTCTGGCCGGTGGTCAAGCCGAATGACTGGTGCGGCGAGTTCGCAAGCCAGTTCGCAGCCGAACGAGGCAGCCAGGCGGCAATGCCGGCCGGATGAGGGCAGCCCATGGGGCTGCCCGCTCGTTTCAGGGGCGCTGCATCTTCAGCATCACCGTGAAGAACCAAGCTGTTCGCGAACTGGCCGCCAGCTCCGCTCCCGGCTTTCGGGATGGCAGGACGGCAGGAACCCGGCGACGGGCCAGTCATGCCGGCCAGCGGCACCCTCACTCCTCTGCGCCGAAGAGGGCGATCAGCCCATCCGCCAGCGCCCCGCGCCAGACCAGATAATCGTGGCCGCCGACATATTCCCGCCATGCGACCTCATATCCCTGAAGCCGCAGCACGTCGCGCAATTGCCGCGAAGTCTCCAGGATGCCGGCGGTGCCGGCGCGCCCGGTCTCGAAAAGCCCGGCGCTCAGGAAGAACCGGATGGGCAGCTTCTCACGCCCGGCATAAGCAGCAGCGACATGGGGGATGCCGTCCGCCACCGTGCCCTCGGGCGCCCACCAGAACGAGCCTGACATCGAGATCGCGTTGCCGAAGGTATCGGGCCGGGCCAGCGCCACCGTGGCGGCGGCGAGGCCGCCATAGCTGGCGCCGGCCAGCACCGTCCGGGCAGGATCGGGGCGGATGCCGGTTTCCGCCGCGACGCGCGGCAGCAGTTCCTCGGCCAGGGCCTGCGCAAAGACCGGGTTGCCGGGCAGTTCCTTCCCCCGCGTCTGGCTGTCGATCGAGGGGATCAGCACCGCCACCACCGGCGGCAGCGCCCCCTGACGTGTCAGCGTATCCAGCATGCGCGGGGCGTCGATCCGGTTCATGGCCTGCTCGCCATCGAAGATCAGGGCCAGCACGATATCCGGGTCGGCGGGGTCCAGGCCGCGCAGGAAAGACAGCGTGATTTCGCGGCTGTTGCCCAGAAGCCCGCTGTCGAAGGTGAAGCGCTTAAGCTCGGGGTCCGCCTCGGCCGCGGGCGGCGTGCCGGGCTGGGCGGGCGCATTCCGCAACACGACCGTCGAGTCCTGATTGAAGCGGTCCGGTGTTTCGCTGGGCCAGGGGTGACGATTCAGCGGATCCATCTGCGCCGTGGCCAGGATCGCCTCCCGGCGCGCTCGGGCATCGCCCGGGATGTCGGGCACGTCGGGCGCCAGCTTGTAGGAAAGCCGCAGGCTGTCCGGCACGCGAAAGCTCTTGAACCAGATATCCGTGCCCAGCAGCCGTTCCAGCCATTCATGGTCGTTCGAGGGTGCGCCGAACAGCCGCACGTTGCGGCTGGCCCCGCGCCACAGGAAGGTGACGACGACCTTGCCCTTGCCGGCATCCTCTACCATGGGCGTGCCCTCCGCCGCGACCTTGCGCCAGAAGGCATCGATATCGCCACCGGCTGCCAGCGCGGCGATGCGCGGGCTGAGATATTCCGGCGCGGGCGGGTGCTGGTCGGCGGGCGGAACCGGCTGATCCAGCGCCACCCCGACGCGGCCTGCCTGCGGGGCGGACAGCTGCAGCAGTGTCGTATCCTGCTCGGCCACGGCATGAAAGCCGATATTGCCGCGACCGTCATGCGACAGACGGCGCAAATGGTGGCCCTGCGCATCCAGCAGATCGGCATCGACGGGCAGGGCGCCCGCCTCGATCCGCCCGGCCAGATAGCTGCCGGGGGGCGCCTCGATGCGCAGACACAGGGGCGCGCCCGCGACCAGTTCGACCGTTTCGACCGGGCCGGGAACCAGCGTGTCCTGCGCCAGTCCCGGACCTGCCAGCACGGCCAGCAGCAGGGCCAGCCTTACCATGTGTAATCGACCGAAAGCCGCGCCTGGCGCTCGCTTCCGACCCAGCAGGCATAGGCGCTGGCACAGGAGGCGGTATAGAATTCGTCGGTCAGGTTGGTGACGTTCAGCTGTGCGCGCACGCCTTCGTAACGACGATCCAGGGCGCCGAGATCATAGCCGACTGCCGCATCGACCAGCGTCACGCCGGGCACGGTAAAGGCGTTGCCGCGCGCCCAGCTCTTGCCGATATAGCGCACACCCAGCGCCGCATCCCAGCCGTTGCCGAAGTCGTATTTGCCCCAGATCAAGGCCTGATGCCGCGGCACGCGGTCGTTATGGGTTCCGATCTCGTCCGGGTCGTTCGATTTCGACACTTTCGAGTCGTTGTAGGAATAGCCCGCGACCAGTGAGAAGGCATCGGTCACCCGGCCCTGCGCCTCCAGTTCGAAGCCGCGCGACTTGATCTCGCCGATCTGGCGATAGGTCGCGGTGGCGTCGTCGTATTTCAGGATATTGGTCTGGCGCAGGTCATAGGCCGCGGCGGTGACCATCAGCGTCTCGGCGCTGTTGGCCCATTTCACGCCGATCTCGACCTGCCGGCCCTCGGTCGGGTCGAAGGGGTCCTGGCCGCTGGCGGGCGTCTGCGTCACCGGCTCGAACGAGGTCGAATAGCTGACATAGGGAGAGAAGCCGTTCGCCATCTCATAGAGCAATCCGATGCGGCCGGTCAGCGCCTCGCCGTCATAGGTTTCGCGGCCGCCGGTCAGCAGGTCTCGGGAGTCGTTCGTGGCCCAGTCGTAGCGCAGCCCGGCCTGGACATGCAGATTGCCGAACTTCGCCTGGTCCTGCACATAGATGCCAGTCTGGCGCAGGCGCGAGATGCCGTCGGACTGGCCGCGCGGCTCACCAACCGTTCCGACCGCATGAACGGGATCGGTCCAGTCGATGGAATTGGCCGCAGCGCCATAGCTCGACGTGCTGTCGTTGCGCGTATATTTCAGGTCGATCCCGCCCAGGATGACATGCTCTCCGCCACCAGCATTCAGCCGGTATTCGGCCTGATTGTCCAGCAGGGCCTGTTTCGTCTTGCTGTAGCTTTCCGTGACCGTGCGGCTGATCGTGCGCTCATCCGCGGCCAGCACCCCCCAGACCAGCGTACGCTGGTCCCAGTCGCCGATCGAATACCGGGCCTTCTGGCGCAGGGTCAGCGCGTCGCTGATCTTGTGCTCAACCGTCCAGCCGAAGCTTTTCGAGGTCCGCTCCGAACGCTCGAAATCCGGGTCTCCGACCAGGAAATCGCCGGGGATATAGCCGTAAGAGGTCGGGTTCAGCGTCCCCAGCGCCTCGCGGAAGTTGCGGTAGCCGGCATCGGGCTCGCGCTGATACATCGCGTAAGCCGTCACGGTCGTGGCATCCGTCGGCGCCCAACGCAGCGAAGGCAGCAAGGTCAGCCGCCGGGTTTCCAGCCCGTCTTCCTGCGTGTCGGCCTTTTCGGCCAGGCCCACCAGACGCCAGGACAACGTATCGTCGAGCCGCCGGGCCACGTCCAGGCGCACGCCGGCCCGCGCATCGGTGCCGGTGTCGAAGCCCAGCCTGTTATGTTCCGTGCCGTCCGCCTTCTTCAGTTCCATGTCGATCAGGCCGCCGGGGCTGGCCTGGCCGTAAAGCAGCGAGGCCGGCCCCTTGACCGTCGCCACCGATTCCAGGATCCAGGGGCCGATCTGCTGGCCCGAGCCCTCGATGGCCAGACCGTCCAGATAGCGTGGCACGTAGCCGAAGCCGCGGATATAGGTCTCGTCCGAGATGTTCGAACTGCCGCGATATTCCGAGGCGACGCCCGGCGTATAGCGCAGCGCTTGCGCGACCGAGGTGACGCCCTGGTCCCGCATCTGCCGATCCGTCACCACCGAGACCGAGGCCGGCGTTTCATCAAGCGGCGTATCGGTCTTGGTTCCGGCAGTCGAGCGCTGCGCGGCATATCCCTGTGCCTGCCCGACGGTGATGGTCACCTGATCCAGCACAACGGCGCCCTCTTGCGCCTGGGCGAGGGCCGGCACGGCTGCGGTAAGCACGGTCGATGTCAAAAGTGCCGTATGCAGGCGCATACGGTGCGAAATCCCTAGTTTCATGTTCCAGCTCCGTCAGGAAGCGGACTGGCTACTCGGGATTGGCGCCGCGATGGTGGCTGCTTTCTAGTCCCTTGCTTCTTGCTTGTCCACATGCGTGACGAGTGGTTCTTCTCGGCAGTTGTTCGACGGTATGATGCAGGACAACCAGTTCCTGGCGCGATTGCACGATGGCCTCGGTGCCGGGCTGCTCGGCCGCCACATCGGCGGCAATTTCGCGGCTGCAATCCAGTATCTCGCTCCGCACCCGCTGTCGGCGCAGGTGATCCAGCGCGGCATTTGTCGCGGCGCGGGCCAGATAGTTGCGCGGCGACTGGACATCGCGTCGATCCTCCCGGTGGAGCACATTCAAGAAAACGTCCTGCACCAGATCCTCGGCGTCCGTCCGACTACGTATGACATGGCGCACCCGCCGCACAAGCCGGTCACGCTCGCTGCGAAACAAACTGCCCAGTTGAAGCACAATTGAGGACATGGCCGTGTTTATCGAATGACGCTCCTCAGATAACCCTACAGAAACAATTAGGAAATTCAGATCAGGAAAATGGCATCTTTCAGCCCTCGGGAGTGCCCATAGCGTAACAATCGCGACAGCTTTGCCCTGGAGGATGCTCGTAACGAGATTGGTGATCAATGGCGCAGACCCGCCACGGGTCTTTACTTCAGCGGCAACCAGTTTCAGGGTCATCCGGGCCATCAGCGGATGCCATCACGTCAATGTGACCTCGCCGATTTCGCGCTATGGTTTCCGCGCGATTGCTTCCGATGTGATTCCGGAGCGATTAGAGCGCAAATGCAAAAAGCCTCTGGAGGAGGCTTAAGTTGCTGTAATGTAATGGAATTTTTGGTTGCGGGGGTGTGCAACCATCTTTACTTGCGACCGCCCGGTTCTCTTCACGCCATGCTGCTGCGGACGGAAACAGCGCTCTTTGGCGAAGCATTTCGTACAGCAGCGTAGGAAGTGGACCCCATCCGTATGCGACTTTATCGCAGCTGCCTCGTGCTTTTATCAGAAGATAACTCGACCCTGCCTGACCCTTCTGGGACTTGTGAGACCGAACCGATGGCCTGACTCATTTGTGGTGCCGCAGTTGCTGACCGTGGGGTGCGGACAGTTCGTGGAGAGATTCAACTGCCGACCGGCAAAGGGTCGGTCCCTTCGCTAAGAATTGCAAGGTAGCGCCGGTAGCTGAACACCCGCCCCCGCTTGCGCCCGGTGATCTCATCAACGATGCCCATCTTCTCCAGATCAGCCAGCGCCGCATTGACCGTCGGCGCCGACAGACCCGTCTGCCGGACAAGCTGGTTGGAGGTCAGGAACGGATTCTGCTGGAAGAGATCGTGGATACGCAGCGCCGATCCGGCCCGGTCGCTTTCGGTCGTGATGCGCTCGCGGTCTTCCTTGAACAGGTCAACGATGCGGGTCGCGGCCTCGAACGCCTGGTTCGCCGTCTTAGTTACCCCGGCAAGGAAGAAATCGAGCCAAGCCTCCCAGTTGCCATGCTCGCGCACTTCCTGAAGCAGACGATAGTAGTCTGCCCGGTGTGTCTTCAGATAGAGGCTGAGATAGAGCAACGGCTTGCGCAGCACCCCGTTGACACAGAGATACAATGTCACCAGCAGGCGGCCGATACGGCCGTTGCCATCGAGGAACGGGTGGATGGTCTCGAACTGGACATGCAGCAACCCGGCCTTGATCAGCGCCGGAAGACGCGAGCTGTCCTCGTGCATGAAGTGTTCCAGCGCATCCAGACAGGTGTCGAGTTCGGTGACGGGCGGCGGCACAAAAAGCGCGTTACCCGGGCGCGAGCCGCCGATCCAGTTCTGCGTGCGGCGGAACTCGCCCGGGCTTTTCGTGTCGCCGCGCCCGCTTTGCAGCAGCCGCGCATGCATCTCGCGGATCAGGCGCAAGGACAGCGGCAGTTCCTCCAGCCGTTTCAGCCCGTACATCATCGCATCGACATAGTTCGACACCTCGCGGATGTCGTCGATCGGCTCCCCGGCCTGCGCCTCGGTCTCGAACCGCAGAAGATCGGTCAGCGTGGATTGCGTGCCCTCGATCTGGGACGACAGCACCGCCTCTTTGCGCACATACATGTAGAGGAACAGTTCCTGGCGCGGCAGCAGCATGGTAATGCCGTCAAGCCGCCCGAGCGCGCGTTCGGCGAGGCTCAGCCGGTCCAGAAGAGCCAGCACGTCGATCTGCGGCTTCGGCGGCAGGGGCGGCGGAACGAAGGCGCGCACGATCTTGCCCGCGACAGGGGTTTCGACGAAGCGGCCAAGCCGCTGATTGGGTTCGGAATCGATCATGGGATCATCATGGCAGCGCGGCACTATTTAAACAATGCCGCCACAACTTAAATAGCCAGAATGCTAACGTAAGCGACCTTAAATAGGCTCGTCGCCCCTGGCCAGCGCGAGGTACGCAACGTGAAACAGGCCCAGTCCGCAAGTGCGACAGCGAACGATGCTGCCGCCACATCTCAATTGAGATACAATACTTGCAACTCATGGAGAACAGCCATGCCTGCACAAACATCAATGCTGCACGTTCGCGTGGACGACAAGATCAAGACCCAGGCAGCCGAGGCGCTGGCAGGTGGCGGTCTGACCCTTTCGGATGCCGTGCGCATCCTCCTCACCAGGATAGCCCGCGAGGGTGGCCTTCCTGCAGGGTTGACGGCCGATCCCGACGCCTATGACGCCTGGTTCCGGGCCAAGGTGCGAGAAGCGCTGGAGGATGAGCACCCTACGACGGTCCATGCCGATGTCAGGGCCGAGATGCGCGGACTGATCGACCGGAAGCGCCGTGCCTGATCTGGAATGGCGGGAAACCGCGCGAGAGGGCCTGCGGTCGAATTTCGAATACATCGCGGATGACAACCCGGCAGCGGCGCTGGCATTGCTGGAAGAAATCGAGACAAAATTCGCCGCAAAGACCGTCGTGCAGCCGGCTAGCCGACCGCATTCAGCCAAGCCTCCCGCCCAAGACGGGAGGGATGCCCAAACGACCCTGATATGCTACAGTGAACATCGACAGCATCACGGAGCACCAGCGCCTTCCCCTCAGTCCCATCTGACGACCTTGGCCTCGCGCTTATGAACCTTGAACTGCATGGATGCGTGGGCATCAGCGCAGCCAACGCGCTCTGCGACTGCGGGCTGGTCTCGCCCGCAACCTTCGTCAAATCCCGCAGCGATATGGGAGACTTCGTCTTCGAGGCTATCGAGATGGAACTGCAGGCTACGGTGGAAATCGGCCGCATCTCGCTGGCCCAAGCCACGAAACACCCCTTCATCACCGAAGCCTTCGCACGAATGCAGATCGACCAGTTCGCCACAGACGAGCGCGTCGTGTTCGACCACGGCCATCTTTCTCAATGCAGCCCAAAGGCGTTGGAAACAGCATTCGCCAGGTCTGCGCGAAGTTGGCGAAGAGGGGCGGCACCGAACGCTCAGGGTTAACTCGCAACTCCAAGGGGGCACCACTGCGCGCCGCACCGCGATGAAATCCGGCCCATACCTGCCGATCGGGCTCGCTGCATGCTAGGTGGCCGTCTCCCCGAAGCGGCCGTTCAGTCAATGTTGCAGCAATAGGCTCGCCTCCGTGGTCGTGATGTGATCGCAGGCGAACATAATGAGGGAAGCGGCCGTTTGGCCGCCTTAGGTTCTGCGCAATGTGCCGCAGACCATCCTGCCCGGTCGCGCAGCCAATTGCGGGTGCGGGCCCGGACATTGGCATAGGGCGAGCCGCTGTTGAACTGGATCAGCCGTCGCGGATCGGCGAACTCTACTTGTCATGGTAGTGATGCGGAACCCGCGCCACGCCCGCACACAGCAGTGCCATTAGGGGAATGCTACTATGCAGCATTTGGAGAGCCTGACCGGCCACTCTGGGTCGGCTACGCCTTCGCCGCCTGCAGATAGGCCTGGCACATTTCCAGAAGCTGCTGTCTCAGCGCCTGGCTGTAGGCGTCAGTCACACCCCGCTCGAACGCATTGCGGACCGTGCCGAAGGTCACCGTAACCACGGTAAGGTTGACGCTGCGCAGATCCGGGAAAGTCGCGTCGGTCGCGCTGGCCAGCATTGCCGTGGTGGCGGCATCGACCCGACGGGCAAAGGTCTCGATCAACTCGGCATTGTTCATCTCGGCGACCGAGCGATAGAGCGCCCGTGTCACCTCTGGCCGTTCGGTCTTGGCGCGCCAGTAGGTCTCGATCAGTGCCTCGACCATCCGGTTGATCGGCGCGGCGTGATGGGCAAGGCAGATGGTCTCGATCCTTTCCGCCAGCACCTCCAGATACCGTTCGTTGAGCGCATAGATCAGCGCCTGCTTGTTCGGGAAGTACTGATACATCGTACCGACCGATACACCCGCTCGTTCTGCGACACGGGTCGTGGTCAGACGGTGCATCCCCTCGCTGAGCAAAAGCTGAATGGTCGCCTCGAATATCGCGTCCACCGTCACCACGGCCCGCGCCTGACGCGGCCTTTTCCGGGGGGATATGGGCGAAGTCGAGATTGTCCCAGCGCTCTTCCCAGCCGAGACGCAACTGCCCCCCGGGCGCACGCCGCAGGATGTCGCCAAGCACCCTGAAAGCGTCTTGCGGCAACCTCTCCCATATTCCCTGAGAGGTAGGCAAGAAGTCGCCGTTGAAGGTGGTATCGAGCCAGTCGGACGTCTTGGCGGCACTCGCTGCATCGTCGAACAATCCTGCTACCGCGCGGATACTCCCGTATGACAACTTCACGCCCAGCGCTCCGAACTGCCTCGAAAGCCACGGTTCGTTGCAGCATCCCGGTCTGCAAGCAGGTCGGTTTGGACAGTCCGCTGCTGCTCAGGGCGCACGGAGCCTGTAGACCGTCCCCCTGACGCACTGCGGGATCAGTGCGCAGCAGACGCTCCGCGCCGGTGATCATGTCGGCGAAGTCGATCAGGCCACCCGCCGCGCGGCCTTCGGAAAAGCGACTCATTATCAAAGATTTGCGGAATCACGATCGGTCCTCAATGGATTCTTTTGCGAAAGCCAGGGAAGCCAGTTCGGGGAAGCCACGCTGCCGGAAGCCAGCCAGTGGAGGCCACACTCCAGGAAGTCGTTGAATCCGCAGTCATTTTCCATCTGACAGACCTGCCCCCATTGACCTACCCCTTGATCATCGAAGAATTGCGCCCGGAGGACACCCCTCGCGGGCGTTTTTTGTTTTCCTGCCATCCCGGTTCCCGATCCTGACGCAGCCCTTTCCGGCCGCGCATATCGGCATGCCCGCCCTGCCCCGGATGAGACCCGCCCCATGGACCTGGTGTTTGCACCAAGCCAGATCGAGACTTGGCCGCTCGACCGGCTGCGCCCCTATGCCCGCAACGCCAAGATGCACGGCACCGACCAGGTGGCGAAGATCGCCGCCAGCATGGCAAAGTTCGGCTGGACCGTGCCCTGCATGGTGGCCGACGATGGTGAACTGATCGCCGGCCATGGCCGGGTGCTGGCCGCCACCATGCTCGGGTTGACCGAGGTGCCGGTGATCCGGCTCGGCCATCTCGACGAGGCCGAGCGCCGGGCCTATCGCATCGCCGACAACAAGCTCACCGAACTGGGCGAGTGGGACGAGGCCCTGCTGCGCGAGGAGATCGCGGGGCTGTTGGCCGAGGATTTCGACCTGTCACTGCTCGGGATCAGCGATGATGATCTGGATGCGCTGCTGCGTGATCCCGAGGCGCTGGGCGGAGATGGCCCGGTCGAGGGCGAGGGCGATGTGCCCGAACCGCCGGTCACGCCTGTCTCGGTGCCGGGCAAAGCCCGCAGGCAAGAAGCACAACGTCTTGGCCTTCAATGAGGCCACGACCAATCTTGCCGTGTCGCACGGCACTTACATCCTGACAAAGCGTTTCACCTCCAAGGAAGAGAAGCGGCGGCTGGTGGCAGTGATCTATGATCCGGCGGCGGTCGATGCCGAGTATGTCGGCTTATCGGCCTCCCTCCTGCCCACCTAGTTCCCGGTGTCGCGGCAATCAATGCATGCAGAAAATGATGCCCAGTGATTGACGCATCGCATGAGGCTGCCTAAATATGTTTGTGACTACTCACTAACTAACGGGGTGCCCCGTGCGAAAATCAGCGGAGCTTCGCAAGGCCGAGATCGTGGCCACCGTGCTCGACCTGGCCGACCGGATCGGGCCGGACCGGGTGACGACGGGGGCGGTCGCGTCGCAGATCGGCGTCACGCAGGCCGCGCTGTTCCGGCACTTCCCGACCAAGGCGGCACTCTGGCAGGCCGTTGCCGAGCATGTGGCCGAGGGGCTGGCAACGGCGTGGGAGGATGCATTGCGCCTCGGAGACACCCCGATCGTCAGGTTGCGTGCACTGATTTCCGCACAGTTCGCGCAGATCGACGCGACCCCCGCGCTGCCGATGCTGCTGTTTTCGCGTGAGTTGAATGTCACCAATGCGGACCTGCGCGCCACCTTTCACGGCAGGCTCACGACCTTCCACGGCCTTCTGGCCATGGCGGTCAGAGCCGGCCAGAAAACCGGCGCGTTGCGCGGCGACATCGCCGCAAACGATGCGGCGGCGCTGCTGACGTCGCTCGTGCAGGGCGTGGCGATCCGCTGGGCGCTCGGCGCTCGCGATTTCGACTTGCGAGCCGAGGGGCTACGCCTATTCGACGCACAGTGCCGGCTTTTGGCTACGTAAGGAGAATAGACGATGCGGCGCATTTGGCTATCGGCTCTTCTTCTAGCAGCGGCTGTCGCTGCCGGCTTTCTGTTCTTCACCGAACGCCCAGTGACGGTGGCGGTCATTCAGCCCGAACATGATGTGGCCCTTCGCATCTACGGGCTCGGCACTGTAGAGGCGCAGATACTCAGCCGCATCGGCTTCGAGGTGGGCGCCGCCCTGACCCGGCTTTCCGCCGATGCCGGCGACAGCGTGACCAAGGGGCAGGAATTGGCCGTCCTCCACTCTGCCGTGCAGGAAGCGCGTGTTGTCCGCGCCCGGGCCGCGGTGGCAGCGAACGAGGCCAATCTTGCCAGGGCCGAAGCGGCGCTGGTGCGGGCCCGGGTCATGCTGGCGCAGCGCGAGGTCGCGAACCAACGGCTGCAGGGGCTGGCGCAACGCGATGTGGCCTCGATCCAGCGCGCCGAGGAAACGCAACGCGATGCGGACGTGGCCCGCGCCGATCTGGCGGTGGCCGAGGCGGATGTGGCCGTGATCCGGGCACAGGGCCTCGATGCGGCGGCCGCCCTGCGGCAGGAGGAAGCCCTTCTCGGCCATCACCGGCTGCTCGCGCCCTTTGATGCGCTGCTTGTCACCCGCCATGCCGAACCGGGCACGGTCGTCAAGGCGGGCGACCCGATCTTCACCCTGATCGACCCGGCCACCATCTGGATCCAGGCGTACATCGACGAAGAACGTGCCGGCCAGCTTGTCCGGGGCCAGCCGGGCACGATCCGGCTGCGATCGCAGCCTTCGGCCGAATTCCATGGCACCATCGCCCGCATCGGCATCGAAAGCGACCGGGTGAACGAAGAACGCCGCGTC
The DNA here is from genome assembly GCF_016919705.1 of Paracoccus methylovorus. Classification (NCBI taxonomy): domain Bacteria; kingdom Pseudomonadati; phylum Pseudomonadota; class Alphaproteobacteria; order Rhodobacterales; family Paracoccaceae; genus Paracoccus; species Paracoccus methylovorus. The sequence goes on from NZ_CP070368.1 coordinate 2,052,964, forward strand.
TGGCTGACCTGCGCCGACTGCCCCGCCGAGATGTTCCTTGGCGAACAGGCCGAGGTGCGCATCCTGACCGGCACGCGCGCGAGCGCCCTGATGGTGCCGGAGGTCGCGATCACCGGCTTCGACGGCCATCGCGGCACGGTCTGGACGGTGCGAGACGGCCGTCTCGCGCGGGTGGAGTTGACCCTCGGCGTCCGCGATGATCGCGGTCGCGTCGAGGTCACGGGCGGACTGCCCGAGGGAGCCGCCATCGTCGCCCATCCGCCCAAGGGCGCGGCCGAGGGTCGGCGCGCCCGCGGCAGTGAGGCGCCATGAACCTCGCGCTCAAGGACATCCGCCATGGCCTGTTCCGGTTCGTGCTGACCTGTTTCGGGTTGGGGCTGCTGATGACGGTCGTGCTGGCGATGATCGGCATCTACAACGGCCTCGTCTCGGACGCGCTGGCGGTTGTAAAGGCACCGGCCGCAGATGTCTGGGTGGTGGAGGCCGGAACCAAGGGACCGTTCGCGGAAGCCTCCAGCATTCCCGCCGACACCCGCGACGCGGTGGCGCGGATGCCCGGCGTGGCCGAGGCCGGTGCGGTCAACTACCAGAACGTCGAGGCGCCCCATGCCGGGCGCACGCTGCGGCTCTATGTCGTCGGCTACGAGCCGGGCCGTCCGGGCGGGCCGCAGATGATCGCCGCGGGGCGGGGCATCGGCGCCAGCCATTTCGAGCTGGTGGCCGACCGCAAGACCGGCCTTTCGCCCGGCGAGACCATCCGGCTCGGGCGCAACCGCTTTACCGTGGTCGGCCTGGTCGAAGGGGCGATGAACTCGGGCGGGGATCCGGCGGTCTATGTGACGCTGGCCGACGCGATGGCGCTGCAGACCGAGCTCGACCCGGCCGCTCAGCGGGTGCAGGCCGCGCGCGGGGCTGTCTCCGTCAAGTCCGCATCGGTCGCCGCCATAATTGCCCGCATGTCGCCGGGCGCCGATGTCGATCTGCTGACCGCGACCGTGCGCCAATGGAAGCACCTCGCCGCCATGACTCAGGCCGAACAGGAGGAACTGCTGCTGGCCTCGGTCGTCGACAAGGCGCGCCGCCAGATCGGGCTGTTCCTCGGCATCCTTCTCTCCGTCAGCGCCGTGGTGATCGCGCTGATCATCTACACGATGACCATGGAGAAGCTGAAGCAGATCGCCACGCTGAAGCTGATCGGCGCGCCCGACCGCACCATCATCGCGCTGATCGTGCAGCAGGCGCTGATTCTCGGCGCCGCGGGCTGGGGGATCGGCCTGATGCTGATCCTTGCGGTGAAGGACTATTTTCCCCGTCGCGTGGTGCTGGAGCCGTTCAACGTCATGGTCCTTGCCGGCATCATCGCCGCCGTCTGCCTTCTATCCTCGGCGCTCGGCGTGCGAGCGGCGATGAAGGTCGACCCGGCCACAGCGCTCGGGAGCTGACATGGCGCTCGGCGACATCCTCATCGAGGTTTCGGGCGTCGCCAAGCATTTCGGCGAGGGCGAAACCCGCGTCGATGCCCTGCGCTCGGTTGATCTCACCGTGCGCGCCGGCGAGGTGATCGCGCTGCTCGGGCCGTCAGGTTCGGGCAAGACGACGCTACTCAACATCATCGGCTGCATCCTCGCCCCATCGGCGGGACGGGTGGTGCTGGACGCCGAGCCGGTCTTCGACGGCAAATGGCTGCGGCGCGACCTGAGGCGTCTCAGGCTCGACAAGATCGGCTTCATCTTCCAGAGTCACAACCTGCTGCCCTTCCTGACGGCGCAGGAGAATGTCGCGGTCGTGCTCGATCTTACCGGTCTGCCCGCCGAGGAAGGCCGGACGCGGGCGCGTGAACTGCTGGACTATCTGGAGGTCGGCCATCGCGCGATGGTCAAGCCGGCGCTGCTGTCGGGTGGCGAAGCGCAGCGCGTGGCGATTGCCCGCGCGCTGGCCAACCGCCCCCGCATCATCCTTGCCGACGAACCCACTGCCGCGCTCGACGGCGCGCGCGCCGGGCTGGTGATGGACCTCATGCGCAAGCTCGCGGCCGAGCAGGAAGCCTGCATCGTGACCGTCACCCATGACGAGAAGATCTTCGACCGCTTCGACCGCCTGATCCACCTGCGCGACGGCCATCTGGTTAGCGCGTGATGGTCAGGAGTCAGGAGGCAGACATGACCCAAGCCCTCACACGCCGATCCTCGCCACCGTCATGCCTGCGGCGGATCGGATGTCGCACGACAGTGGCCGATACCACGCGACCTTGAAAAGGTGTAACCAAGATGCAACCGACATCCTATTCCAGAGCCCAGATCATCCTGCACTGGACGATTGCGGCCCTCGTCTTTTTCCAGATCCTCATGCATGACGGCATCGTCAAGGTATGGGACGGGCGGATGGACGGCATGCTGCCGAACCAGCCGACGATCAATCCTCATGCCGTTGCCGGCGCGCTGATCCTCGTTCTCGTTCTGTGGCGGCTGGTGCTGCGCCGCCGGCGCGGCGTTCCGGGCCTGCCGGAAGGCGAGCACCCGGCCCTGAAAGTTCTGGCCACGGGCATGCATGCGGCTCTCAACCTCCTGCTGATCCTGATGGCGCTTTCCGGCATGGCGGCGTGGATTTCCGGCGTCGAGGCGATCGGCGAAGCCCATTCCATCGCGCGGCTGGCGCTGGTTCCGCTGGTCCTCCTGCATATCCTCGCCGCACTTTACCATCATTTCTGGCTCAAGACCGATGTGCTGCGGCGCATGTTTGGCCGGGCCTGAGGCGGGGTCCGTTCCGCGCGCCGCAACCCGCAACCCATGGCAGGCCGGGCCACGCCCGCCCGGCCGCTCCCCAAACCCCGAACTCCGGAGGCAGACATGACGAGAAGACCGCGCAGCCAGACCGTTGCCGCCGCCGTCGCGGTGATCTTCGGCCTGCTGACCATCGTTTCGGGCGGCAGGGCGCTGTTCGGCGGCGTCGATATGGGCGCAGTGGTGCCATTCGTGCTGTGGTTCAACTTCGTCGCGGGATTTGCCTATGTCCTGGCCGGGATCGGCCTGTTGCGCGGCGCAGGGTGGGCGCCGCTGCTGTCGCTGGCCATCGCCACGGCCACGGTGGCCGTCTTCGCCGCCTTCCTGTGGCATGTCGGTGCCGGCGGCGCATGGGAGGCACGCACCATGGGCGCGATGATCCTGCGCAGCGCCATCTGGATAGCCGTCGCGGCCTTTGCATTTCGGTGCCATAAGCCATCCGATTGATCCACTCACCCAGCCAGCGATGGCGGCTGCCAGCCGCGACCTCGCCAGCCAGGAACCTGACATGAAGCGATTTCCAACTATTGACCTGTCACTGACCCTTTCGCTCGTTACCGTGCTCGGCATGGCAATGGCGGCGGCCGGCAGGTGGCTACCAAGCGGAGCTTTCGACGCTCTGGAGCTGCCGGGACTGGTGCTGGTCTATCTGGCTGGCGGCCTGCCGACCGGCTGGCGCGCGCTGTCGGAGCTGTGGCGCGCGCGCGTGCTTGACATCGACCTGTTGATGATCGTCGCGGCAATCGCCGCCGCAATCGTCGGCGCCCCGTTCGAGGGTGCGGTGCTGCTGACGCTGTTCAGCATCTCGACCACGCTGGAGGAACGCGCGCTTGGCCGGGCCCGCCGCGCCATCGAGGCCTTGATGGCGCTGCGCCCCGAGACCGCCTTGCGCAAGACCGCGGGCGGCGATGTCGAGGAAGTTCCCGCCGAGGTGCTGACCGTCGGCGATGTAGTGGTGCTGCGCCCCGGCGCCCGGGTGCCCAGTGATGGCGTGGTCGTCACCGGGCGCGGCGGCATCGACGAGGCCAATATCACCGGCGAATCCATGCCCGTGTCGAAAGAGGCCGGTGCGCAGGTGTTCGAGGCCACGATCAACCTCGACGGCGTGCTGGAGGTCGAGGTCACGCGCAGCGTCAGCGACAGCACCATCGCCCGCATGATCCGTCTGGTGACCGAGGCACAGGCCGCCCGCGCGCCCTCCGAACGGTTCAGCGAATGGTTCGGCCAGCGCTACACGGTCGCGGTGCTGGCGGGTGCGGTGATCGCCTTTGCCACGTTCTGGTGGCTGGGCGGCGACTGGGAACTGGCGCTTTACCGCGCCGCCACGCTGCTGGTCGCCGCCAGCCCCTGCGCCATCGTCATTTCCGTCCCCGCCGCGATCCTGTCGGCCCTTTCGGCGGCGGCGCGGGGCGGTGTTCTGTTCAAGGGCGGCGGCGCGCTGGAGACGCTGGCCGAGGTCGATATCTTCGCCTTCGACAAGACCGGCACCCTGACCACCGGCCGCGCCGAGGTGACGGAAATCGTCGCGCTGGATGGCGACGAGGCCGGGTTCCTGTCGCTGCTGGCGGGGCTGGAGGCGCATTCCGAGCATCATATCGCGGCCGCGATCCGCCGTGAGGTCGCCAGCCGCGGGCTTGATCCGGCGCAGGTGGCCGATGTGAACGCCCGGCCAGGCATCGGCATCGAAGGGTCCGATGCACTTGGCCCGGTTTGGGCGGGCAATGCCTATCTTGCCGAGGACACGAAGGCCGCAACGGATCACCCCGCGTTGCAGGCGCTGGCGGATGGCGCCAATACGGTCGTCTATCTGGGTCGCGACGCCACCGTGCTGGGCGCCGTCAGCGTGGCGGATGAGGCACGGGCCAGTTCCGCCGGGGCGATCGCGGCCCTGCGCGACAGTGGTGTCCGCCGCATCGTCATGATGACCGGGGATCGCAGGCCGGTGGCGCTGCGCATCGGCGCCCAGCTTGGGCTGGGGCCCGAGGAGACTCACGCCGAAATGCTGCCACAGGACAAGGTTCGCGCGGTTGGCGAACTGGCCGCAACCGGCCGCGTCGCCTTTGTCGGCGACGGCGTGAACGACGCCGCGGCGCTGGCCCGCGCCGATGTCGGCATCGCCATGGGTGCGGCCGGGTCCGAGGTGGCGCTTCAAGCCGCCGATGTGGCGCTGCTGTCCGAGGATATGGAGCGGCTTGCGGACGCGCACCGCCTGTCGCGCCGAACCACAAGGGTGATCCGGCAGAACCTGACCTTCGCCATCGGCGCCATGGTGGTTCTGGTCATCGGCGGGCTGTTCTTCGATCTGCCGTTGCCGCTGGTGGTGATTGGCCATGAAGGCGGCACCGTGCTGGTGGTGCTGAACGGGCTGCGGTTGCTGTCGGACCCGATCCGCCGGTCGAAGGCGTCCGTTGCCGGACAGGCGCTGACGGGTGTCGCGCAGCCCACCTGAACCGTGGGGATGCGCTCACCCCCGAAAGACGCGCAGATGCGGAAACGCGCCCTTTTCCAGATAGGCTTCCTCCTCGGGCGTCGATCTGCGACCAAGGATGGCGTTGCGGTGCGGGTGGCGGCCAAAGCTGGCGATGATGCGGCGCACCTGCCCCGCTTGATCGACGAGCGAGGCATAGAGCGGCCGCAACGGCGTCGGCGCACGGGCGGCAATGTCACGGCGCAGGGCGGTCAGCCGATCAATGCGGGCCAGATGGTCCGACCCCTCTGCATGGCCCAGGGGCTGGGTGAAAGCGATCTGGAACCACGGCAGGCCAAGTGCCGCCCAGTCTCCTTTTTCCAACCCTTCCAGCGCCTGCGCCAGGGCCGCCGGGTCTTGCGCCCAGGCCCGCTTGCTGCCCCGCCACAGCGAGCGCGGGAACTGGTCCAGCACCACGATCAGCGCCAGCCGGCCCCTGGGCGTCCCGGCCCAATGATCCAGCGCCCTCGCCGCGCCGCGTTCGGTCAGCGGGCCAAAGCGCGCCGCAATCGCACCGTCCGCGCCGCCATGCATCCGCCAGCGCCACAGCTCGGCATGGCGGTCAGGGTCGATATCCAGCGCGCGGCCCTCGGGGAACCAGAAATCCAGAACCTCGCCGATCTGTCTGGCATCATTGCTATCGGTCATGTCATCCCCCATGAAAACGCCCCCGCGCCATGGACACGGGAGCGGAATTGTCGATGAGGCACAAGCGCCTAGGCGGTCGCGGGCACCGCTGCCTGCGCAGGCCGGCGTCCGCCGGGACCGCGCGGGACGCGCAGCAGGCGCATGGCGTTGGCGATCACCACCAGCACCGAAAGCTGGTGGATCAGCATGCCCTCGGCCATATGCACATCGCCGCTGAACACGCCAAACAGCAGCCCGGCCACGGTCAGCAGCGCAATGACGAGGTTCTGGCGCATATTGCTCAGCGTCGCGCGGGAAATCGCCATCGCCTCGGGCAGTTTCTCCAGATCGTCGGCCATCAGCGCAATGTCGGCGGTCTCGATCGCCACGTCCGAGCCCGCGACCCCCATGGCGATCGAGGTATCAGCGGCAGCCAGCGCTGGGGCGTCGTTAATGCCGTCGCCGATCATGGCGACATGGCGGCCCTCGGCCTGAAAGCGGCGGATCAGGTCAAGCTTGTCCTCGGGCAGCAGCCCGGCATGAACCTCGTCGATGCCGATTTCCGCAGCGATGGCGTGGGCGGCCTGCGGCTGGTCGCCGGTCAGCATGGCGATGCGCCCGACCCCGATGTCGCGCAGCCGGGCAATTGCGCCCTTGGCCGAGGGGCGGGGCTGGTCGGACAGGCCAAAGATGCCCGCGATGCGCCCGTCCAGCGCCACGATGATCGGCGTGCGCCCGCGCCCCAAAACCCCGGACAGCGCGGTCTCGGCCTCGGGGTCGAACGCGATGCCCAGCCTGTCGAACAGCCGCCGGTTGCCGGCCGCGACCTGCCGGCCCGCGTGGTTCACCACAAGGCCCATGCCGGCCACTTCCTCGACCGCTTCCGGCGCGGGAATGTCACCCTCGGCACGACCAGCGGCCACGACGGGCCGACCCAAGGGGTGATCCGAGCCGGATTCGGCGATGGCGGTCCAGTGCAGCAACTCGGCGCGGTCCATACCCGCCAGCGGCAGCACCTCGACCAGACTCGGGCGGCCCTCGGTGAGCGTCCCGGTCTTGTCCAGCGCCAGCATGTCGATGCGGCCCGCGCTTTCCAGATGCTGCCCGCCCTTGATCAGGATCCCCGACCGCGCCGCCCGCCCGATACCGGCGACGATGGAGACCGGCGTCGAGATCACCAGCGCGCCGGGGCAGGCCACGACCAGCAGCGTCAGCGCGAGGCGAATGTCCTGCGTCACCGCCCAGGCACCCAGCGCCAGCACCATGATGCCGGGCGTATACCATTGCGCGAAACGCTCGATCATGCGCTGGCTGGGGGCGCGTTCCTCCTGCGCCTCTTCGACGCGGCGGATGATCCGGGCCAGCGTGGTATCGGCGCCGATGCCGGTGGCGCGGATGCGCAGCACGCCATTTTCCGCGATGGTGCCGGCATGGACGTGGGAGCCGGGGGCTTTCTCGGCCGGGATCGGCTCGCCGGTGATGGCGGCCTCGGACACGGCGGCGTTGCCGTCGATCACCTCGCCATCGACGGGGATGCGGTTTCCGGCGCGCACCAGCACGACCTCATTCGGCTGGACAGCACTGGCGGCGATCTCGACCGGCTGGCCGTCGCGGATCACGGTGGCGATCTCGGGCGCGGCCTTCAGCAGATCGGCCAGCGCGCCACGGGTCTGGCGTAGGGTGCGCGCCTCAAGCCAGGCGCCGAAGCTGAACAAAAAGGTAACGGCGGCGGATTCCCAGTATTCGCCGATGAACAGCGCGCCGATGGCGGCGACAGTCACCAGCAACTCGATCGAGAAATGGCGGATGCGCAGCGCTTGCACCGCCCGCCAGGCAATGTCGGAGCCGGCGACAAAGGCCGCCGCCAGCATGGACGCCGCCCAAAGCCCGCGCAGGCCGAACCCGTAAAGGGCGATCAGGCCCAGCACGATCAGGCTGCCGCTGATGATGGTCAGCCACTTCCTGCGGCTGGCCGGCTGGTGAAGAATTGTCAGGATGGGGGTCAACATGCGGGGCCTCATCTATGTAAAGGCCCGGCCGCGCGGGCAGGCACGGCCGGGCTGGAAAGGGTTGCGTCAGAATGCGGCGGGGCGGGCCTCGTAGCCGGTGGATTTTACCACCGAGACAAGCGCCTCAACCGGGGCGGATGCGGGGTCATGTTCGACCTCGATGCGGCCGGTGTTGAAATGCACCTTGGCGCTGGTCACGCCCTGGGTTGCCGCCAGCGCCTTTTCGATCTTGGTGACGCAGGAAGGGCAGGAAAATTCGTCGCTGCGCAGGATGGTCTTGGTCATGGCTGGTTCCTTTCATGTCGCCGCCCGGTGGGGCGGTCATTGCTTGTGAACTCAAGATATGCTGTCCTTTCAGGATCAGGATTGGCAATTCAGGCAAGGGATCATTGCATGAATGCACAGGCGCAGGATTGGGACGATCTGCGGTTGTTTCTGGCCGTGGCGCGGGCGGGGTCGCTTTCGGGGGCGGCGCGCAGCCTTGGCGTCACCCATTCCACCGTCTTTCGCCGCATCGGCGCGTTCGAGGCGCGGTTGGGGGTGCGGCTGTTCGACCGGCTGCCCGGCGGCTATGCGCTGACCCAGGCGGGCGAGGAGATGCGCGATTCCGTCATCCGCATCGAGGAAGAAATCACCGCGCTGGCGCTGAAGGTGACCGGACAGGACCAGCGGCCCACTGGGACGATCCGCATCACCACGACCGACCTGCTGGCGGTGGGTGTGCTACCCCGCCATGTCGCCGCCTTCCGCGCCGAATGGCCCGAGATCGAGATCGAGGTGGTGGTGGCGGATACGGTGCTGGACCTGACCCGGCGCGAGGCGGATGTGGCCCTGCGCATCGGCAATCCGGGACAGGAGACACTGATCGGGCGGCGGGTCGGGCGGTTGGCCTTTGCCGCCTATGCCGCGGCGGACCGGCCGCTGGGCGATCCTGCCGAGGGTGACTGGATCGGCTATGGCTCTGCGCATGGCCCGCTCAGCCGCAATCTGGCCCGCTGGTGGCCGGGTGCGCGACAGGTTTACCGGACAAACTCTATCATCGCCGCCCATGCCGGCGCGAAGGCGGGGATCGGACTTGCCGCCTTGCCTTGCGTGATCGCTGATTGCGACCCCAGCCTGATCCGCGCCGCCGCGCTGCCCGAGGACTTCATGCTGGACCTGTGGTTGCTGATTCACGAGGATCTGCGCCAGACCGCCCGCATCCGCCTGTTTCTGGACTTCATGGCAACGGCCCTGGCGGCCGATGCCGACCTGCTGGAGGGGCGCTGCCCGTGCAAGACAAGGCCGGCGCAGGCGTGACGCCCGCGCTGGCCCATGCCTGCGCCCGTGGCGTCAGTCGATCATCTGCCAGCCCGGATGCTCGAAATGCTCGCCATAGGCGTTCAATGCCTGAACGATCGTCACCGCGCCGGTCTCGACCTCGCCGGCCTCCAATGCCGAGATGCCGGTCATCACCTCGCCGAGGACGATATGGAACTGCTCGTCCACCTCGGGCTCCAGCACACAGTTCTCGACCATGAAATCAACCTGCTTCTGGACATCGGCGGCCATGGTGCCGGCGGCCTCGGCGGGCAGGCTGCCCGCATGGATCGCCTCCAGATTGGCCGTCATGGTGCCGTGGATCGCGCTCATGCCGGTGATCATGTTCTGATCGCCCTGCCATTTGGCGCCATCGTTCAGCGTGATCTCGATAGCCCCCGCGCCATGGCTGTCATGATCATGGGATTGCGCGGCGGCAATGCCAGCTGACCCCAGCGCGAGGGCGAGAGCGACAGCGACGGTGGTGAAAGATTTTACAGTCCGCATAGTGATCTCCTGTATCTGACAAGTGGTTCTGGCCGCGGCGGGCATCGACAGACGCCGCCGGGCTTGGGATAGACATAGGCTGTCCGTTTTCGCACGAGAATTGACGAAATCTGCAAATACCCATTGCACAAATGGACAGACCTCAGGCACGAACCAGACCCTCGCGGCCTGCCGCCGATACCATCGGGCTGTCGAACAGCGCCCCGACGGCATGGGTCCGGATGCCGCCTGCCTCGCGCATCAGAAACAGCGCATCGAGGGAAAGGCGTGCAGCGAGTTCGCCGCCCACCTGCGGACCCAGCACCATCAGCGCGGTTGCCCAGGCATCGGCCTCGGCGCAGCTGCCCGTGACGACCGTGACCGAGGCCGGCGACGACCGCAGCGGGCCGCCCGTCGCCGGGTCCATCGTATGCGACAGGCGCTGGCCCTGAACGGTGACATGATGCCGGTAATCGCCCGAGGTGGCGACGGCGGCATCTTGCAGCATCAGGACCGAATGGGGCGCGCGGCGTTCGGGATCGGGCGCCTCGACGGCGACGGTCCAGGGCATGCCGTCGGGCCGCAGCCCGGAGGCTCGCATCTCGCCGTCGATGCCAACAAGGAACCCGGTGATGCCGAAGCCCCGTAACATTTCGGCCAACCTGTCGACGCCGTAGCCCTTGGCGATGCCGTTCAGGTCGAGCGTGATGGGTGCATGTTTCCTGACCAACCCGGCCGCGCGGTCGATCTCCAGCACCTCATGCGCGGGCGGGCGCGTGGTTACCATGGCCCAGCGGATGGCTTCAGCGCTGGCTTCCTCGGGGCCAAAACCCCAGGCGCGCACCGCATCGCCCATGCCGATATCGAACGCACCGCCCGATGCCGCACAGATCCGCAGCCCGAGGTTCAGCACCTCGGCCAAGCCGGCAGGAACGGCCACCCAGGCGCCAGTGGGCGCCCGGTTCAGGCGCATCAGGTCGCTGTCGGGTTGCCATGTCGACATTGCGGCATCAACCTCCGCCACGGTCGCTTGCAGGGCAGCCTGCACCGGGGCGGGGTCCAGCCCGGCATCGGCGTGGAAACGCGCCGACCAGCGAGTGCCCATGGTCGGGCCGTTCAGCGCGTGGCGGCCCGGGTCAGTAGATATCTTCGGCATAGCGCCCCTCCGCTTTCAGCGCGAGCGGGGTAAGACCCGTCGGCGCGAGGATGTCGGTCAGCGCCTCGGCCACGCCCGAGGCCATGTCGCGCCCGCCGCAGACCATGATGCGCGCGCCTTCGTGTACCAGCCGGATCAGTTCAGCGCTCTCGGCCCGCAGCGCGTCCTGGACATGGCGCGGCTTTGCCCCGCGCGAGTTCGCGGTGGTCAATCGCGCCAGACGGCCATCGACCTGCCAGCCGGCCAGATCGTCGCGATACAGGAAATCGCTGTCGGGGTGGCGCATCCCGAAGGCCAGATGGATGGGCCGCTTGCGGCTGTTGCCCCGGATGAAGCCCGCAAGCGGGCCGATGCCGGTGCCGGCGCCGATCAGGATCAGCGGCGAGCGTCCTGCTGCGGCATGGAAAGCCGGATTGTGCCGGACGAAGGCGCGGATCGCCTGGCCCGGCTTCAGCGCCAGAAGCTGACCCGAGCAGAGGCCGCCGGGATGCTTGCGCACCACGATCTCGACGAACCCGTCGCGCCGTCCGGAGGCCAGCGAGTAGAAGCGCGGCAGATCCGCACCCTCGGGCAGAACGCCGAGGAGATCACCGGCCTGAAACCGGCCAAACCCCCGACCTGTCAGCCGTTGCAAAAACGTCGCCTCGGGTAGGGCAAAGCGCAGGATCGTGGTCGGCGCCTGCACCTCCGCCCCGTAATCACGGCGCGAGATCAGGGTGAGCCGCCCCGTCACGGGCGGGGTTGGCACATGTTCGAGCGTAAGCTCGATCCCCAGCGCCGCCCCCAGGGCGCGGCCCCAGCGGGCGAAATCCTGCGGCGACTGGCGATCGACCGTGTCGAAGGGCATCAATTGCGCCCAGCCTTTGGCAGCAGCCCGACTCCCGACTTCATCGGCGAACGCGCAGAACGCGGGAAAGCTGCGATCGCCGAAACCAAGCACCGCAAGCGGGGCCTCAGGGACAGATTCCAGCGCCGCGAGGCGTTCAATGAACCCCTTCGCCGTGGCGGGAGCCTGTCCCTCGCCCCAGGTGGCGGCGAGAATGACGAACCGTTCGGCCTGCGGATAGCGCGCCGGCTCGAAACCGGACATTGGCGCGACATGAACATGCTGGCCCGCCGTGGTCAGCGCATGTTGGAGCGTCGCAGCGAAACCCCAGGTGCTGCCGCCCTCCGAGCCCACCAGCAAGATGGTCGCAGCGCCGTTTGCAGGATGATTGCCACGGAGACGCGGTCTTGACCGCCGCCCCGCGAACCAGAGCACAAGACCACTCACCCCCATTGCCGGCACGCCGAGCGCCAGCACACCCAGCACGAGGCCGAGAGATGCGGCCCCCTGCCCGGTATGCAGCATGTAGATGGTTTCAGATATCTGTTCCCACATCGTCAGCTCGGCCCAGGCCAGAAGCTCACCCGTCCCCTGATCGAGATAGCCGGTGCCGCGATCCGTCTTCAGAGTGAAGGCGTCCGTGGCGTCGCCAGGATAGGGAAAGCTCAGCTCGCGCAACTCCGTGACAGCAATCACGGAGAGCGGCTCCATCGCAGCAAGCGAGACCCCAGTGCTTCCGCTGACCTCAGTCGGAAAGGTCGGCGGTGCGGCTCCATCCGGCAGAAGATCGAAGGTCGAGGCGGCCATCCACAGTGCAGTCGCTGAGGACAAAACCAGCCCCGCGACCGCCACGCGGGCGATCCCGGTATGGATGCGGCTCGACGCCGGCCCGCGCAAAGGGGCGAACCAGCGCCGCCAGCCGCCCATGCGCCGCGCGACCAGCATCGCGCCGGAGACCGACAGGATCAGCATCGCCACGGCGCCAATGGCCATGGCGATACGACCGGCATCGCCTAGGAACAGCGAACGGTGAAGGTTGGTCAACCAGCGTTTGACCGGATCGGGATCGGCGCTGGCGATGCCCTTGCCGGTCGCTGGGTCGATTACCGCCGCGCCGGGCGTGCCGTCGTCGAACCAGAACGCGGTGATCCGGCCCGACGGCGCGCGCCGGATCTGCTCCACCCCCGGATAGGCAGCCAGGATACGTCCTGCGAGATCGGCGACGGTCAGCCCGGCCTCGGCCTGCGGCGTGGAAAGCCGCTCGGCCGCGGGAAAGACCGAGAGCGCCGCGCCGCTCAACGCAAGGGCCATGACGAGAATGAGGGCCAGCAGACCCGGCCAGCGATGCAGCGTGCGGATCATGGCGTTGCCTCACATGTCGTAGCGGAGGCTGGCGACATACCTGCGGCCGGGCGCAGGCTTTCCCGCTCCTGCCGTCGTCAGCGGCACGGCGATGTCGTTCGGGCTGTCGCGCATGTCCTCCACGGCGGCGTCGACATGCAGCGTATAGCCCGCATCGAACAGCGCATCGGCAAGGTCGAGGGTGATTTCGAGTGACCGGCCCGCGCCGACACTGGCGCCGGTGATGCCGTCGACCTGCGCCAGGTCGCCGCCGGTGGCGCGATACCAGTCGCTGAGATGTTCGTAATATTTCGACTTGCCGCCGGCCATCCACAGGGTTCCGGCATACGCCCCCTGCGCATCGGTGACGTAGAGGACGAGATAGGCACCATCGCCACCGTACGTGTTCAGGGTGGTGGTGAGGGTAACCGGCCGGGCCATGGCAAGGCTGGGCGCCACCAAGGCCGAAGTCAGCGCGAGTGCTGCAAGGATGGATTTCATGACTCTGCTCTCTTCTGCCTGATATATCAGTTCACCCGCACAACGGGCGGGGTGCCGTTCTGGAACAGCGGATTGGAGGGGGGTGCCGACGGAGCGACGGTGGGTGCATTGCCGCGATCCCGCTCGCGGATCTGCTGGCCATCCCTGTGGCGCAATTTGACGACCTGCAACGTCGCGGGATCCAGTTTGGCCTTGATGCGACGGCCCTGGGCATCGCGTCCCTTGACCTCCCAGCAGCCGTCATCCGCCTCGATCTTCTCAACATGCCAACCGAGGCCGGTTACCGCCTGCATTACCGCTTCGCGTGGTTGCCAGGCCCCGTGCCCCACATGGCAGTCGTCACCTGCCATCGCCCCCGCCGCAGGCAATACCGCGAGAGCGGCTACGGCGATCAATAGAGTTTTCATGGTTCGAATGTCCTTTACGATCATCTCGGGGGCACTTTCCTGGCTATGGCCGAGGCGAACGCCCGTGTGGAAAGAGGTCCACCTCGATGATGAGGTGGACCCTTGCAGCCATCAGTTGCGCTTCTCGGGCTTGGTGCCGTCGCTCCAGCGTTTGACCTTGCCGTCGATCACCTCGAGCGTTCCGGGATCGACGGTCATCTTCAGGCTGTTGCCGCCCTGGTCGATGACGTTCAGTTCGTAGCAGCCGTCGTCGAGTTCCATTTTCGAGATGGTCCAACCGAACTCGTCGGTCACTTGAATGAGAGCTTCCCACGATTGCATGTTCTCGGTCGGCACGTTGCATTTCTCACCAGCGAACGCGGCCCCGGCGGGGATCGCGAGGGCCAATGCGGTGGCGGTCAGGATGGTTTTCATGGCTATGCTCCTCAGCCTTGGTTGCCTGATGAAACCAATCTGGAGGGGGCGGCTGACGTGATCCTGATCGCCGCGGAAAACCTGCGTCAGCTTCTCGTCAGCCTGCCGCGACGAACCGCAGCGATTACACAAAACAAACAGGCCCCGCCAAACAGGCGGGGCCCGAACAGCAGCGGGAATGCGTAACGATCAGGTCACGTCATTTGTGCCGGGAGGGCGCTTTCGGCCCGTGACCATGGCACGGGGCAGGTTCTCCCGATGGCGCCATGAGGTGACGGCCACACCCCCAACATGCAAGGCCACGAGAACCAGAGCCATGTTGGCCAGCATTTCATGCACCTCCTTCAAGGTCCTGTCCCCTCTGACTTCCCGGTTTCCGTGCTCGCCCGCAACCGTCACGGCCCGGGCTTCCTCGATCGATTGTTCGAGCAGCCAGCCGCTCAGCGCGGTGCCGGAAAGCGTGACCATGAGTGCCACGATCATCGCGGCGCCGGCCGGGTTGTGCCCGAGATGGCGTCGCTCGCGCCCGTGCAGCATGTCCCCGAGATAGGCCAGCGTCGCGGCGGGGCCACGCACGAATTGCGTGAAACGGGCATGGCGGCTGCCAACGAAACCCCAGATCAGGCGAATGGCAAGCAACGCCGCCACCGCGTAACCGGCCGCCTCGTGAAGCGGCTGCACCTCGTCCGCCGCGAGCCATGCCACTGCAAAGGCGGCAACCAGACCCCAGTGAGAGCTGCGCACCAACGGATCCCAGACCAGCACCGTGCGCGTAGTATCGGCGACGTCCTGAATGCCGTCACCCTTCATCATCTCAGTCATGTTTGTGCTCTCTGCCCTCACGGGAGCGCCGATCATCTCCGTCCTTGTATTCGATCTCGATCACCTGAAGCGTGCCGGGATCGACCGTCACCTCGATGCGGCGTCCTTCCCGGTCTGTGCCTTTTATCTCGTAGCAGCCGTCGTCGATTTTGATGCGCCGCACCACCCATCCGTTTTCTTCCGCGAGCCGCACTACCGCGCTTCTTGGCTGCCAATCTGCCAGCGGCACGGCACAGTCGTCGCCGGCAAGTGCAGCCCCGGACGGAAGGGCCGCGAGAAAGGTCAGAATTGTCAGCGATCTCTTCATGGACCACACTCCGTATAACGGCCATTGGATGACATTCTGCGCCACGAACCTGACGGGATGCTGAAGCCCGGGGCGTCCCGCCATCAGCTTTGCGTCAGCCTGGATCGCCATAATGGCCAGAGGCAAACGAGTAGGAAGATCATGCGGATCCTGCTGATCGAGGATGATACCGTTCTGGGTGCCGCCGTGCGGGACCAGATCGCCGCGGGTGGCCAGTCGGTGGATTGGGTCACGCGTCTGGACGCGGCCGGCGATGCGATGGCCGGCACCGGCTATGATCTGGTATTGCTGGACCTCATGCTGCCCGACGGACGCGGCATCACCTTCCTTCGGTCGCTGCGCACCAGCGGCGACGTGACGCCGGTGATCATCCTGACCGCGCTGGACCAGATTTCGGACCGGATCGAAGGTTTGAACGCCGGTGCCGACGACTATCTGGTGAAGCCCTTCGATCTGGCCGAGCTTTCCGCGCGGATCGGCTCGGTCGCGCGGCGCTATAGCGGCAATCCCAACCCGATCATCGTCCACGGCGCGCTTGCCGTCGACCTTGCCTCGCGCAGCATCCGCCGCGACGGCCGGCCGGTGCAGCTCACCGCACGTGAATGGGCACTGTTCGAGGCGTTCCTCACCCGCCCGGGGCATCTTCTGTCCAAGGCACAGCTTGAGGAAAAGCTTTATGCCTTCGATACGGAGGTGGAAAGCAACACCATCGAGGTCCATGTCAGCCGGCTGCGCAAGAAGCTGGGCGCCGAGGTGATCGAGACCGAGCGCGGGTTGGGCTACCGGCTAGGTTCGCCATGACGATGCCACGCAGCCTTCAGATGCGGTTGGGGGTGTCGCTGGGTATCCTTCTGACGCTTCTGTGGATCGCGGCCGCCGCCGTCACGGCGGTCATGCTGCGGCACGAGATGGACAGGATCTTCGACTCGTCGCTACAGGAGGCGGCGCAGCGCCTGCTGCCGCTGGCCGCTGTCGAGATCGTCGGACGTGAGGAGGAAGGTGTGACACAACACCTTGCCGACCTGCGCGACCACGACGAATTCCTCACCTATATCGTGCGCGATGACGAAGGGCGAATTCTTCTGCAATCGCATGAGGCCGATCCCGCCATCTTCCCTGAATGGGACGGGCCGGGCTTTCGCACGACCGCAACCCATCGCCTGTATGGCGAGGACGCCCTCCAAGGCACGATCCGCCTCACGGTCGCCGAGCCGCTTGCCCATCGCGCGGCGGCGGCACGCGATGTCTGGGCGGGCCTGGGGTTGCCGTTGCTGGTATTCATCCCTGCCGCACTGTTGGCGATCGTATTGACTGTCCGCTCGGGTCTGGCCCCGTTGCGCCGCTACCGCGACCGGCTGGCCGCGCGTTCGCCGCGCGACCTCGCCCCCGTCGCCTGCGACGATCTTCCCGTCGAGGCCGCCCCGGTGGGGGCGGCGATCAATGTGCTTCTGGCGCAACTCAAATCCACATTCGAGGCCGAACGCACCTTCGCCGCCAACGCAGCGCATGAATTGCGAACACCGCTGGCAGGCGCAATCGCGCAGGCCCAGCGGATACAGGTAGAAACGAAAGATACCGGTGCCGGCCACAGGGCCGCCGAGATCGAGGCTTCTCTGAAGCGGCTGGCCCGGATCGCGGAACGGCTTCTGCAACTGGCCCGAGCAGAAGGCGGGCGGTTACGGCTCGATCACCTATCCGATCTTCGCATCACTGCCCGTCTGGTCGTGGACGATATCGAGAGGACAGCACCGAACCGGATCGTGCTCGCCCTGCCGGAGCACCCGGTAATGTCCGACCTCGACCCCGATGCGTTTGGCATCATCGGCCGCAACCTCATTGAGAACGCCCTGCGGCACGGCGCATCCGACAAACCGATCGAGGTCAGCCTCAGTGAGGACGGCACGTTCCGCGTCGCCAATGACGGCCCCGTCGTGCCCGCCGAGGCGCTTGGCCGGCTGACCCGTCGTTTCGAGAGGGGGGCAGCCAAAACGGAAGGCAGCGGGCTTGGCCTTGCCATCGTCGCCGGCATTGCGGACCGGATTTCGTCAAAGCTCACCTTGCAATCGCCGAGGCCGGGAAGCTCATCCGGCTTTGAAGCGGCGGTGGTCCTGCCAACAGCTTCGCGGCAACCAACATCGTCTCGCTAGGCGAACGTAGTCTTTCGTTGAGTCGATAACCGATCAACGGATCTGAAAACTATCCTGCTGCCTGTGTCTGCCAGAACAGGATGCATCTGCATATAAGAGGTGCAGAATGTTGATCTCGAAAGGGTAATCCCCCCCTTCTTAGCGGGGTGCATGCGTAGAACTTACGCGGCCATTTTCAGTTTCTGGGCGGGTGTGATGCCGCCGATGCCCATGTTCGGGCGGTCGTTGTTGTAAGTCCAGAGCCATTGCGTAGCGAAGTCCTGTGCCTCCTCGATGGTTTCGATGATGTTGAACCGCGCCGGGTTTGCCGGAGGCTCCAACTCTTGAGTAGGATGGAGCATCATGAGCAAGACGACGAACAAGTTTTCCCCTGAGGTCCGCGAACGTGCCGTGCGACTGGTTCTCGACAACGAGGGTCAGCATGCGTCACGCTGGCAGGCGGTGATGTCGATCGCGGCGAAGATCGGCTGCACGCCACAGACCCTGAACGACTGGGTCAAGAAGGCCGAGGTCGACAGCGGTCGGCGCGCGGGCATCCCGAGTGATTTGGCCGAGAAGATGAAGGCGCTTGAGCGGGAGAACCGCGAGTTGCGCCAGGCCAACGAGATCTTGCGCAAGGCGAGCGCATATTTTGCGATGGCGGAGCTTGTCTTATGAGATTCCGGGCTCCTGAGGCAAAAAGGGAGCCGCTGCCCAGCACCGCAAACTGCGGGGCAGCGGCGGGGGTGGCGTCGTGCGGAGCTTGGTCTTTAAGGACCGCGGTCGAGTTTGACGAGCCCCCGTCTTTTCTAATGACCTGAATGGATACTTGGGCTGCGGGCCCGAATGACAAGCATAGGTAGGAAGAAAAGATGGCCAAGGATACCATCGGCATCGACGTGTCGAAAGACCGTCTTGACGCATTCTGGCTTTCCCGGACAGAGGCATGTTGCCTGCCCAATACGCCCGAGGGTTTCGGGCAATTGTGCGACTGGCTGGGAAAGGAGGAAGACGTTCTCATCGTCTTCGAGGCGACTGGTGCCTATCATCGGGGGCTCGAGCGACATCTGAGTCTGGCGGGGCTGCCCTTCATCAAGGTTAATCCAAAGCAGGCGCGGCGCTTTGCGCAAGCTATTGGGCGATTGGCAAAAACCGATAACGTCGACGCCAGAATGCTGGCACGCATGGGCGTTGTACTTGAGCTGAAGCCTCAAGTCGTCGAGGGCGAGGATGTTCATGATCTCACCCCGCCAATGTGCGCAGCAACTCCCCGGAAACCTATGATCCTGAGAACATCGCACATCTGAAGGCCAGCATCGCTGTGCTGGGCCTGCTCCAGCCGCTCTTGGTCCAGAAGCTTGACGGCAAATATGCAGTGCTGGCCGGTGGCCGACGCCATGCCGCGCTGAAGGAGCTGATCGCCGACAAGGCCACCAAGGGGTTCACGGCGAAGACCAAGGTCGACTGCCGCCTTGTCCCTGACGACTGCGACGTCACCACGGCACTGTCGCTCGCCGAGAACATCACCCAGGCACAGATGAATGCCATCGACGAGTTCGAGGCCTTCGCCCGGATGATGGAGGTCGACGGCCAGACGCCCGAGACGATCGCAAAGACCTTCGGCACCACGGTGGCGGCCGTGAAAGGCCGGTTGCGCTATGGCCTGATCCACCCCGACATCCGCGCCGCGGCGCGGGGCAAGGTGATCACGCTTGATACGATGAAGGCCTTCGCCGAGCACCCGAGCCAGGAGGCGCAGCGCGAGGTCTTCGAGGCGCTCACGAAAGACGGCGGCTATCTGCATGCCTATACCGTCCGTCAGGCCCTCAAATCCCGCGGGGTGCAGGTCAGCGATGATATCGGGGCTTTCGTGCGTCAAGACTACGAGGCACGCGGCGGCGCTGTCGCGGCTGACCTTCTGGAAGAGCATTCCGTGCTTGAGGATGCGGCGCTTGTCGAGACCATCCTGCTTGAGAAGCTCGGCGCAGCCGCCGAGGACGCCCGTATGAGGCTGGGCTTTGCTTGGGCCGATGCGATGGTCCGCTATGAATACGCGACCATGGCCGGCTACGGCCGCGTCTATCCCGGCCCGATCGAGCCTGATGAGGTTGCGCAAAAGCGCGTGGATGAAATCACCGCCGAACTCGAGAAATTGCAGCTCGAGATGGAGGATGAGGGGCTCGAGGACGGTGCCTACAATGCCCTTTACGAGCGCGTGGACGCCTTGGAAGAGGGGCCGCTTCTTCAATGTCGTAGACGTGGTAAACAAGCTCGATGCCGAAGCCCGTGCAGATCGGCAGGGGCGCACCGCAGACCTGATGTGCCGCCTCGACTTCTTGATACTCGACGAACTCGGCTATCTTCCCTTCGCTCAGACCGGCGGCCAGCTGCTGTTCCATCTCATCAGCCGCCTCTACGAGCGCACCTCGATCATCGTGACGACCAATCTCGACTTCGGCGAATGGCCTTCGGTCTTTGGCGACGCCAAGATGACCACTGCACTGCTCGACCGGCTGACCCACCACTGCGACATCGTCGAAACCGGCAACGAGAGCTGGCGCTTCAAGACCCGTGAATGACCGTGAACCCGCTGGCCCGATACGGCTGCGCTGTGTGAGGGCTACACCGCATCGGGCCAGCTACCCGAGCGCTCCAGGGGGGTCATTTTTAGATGCCGATAGGGGGTCAAGATTGCCTGCCGATTGACACCTTTTAACGGACTGCAGGGCTGGAGGGGAGCGTACGCATATGATTCTGCCAGTTGTCCGCGCATTAACCAACGTGCGGTCTTTGTTGAATGGCGCGATCACGAGGGCACTTACGGGTTCGAGCAGGTGATTTACTGATCGCTCCTGATCTCCTCCAACCAGACCGGAAACCACTCCCAGAAACAGAAACGACGCCAGACCATAGGTCCGACGCCGCGCGGGAGAAGGGTCACATGGGTCAAATCTCAATGAAAATTATACGCCTGCCCGGGTCAGTTCTGGATGAAAATCAACACACAATCCACAGGACGGCTTCCACGAACAGGCGCGGATCGCGCCCGGTCTGGCCGGGGTCGGATGATTTGCCAAGGCAGAAGGGTTCGATGATCGCCCAGTGGGCATCGGCCAGGGCGCGTCGGGTCAAGGTTGCTCTCCTCTGTTTGCGACCTTGAAGCAGCACTCAGCCGAAATGTGAATCCTGAACGTCAACAGGCCCTAATGGACAGCAGCATACATGATCTTTTTTTCAGTAGCATCACGGGCTGTCATTTCCTCGACGACCTTGCCACCGCGCGCGACCAATATACGGTCGGACATCGACAGAATTTCGGGCAGGTAAGAAGAAATGACAATTACGGCAATACCCTCGTCGGCCAGACGATTGATGAACTCATGGATTTCTACAATAGCGCCTACGTCAACCCCACGGGTCGGTTCGTCAAAAACAACCAGCTTCGGCTTTTGAATCAGAGCCTTTGCAATCACCACCTTCTGTTGATTGCCACCTGACAACTCGATCACACGAGCCGACGGATTGATGGCTTTGATGTCGAGCGCGTTGATCCACTGTTGGGCGAGGTTCCTCGCATTGGACATAGATACAATGGATACTGGGTTGGTTCTCATGGCAAGTTTACCAATGTGAATGTTCTCGGCGATCGACATTGTCTCGAAGAACCCCTCCAGCTTTCGATCTTCTGTAACATAGACAATTCCGTCCCGGATCGCCGTTCTTGGTACACGGTAGCGTACGGCACGGTCGTTGAGACGGATTTCTCCACCGTGGAACAGGTCACGTTTCAGCATACCGGCAACGATTTTCATCGTTTCAGTGCGTCCCGCTCCGACCAAACCGAACATGCCTGTGATCTGGCCGCCATAGATCGAGAATGACGTGTTACGGACGATCTTGCCCATAGATACGTTATCGACACTCAGCACCTTGCGCTGCCGCGGTCGGATCGGGATGTGGACACCCTTCTTTGCGCCGTAAAGCTCGCTGGAAAGTGACCTTCCGACCATCGCCTGAATGATCTTTTCGCGATCGAGAGTCCGTGTCTCTTCCGTGAGGACCTTTTCTCCATCCCGAAGGATGGTGATGCGATCAGACAGTTGCAAAGCCTCTTCCAGGGCATGTGAGATGAAGATGATTGTGGCGCCTCGTTTTTGCAACCGACGAACCAGACCAAAGAAGTGGTGCTTTTCCTCGGGTGTAAGCGTCGCGGTAGGTTCATCAAAGATAATGATCCGCGCTTTGTGATGGGTCGCCCTTGCGATTTCGACCATCTGTTTCTTCGCGGCGCCCAGGGAATTCACAAGGGCCTCGGGATCTACATCGAAGTTCATACTGTTAAGGAACTGCTGCGCCTCAATATACAGGCCACGCAGCCGGTTGAACAACTTCTCTCCACCGAGGTAGATGTTTTGCGCAACAGTCATGCTGCCGACCAGATTGGTCTCCTGGAACACCATCGCAATACCCTTCTGCAGCGACTCCGCCGGCGTGTTCATGATCAAGGGCTGCCCATCCATCAGGATTTCGCCGCGCGTTAAGCGATGCACGCCCGCCAATGTCTTGGTGAGTGTTGACTTTCCCGCCCCGTTTTCGCCCAATATGGCGTGGATCTCTCCTTCCACGAGCGTGAAATTGATGTCCTTGATCGCCGGAATTCCACGGAATTCCTTGGTCGCGTTCTTGAGTTCGAGAATGACACTCACTTGGACGTCTCCATCAATTCCGGGTGCGTCAACGGTACCTTGACGGCGCGTCCAGGACCCTTTGCACCAACGATGAACGCATTGTTCTCAACAATCACAGATGTTGTGCCGTGATTCGTGCCATCGGCACGGCTGTGCCAGCTTACGACCGGGTCCATATCCTTGTCGCAAAGCGTGACAAGACCGTAAGAGCGAGGCGGCGCCCAAGGCTTCAGCACGCCCATCATTTTTACGGAATCGCCCTGAATCTGTTCCTTGAAGGACAGGTTGCTCTTCAGAGCGGGTGCCATCCAATAATCCTCGCCGATCTCTCCCATCATCCGCCGGCAGTATTCACGCTCACGCAGAACGAATTCGTAGAGCTGATTGCGGGCCGAAAGGAAGGACAGGAGGAACGTCCCGTTATGGCCAGGGGTGATCCGGGCAGGAAAGCCGGGCAGGTTTCCCGCCGCAAGCTGAGGAGCACCACCATCGGTGGGGATCTTGACGATGCGATGTTTCCAGCACTCGGAAACGAAGATACCGCCGTCCTGCGCCTGGGCAAGGCCGTAGGGGAATGCCATATTGGCGGCCAGCATGCGAGCGTTTCCAGAGGCCAGATTTATGTGCCACACCGACCCCGACCGCCCCAACTGCACCAGATCGTATTTCCAGCGCGACGCCGAATTGGCTGCTGATCCGTTTCCGACGACAACTTCGTCGTCGGAAAGAAACAAGATCGCTGTGATACAATTCAGCTCCTTTCCGTCCAAGGTGCCGATCATCTTCCCATCATGAGACCCGCCCACGATCAGCAGGCCTTGCATATCCAAACCTATCGCAAGGGCCGTGCCCCGGGCCGCCAGCGAGGACACCATCGTGTTCCCGGTATGGACGCGTTCGCCCTGCAAAGAGGGTGCTGTCAGATTCCGAGAAAAGACCTCAGTGCCCGAGGAATAGAAGAGCGTTTCACCGGCAAGCGCCAGGTTATCCAGCAGCGATGCCTCAAACAGTATTTCGCCCTCTTCTAGAAACTGGTTGGGCAGGAACGGCCCGTCCATTACGGGGATTGTAACCGCGCATTCACCCCGCCCCAGCAAGGAATCGAACTGTCTTTTTAACATGTTCAACATGGCTTTGCCCCCCAGTAATCTCCCGGCCCGGTCCACTCGGGGTCTGCGCCCGGAATCTTCCATTTTCCGATACGGTTATTTGAAATGCCCCCGAGGTAGAGATAACCTTTGTGTTCCTTGACCGAGCAGACCATCGGATGGTTCGTGCCAACCTTGTCCCACAGGACATCCAGGATTTCTCCCTTGATGTTGAACTTGACTGCGCAGCCCACGTTGATGTTGGGCATCATCCAGTTGGCCGGCCCCATGCGGCGGGTCATGCGCCGCCGGAAGCCGGGCATTGTCGACGCCAGATCCATGGCAGGGGAGCGCATCCCGACCAAAGTCGTCCAGTAATTGCCGTCAGATGCGCGGTTGATGTTGTCGGGCAGGCCCGGCAAGTTTTCGATGACACGCTCAACCTGCCCCTTTTTCGGACCGTCGAACCAGAAGCGCGAGATGCGGCAACCCCAAGTCTCTGCAAAAAGTAACGATTCCTGATCCGGCATGACACAGACGCCGTTGGGAAACATGAGCCGTTTGAGAACTGTCCGCGTCGTCTTTGTGCGGGGATCGTAGCAGATCAGACGACCGTTTCCGCGCAATTCAAGCGAGTCCAACGGCCAATCGACGTGATTGTAACGTACCGTGGCTTCGGAGAAGAATATCCTTCCATCTGCCGCGATATCTAGATCGTCTGCAAGACGCATCCGGGTATCGTCTACGATCGAAAAACGCGATCGATTGGTTTCGTCTGTGAGCTTAACGACCTCCCGATCCGGCGTCACCATGTAAAGGCCCATTCCGGATACGCAGCAGACAAGATTGCCGTGGCGGTCGAACTGCATCCCCAAAGGATGGCCGCCGATATGGGCATAGACCTCCCAGGTTTTATGGTCCGGGGCGTGGAACTTGATGATTTCTCCCTGCCGGTTCCCCGCATAGACATTGTCGTCCCAGTCTATCAGTGGATCTTCCGGGCCCTCGATCTCTCCCAAGCCGATCAACTCGACATTGTGCAGACGGTTGTTGACTGCCCAGACGCTGCTACTGCCCTCATCGGTTTCGGGCGCCTTCGGCAGCTTGAAGAATGTCGGTGCTACGTAGGGCGTGTTGACAAAAGGGATTCACCGGGCGCGGTGATCGTGATTCAAGCTGGTATCTGCAATGGAGACCAGCGTGGCACGAAACCTGATGTCGAACGACGAGTGGGCGTTCTTTGAACGCTTCATCCTGGCTGTCCGTTCTCCGAACGGCCGCAAGCCCACGAACCATCGGCTTGTTCTGGATGGGATTTTCTGGATCGCCCGAACGGGGTCGCCCTGGCGCGACCTGCCGGAAGAGTTCGGCAAATGGTCGTCTGTCTATCGGCAGTTCCGGCGCTGGACGTTGGCGGGGCTGTGGGAACAGATCCTGGAGGCGCTGAACGAGAGCCGGATCGTGCCGGATGCGCTGCAGATGATCGACAGCACCGTGGTTCGCGCTCATCATCAGGCAGCGGGCGCAAAAGGGGGACTCCGCGCCAAGGTTTCGGCCGCTCGCGAGGTGGCTTCACGACCAAGATCCATCTGCGGGTCAATGCGGCAGGCCTGCCCATGAGAACCGAGATCACGGCCGGGCAGACATCGGACTACCTCGGCTTCGATCTGGTCATGGCTGACAACCTGCCCGAGCCAAGCGTTCTGCTCGCAGACCGCGGCTACGACTCCGACAACATCCGCAAGACCATGGAGGTGCGCGACGTGGTGCCGGTCATCCCCATGCGCAAAACCCGGAAGCTACGGGTCGCCGTTGACCGCAGGCTCTACCGCCTGCGCAATCTCGTTGAGCGGTGCTTCAACAAGCTCAAGAATGCCCGTCGCGTCGCCACCCGCTACGACAAGACCGCCGAAAGCTTCCTGGGCTTCATCGACATCACGTCGATCCGCCTCTGGCTCCGCCATTTGTCAACATGACCTAGGGGCTTAGGGATGTACATTCCGGTGTAGGGTGCCGGCGGGCTCGATGTAGCCCGTGACCTGCCACGGGATTTTTCCTTCACCGTCGATTAGAGTCCGGCCCAACTTGAGGACGGACAATGAAGCGAACGAGATTCACGGACGAGCAGAGCATCGGTACCGGCGCCTGTTCGTTCTGCTGCGCCGCGAGGGGGCCCCGGCGATCAGCGAGGTCGTCTGGGCGGGCAGCATCGCCTACTGGATCGACGGCGCCTGGATGCGGATCCTGCCGAGCGCCGGCTGGATGGCCTGGATCGAGGACGAGGCGCAGGCCATCGTCTGGACCGGATCGGCGTGGATCCCGGTTGTGGATGCCATGGGCTTCATCGCGCAGGCAGCCTCGGTCGCCGTGGCGCGGGAGGCAAATGGCGCGACCACCGGCATGGCGGTGCGGGAAGAAACCCTCTCCGGCCTTTCCGGGGCCAGCCGGGACTCGACCATCGTGATCCCCAACCGCGCCATCCTGCTCGGCGTATCCGTGCGGACCGTGACCGCGGTGCTGGGCGCCAGCTCCTTCGACTGCGGCGTCAACGGCGAGCCCTCGAAGTTCGGCGGCGCGCTCGGCGTGGCCGTTGGTAGCAGCAATATCGGCGTCATCGGCCCGACGGCGTTCTATGCCGACACGCCCGTGCGCCTCACCGCCAATGGCGGCAGCTTTGCCGGCGGCGCGGTGCGCATTGCCATCCATTACCTGACCTGCGCCGCGCCGGACTGAACCCATGGGAGAGAACCTCATGGACAGCATCCGCGAATGGTGGGGCGCGATCATGGCGGCAACCGGGCTGTGCATCTGGCTCGTGCGGCTTGAGGGCAGCAGCAAAACCGCCCTGCGCGAGATCGCAAGGCTGGAAAAGCAGCTCGACGCCGACCGTAAGGCGATCTCGGAAACCCGCAAGGAACAGAACGAGATGCTGCGCGAGATGCGCGCCGACATCAAACGCCTGCTGGAACGCAGCGGACCCGCCCGCGACTGACCGACGCCCAACCCGACCATCCACCCACCCCGCCAGCGCGCGGGGTTTTTCATTTGGAGAACATCATGTCTGTGGCGAAAGAAACCATCGAGCACGTCAAGCGCTGGGAGGGCTTGCGGCTGGAAGCCTATCCCGATCCGGGCAGCAAGGACGGCACCCCCTGGACCATTGGTTACGGGCATATCTCGGACAGCTTCATGACAGTCCACAAGGGCCTGAAAATCACCGAGGCGCAGGCCGAGGCCGCGCTGGAGCACGATCTGGGCGAGGCCGAGGATATCCTGCGCCGGCTGGTCAAGGTGCCGCTCACCGATGGGCAAAGGGCGGCGCTGACCAGCTTCGTCTTCAACATCGGCGAGGGGCAGTTCGCTGGTTCCACCCTGCTCAGAAAGCTGAATGCCGGCGATCATGATGCCGTGCCCGATCAGCTTGCGCGATGGGTCTATAATGACGGCAAGAAGATGACCGGGCTGGTCAACCGCCGCGCGGCCGAGATCGGCCTGTGGTCGAAGGGCAGTTTTGTCTCGTCGCGCACGGTCGAGGCCGCAGTCCCGCCCCTGGTCGGAAAGCTGGTCACGCCGGAAGTACTGACAGCGGCGGGCGGCGCGCTTGCCGGGCTGACCGGGACGCTGCAGGGCGACGGGCCGGTCTCCTTCGCGCTGGCAGCGCTGATCGTCATGGCCG
The DNA here is from genome assembly GCF_016919705.1 of Paracoccus methylovorus. Classification (NCBI taxonomy): domain Bacteria; kingdom Pseudomonadati; phylum Pseudomonadota; class Alphaproteobacteria; order Rhodobacterales; family Paracoccaceae; genus Paracoccus; species Paracoccus methylovorus. The sequence continues at coordinate 2,079,984 of NZ_CP070368.1, forward strand.
GGGCCTGGGTGCTGTTCCGGCTGATCAGGCGGGCCTCGTGATGCTGGCCCGCTTCAAGTCCTGGCTGGCCATCGCCGCCGCCGCCATCCTGTTCATCCTCGGCGCGCGGCGCAGCGGCGAGAAGGCCGGGCGCGCCAACGAACGCCTCGAAAATCTAGAAAGGACCAATGATGCGCGTCAAAGGATGCTCGATGCCGCCAGCCGCCGCCCTCATGATCGCGATGCTCTGGCTGAGCGGCTGCGCGACGGCAAGTTCTGACAGCGCCCCCTGCCCGCCCGTGGTGGTCTACAGCACCGCCGAGCAAACCCGCGCGGCGGCCGAGGTCGAGGCCATGCCCGAAGGCGCGGTGCTGATGCGAATGATGAGCGATTACGCCGTACTGCGTGATCAGGCACGGTCCTGCAGGTGATAGCCGGGCCGGGCAAAGCCCCGCGGGAAGCGCCAGACGCCTCGACCGCAGCGCCATGCCCGGCCCGGTTCACGGATTCATGGTTTCAAAAAGTGGCAGGGATTCGCTGCGCTGGAATGGTCGCATTAGCAGACCACCTCTGTCGCGCATCAAAACAGGCACAGTTGGGCCCCCTGGACAGTGCCAGACATACCGCAGGTCATCCTACCGCCGAACGTCATAAAGGGCGGTAAGCTGCCTGTGAGGTCGCGGCATCGCATGCGCGGCAAGCGGCGATAGCGGCCATTCACGACTCGCTCAGAGAGCGACGCACTGCGCAGGTGTGAACAGAAGGCAGGGGCCTCAGTTGGCGTCCGCGGCCAGATCTACGAATGGCTGAAGCGCCGCCTGCACGCTTTCGAACTCATCCGCGCGCAGCACCTGCAGCTTGTCGGTGAATTCGATAGTATCGGCGTCCTCGAATGTCTGGTCATGCAGCGACACGGTTCCAAGGATCACCTGCGCGTCGTCCGGGCCTGCGCGGCGTGAAGCTGGTGATCGCCGACGACCACAAGGGCCTGCGGGCTGCGGCACGTCGGGTCTTCAACGCCACCCACCAGAGGTGCCGCATTCACTGGATGCGCAACGCCCTGGCTCACGCTCCGGCCAAGCAGCGCACCGCCGTGGCTGCGATGCTGAAGACGATCTTCGCACAGGAGACCCGGGCCGAGGCTGAAGCCCAGTGGGAGATCGTGGCCGACGCGCTCCGCGAAAAGCAGCCCAAGCTCGGGGCGCTGATGGATGCCTCCCGTGACGACGTGCTGGCCTACATGTCCTTCCCACGCGAGCACTGGACCCAGATCGCCAGCACGAACCCGCTGGAGCGGGTGAACCGCGAGGTGAAGCGGCGCGCCGACGTCATCGGCATCTTCCCCAACGACGAGGCCATCATCCGCCTCGTCGGCGCGCTGATGCTCGAGACCAACGACGAATGGGCGGTCGCCAGGCGCTACATGTCGCTTGAAACGCTTGGCCGCGTGACCGAAAATCCAACCGTCAGGCTGCCCGCCGTGGCTACCTGATCAGGCCCTGACCTCTCCGAAGGTCGGCGCTCCTACACCACGGCGTGGGACAGCATCTACTTCAGTGCTTTTCGCGCCTGTAACCAGCGTTTAGATGTATCGTTCTGGATACGCCGATCGGCTCGATCGGGCATGGGTTGCAACAAACTCCGAACGGCGGTTTCTTTCATTGAGCAGACGCAAGAAATGGCGTTTTTTTGCCGATTGCGGCGTCGGTATACGGGCAGTTTCGCCAAAAGGGCAAGATCGACATGAAGAGTTCAGAACGTTATCCCGCAACCCCGGCGACCCGGGCGCTTGCAAAGGCAGGCATCGCCTTCACAACCTATATCTACGACTACGACTATGACGGGGCGGACGGCAGGCTCGGCATGCATGCGGCCGCGGCGATCGGCTTGCCTGCGGACCGGGTCTTCAAGACGCTGCTTGCCGAGGTGGATGGGACAGGGATGTGCGCGATCGTTCCCGTGGACCGCGTTCTGTCGATGAAGCGCCTCGCAGCAGCGGTCGGAGGGAAGTCGGCGATAATGATGCAACCGGACAAGGCCGAGAAGATGACGGGCTATCATGTCGGCGGGATCAGCCCTTTCGGGCATAGACGCCCTGTTCGGGCGGCGCTCGATGAATCCGCGTTGGAGCAGCCGCTCATCGTGGTCAATGGAGGCAAGCGCGGCTTCCTGATCGGGCTTTCTCCGCAGGATGCGCTGGAAGTGCTCGACGCGGTTGTCGCTCCGCTCTGCGCCGAGACGTAAAGCGCGGAAGCTTACCCGTCCGGCTTGGGATGCGTGTCGGCGCCGTGGACCTCGCGCACGAGGTCCAGCCATGCCCTGGCCGCTTGCGACAAATAGGCGTGCCGCCTCCATGCCATGACCATGCTCCATTCTGTGCCGGGTTCATCGAGAAGGACCTGACGGACCGTGGGCCTGGCGCGATTTGTCCGGCTGCGGCTTCTGAGAAGGCCTTCGATCAACGCGACCGTTACGCCTGTTTGCGCGGCCTGCCGCCCTTGGCACCATTGGCCCGTGCTGCCGCTGCCTTGGCGGGTGATGTGGCCTGTCCTGCCCGGCGAGCCATGTAGGCCCTTGTTCCAAACAGCCCGGCAAGCAGACCTGGCACGGAAAGGTCTGCATCGAGTGCCTCCCAGTGCAGCCCATAACCTGCGCCAAGGATTTCGACTGAGGCAAGCTCGTCATCCTTGGCCGTCTCCAACCCCTGTGCCATATGGGGCGGGAAGGCAAAGGTGCAGCCGTTTGTCAGTTCAACGATGATCCGTCCACTTTTCCGATCATAGCGCGCTGACGCCGCACGGGGCTCGGTTTGCTGCGCGATGCGACCACGTTCGAGAGCAGCGTCGATTTCGGCGTCTGTCAGGTCAGCCATGGATTTCCCTCCATCTGGCAAGAAACTGCGCCTGCTCGTCACGGACAATCTGCATGGCGCGACGCAGATCGTTCGCCTTCATGCCTTCGGCCCAAACAAGGACCGGGGCACCGTCAGTTCCAATAAGATTGACCTTGGCCTGACCGTCCCCGAACACATGCACATGAGCTGGCTCGTGATCGTCCGTAAAGATGATGATGCGCAAGCCATGTGCACGATGAATCGTAACCATCAGATAAAATAACCTAGCGTGTTGGGTTTTTCAAGAGATGGTCTGCATCGCTCCGAGTGGCAGCCTCGCGGCCCGTCCCTCACTCACCTTGCGTTGCTCAAATGAGCATGAGTTGCGACCTTGGAGAGCGCAGCACGATAGCCGGTCATGCAATCGCCCGTGTGTGCATATCGCATTGTTATGCCGCGCAGCAGCACGTTGCGAAGAGCCCTTACCGGTCATTCAGAATTGTGCGTATCGTCGCCCGAAACACTTCACGGAAAGAAATGGAAACCAATGCAACTGCATCGTGGTCGCCTGATTGATCATATTCAGCTTGTAGTGCGTGACTTGCAAGCCAGCGAGCGCTTCTACACGGCGGTAATGTCCGTGTTGGGGATACCAGTGCTCAGCACGGATAATGGCTACTTCATAGCCGATGAGCTTACGGTATCTTCTGCTGACAGTGCGACCGCTTCCGGCGAGTTGACGGGGCGGCACCATCTAGCATTTCAAGCGAAGGATCGCGAAACGGTGGATGCCTTCTACAGCGCGGCGCTAGCGCATGGCGGACGTGACAACGGAGCACCCGGTATCCGGGCCTATCATCCGGGGTATTATGCCGCCTTCGCGTTGGACCCCGATGGCAACAACATCGAAGTTGTTTACCAAGGCGAGGCGAAGCGTAACACGCCGTCAGTCACCATCGAGTTTTAGGCCAAGTTAACAGCACTTCTCGATGACCGCTTTGTCCGCATCGGAGACAGCCCCCCGCTGAGATCGCTGCGGTAAGCATGAACGGCTGGTTTCAGGAGGCTGCACTGCAGCGCCAGGCAGAGCCTAACCGTCCGTTCGTACGTCGACAGGCGCTGACAGCGCCGCTCGTCATCGTCCCCGAAACCGGATGACATTATCACCGCGCATGAAGGCGACGGCGCCTTCTTCCTCGATTGCCTGGATAGCGGCGTTTCTTGCCTCCTTGTCGGAGGCGAACTGATCGTCCCAAACGTGGCTGGTGCCATCCTGGTCGACGATCTCAAGCATCCAGTTCTGATCCGTTTCAGCACGGTAGATTTCGATGGAGAAAGGATGGCCGTCGATGATGACACGCTGGCTTTTGCCCGACGTGACTATGTTCGGTTCTTCTTCGATCATCTGGTGGACCCCGGATTGTCGGTATCTGTCCAGTATGCGCCTACCGTCAGCCGGGTCAATCGCCTGCAGCGACGCGGTCTCGCCGCCGTTTCCCCATGCAGCCCGTTTTTGTTGAGTCAGCGTTGAGTCGTTCGCGCAGCGCAAAAATCCTCCCGCGAGGGAGGCTTTTAAGCGACTGTAATCATTGTATATTCTGGTTGCGGGGGTAGGATTTGAACCTACGACCTTCAGGTTATGAGCCTGACGAGCTACCGGGCTGCTCTACCCCGCGCCGTTTTTCATCGTTTTGAGAGATATCATCGCGTCTTTTCAGGTCTGGCGGTGACCTACTCTCCCACGTCTTTTGACGCAGTACCATTGGCGCGACGGCACTTAACTGCCGAGTTCGGGATGGGATCGGGTGTTTTGCTCGTGCTAAAGCCACCAGACCAGAAAAGAAGCGATAATCGGCGTTTCCCGAGGGAATGGTTGTCCAAGGATGCTTTTGGAAGCGAGACATTTGCTTGCATCTGCAAGCGTCTGGTCTGTCTTCTTCCGGATCAAATCAAGCCTATCGAGCCATTAGTACCAGTCAGCTGAACGCATTGCTGCGCTTACACCTCTGGCCTATCGACGTGGTGGTCTTCCACGGCTCTCAAGGGATACCTTGTTTTGAGGGGGGCTTCACGCTTAGATGCCTTCAGCGTTTATCCTGTCCGTTCATAGCTACCCTGCACTGCGGCTGGCGCCACAACAGGTCCACCAGTGGAACGTTCACCCCGGTCCTCTCGTACTAGGGGCAACTCCTCTCAAGTATCCTACACCCACGGCAGATAGGGACCGAACTGTCTCACGACGTTCTAAACCCAGCTCACGTACCTCTTTAAATGGCGAACAGCCATACCCTTGGGACCTGCTCCAGCCCCAGGATGAGATGAGCCGACATCGAGGTGCCAAACGATGCCGTCGATATGGACTCTTGGGCATCATCAGCCTGTTATCCCCAGCGTACCTTTTATCCGTTGAGCGATGGCCCTTCCACTCGGGACCACCGGATCACTATGGCCGACTTTCGTCTCTGCTCGACTTGTCAGTCTTGCAGTCAGGCTGGCTTCTGCCATTGCACTCGACGAGCGATTTCCGACCGCTCTGAGCCAACCTTCGCGCGCCTCCGTTACTCTTTGGGAGGCGACCGCCCCAGTCAAACTACCCACCACGCAGGGTCCCGGACCCGGATAACGGGCCGCGGTTAGACATCAAGAGTGCGAAGGGTGGTATCTCAAGGATGGCTCCACGGAAACTGGCGTCTCCGCTTCAATGCCTACCACCTATCCTGCACATCGCAATCCTGATGCCAGTGCGAAGCTATAGTAAAGGTGCATGGGGTCTTTCCGTCTAACCGCGGGAAGTCTGCATCTTCACAGACAATTCAATTTCGCTGAGTCCACATTTGAGACAGCGGGGAAGTCGTTACGCCATTCGTGCAGGTCGGAACTTACCCGACAAGGAATTTCGCTACCTTAGGACCGTTATAGTTACGGCCGCCGTTTACCGGGGCTTCAATTCAAGGCTTGCACCTCTCCTTTTAACCTTCCGGCACCGGGCAGGCGTCAGACCCTATACGTCGCCTTACGGCTTCGCAGAGCCCTGTGTTTTTAGTAAACAGTCGCCACCCCCTGGTTTGTGCCCCCCGCCAACAGTTGCCTGCCAACGGGGCCTCCTTCTCGCGAACTTACGGAGGTATTTTGCCGAGTTCCTTAAATGTGGTTCTCTCAAGCGCCTTGGTATTCTCTACCAGTCCACCTGTGTCGGTTTAGGGTACGGTCTCATGGAGGGCTATTTCCAGGAACCACTCAGCAGCCCTTCCAATCCGATAAGGAAGAACTACCTCTGCGATCCGTCACCATCTCCTGGCCCAGGAATATTAACCTGGTTCCCATCGACTACGCCTTTCGGCCTCGCCTTAGGGGCCGGCTTACCCTGCTCAGATTAGCTTTAAGCAGGAACCCTTGGACTTTCGGCGACAGGGTCTCTCACCCTGTTTGTCGCTACTCATGTCAACATTCTCGCTTCCGATCACTCCACCGGATGCCTTACGGCCCGGCTTCACAGTAAAGCTCGCGCCTCCGCTATCCCGAGGGATAGAAGAGGCAAGAGCTTATATCACGGAACGCTCCGCTACCGCGTGCATAAATGCACACCCAAAGCTTCGGCTCGTGGCTTGAGCCCCGTTACATCTTCGCCGCAAGACCTCTTGACTAGACCAGTGAGCTGTTACGCTATCTTTAAAGGATGGCTGCTTCTAAGCCAACCTCCTGGTTGTTTTGGAAGTCTCACATGCTTTCCCACTTAGCCACGAATTGGGGGCCTTAGCTGTTGGTCAGGGTTGTTTCCCTCTCCACGACGGACGTTAGCACCCGCCGTGTGTCTCCCGGATATTGCTCCACGGTATTCGGAGTTTGCTTAGACTCAGTAAGGCTGTGGGCCCCCATCATCCATGCAGTGCTCTACCCCCGTGGGCATTCGTCCGAGGCGCTACCTAAATAGCTTTCGCGGAGAACCAGCTATCTCCAGATTTGATTGGCCTTTCACCCCTAGGCACAAGTCATCCCGACCTTTTTCAACAGGTGTGGGTTCGGCCCTCCAGTTAGTGTTACCTAACCTTCAGCCTGCTCATGCCTAGATCATCTGGTTTCGGGTCTGATCCATCTAACTAAGTCGCCCATTTAAGACTCGCTTTCGCTGCGCCTACACCTAACGGCTTAAGCTTGCTAGATAGACCAAGTCGTTGACCCATTATACAAAAGGTACGCCGTCAGGGCGCAAGGCCCCTCCGACTGCTTGTAGGCGTCCGGTTTCAGAAACTGTTTCACTCCCCTCGTCGGGGTGCTTTTCACCTTTCCCTCACGGTACTGGTTCGCTATCGGTCAGCAAGGAGTACTTAGCCTTCGAGGGTGGTCCCCCGATCTTCAGACAGGATTTCACGTGTCCCGCCCTACTTAATACGTCCGATCAAACTTCCCATACGGGGCTGTCACCCGCTATGGCTGGCCTTTCCAGGCCATTCTGGTCATTCTCACGGCTCGGCTGGTCCCCGTTCGCTCGCCGCTACTAGGGGAGTATCTGTTGATTTCCTTTCCTCCGGGTACTTAGATGTTTCAGTTCCCCGGGTTTGCTCTTAAAACCCTATGTATTCAGGTAATAAGTACCTGGTTAACCCGACTGTTGATACCGAAAGGTAACAACAATCAGATTTCAGGTGGGTTTCCCCATTCGGAAATCCATGGATCAAAGCTTATTCTCAGCTCCCCATGGCTTATC